>NZ_JBVPGN010000036.1:0-734257 GCF_055816715.1 Enterobacter sp. PL_is514 | reverse complement strand
TAATCGCGTCGCCAAACTCTGAACATTTCAGCAGCTTAGCGCCTTCCATCAGACGTTCGAAATCGTAAGTTACGGTTTTCGCGTTGATCGCGCCTTCCATACCTTTAACGATCAGGTCTGCGGCTTCGAACCATTCCATATGACGCAGCATCATCTCTGCGGACAGGATGATAGAGCCTGGGTTCACTTTGTCCTGACCTGCGTATTTTGGTGCAGTACCGTGGGTCGCTTCGAACAGGGCGCACTCGTCACCGATGTTCGCGCCAGGGGCGATACCGATACCGCCAACCTGTGCTGCCAGAGCGTCAGAGATGTAGTCACCGTTTAGGTTCATACAGGCAATCACGTCGTATTCTGCAGGACGCAGCAGGATCTGCTGCAGGAACGCATCGGCGATCACATCTTTAATGATGATCTCTTTGCCGGTGTTCGGGTTTTTGATCTTCTGCCATGGGCCACCGTCGATCAGCTCACCGCCGAACTCTTCTTTCGCCAACTGGTAACCCCAGTCTTTGAACGCGCCTTCGGTGAACTTCATGATGTTGCCTTTGTGAACCAGGGTCACAGAGTCACGGTCGTTGGTGATTGCATATTCGATGGCTGCACGCACCAGACGCTTGGTCCCTTCTTCGGAGCACGGCTTAATGCCGATACCGCAATGCTCAGGGAAGCGAATTTTCTTCACGCCCATCTCTTCGCGCAGGAATTTAATCACTTTTTCTGCGTCAGCAGAGTCGGCTTTCCATTCGATACCCGCGTAGATGTCTTCTGAGTTTTCGCGGAAGATAACCATATCGGTCAGTTCAGGGTGCTTAACCGGGCTAGGGGTGCCCTGATAGTAACGAACCGGACGCAGACATACGTACAGGTCCAGCTCCTGACGCAGTGCCACGTTCAGGGAACGGATACCGCCGCCAACTGGCGTCGTCAGTGGGCCTTTAATAGCAACGCGGTAGTCGCGGATCAGGTCCAGCGTTTCTGCTGGCAGCCAGACGTCCTGGCCATAAACTTGAGTAGATTTCTCACCGGTGTAAATTTCCATCCAGGAAATTTTACGCTCGCCTTTGTAGGCTTTCTCAACAGCGGCATCAACCACTTTCAGCATTGCCGGGGTAACGTCTACACCGATACCGTCACCTTCGATGAACGGGATAATCGGATTGTGAGGAACGTTAATCTTGCCGTTTTGCAGGGTGATCTTTTTACCTTCCGCCGGAACAACTACTTTGCTTTCCATTAACCTCTCCTTCGAGCGCTTCTGGTTGTTACTGATCTTATGTTAATAAATTGTAATGAGCCCTTCGATAGTACCTGATTGTCCTGCGCCATGAAAGGTCTTCGTTATTAGGCTATAATGCGGCAATTGATAACGCCTGAAAATACCATGAAGAAAACTTCTTTTACAAAACACCGGGTTGAGCGATTCAGCTCGCGACAAGCCGCCAGAAGACCGCAGGAAACCCAGCCGAAGCGGGTTATTTTGTTCAATAAACCCTACGATGTTTTGCCGCAGTTTACCGATGAAGCCGGGCGCAGCACGCTGAAGGACTATATACCTGTTCAGGGCGTCTACGCCGCGGGCCGTCTGGACCGCGACAGCGAAGGCCTGCTGGTCTTAACCAACGACGGCGCCTTGCAGGCGAAGCTCACGCAGCCCGGGAAACGCACCGGTAAAATTTACTTCGTCCAGGTCGAAGGCGAGCCGGACGAAGAAACGCTGGAAAAATTACGCAGCGGCGTGACGCTGAACGACGGCCCCACCCTGCCCGCAGGTATTGAACGCGTGAATGAACCGGAGTGGCTGTGGCCGCGCAACCCGCCGATTCGCGAACGCAAATCCATTCCTACAAGCTGGCTCAAAATTACCCTTTATGAAGGCCGCAACCGCCAGGTTCGCCGCATGACCGCGCACGTCGGCTTCCCTACCCTGCGTCTGATTCGCTACGCCATGGGCAGCTACACGCTGGAAACGCTGGCAAACGGCGAATGGCGAGACGTCACCCCTTAAGGAGTCACTATGTTTAAACCTCATGTCACGGTTGCCTGCGTGGTCCACGCTAAGGGTAAATTCCTTGTTGTCGAAGAGAGCATTAACGGCAAAGCGCTGTGGAACCAGCCTGCCGGGCATCTTGAAGCCAATGAGACCCTGCTGCAGGCCGCGAAACGCGAGCTGTGGGAAGAGACCGGCATTCACGCTGAACCCCAGCACTTCATCCGTATGCACCAGTGGATCGCGCCCGATCACACTCCGTTCCTGCGCTTTTTATTTGCCGTTGAGCTTAGCGAAACGTGCGCCACAGAGCCGCAGGATGACGATATCGACCGCTGTCTGTGGGTCACTGCCGACGAGATCCTGAACGCGCCAAACCTGCGCTCGCCGCTGGTTGCGGAAAGCATTCGCTGCTGGCAGTCTGCTGGCCGCTTACCGCTGGATGTCATCGGCGCATTTAACTGGCCGTTTACAGAGGGTGCCAATGGTGGGGGGGCGTGATAGAATACGCCGCCTTGAAGTTCAATGTCGTGAGTATTCCATGTCAGATAATAGCCAGAAAAAAGTGATCGTCGGCATGTCCGGCGGTGTCGATTCCTCCGTTTCCGCCTACCTGTTACAGCAACAGGGCTATAAGGTGGAGGGCCTGTTCATGAAGAACTGGGAGGAAGATGATGGCGAGGAATACTGCACTGCCGCTGCGGATCTCGCCGACGCGCAGGCCGTATGCGATAAGCTCGGCATTGAACTGCACACCGTTAACTTTGCCGCAGAATACTGGGACAACGTTTTTGAACTGTTCCTCGAAGAGTACAAAGCGGGCCGCACGCCGAACCCGGATATTCTGTGCAACAAAGAGATCAAATTTAAGGCCTTCCTCGAATTCGCTGCAGAAGATCTGGGCGCAGACTACATCGCGACCGGTCACTACGTGCGTCGTGCAGACATGAATGGCAAAAGCCAGCTGCTGCGCGGTCTGGACGGCAATAAAGATCAAAGCTATTTCCTCTATACGCTGAGCCACGAGCAAATCGCCCAGAGCCTGTTCCCGGTCGGCGAGCTGGAAAAGCCGCAGGTGCGTAAAATCGCCGAAGAGCTGGACCTGATCACCGCGAAGAAAAAAGACTCTACCGGCATCTGCTTCATCGGCGAGCGCAAATTCCGCGATTTCCTGGGACGTTACCTGCCCGCACAGCCGGGTAAAATTGTCACCGTCGACGGTGAAGAGATTGGCCAGCATCAGGGGCTGATGTACCACACGCTCGGCCAGCGTAAAGGCCTGGGTATCGGCGGGACCAAAGAAGGTAGCGAAGATCCGTGGTATGTTGTCGACAAAGACGTCGAAAACAATATTCTGGTTGTTGCCCAGGGTCACGATCATCCGCGTCTGATGTCCGTTGGCCTTATCGCCCAGCAGCTGCACTGGGTCGATCGTGAGCCGCTGAAAGGCACGCTGCGCTGCACGGTGAAAACCCGCTACCGCCAGACCGATATTCCTTGCACCATTACCGCGCTTGATGACGATCGCATTGACGTGCGCTTCGACGAGCCGGTCGCCGCCGTCACCCCGGGTCAGTCTGCTGTCTTCTACAGCGGTGAGATCTGCCTGGGCGGCGGGATCATTGAACAGCGCCTGCCGCTGCCTGCTGTTTAATACGATTGCACACATAAAGGAGACCGTGTGGCGAAGAACTACTATGACATCACCCTGGCACTGGCGGGAATTTGCCAGTCAGCCCGTCTGGTGCAACAGCTGGCGCATCAGGGTCATTGCGATGCTGACGCCCTGCACGTTTCACTCAACAGCGTTATCGATCTCAACCCCGGCTCGACCCTGGGTGTGTTCGGCGGCAGTGAAACCAATCTTCGTCTCGGTCTTGAAACCCTGCTTGGCGTGCTTAACGCCAGCAGCCGTCAGGGATTAAACGCGGAGCTGACCCGCTACACGTTGAGCCTGATGGTGCTGGAGCGTAAGCTGAGCGCAGCAAAAGGCGCGCTCAATACCCTGGGCGATCGTATTGCCGGGTTACAGCGTCAGCTCGACCATTTTGATCTGCAGTCCGACACGCTGCTCAGCGCCATGGCCGGCATTTATGTTGACGTCATCAGCCCGCTGGGCCCGCGTATTCAGGTCACCGGATCCCCTGCCGTGCTGCAAAGTCCGCAGGTACAGGCAAAAGTGCGTGCGTCCCTGCTGGCTGGGATCCGCGCCGCTGTGCTGTGGCACCAGGTTGGCGGTGGCCGCCTGCAGTTAATGTTTTCTCGTAATCGCCTGACCACTCAGGCAAAACAAATTCTTGCTCATTGTTAACCTCCCGGAGTTGCGAATTATGGAATTATCCTCACTGACCGCCGTATCCCCTGTCGATGGACGCTACGGCGATAAAGTCAGCGCGCTGCGCGGGATCTTCAGCGAATATGGTTTGCTGAAGTTCCGTGTTCAGGTTGAAGTACGCTGGCTGCAAAAGCTGGCCGCCCAGGCAGCAATCAAGGAAGTTCCTGCTTTTGACGAAAAGGCAAACGATTACCTTGATAAAATCGTTGCTGAGTTTAGCGAACAAGACGCCGCGCGCATTAAAACCATTGAACGCACCACCAACCACGACGTGAAAGCGGTTGAGTACTTCCTGAAAGAGAAAGTGGAAAGCGTCCCTGCGCTGCACGCCGTGTCTGAGTTCATTCACTTCGCCTGTACCTCTGAAGACATCAACAACCTGTCTCATGCGCTGATGCTCTCCACCGCGCGCAAAGAGGTGGTGCTGCCTTACTGGCGTAAAATCATCGACGCGGTAAAAGCGCTGTCCGTGGAATACCGCGACATTCCGCTGCTCTCCCGTACTCACGGCCAGCCAGCCACGCCATCCACGATGGGTAAAGAGATGGCGAACGTCGCGTACCGTATGGAACGCCAGTACCGTCAGCTGGAGCAGGTTGAGATCCTCGGCAAAATCAACGGCGCGGTCGGTAACTATAACGCCCACATTGCCGCTTACCCGGAAGTGGACTGGCACCAGTTCAGCGAAGAGTTCGTGACCTCTCTGGGCATTCAGTGGAACCCGTACACTACCCAGATTGAGCCGCACGACTATATCGCCGAGCTGTTTGACTGCATTGCGCGCTTCAACACCATCCTGATCGACTTCGATCGTGACGTGTGGGGCTACATCGCCCTGAACCACTTCAAGCAGAAAACTATCGCGGGTGAAATCGGCTCTTCCACCATGCCGCACAAAGTGAACCCAATCGACTTCGAAAACTCCGAAGGCAACCTGGGCCTGGCGAATGCCGTGCTGCAGCATATGGCGAGCAAACTGCCGGTATCCCGCTGGCAGCGCGACCTGACCGACTCCACCGTACTGCGTAACCTGGGCGTGGGCATTGGCTACGCGCTGATCGCGTATCAATCCACCCTGAAAGGCGTAAGCAAACTGGAAGTAAACCGTGACCGTCTGCTGGACGAGCTGGATCACAACTGGGAAGTGCTGGCGGAGCCAATCCAGACCGTGATGCGTCGTTATGGCATCGAAAAACCGTACGAGAAGCTGAAAGAGCTGACCCGCGGCAAACGCGTTGACGCCGAAGGCATGAAGCAGTTTATCGACGGTCTGGCGCTGCCGGAAGAAGAGAAAACGCGCCTGAAGGCGATGACTCCGGCGAACTACATTGGCCGCGCCATCACCATGGTCGACGAGCTGAAGTAACGCCCCTCTCCCCCTTTTCGCCCGAAAAGGGGGATGCTTTTCCCCGGTTTACTCAATGTTTATCCCCACAACAACATAATCAGCGTTAAACTATTCATACCAATTATTTAGGGAGAAGAGATGATGCGCGTACTGGTTGTTGAGGATAACGCATTGCTACGTCATCACCTGAAGGTTCAGCTTCAGGAGATGGGACATCAGGTGGACGATGCTGAAGATGCAAAAGAAGCCGATTATTATCTCAATGAACACCTGCCGGATATCGCCATTGTCGATTTAGGGTTGCCTGACGAAGACGGTCTGTCGTTAATTCGCCGCTGGCGCAGCCACGATGTCTCCCTGCCGGTTCTGGTTCTGACCGCCCGTGAAGGCTGGCAGGATAAGGTCGAAGTGCTCAGCGCGGGGGCAGATGATTACGTCACCAAGCCGTTCCATATTGAAGAGGTGGCGGCGCGCATGCAGGCGCTGTTACGCCGCAATAGCGGGCTGGCTTCACAGGTTATTTCCATCCCGCCTTTCCAGGTCGATCTCTCCCGCCGGGAATTATCCATCAATGATGAAGTGATCAAGCTCACCGCCTTCGAATACACCATCATGGAGACGCTGATCCGTAACAACGGCAAGGTAGTGAGCAAAGACTCCTTAATGCTCCAGCTCTATCCTGATGCTGAACTGCGCGAGAGCCATACCATTGACGTGTTGATGGGACGTTTACGTAAGAAAATTCAGGCGCAATATCCGCAGGATGTGATTACTACCGTCCGTGGCCAGGGCTACCTGTTCGAATTACGCTAAATGAGACGGATCTTGCGCCATATTTTGCCCCTCTCGCTGCGGGTGCGCTTTTTACTGGCAACGGCAGCCGTCGTGCTGGTGCTGTCGCTCTCCTACGGCATGGTGGCCCTGGTGGGCTACAGCGTCAGCTTTGATAAAACCACCTTTCGCCTGCTGCGTGGCGAAAGCAACCTGTTTTATACCCTGGCGAAGTGGGAAAACAATAAAATCACCGTCGAAATGCCGGAAAACCTCAATCAGCAGAGTCCCACGCTGGCCCTGATTTATAACGAAAAGGGGAAGCTACTGTGGGCGCAGCGTGATATCCCGTGGCTGGTCAAAAGCATTCGTCCGGACTGGCTCAAAACCAACGGTTTTCATGAAATTGAAGCCGATCTCAACACCACCAGCTCGCTGATCCGTGAAGATCGCTCCCTGCAGCAAAAGCTGAACGAGATCCGCGCCGACAACGCCGAAACGGAGATGACGCACTCCGTCGCGATTAACCTCTACCCGGCGACGCTGAACATGCCGCAGCTGACCATCGTGGTGATCGACACCATTCCGGTCGAGCTGAAGCGTTCTTATATGGTCTGGAGCTGGTTCATCTACGTTCTGGCGGCGAATCTGCTGCTGGTGATCCCGCTGCTGTGGGTGGCGGCGTGGTGGAGCTTGCGCCCCATTGAATCACTGGCGAAAGAAGTTCGTGAACTGGAAGAACATCATCGCGAGAAGCTGAACCCGGAAACAACCCGTGAGCTCACCAGCCTGGTGCGTAACCTCAATCGCCTGCTGAAAAGTGAACGCGAACGCTACGATAAATACCGTACCACCCTTACCGACCTGACCCACAGCCTGAAAACCCCGCTGGCCGTGATGCAAAGTACCCTGCGTTCAATGCGCAGTTCGAAGCTGAGCGTCGACGATGCCGAGCCGGTGATGCTAGAACAGATCAGCCGTATTTCACAGCAAATTGGCTATTACCTGCATCGCGCCAGCATGCGTTCCGGCAGCGCGCTTCTGAGCCGCGAGCTGCATCCGGTAGCGCCGCTTCTGGATAACCTCACGTCCGCCCTCAACAAGGTGTATCAGCGTAAAGGGGTGAACATCAGCCTCGATATCTCGCCAGAGATAAGCTTTGTGGGTGAAAAAAATGACTTCATGGAAGTCATGGGTAACCTACTGGATAACGCCTGCAAATACTGTCTGGAGTTCGTGGAAGTGTCTGCACGTCAGACGGAAACCGAGCTGCATATCATCGTTGAGGATGATGGCCCGGGGATCCCGCGCAATAAACGTGACGTGGTGTTCGATCGCGGTCAGCGCGCCGATACGCTACGTCCAGGCCAGGGCGTAGGATTAGCCGTCGCGCGCGAGATTGTCGATCAGTACGACGGAAAAATCGAAACCAGCGAAAGCCTGCTGGGCGGCGCCAGAATGGAGGTCATTTTTGGTCGCCAGCAGCCCACATCGAACGATAGTTAACCCGTTATGTGAAAAATGCGAGGATCTCGCAGCCGGGGGGCTGAGCTTCCGTTATAATCCGAGTCAGTAAGAGCCTGCGGAATAAAAAAATTATGGATTATCACTTAACACTTAACTGGCCCGAGTTTATTGAACGTTACTGGCAGAAACGCCCGGTGGTTCTGAAGCGCGGGTTCAGCAATTTTGTCGACCCTATATCGCCTGACGAACTGGCCGGCCTGGCCATGGAAAACGAAGTCGACAGCCGTCTGGTCAGCCACCAGGACGGGAAATGGCAGGTTAGCCACGGTCCTTTCGAAAGCTACGATCACCTCGGTGAAAACAACTGGTCTCTGCTGGTGCAGGCGGTCAACCACTGGCACGAACCGACGGCCGCCTTAATGCGTCCGTTCCGCGCCCTGCCCGACTGGCGCATGGACGATCTGATGATCTCCTTCTCCGTTCCTGGCGGTGGCGTCGGTCCGCATCTGGACCAGTACGACGTGTTTATTATTCAGGGTACGGGCCGCCGCCGCTGGCGCGTGGGCGAAAAAGTGCCAATGAAGCAGCACTGCCCGCATCCGGACCTGCTTCAGGTTGACCCGTTTGAAGGGATTATCGACGAAGAGCTGGAGCCGGGTGACATTCTCTACATTCCGCCGGGATTCCCTCACGAGGGCTACTCGCTGGAAAACTCACTCAACTACTCCGTAGGATTCCGCGCGCCAAGCGGCCGCGAGATGATCAGCGGATTTGCCGACTACGTTCTGCAACGCGAGCTGGGCAGCTATCGTTACAGCGACCCTGATGTACCTGCGCGCGAGCATCCGGCCGATATCCTGCCCGTAGAGCTGGATAAGCTGCGCGGCATGATGCTGGATCTGATTAACGAGCCGGAGCACTTCAAACAGTGGTTTGGCGAGTTTATCAGCCAGTCTCGTCACGAGCTGGACGTTGCGCCGCCGGAGCCGCCGTATCAGGCTGACGAGATTTATGATGCGCTCCAGCAGGGCGATAAGCTGGTACGTCTGGGCGGATTACGCGTGCTGCGCATTGGTGAGGACGTGTTCGTCAACGGCGAGAAGCTGGACTCACCGCACCGTCCGGCGCTGGAAGCCATTGCCAGCCATCTGGTGCTGACTGCCGACACCTTTGGTGATGCGCTGGAAGACCCATCCTTCCTCGCGATGCTTGCCGCGCTGGTCAACAGCGGGTACTGGTTCTTTGAGGACTGAGTCGCTGTAATGCCCGGTGGCGCTTCGCCACCGGGCTTTTTCTTACCGCTTCGCGGTCAACTCCGCTATCCGCACAATCACCTTCACCGCCTTTTCCATCCCTTCGAGCGTCACAAACTCATGCTTGCCGTGGTAGTTATAGCCACCGGTAAACAGGTTCGGGCACGGCAGCCCCATAAACGACAGCTGAGAACCGTCGGTGCCGCCGCGAATCGGCTTCAGCTGCGGTTCAATATCGCAGTCGCGCATCGCCTGCTGGGCGATATCGAGAATATGCGGATGCGCCATCACCTTCTCGCGCATGTTGTAATAGCTGTCTTCGATGATGAGTTCAATGTAGCAATCAGGGTGTAATCCTTTACCCACCTTCTTGGCGATCTCCATCATCTTACGCTTGCGCGCCTCAAAGGCTTTGCGTTCGAAATCGCGAATGATGTAGTGCATCTGCGCGCTGTCCACGGTGCCTTTGATGCTGGTCAGGTGATAGAAACCTTCATACCCTTCGGTCTGTTCAGGGCTCTCTTCCGCCGGGACTTCCGCATGAATTCTGGATGCCAGCGACAGCGCGTTCACCATGACGCCTTTCGCCGAACCGGGGTGAACGTTATTGCCGACAATTTTGATCGTAACGGACGCGGCATTGAAGTTTTCATACTCCAGTTCACCGACGCCGCCGCCGTCAACGGTATAGGCCCACTGCGCGTTAAAGGCCTCCACGTCGAAGTGCTTCGCCCCCTTGCCGACCTCTTCGTCCGGCGTAAAGGCCACGCGGATATCCCCGTGCGGAATGTTTTTATCCTTCAGCACCGCCAGCGCGGTCATGATTTCGGCAATGCCCGCTTTATCATCCGCCCCCAGCAGCGTTTTGCCGTCGGTGGTGATCAGCGTCTGGCCCAGCAGCTGGTGCAGCACCGGGAACATGACGGGCGAGAGCACTTCGTCGCCAATGCCCAGCGCAATGTCGCCGCCGCGGTAGTTTTCCACAATCTGCGGGTTCACATGTTTACCGCTAAAATCCGGAGAGGTGTCGACATGGGAGATAAAGCCAATCGCCGGAATGTCACCCGGGACATTCGCCGGCAGCGTTCCCATCACAGTGCCTTTCTCGCTTAACGTGACGTTGACCAGCCCCATGGCGTCAAGCTGCTCTTTGAGCAGATTTAATAACTTCCACTGGCCTTCGGTGCTCGGCACCTGGCGAACACCCGGCTTAGATTGGGTATCCAGCGAAACGTACTGTAAAAAACGCTCAAGTAATTTATCCATGCAGTCACCCTCACTTTTTGTGACAACATTATCAATAAGCATCAAAACGCAAATATTGCGTCAGGTCACTTTTATCCCGCAAACGAGAATATTTTCCGTTTATATCGTTATGCGTTAGTAAATGTAGCTTATGAATCAGTGACAAGGATTGGCGATTGCAGGGGATTGCCGTAGAATGTCCGCCCTCATTACGAGTCACCAAGGTGGTTACACACAAACCCCGCTTCAGTCTGCTGCCTGAGGCGTCTATATGGGACAGCGCAAAAATTGAATACACAAACCCGTTCACCGCTGGTGAAACTGGAACGAATTCGTAAAAGTTTTGATGGCAAGGACGTCATTTCCGACCTCACTCTCACCATCAATGACGGTGAGTTTCTGACGCTGCTTGGCCCCTCCGGCTGCGGCAAAACAACCGTACTGCGCCTTATCGCCGGGCTGGAAAGCGTCGATAACGGCCATATCCATCTTGAGAACCAGGACATCACCCGGGTTCCTGCCGAAGATCGCCACGTCAATACTGTCTTTCAGAGCTATGCCCTCTTCCCGCACATGACCGTGTTTGAAAACGTGGCGTTCGGCCTGCGGATGCAAAAAACCCCGGCGAGCGAGATCGAACCGCGCGTTACCGACGCCCTGCGAATGGTGCAGCTTGAGACGTTTGCTCAGCGTAAACCCCATCAGCTTTCCGGCGGCCAGCAGCAGCGCGTGGCCATCGCCCGCGCCGTGGTCAACAAGCCGCGTCTGCTCCTGCTGGATGAATCCCTCTCGGCGCTGGATTACAAGCTGCGCAAGCAGATGCAGAACGAGCTCAAGGCCCTGCAGCGCAAGCTCGGCATTACCTTTGTCTTCGTCACCCACGATCAGGAAGAGGCCCTGACCATGTCCGACCGCATCGTGGTGATGCGTGACGGTAAAATCGAGCAGGACGGCACGCCGCGTGAAATCTACGAAGAGCCGAAGAATCTGTTTGTCGCCAGCTTCATTGGCGAGATCAATATCTTCGACGCCACGGTGATTGAGCGTCTGGACGACCAGCGCGTGCGCGCCAGCGTCGAAGGACGCGAGTGCAATATCACGGTAAATTTCCCCGTCGAAAAGGGACAAAAGCTCAACGTTCTGCTGCGCCCGGAAGATCTGCGCGTCGATGAAATTCACGGCAATACCGAGGCCGAAGGGTTAATCGGCTATATCCGCGAGCGCAACTACAAAGGGATGACGCTGGAGTCTGTCGTCGAGCTGGAGAACGGCAAAATGGTGATGGTCAGCGAATTCTTTAACGAAGACGACCCTGACTTCGACCACTCTCTCGACCAGAAAATGGTTATCAACTGGGTAGAAAGCTGGGAGGTTGTGCTGGCTGATGAAGAACACAAGTAAATTCCAGAATGTGGTGATTGCCACGATCGTCGGTTGGCTTGTGTTGTTTGTCTTTCTCCCCAACCTGATGATTATCGCCACCAGCTTCCTGACCCGCGACGATACCCATTTCGTTTCGCTGGTCTTTACGCTGGACAACTACGCGCGCCTGCTCGATCCGCTCTATTTTGACGTGCTGCTGCACTCGCTCAATATGGCGCTGATTGCCACGATTGCCTGCCTGGTACTGGGATATCCCTTCGCGTGGTTCCTCGCGGGCCTGCCGCAAAAGGTGCGCCCCCTGCTGCTGTTTTTACTGATTGTTCCCTTCTGGACGAACTCGCTCATCCGTATTTATGGTCTGAAGATTTTCCTCAGCACAAAGGGTTACCTGAATGAGTTTCTGCTGTGTCTGGGGGTGATTGATACGCCGATACGCATCATGTTTACCCCGAGCGCGGTGATTGTCGGCCTGGTCTATATCCTGCTGCCGTTTATGGTGATGCCGCTCTACTCCAGCATTGAGAAGCTGGATAAACCGCTGCTGGAAGCCGCAAAAGATCTGGGTGCCAGTAAGCTGCAGACCTTTATCCGTATCATTATTCCGCTGACGATGCCCGGTATTATTGCGGGCTGTCTGCTGGTGATGCTCCCGGCGATGGGCTTGTTCTACGTTTCTGACCTGATGGGCGGGGCGAAAAACCTGCTGATTGGGAATGTGATCAAGAGCCAGTTCCTCAACATCCGCGACTGGCCGTTCGGGTCCGCCACCAGCATCACGCTGACGGTGGTGATGGGTCTGATGCTGCTGGTCTACTGGCGCGCATCACGGCTGCTGAATAAGAAGGTGGAACTCGAATGATCGGTCGACTGCTTCGCGGCGGTTTTATGACCGCCATTTACGCTTACCTGTATATCCCGATCATTATTTTGATCGTGAACTCGTTTAACAGCTCGCGCTTTGGGATTAACTGGCAGGGCTTTACCACCGACTGGTACAGCCTGCTGATGAACAATGACAGCCTGCTGCAGGCCGCTCAGCACTCGCTGACGATGGCGATCTTCTCCGCCACCTTCGCCACGCTGATTGGCTCCCTGACCGCCGTGGCGCTCTATCGCTATCGCTTTCGCGGTAAGCCGTTCGTCAGCGGCATGCTGTTTGTGGTGATGATGTCGCCGGACATCGTGATGGCGATTTCGCTGCTGGTGCTGTTTATGCTGCTGGGCGTACAGCTTGGCTTCTGGTCGCTGCTGTTTTCCCATATCACCTTCTGCCTGCCGTTTGTGGTGGTGACCGTCTTTGCGCGCCTGAAAGGGTTCGACGTGCGCATGCTGGAGGCGGCGAAAGATCTTGGCGCCAGCGAGATGATCATCCTGCGTAAAATCATCCTGCCGCTGGCGATGCCCGCCGTGGCGGCCGGATGGCTGCTGAGCTTCACCCTGTCGATGGATGACGTGGTCGTGTCCTCCTTCGTGACCGGGCCGAGCTATGAAATTCTGCCGTTGAAGATCTATTCGATGGTGAAAGTCGGCGTCTCACCGGAGGTGAACGCGCTGGCGACCATTCTGCTGGTGTTTTCGCTGGTTCTGGTGATCGCCAGCCAGGTTATTGCTCGTGATAAAACAAAATCTCAGGGGACAATGAAATGAAAAAAATGCTCGCCGCTGCGGCGCTGGTGCTTGGCATGGGTGCCGCGCACGCTGATGACAGCAAAACGCTCTACTTCTACAACTGGACCGAGTATGTGCCGCCGGGCCTACTGGAACAGTTCACCAAAGAGACGGGCATCAAGGTGATCTACTCGACCTACGAGTCGAATGAAACCATGTATGCCAAGCTCAAAACCTACAAAGACGGCGCGTACGATCTGGTGGTTCCTTCCACCTACTTTGTCGACAAAATGCGCAAAGAGGGCATGATCCAGAAGATCGATAAAACAAAGCTAACTCATTTTTCAAACCTCGATCCGGAGATGCTCAACAAGCCGTTCGACCCGAATAACGACTACTCCATTCCGTATATCTGGGGGGCAACCGCGATTGGCGTTAACAGCGAGGCCGTCGATCCGAAAACGGTGACGAGCTGGGCCGACCTGTGGAAACCGGAGTACAAAGGCAGCCTGTTGTTAACCGACGACGCGCGTGAAGTGTTCCAGGTGGCGCTGCGCAAGCTGGGCTACTCGGGCAACACGACGGATCCAAAAGAGATTGAAGCGGCGTATACCGAGCTGAAAAAGCTGATGCCTAATGTGGCGGCGTTCAACTCTGATAACCCGGCTAACCCGTATATGGAAGGCGAAGTGAATCTGGGGATGGTGTGGAACGGCTCCGCGTATGTGGCCCGCCAGGCCGGTACGCCGCTTGAGGTGGTCTGGCCGAAAGAAGGCGGGATCTTCTGGATGGATAGTCTGTCGATTCCGGCCAACGCGAAAAACGTTGAAGGGGCGCTGAAGCTGATTAACTTCCTGCTGCGCCCGGACGTAGCGAAACAGGTTGCCGAGACAATTGGCTACCCGACACCAAACCTCGCGGCACGCAAGCTGCTGAAGCCTGAAGTGGCTAACGATAAATCGCTCTACCCGGATGCCGAAACCATCAGCAAAGGTGAATGGCAGAACGATGTCGGTGACGCCAGCCGCCTCTACGAAGAGTATTACCAGAAATTAAAAGCGGGCCGCTAACCGGTATCGCGTTCTTCCTCACGCCGCCTGCGCGGCGTGAGGGGGAATTAACTGACCGCATTCTCTCCTGCCCAGATCGTCGCCTTTCTCATCGCCTCCACCACCTCCTCATCCGACAGACCCAGCGCCTGACGAACCCGGGCCGCCTCGTCCCACTGCTGCTGTTCATAGTAACGGCAAAGGCTCACCATATCGGCTAGCCGTCCCTCCTGGTCGCACAGCGCGTTGCTCACGCTCTGCGGCACCGCAATTTGCTTCATTAACTCCGCCATCGGCAGCTCAAGGAGGGTATCGAGCAGAGAAAACAGGCCGCACATGAACGCATTTTCAGCCAGCGCCGGTTCTTTCATCGTCTCAGCTATCAGTTCACAGAACTTACCGCGCATCATACTCAACGGGTAAAGCTCGCTGACGGTATCATTGCCGGCACTGGCGAGGACCACGACGGCAACAAATCGCCTCAACTGGTTTTCCCCGAGGTATCTGAGCACCTCACTCAGGGTTAACTTGCTGAAATTACAGGCACCCACATGCTTAAACGCCGTATGCTTCATGTAGCGCATGATTTTATAAGAGAGCGTGAGATCGGTTTTTATCAACGACTCGACGATCCGAAAATCAGGCTTATTGCGTCCGACCTCCATTTGCAGCCTAAAAATCGCCAGCTGATTTTGCGACAGCCGTTTATATTTGATGACCTCCGGACGGCAGAAAAAATAGCCCTGAAACAGCGAGAATCCCTCCTCCTTGTATTGGTTGAATTCCTCTTTAGTCTCAATTTTTTCAGCAAGATATTTAATATGTCCAGTCAGGTGTTTACGCGCTTTCAGATACGCTTTAATTTGCGCTAAGGTGTAATTTCTGACGTCGAATTTCAGGATTGAAATATAGGGTAAAAATGCATCCCATTCTGGTGCAAGGGTAAAATCATCAAGCGCAAACTGATAGCCATGCGCATTCATCTCCCTGACGGCCTGCAGCAGCTCGGCCCCTGGCACAGCATCTTCAAGGATCTCAATGACCACGCTCTCTTTATCCAGCGCTTCACCACTGCGGTCAATGACCATTCGCGACGGGAAATTAATAAACGACGTATGCGCCCCGGCGATGCGCTGGGACGGCACGCATAAAAACTGATCGGATATCATTCTGGACGTGGCATATTCCGCCGACACATCCGGAAAACGATTTGTCATCCCGTCTCTGAAGAGCAGCTCATAGGCCACCGTATTCATTTCAGGGTTAAAAATGGGTTGTCGCGCGATAAATCCGTACATATCCCATCCTCCTCTACCACTTTATATTTATTAGCATCCTCTTTCTACACGACGATAACGAGCATTATCGAGCACTATTTTGATTGAATGCACAAAATAAAAGCATCCACACTAATTAACGGGATTTACTATTCTGGAATTTAAATTAAATATACCCGGCCCTCTACAGAAAGAAGGAAATATATCCGATAAGGAATATGTGCCTGCCCGACACGCACAACATTACGGGAGATGAGAATGAAAGACGCCATGGTCCGAAGATCTAAAATAAGAGTCAAGACGTTGATGCTATTGTCCATTTTCCTCACCGTGACGGTGGGCTTTACGGCAACGATCGGGTTTATGATGTGGCAGTGGATGGCGCAGCAGGAGGTGCTGGCCAAAAAACATATCCGCCAGATTGCCGAGGTGCAAGCTTTACAGGTCAGCAAACAGCTGGATTCTGCCCTGACTGCCGCCCGGGACATGGGCAACAGCGCGCTGGCGCTGCGCGAGGCGGGGGTATTCGATCGCCAGAGCCTGAACCAGCTGCTCATCCACTATCTGTCGGCTCATCCCCAGTTTCTCTCTATGTCGATGGCCTTTGAGCCCAACGCGTTTGACGATAAAGATGCCGCCTTTGCCGGTCAGAGTGGTGAAGATCCTACAGGACGCTACGCCCGCTACGTCGACCGCGACGCTACCGGCAAACCGGCCTTACACCTGCTGACGGACATCGAAACGCCCGGCAGCGGTGATTATTATCTGCTGCCGAAACAGCGGCATAAAGATGTGATCATCGAACCCTATATTTACCCCTACAACGGCGTGGACGTGATGCTCACCTCGATTGCCGCACCCATCATGCGTGACGGTCAGTTTCTGGGCTCGGTCACCTCTGACTTCTCGCTCGCCACGCTGCAATCGACGATCGGCGCGATTAAACCGTGGAACGGCACAGGCTACGCCCTGCTCCTCTCCGCGGGTAATAACGTGGTGTCCAGCCCGGACAAGCGCGCAGCAGGCAAGCCTTACGCCGGTCAGATTGCCGGTCATGACGTCACCCGGATAAACGATCCGCTGCTGAAGGAAGATGTGTTTATCACCTGGCAGGACATCGCCGTCGGTAATAGCCAGACGCCGTGGAGGCTGGCCATTATCACCCCGGTCAGCGAAGTGATGGCCGAAGCGCGCGCATTTTTGCTGAAAGCCATCATCCTGATGGTGTTAAGCATCGTGGCGGTTAGCCTGGTGATGGCGCAGATCTTTACCCGCAAGGTTGACCGTCCGGTGGGGGGTGAACCTTCGGAAGCCGCCGGGATCGCCCTGGCCGTCGCCCGGGGGGAGCTGAACAACACCATCCCGGTTCGCTCCGGGGATACCCACAGCATTTTTTATGCCCTGCACACCATGCAGATGCAGCTTAAGCGCATCGTCGACAACATCAGCGAAGCCAGCCATTCGGTGCACGGCGGGACCAGCGAAATTTCGGCGGGCAACCTTGATCTCGCCTCGCGAACCGAAGAACAGGCGGCGGCGATTGTTGAAACGGCAGCCAGCATGGAAGAGATTTCGGTCACGGTGAAGAATAACGCCGACAACGCCCATAAGGCGACGAAGCTGACCGATCGCGCCGCGAGCCTCGCCGGGCATGGCGAAACGCTGGTGAACGACGTAGTCGTGGTGATTGGCGAGATTGACGAGAGCGCGCGTAAGATCGGTGAGATTAACAGCATCGTCGATGGCATCGCCTTCCAGACCAATATCCTGGCGCTAAATGCGGCCGTTGAAGCGGCGCGTGCAGGCGAACAGGGGCGCGGTTTCGCGGTGGTCGCAGGTGAAGTGCGCAATCTTGCCCAGCGAAGCGCTAACGCGGCCAAAGAAATTTCCCAGCTGATTGCCGAGTCCTCAGGCCGCGTCAGCAAAGGCGTTGAACTGGTCAATGAGACCGGCGTAATGATGAAACAGGTGATTGAGGCGGTGTCGCACGTGCATCTGGTCATCAACGATATTGTTCAGGCGCTGGACGAGCAGAACTGCGGGATTAGCCAGGTCAGCACTGCCGTTAACCAGATGGACAGCACCACCCAGCAGAACGCCTCTCTGGTTCAGCAGATCTCAGCGGCGGCGCTCTCGCTGGACGAGCAGGCTAAATCGCTCGAGAAGACGCTGGCGTTCTTTCATTCTTAAATAAAAAGGCACCCGTCCAGCGGGTGCCTTTTCACGCTATTCGCGTTACAGACCTTTCAGCAGCTTGTCGACAAACTCCGGGACAACCGTGCTTGCCAGACCGTAGTGTTTCTCTTCAAACTCGCTGCCCACCTGGCTTGGCTCAAGGTTGAGTTCAACCGTATGCGCACCGTGCAGTCGCGCTTCGTGGACAAACCCCGCCGCCGGATAAACGTGGCCGGATGTGCCGATGGCGATAAACACGTCGGCCATCGCCAGCGCGCTGTAGATCTCATCCATTCCCAGCGGCATTTCGCCGAACCAGACCACGTGCGGTCGCAGGCGCGACGGGAACTGGCAGCAGTGGCACTTATCCTCCGGCAGCACGTCTTCTTTCCAGTCAAGCACCTGACCGCTCCAGGCGCAGCGAACCTTGAGCAGCTCGCCGTGCATATGGATGATGTTCTTGTTGCCGGCCCGCTCGTGCAGGTTGTCGATATTCTGCGTTACCAGCAGAAAACGATCGCCCAGCGCCTCTTCCAGCTTCGCCAGCGCCAGATGCGCCGCATTAGGCGCAACGTCAGGCTGCTGAAGCTGACGACGGCGGGCGTTGTAAAACGCCTGCACGAGATCCGGGTCGCGGGCAAAACCTTCCGGCGTGGCGACATCCTCCACGCGGTGCTCTTCCCACAGCCCGTCCGCCGCGCGGAAGGTTCGAATTCCTGACTCGGCGGAGATCCCCGCCCCGGTCAGCACCACCACTCTGGGTTTATCCATCGCTTCTGGCATTATTCTGTCTCTGAAAAAGATCCGCTGGCGCAAGCGCTCACGTAAGCGGCGTTTGTTTTTGCGAAAACGGCTGAGTCGACCCTGGCGACGCGACAGCATAGAAACCTCGTAAACTAATCGGTGAGATGAAGGAATGCGGCTCCGCGCATCCCTCCTGCGTCCCCGTGTCGCGCGCGTTCAATACGCGGCACGCGGGCAACCGGCAATAAGTGTCGGGGCAAACGCCCGGACAACCGTTCCGTAATCGCGGTAAAGTTTGAGAGCCCTCCCCCGATCACCAGCAGATCCGGGTCGACGATGGTGAGAATATTTCCCAGACACACCGCCAGCAGATCCAGATAGCGCTCGACGTGCTCACGCACCTGCGCATCCCCTTGCTCCCACAGGGTAATGATTTGAGGGGCCTCAAGTTTCTGATGATAGAAGTGTTCGTAAAGCCATGCAAACCCGCGGCCGGAAAGGTAGTTCTCAATACAGCCGTGCTGGCCACAGCCGCAGCGGGTCAGCGGGAAATCACGCCCCACCACCTCGAGAGCATCCACCGGCAGGCGGATATGGCCAAACTCGCCGGTGATGTAGCTGCGGCCGGTGATGGGCTTACCGTTGACGACGATTCCCCCGCCTACGCCGGTACCGAGGATCAGCCCCATCACCAGCGGGTAGCGACGGAATTCATCATCCCAGGCTTCAGAGAGCGCGAAGCAGTTGGCATCATTGTCTAAACGCACGTCGCGTTCAAGGAGGGCAGAGAGATCGGCGCGCAGCGGTTTACCGCTGGCGGCAGGCACGTTGGCCGCGTAAAGCGTACCGTCGTCGGTTTCGGGCATGCCCGGAATACCGATGCCGACGCTGCCTTTCACGCCGAAACGTTCATCCGCCTGCGCCACCAGCGCGGCAATGGCGGTTAAAAATTCGTCGTAGCTTTCGCGCGGCGTGGGAACGCGGGTTTCCCACTGCAGTTTGAGGTCTTTATCAAACACGCCGAGCGCAATCTTGGTGCCGCCAATATCAAATCCATAATACATAACGCATTCCTCTTTCGATCTGGCGACCCGAAAGCCGCTAGATCATGACGTAATTACTGGCCACTTAATACCCTCGCCGGATCAATTCGGCTTGCGCGACGCGCCGGATACCAGCTTGCCAGCAGACTCAGTAAAAGTGCCGTAAGCAGCACATAAAAAACATCCAGCCAGTGCAGTTCAGACGGCAGGAAGTCAATAAAATAGATATCACCCGACAGGAACTGGTGACCAATAAGTTTTTCAATGCCGTTGATAATCGGCGTCAGCTGCAGGGAAACCACCACGCCAATCACCACGCCGCACAGGCTGCCGAACAGCCCCGCCAGCAAACCGTACCAGACGAAGATGGCGCGAATAAGACCGTCTTTCGCCCCCAGCGTACGCAGCACGGCGATGTCGCCGCTCTTGTCCTTGACCGCCATCACCAGCGTCGAGACGATATTAAAGCACGCCACACCAATCACCAGGACCATCGCCAGATACATAATGGCGCGGATCATCTGGATATCACGGTACATATACCCGTAAGTGCCGATCCAGCTTTTGATGTAGACATAGTTATTGGTCACGCTGCCCGCGTCGCGCACCAGCTTGTTGGCGTTAAAGACGTCGTTCACCTTAATCGCAATGCCCGTCACGCTGTCGCCCATGTCGAGATACTGGCGCGCATCCTCCATCGGCACCATCGCAAAGCTGTGGTCAAGCTGGCCGCTCAGCTGAAGAATACCGGTAACGTGCAGGCGCACGCGCTTAGGCTGCTGCAGTTTGTGATCGGCGCTGGCGTTGGGGATCATGATTGACACCCAGTCGCCCTGCTTCACCTTCAGGGCATCGGCCACGCCTTTACCCATGATGATCTGCTGCTCGCCCGCCCTGAAGTTGGCCCACGCGCCGTTTTGCACATAGTTCGGCAGCGCGCTGAGGCGCGCTTCCTGGACGGGGTTGACCCCTTTAACCTGAATGGCGCGCAGGTTTACCCCACTCTCCACCAGCCCGGTAAAGTTAATATAGGGCGCGGCCGCGGCGATGCCCGGCACTTTTTCAACTTTGGCGAGCGCATCGCTCCAGTTCGTCCATGGCTGGTTAACCGGTTCGATCTCCCCGTGCGGCACGACCGCCAGAATGCGGTTATTCAGCTCGCGCTCGAAACCGTTCATCGCGCTTAAGCCGACAACCAGCACCGCCACACCCAGCGCAATACCGATGGTCGAGATGACGGAGATCAGCGACACCATGCCGCCGCGACGGCGGCCGCGGCTAAAACGTAAACCGATGAGTAACGATAACGGTGACGCCATTACTCTGCTCCCATCAGGGTCAGTTCCGCGTTCAGATGGCCGTCGCGCATCTCAAGCTGACGCCCCATGCGTTTTGCCAGCTGCAGATCGTGGGTCACCACCAGAAACGCGGTGCCCTGCGAGGCGTTCAGCTCGCCCAGAAGCTGGAAAATACTGTCCGCATTGCGGGCATCCAGGTTACCGGTAGGCTCATCCGCCAGCACCAGACGCGGGTTGTTGACCAGCGCACGGGCAATCGCCACGCGCTGGCGCTCGCCGCCGGAAAGCTCAGAGGGACGATGGTTGCCGCGATGGCCCAGCCCTACCGCTTTCAGCATGTCGCTGGCGCGGGCGTTAATTTCTGCCGGTTTCTTTTTGCCAATCAGCAGCGGCATCGCCACGTTTTCCAGCGCCGTGAAATCCGGCAGCAGGTGGTGGAACTGGTAGATAAAGCCCAGCTCGCGGTTGCGCAGCTCGGCCTTCGCCGCTGAGGACATTTTGCTCATCGGCTGGCCGGAGAAAATCACGTCGCCTTCGGTTGGCGTATCCAGCCCGCCCAGCAGATGCAGCAGCGTACTTTTGCCCGAGCCGGAGCTGCCGACAATCGCCATCATCTCGCCTTCACCCACGCTAAAGCTCACATTGTGCAGCACGTCGGTTTGCACAGTGCCTTCCTGATAGCGTTTGGACAGGTTGTCGCATTGCAACAGGATCTTATTCATAACGTAAAGCCTCAGCGGGTTGAGTGGCGGCGGCGCGCCAGGAAGGATAAAGCGTAGAAAGCAGCGCAATGGCCATCGCGGCCAGCGCAATACCGACCACCTGCAGCGGCTCGATAGCCACCGGCAGCGCCGCGCCGTCAAGCAGCGCGCCGATGATCGGCATTAAGTTATTGAGCTGGCTGGCAAGCAATGCCCCCAGCACGGCGCCGAGCAGCGCACCGATGATACCGGCGCTGGCCCCCTGCACCATAAACACCGCCATGATCTGGCGCGGCGTGAGCCCCTGGGTTTGCAGGATGGCGACTTCGCCCTGCTTCTCCATCACCATCAGGCCCAGCGAGGTAATGATGTTAAATGCGGCCACGGCCACGATCAGGCTCAGCAGCAGCCCCATCATGTTTTTTTCCATCCGCACGGCCTGGAACAATTCGCCTTTGCGCTCGCGCCAATCCTGCCATTTGGTGCCGTCCGGCAGTTTTTGCTGGCTGAGGGTATCGACCTTCAGCGGCGCGTCGAGCCACAGGCGCCAGCCGGTGATATTCCCCGCCGGGTAGCGCATCAGGCGTGAAGCATCCTGAATGTTCACCAGCATCTGGTAGCCATCGACTTCGCTGTTAGCGGCAAAGGTACCAATCACGTTGAACAGGCGCTGGCTTGGCAGGCGCCCCATCGGCGTAAACTGGCTGGCAGAAGGTACCATCACCCGCAGCTGGTCGCCACGGTTGACGCCAAGCTGGCCGGCAAGCTGTTCACCCAGAATCACGTTGTATTTTCCGGCTTCCAGATCGGTCTGCTTCACGTTAACCAGATACGGCGTCAGCGGATCGTTTTGCGCCGGGTCGATACCCAGCATCACGCCGACCGCCACGCTTCGGGCGCTTTGCAGCACCACGTCACCGGTGGTCAACGGCGCAACGCGCGTGACGCCCTGTAACTTCGCCGCGCTTTCCGGCAGTTGCTGTGGGTTAACCGAACCGTTAGTCGATGAGAGAACGGCCTGCGGCATCAGCCCCAGGATGTTGTTTTGCAGCTCGCGCTCAAAGCCATTCATGACGGAAAGCACCGTCACCAGTGCCATCACGCCAAGCGTAATGCCAATAGTCGAAAGCCAGGAGACAAAGCGACCGAAGCGGTCCGCGGCGCGCCCACGCATGTAGCGTAAGCCTATGAAGAGTGCGACAGGTTGATACATGAAATCCGTCTGTTTGCTGATAGCAGACCCACGAGTATATAAGCGAATCCGTTAAGCGTAAATGACTGAAACAGTAAGCTTTGGTAATCATTTTTCCGAAAAATTCAGATAAATCAGGGTGCTATTGTCTGAATACTCACCTCGCGACCTCCACCTTTTCCGAAAAACCTCCTGATACAGACTGTTACCCATTACATCCTGGTGTTGTTTTACAACAATTGCTCGTTCGTTTATGGCAATAAGGTAGTGGCGAACAATGAAGCAAAAAGCATTATGGATTAACCAGATAAAAGGGCTGTGTATCTGCCTGGTGGTTATCTATCATTCGGTTATCACGTTTTATCCGCATCTGATCGGGCTGCAACACCCGCTCTCCGGCCTTCTCGCCAAATGCTGGGTCTATTTTAACCTTTATCTCGCACCGTTTCGTATGCCGGTCTTCTTCTTTATCTCCGGCTACCTGATCCGTCGTTATATTGACGAGGTGGACTGGCGAACCAGTCTCGACAAGCGGATCTGGAGCATTGTCTGGGTGCTGGCGCTGTGGGGCGTCCTGCAATGGCAGGCGCTGACCCACCTGAACGCCTGGCTGGCGCCCGAGCGTGAGCTTGCCACCTCGTCGAACGCGGCCTACGCCGACTCGCTCTCAGGATTTGTGCAAGGCATGCTCACCGCCAGCACCAGCCTGTGGTATCTGTATGCTCTGGTAGTCTACTTCACGCTGTGTAAACTGCTGAGCCGCTGGAAGCTGCCGGTACTGGGGCTGCTGGCGCTGGCAAGCATCGCGATCAACTTCCTGCCGCTGCCGTGGTGGGGAATGAACAGCGTGGTACGCAACATGATCTACTACAGCCTCGGGGCGTGGTATGGCGCAGCGCTGATGGCGTGGATGAAAAGCGTCAACCTGCGCCGCATCTGGCTGGCAACCGGCGCTTTCGCCGCCGTCTCCGTGGTGCTGTGGTTTGCTAACGTTCCGCTGCTGCTCTCATTGCTGTCGATTGTGTTGATCATGAAGCTATTCTATAGCCTTGAGCAGCGCTATGCCGTTCACCCGAACAATCTGCTGAACGTGATTGGCTCAAACACCATTGCGATTTATACCACCCACCGCATCCTGATTGAGACCTTTAGCCTGTTCCTGATCGGCGAGATGAATGCCGCTTACTGGCCGGTCTGGGCCGAGCTATCCCTAATTCTTGTCTATCCGTTTGCCAGCCTGCTGATCTGTACCCTGGCCGGACTCGGGGTGCGTAAGATCTCCACCGCGCTGTTTGGCGACGTTTTCTTCTCTCCTCCCGCTACGCTGACCCTGTCACCTTCAACGCGTTAATGCCCTCTCCGCCCCCGTTTCGGGGGCGTTTAGCCCTGCCGTGCGGTTACGATTTGCTTATGTAAAACGATCGAGGATAATAAAGACATTGCGTATCAGTGATATGCCCCAATACTGTTGGTATATCCATAAGAGACTCTGACATAGCCATGCCTGAACACTATCGTTATTCCTTACCTGTCAAAGCGGGCGACCAGCGCCAGCTGGGTGAACTCACGGGCGCGGCGTGCGCCACGCTGGTGGCGGAAATCGCCGAGCGTCATCCAGGCCCGGTGATTCTCGTTGCCCCGGATATGCAAAACGCCCTGCGCCTGCACGACGAAATTCGCCAGTTCACCGATAATCTGGTGTTCAGCCTGGCCGACTGGGAAACGCTGCCGTATGACAGCTTCTCTCCGCATCAGGAGATTATCTCCTCGCGCCTGTCGACGCTCTATCAACTCCCGACCATGCAGCGCGGCGTGCTGATTGTGCCGGTGAACACCCTGATGCAGCGCGTCTGTCCGCACAGCTATCTTCACGGTCACGCGCTGGTGATGAAAAAAGGCCAGCGACTGTCCCGTGATGCCCTGCGCGCGCAGCTTGACGGGGCCGGCTATCGCCACGTCGACCAGGTGATGGAGCACGGGGAATACGCGACCCGCGGCGCGCTGCTCGACCTTTACCCGATGGGCAGCGACCAGCCGTATCGTCTGGACTTTTTCGATGATGAAATCGACAGCCTGCGCGTCTTCGACGCCGACACGCAGCGCACGCTGGAAGAAGTGGAGTCCATCAATTTACTGCCCGCGCATGAGTTCCCCACGGACAAAACCGCTATCGAACTGTTCCGCAGCCAGTGGCGCGATAAGTTCGAGGTGAAGCGCGACGCGGAACATATTTATCAGCAGGTCAGCAAAGGCACGCTGCCTGCCGGGATCGAATACTGGCAGCCGCTGTTCTTCAACGAGCCGCTCCCTGCCCTGTTCAGCTACTTCCCGGCGAATACGCTGATTGTTAATACCGGCGATATCGACGCCAGCGCCAGCCGCTTTGAAAGCGAAACCCGCGCGCGCTTCGAAAACCGGGGCGTTGACCCGATGCGCCCGCTGCTGCCGCCGGAAGCGCTGTGGCTGCGTACCGACGAGCTCAACGCCGAGCTGAAGCGCTGGCCGCGCATGCAGCTGAAAACCGATTCGCTTGCCGACAAGGCCGCCAACACCAACCTCGCCTTCCGAACGCTGCCGGACCTGGCCGTTCAGGCGCAGCAGAAATCCCCGCTGGATAATCTGCGCAAATTTCTGGAGTCCTTTACCGGCCCGGTGGTGTTCTCCGTTGAGAGTGAAGGCCGCCGCGAAGCGTTAGGTGAGCTGCTGGGACGCATTAAGGTGGCGCCGAAGCGCATCCTGCGCCTGAGCGAAGCGACCGGAAACGGTCGTTACCTGATGATTGGCGCCGCCGAGCACGGTTTTATCGACACGCTCAACAACCTGGCGCTGATTTGCGAAAGCGACCTGCTGGGCGAGCGCGTCGCACGCCGCCGTCAGGACAGCCGTCGGACCATCAACCCGGACACGCTGATCCGTAACCTGGCCGAGCTGCACCCGGGCCAGCCGATCGTTCACCTGGAGCATGGCGTTGGACGCTATCAGGGGATGACCACGCTGGAAGCGGGCGGCATCAAAGGTGAATACCTGATGCTCACCTACGCCAACGACGCCAAACTGTATGTTCCGGTGTCGTCCCTGCATCTGATCAGCCGCTACGCCGGCGGTGCCGAAGAGAACGCGCCGCTGCACAAGCTGGGCGGCGATGCCTGGGCGCGCGCGCGCCAGAAGGCCGCGGAAAAAGTGCGCGACGTGGCCGCCGAGCTGCTGGATATTTACGCCCAGCGCGCGGCCAAAGAGGGCTTCGCCTTTAAGCATGATAAAGAACAGTACCAGCTGTTCTGTGACAGCTTCCCGTTTGAAACCACGCCGGATCAGGCTCAGGCCATCAACGCCGTGCTGAGCGACATGTGCCAGCCGCTGGCAATGGACCGCTTAGTCTGCGGCGACGTTGGCTTCGGCAAAACCGAAGTGGCGATGCGGGCCGCTTTCCTTGCGGTGGAAAACAACAAGCAGGTGGCGGTGCTGGTGCCGACCACCCTGCTCGCTCAGCAGCACTTCGACAACTTCCGCGACCGCTTCGCCAACTGGCCGGTTCGCATCGAGATGCTGTCGCGTTTTCGCAGCACCAAAGAACAGACCCAAATTCTGGAACAGGCCAGCGAAGGCAAGATCGATATTCTGATCGGCACCCACAAGCTGCTGCAAAGCGACGTGAAGTGGAAAGATCTGGGGCTGCTGATCGTCGACGAAGAGCACCGCTTCGGGGTGCGTCATAAAGAACGCATCAAAGCGATGCGCGCCGACGTCGACATCCTGACCCTGACCGCAACGCCAATCCCGCGAACCCTGAACATGGCGATGAGCGGCATGCGCGATCTGTCGATTATCGCCACGCCGCCGGCGCGCCGTCTGGCGGTAAAAACCTTCGTCCGCGAGTACGATAATCTGGTGGTGCGTGAGGCCATTCTGCGTGAAGTGCTTCGTGGGGGGCAGGTCTATTACCTCTACAACGACGTGGAAAATATCCAGAAAGCGGCGGACAGGCTGGCGGAACTGGTACCGGAAGCGCGTATCGCTATCGGTCACGGGCAGATGCGCGAGCGCGAGCTGGAACGGGTGATGAACGACTTCCACCACCAGCGCTTTAACGTGCTGGTGTGCACCACCATCATCGAAACCGGGATCGACATTCCGACGGCAAACACCATCATCATTGAACGCGCGGATCATTTTGGTCTGGCGCAGCTTCACCAGCTGCGCGGTCGCGTCGGACGTTCGCACCATCAGGCCTACGCCTGGCTGCTGACGCCGCATCCGAAAGCGATGACCACCGACGCGCAAAAGCGTCTGGAAGCCATCGCCTCGCTGGAAGACCTCGGCGCAGGCTTTGCGCTGGCCACGCACGATCTCGAGATCCGCGGTGCCGGCGAACTGCTGGGTGAAGACCAGAGCGGCTCGATGGAAACCATCGGCTTCTCGCTCTATATGGAGCTGCTGGAGAACGCGGTTGATGCCCTGAAGGCCGGACGCGAGCCGTCGCTGGAAGACCTCACCAGCCAGCAGACCGAGGTCGAGCTGCGTATGCCTTCCCTGCTGCCGGATGATTTCATTCCGGACGTGAATACCCGACTCTCATTCTACAAACGCATCGCCAGCGCGAAGAAGGAGAACGAGCTGGAAGAGATCAAGGTTGAGCTGATCGACCGCTTTGGTCTGCTGCCCGATGCGGCGAGAAATTTGCTGGATATCGCGAGACTGCGCCAGCAGGCGCAGAAGCTGGGGATTCGCAAGCTCGAAGGCAATGAAAAAGGCGGCGTGATTGAATTCGCCGAGAAGAACCACGTCAACCCGATGTGGCTCATCGGTCTGCTGCAAAAACAGCCGCAGCATTTCCGTCTGGATGGCCCAACCCGTCTGAAATTTACCCAAGAGCTGACGGAGCGCAAAACCCGTATGGACTGGGTGCGTAACTTTATGCGTCAGCTGGAAGAGAACGCGATCGCATAACCTCCTTTCCCCTCTTAACTGAGGAATTTCATGTAGTTTATTAACCGGAAGCGATGAAAGTTGCTTCCGGAAAATGAATAGCTTACAGCGACACCCTGGTCCGGCTGTAAATCGCTGAGGCGTTTGCCTTCCGGCCGGGGCGAGGCGCATGGATGCGCCGAGAGGGCGGGCTTTACAGGGATGTTACCTCCGCCCGTCCCCGAAAAGCCGGAAGGAATAAGCGGAAGGTACCGCGTAGCGGCGATTTACCGCCGGGAGCCCGGGTCGCCAGGGTGGTGGCGACTGAGCCACCCTGGCACGTTCACAGGTCATGTCGTTACAGAGTACTAAGGAACATAAAGTGAACGGAATGACCACCAGAGTCGTATGTTCCCCCTCACCCCAGCCCTCTCCCTCAAGGGAGAGGGGGTCGTCCGTGCAGGCATTATTTTATGGGGATCCCTTCCCCTGTTAGCCCAGCGCTAAGGGGGGACAATTTACAAACTCTTTGCACTTCACCCGATCTTCCCGACATACCCATTCGCCATAATTATGTTTAACGCCTTATAAAACAATAACCTTATCATTTGCATGGATTATGGTGATGATGACCTCTTCGCGTTTTACTCGCTGGATGACCCTGTTTGCGCTGGCAGCCACCGTCGCGGTTGCGCTTCCTGCTCGCGCAAACACCTGGCCCCTTCCCCCTCCCGGCAGCAAGGTGGTGGGTGAAAACCGCTTTCATGTGGTTGAAAATAATGGTGGTTCGCTGGAAGCGATTGCCAAAAAATATAACGTCGGTTTTCTGGCCCTGCTGCAGGCGAATCCCGGCGTCGACCCTTACGTCCCACGCGCGGGCAGCGTGTTGACTATCCCGCTACAGACGATCCTGCCGGACGCTCCGCGCGAGGGGATGGTGATAAACCTGGCCGAGCTGCGTCTGTACTATTACCCGCCGGGTAAAAACGAAGTGACGGTCTACCCGATTGGTATTGGTCAGCTGGGCGGTGACACGCTGACGCCGACGATGGTCACCACCGTCTCGGATAAACGCGCGAATCCAACCTGGACCCCGACGGCCAATATTCGTGCCCGCTATAAAGCTCAGGGCATTGATCTTCCAGCCGTGGTGCCGGCAGGCCCGGATAACCCAATGGGACACCACGCGATCCGCCTGGCAGCCTACGGTGGTGTTTACCTGCTGCACGGCACGAATGCGGACTTTGGCATCGGCATGCGCGTCAGCTCCGGCTGTATTCGACTGCGCGATGACGATATCAAAACGCTGTTTAACGTCGTTACGCCGGGTACCAAAGTGAATATTATCAATACGCCGATTAAGGTTTCTGAGGAACCGGGCGGCGTGCGGCTGGTCGAAATTCACCAGCCGCTATCGAAAAACATTGGCGACGATCCGCAGACGCTGCCCATTAACCTGAACGCCGCGATGGTAAGCTTCAAAACGAATGCGAATACCAGCAGCGTGGTGATGGAGCGCGCGATGGAGGCTCGGTCAGGCATGCCGACCGATGTCACCCGGCATCATGATGTCGCCCAGCAGTCGATGTAATTCAGAAAGAAAAACGCCCTGCACATGTGCAGTAATGCCGTTCACTTAAGGCTCGCGTGACTTAAAGCTGAACGGATATTCAGGAGGCACATAAAGCACTGAACGATCGTATCGTCGGTGCTTTCTTTTTTCTGGCAGGATAAAGGCTTTAACATTTTTCCTAATTCCTTTCAAATGCTTAGGGATGTTTCCCGTCGCACCTTTGCCACAGCCCCGTACCTGGGACACCAGGATATCCCGGGTTCACAGTAGGTGGCAACGAGCTGCTGCTTAAACTCAGGAGAATAATCAGGGCAGCCTTTACGCCTGCCGCGAATCACATTTTTCTGCATATCTGACATTTTGATTCCCACCACTTATTTGGTGCACACCACGTTGTCGGATGCATCAGATTATGACCAGAAGCGAGATCCCAAACAGGCAGAAGCCGCACTAACGCTGATTCAAAAAATATCAAAGAACTGAAAGTTATTCACTCTACTATTTCAGACATGTAAAGACAGCGGGCATAAAGCCCGCTACATCTATCAATGATATATAGCATAAGACATGGTTAAGACTGTACTCCCCAGATACATAGCCAATATCATTAAAAATGTCTTAAAGTCTGTAAAAAATTTCAGCGGCACACTAACAAAGTAATTCCGTCGAGAAGGGTTACGTATCGACATATATAACTGGTAGATTTCCGGAGAATCTTTCAATGACTGTAATTTATTGTGCGTACACCAGTGCTTTTTGTTTCTGTAATCAAAAGACAAATCAATATACACTGCCATTAACGCAAGCATCACACCTAAAGCCAAGCCATCATAATAAAATACAGCTTTGTGAGGTAAAATCAGAGCAATTAGTTCATTCATCATTACATTCCCATATGCTCACGAGCTTTATCACCATAAAACCAGGTAAAAAATGCCCCCACCACCAAAAACATAACTATACATAGAACAGCCATTATAATTAAAAACCAGCCGGATATAGATTTACCACCATCACCAAAACTGCCAATGGTTATCATAATTCCAAAAAAGAACATCAACCCGGCGATCCCACAAACTTCCCACGGTGTCGTGTATCTTTTCTCCTGGGGATAATCAGGTTGGCGAGTTAACCGGGACGACAAAGCCGTCATTGAAAACCTGTTCTTTTCGGAAGCAGCCACCAGCTGATCGCCCTGCGCATACGTTACCGCATCGGCCGCCAGAGCCAGCATCAGCCAAGGATACCCGGCAGAATGCTCACCGAGCGACATTTCAAGCTCCAGCCGGTCCGGCACAGCTTTTTTCTCATCCAGCATTTCCAGCAGCGGGTACTTTTCTGTACGTGAAAGCCCGGTATACCAGATCTGTTTGGGTTTACTGACCGCTTCCGCACGCAGATAAACAGGTACTGTTCTTTCAACGTCCGTGACACCCGTCATCGGCTGATAAAGGTAAACCGGTTTTTCTCCTTCCGTTTTAACGTAGTAATTCGTGAGGAAAAGCGCGGTGACATTTTCCATCTGCTTCGACTCTTCTTCGTCAGAATGCAGATCGACACAGATAAGCAGGCGTTCAACGACGTATCCGTTCGTCTGCTTTATCCACTCCGTGATTTTCGTATAGTCCGGGCATTCAGACAGAAATGTTATTTTCTTGGTAGCGATCGCTAAACGTTCAAGCACGCGCCTGAGCTCATCGCTACAGGATTCGTCCCCGTCTCGTACCCACACCAGCGCTTCAATCTGCCGGTACTGAGAAAGTTTTCCGACCATCGGCTCCAGGACGCGGATAATAGCCTGCCCGGCTCTCGTGAAATCGAAGGATTCTTCCAGTTCGATTTTCAACGGCATTTTAGCGGCCAGCGGAAACTCCCCCTCAAGTTTCAGCATACTCAGCGCCAGTTCCTTCGTTGCCTTTGGAGGCGTCAGTACAGACCAGCCAGCAAGGGTAATATTTCCCCTGGCGTAGCTGACAACCTTGTATTCCTGCTGGGCCGCAATCAGCAATCGCGTTTCCATGTAGTGCCTGAGCCCGTGATACACGGTAGAGAACACTTGTACGAACCCCGTCAGAAAAACAACCGGAATAACCACAGACTGGGCAAGAAAATCGAGATCGACATGCTTATTACCCGGCCATGTGACAGCCCGGACGCTCAGGCAGATAACCACGACGACCACATATAAGAGACATATCCACAGATAGGGGAAACGCTCTTCAAATTCATCCTGTTTGGAGAATAACCACCAGTTCATTAAACACCCCCCGCAGTGGGAAGCGTGGTGCGAATGGTACAGCCGCACGCCGCTTTACAACCATCCACGACCACACCCCGGCCGTTCATCGTCCAGGTTGGGTGACAATCGTTAATAGGGAACGTTCCTTTATGCTCAGGGCACGTCACCAGATCGTCTTTCAGGGCTACAGGCTTTCCCATAAAGTCTGCGCCGGACGCTTTAATCACTTTTCCGCCGCTCACCAGCGGGTCATTCAGTCGAATTACGCCATTCATCAGTTTCCCTTCCTTCCTGCGTCCATATCGCAGCGCATGTGATCCCAGCCGGTGTATCCCTTCACTTCCGGAACCTTATCGGGTTGATTCTGCCAATTGGTTTTAAGTTGCTCAGTAGAGCCTTCTAAACCTTGTTTGGTCATATACACCATTCCCCAAGGCCAGCCAGGTGAACGAGGTTCCACTTTCCCGCTTACCTTTTGCCCAGTTCCGTCGTCAACGGTATATTCAATCCCACGACCACCAGCGGCAAGGCGCGGGTCGTCAAACGGTTTGGACGACATATACAGTCGATGTTTGGTCTGCAAAAAACCCTGATCGTTGACGACAGTGAAAGAAAGAACGTCCTCATAAGGCGCGTAATCATCGCCGTTAGGTTCATTTTCCCCTGGTGCAAATTGTGCAAGTTTCCATGTTCGACCATAATCCTTCGAAACCCTAAATCCATCAGCCCCCCAAATAGGGATAGACATATATTTTTCTGAAGGATGAATAAATTTACGGGTGAAGATCCTATAAAACTGTAAATAAACTTGAGAATGGATAGCCCTTTGCGTATCGGTGTACCAAAGCTCTCCTTCGCAGTCCCAGCCTTTCAGTTCCAGATAGCGGTGATCATCAAAACGATAAACTACTTGCGTAGGCGGTTCTGAAGCCTTACACGCTGCCGCAAATAAAACGGAAATAGTAATAACTCCTACACATAGTCCTTTCATGTCTTATCCTTTAGCCAACTGGCTGTCGCTTTTAGGTTTCGGCATTTCCCATTGCAGCAGCTTTATTTCCTGGAAATATCCAGGCCTGACAGTTCCCGTCTCAATATCCATCAGGTTACGCGAGCGAGGCCGAACACCGGCATAATCATTTTCCACACCAAAATCGCCCTTCGGCAGCACATCCTCCGGTTTATTCATAAAATCCTTTGTTGGTGCTATTGGTAACTGGCCTGATTGGTAATATTTTTTTGCGGCCGGGAAGCCATTCTGCGGATCACGCCAGTCAGCACGATGTAACAAGCTTTCCCAGAATTTACCGGCTTTGTAGTCAAACGACTTACACTGACCAATTGCAAGGTCGAATGCCATCGCGTGCGATGGCGCGAACTCACTCATGACAATTGACGAATGCTGGCTGTAGCTTACCGGGTCAGTTTTTTTCCATTCTTTTTCAAGTTCTTCACGGGTTTTCAGCCAGGTAATGGACAACACAGGATATTCTTTAGAACCAGTAACTTCCCCGTGAATAACGGTATGCCCCCGGTCATGGCTTTCTACATTCAGTTCATCTGGTGTTAAAACATGCCCAGGCTTCCAGCTAATACGCTGATAACTGTTAAGCATATACATCGCAGAATCCGTGCGCTTGATGGCACTGGCTTTAGCCGAATAGGATATGTAGGCATCCGGGCTATCCGGATCGATATAATACGTATACGGCTTGTCACTCGTTTTAGGGTCATTATCCGGATGGTTATCCTGACCCTGTAGTTTGAAAATAAAGGGTTCCGGCAATTCTTCACCGTTCACCACTACGTCATGGGTGCGGTAACTGGCATTCGGGAGAAATGAATATTTTGCATCCCTCTCTTTTCGTTGTGGCAACTCAAAGGGTTTAGTGTCAGGTGCTTTTCCTACTTCGCCGTGCTGATAAAAAACTCGCTGGAACAGGTTAGGAATGCCATCTGCAATTTTCTGAGGGATCCCACGCCAGCCAAATCCCTGTACATTTTCCAGCGATACAACGCCATCATTTGGACAGAAGTAGTTATACACTTTACCGTTATTGTTACGTCCATAGCGATCATCAGCCCGCAACGGATTATCAGAGGGTTTGCGCAGCGTACAGGAGGCTTCAAGGGCCAGTAATTCAGCCTCGCCTAATATCCCTCCCCCTTTCCACTGCGTATGCATCAGGCTACAGAAATTTTTGAATGTCTTCTGCCTGGCAGAATCAGTCTGTTGGTATCCTGGCTGAATATTTTCAGCCATGCGGGACTCCAGTGAATAAGGGGAATGATTCAGAATAACGCAGTTAACTGGATCATACCCCGCCTGCTTTACCAGCATATTTGCCAGCATGGTGATGATGGTTCCCTGGCTATGTGCCACCACGTTAATCACATCATTTCGCGTCACCAGCGGTTCACGTATCTGAAGGATCAAATCCGCCAACCGCTGGGCGGCAAAAAACTGATAGATGCGGTGCGGATTCTGGAATATCGGGTGCGTGTAATCGCCACCGTTCATGTGCAGCGAGGCAAAACCAGCGGCGGCCAGCGCAGCGCCACCAGCCCCCGGACCCAGCATATCGGGAATGTTGGTTGTCGCATTGGCAAACGTCCCTCCACCTTTGGCAAAATTTGTATCGAGGGCGTTTTTAAAGTTGTCGTTCTGATACTTAAACGAGCCTTTGCCGTCGTTACCCAGTGCCGCTTTTTTCTTCTCGTCATTCTCCTGATAAGCATCAAACGGTATATTCGCCTGGCTACCCAACTTCGCCACTTCATCCCGGTATCGCTTCTGGTCTGCCTGGTAGTCTTCATGCGTAACAGGCTTGTACCCCCAGTAAAACGGGATAACAGGCGAACGGCCAGGATGGGTAATTCTGTTCTCCCCCCACTCATGCGCGTAAAAATCCTGACGATTAAGACGCTTACTCAGGCCCGCAAGAATGCCTTTCTCCTGATTCTGGTACGCCTCACCCACGTCGTTTACGCCGTGGACCAGAATCACAATTCCCGGCATCGGACGCGGCACGCCAACGCGACGGGTCTGGGCCACCTCACCCAAATCTTTGTGTACAGGAATATCCCCTTCTGATATGACCTTTGGAGCATACGGGCTTTGTCTGGCTTCCGTCATTCCATTAACTCCATTTTGTAGGTGTCCAGGTCATCAGCATCGAGTAACGATGAATGACCGTTGCTGTCCGTTATGCCTTCCACCACTTTTCCGGCCGAGCTGGTCAGCCGGAATTTTTTGTTTGCGAGAATTTGCTCCGGATCGTCTCCGGCATGCAGCTGGTAGCGGAGTTTAAATGCGCCCTGATTAAACGGCGGGACCGTGACCTGTGCGCTTTCCGGGCCGTCATACTTCAGATTGGGTCCTTTCAGTTCGATTCCCGTCGGCGAGAAGATGGTGACCAGTCCGTTCGGACTGACGCGTATCCCGCCTCCCCCACAGACCAGCTGTATGCCCTGTCTGGCGCTGCCGTTCAGCTGCCCGTCGGTACTCGCCATCGTGAAATCATTCTGCGAGAGCATATGCATGGCACCGCGCTGGGCCTGCGTCGTGATATCCCCGGCCCCAGCAATCATCTGAATGCCAAGCTTGCGGACAAACAGAGAAAGTTTTTCCCCCACGGCCAGCGAGAATTTTTTCACCACGTTTACGCTGGTATCCTGGCCCGCCGTAACAATCACATCTTCCCCGGCAGACAGTTGCAGACTGTCCGGCGTGACGTGCGCCTGACCTTTGTCGGCATAGGTCAGCAGGCCCGCGCCGATAAGGTTAGTTAGTGTCTGGCGCAGTTGACTTTGCTGATCGGTTTCCACATTACTGGCCCCGGCTGTCAGTGCGCTTTGTTGCAGCGTCATTGCCAGCGACAACGCTTTATCCAGCTGCGCAATGGCGGCTGTCATATCCAGTTGCTTACCCGCAGCACGCGGTTGCGCCTCCGTGGTGATCATCACCCCTTTCGCAGCACGGAGCGCCATGTGATTGTCAGTGCGCGCTTCCACACCTTCGCCGCGCTGCTTTCCCTCTGCGTCAACGAGGTGGCCAGCGCTGACCTGACTCTTGCCGTATTCCGTGGAAATCTTGATGTGTTCCTGACCGCGGCGGTCCTCCAGGCGGATTTTGTTCGAAGCAGCAGTGCGGATCACGTTGCGGGTGTCGTTGCGATTTGTAACCAGATCAGGGTGCTTGCCGTCATGCATGACATGCGCAATAAAGGGCCGGTCCGGATCGCCGCCTTCAAAGGCTACAGCCACTTCTGTACCGTCCAGCAGCGGGAAATGAAAACCAAACACATCCCCGCCGTACGGTCTGCCCAGACGCATCAGCGCACTTTCAAAACCGTCACGTTTCTCGTCGAGGTCAAAATCAAACTTCACGCGGTATCGGCCCCGGGCATCGACTCCGGCATAAGTGTGATCCCGATTGATGGCCGCCACGCGACCGGGTACCGTACCGGCAATCACCGGTCGCGGCAGATATTCCGGACGATAGCTGTAGCCGTTCAGATAAGGGATCCCCTTCAGGATGGCGCGGTAGTGCTGTGCGCGACTGCCGGATAGCGTCATTGTGGTGACAAGAAAACCGTGTTTAAACCCTTCAGGAATATCCCCTGTTGGGTGGAACATCACACCCGGCAACAGTGCCGGGTCACTGGTTGTCCCTCCCAGCACACTCTGTTTGTTCAGCAGGCGCTCATAGCGCAGGCGTGCGCAGAACGTGGCTGTTTCCGCCTCTTCACCGTAAAAATCGCCGTCCTCCAGATAATGATCGGCATAGTGATACTGTTTTCCGCTGGTTATCCCGTCGGGAATATCATTATCGAAAATGGTTTTATCCGCCTGTGGCGAAAATGGATTGCGGTAGTTATACGTACGCACCAGTACGCTTTCGGGAATGAGTTCGTATTGTTCTTCAAGCTCGGTAATGTATTCTTTATGGCTGGTCATGCCGGAATGGCGAACGTACGGCAGCTTCTTATCGCTGAAGACATAGCGGCGGCCACCGTCACCAAAGACAACCACCGTATCGCCCTGTACCTTGTCATGGTTTTCAAAGCGGAACCAGATCCCCACCTCGGCCAGCAGACGGCGGATAAACTGGAGATCGGTTTCCTTCCACTGAATAATCATTTCACGGCTGGGGTAGCTGTGGCTCAACTGATCAAAATCGATGTTGTAACCCTGAAAATGCCTGCTCTCCTTCATCAGCCTCGTGACGAGCTCCGGCACTGTCACATTCATGTATACGGCCGAACGGTAATTCCGGTCCAGCAGCGCCAGATCATGCTCCAGCACACACTCGTAAAGGGCTTCATCGGCAGATGACTTCAGACGGGCAAACGACGTGATCACCCCGTTAATCTGGCGCACCGGCAGCCAGGGCTCCTGATTGTGCCAGCCAGCTTTCGGATTCGGGGCACGAAGAATAAATTCCGCCCTCTGATTGAGGACATCGTTGACGGCAATGTTTGATGCCGGGCTGGTAAAGCGGATGGTGTAGCGATAGGGCTTACTGAGTTCTTCTTCCCCGGTAAAAGAGTGAACATCCGGTAAAACAGATTTGCCTCGTGGAATATACAGTAAATAACGGTTTAACGTATCCTGTTGCTGAACAATGCCTGACGGTCCTTTCATCGCAAAATATCCATAATAAAGAATGACTGTTTATTAAAAAACAATACCCTCACAGACCATTGAATAAAATGTCATTCCGTAACACATCACAGAATGTTACAAAATACATATCATTCAGCTTAAAGATAAATAAAACAAAAATATTCACACCATAAATAAAAGCCTAGGAATGATACCCGGCCCGTATATAACAATTCAGTCGATAAAACCAATATGAACGACGTGTTTTTCCTGTGAACGCATCATCAGACATTCAGAAACCGCCGCAGAAAGGTTACTCAGCCCTTTTTTCTGATATAAATCGTTCTTCCTTGGCGAACAGCAATAAATATTAAACCGGTTCGCCGCCTGATAAGAATTTACAGCAGTTTCCGTAAGCGGGGTTTTATCTGCCACCAGTATATGAGGATAAACTCCGTTCCGGTATCCCGGGTTCGCAGGAGGCGGCAAAGAGCCGCTGCTTAAACTCAGGAGAATAATCAGGACAGCCTTTTCGCCTGCCGCGAGTCACATTTTTCCTCATATCTGACACTTTGATACCCACCACTTATTTGGAGGACACTACGTTGTCGGAAGCATCAGATTATGACCTGACGGCTCTCGCCGGACGCATCCAGAGAACGGGAAAAAGTATTCAGTTCGAATGGGAAAACATCCGCAACGAAGTCCATATCGTGTCAGACGTAAAAAAATCCGGGTTCAGTGGGGCTGAACCCGGATTGTCTCTTACTGGCAGGATCGTTCAACTGTTCTTAAACGATCGGCATTACTTCACATGTGCAGGGCGTTTTTTATTGCAGTGGCATAAATGAGGGTTTATGCCCGGCTTATTTGTAGATGACAGCCGTGCCGTGCAGGGTGTTAGGACCGGTCACAGAGGTGATGCGGTAAGATTTTGCACCCATCTCTTGCGCTTTTTGCGCCAGCTGATCTTCCAGGGACCCCAGGTTAGTACCGGCAGACGCAGAGATCGTCCCGACTTTATGCTGATCGACCGGAGTGGACTGTACCTGTACAGCAGCAAAGCTTGCGAAAGAGAGTGAACTCAGGACAGCAGCAGCGATGAGGGTTTTTACGTTTTTCATGATGTTTACCTTTAGCAGATGAATTTGGAGGTCGTTATCTATTTAGTTAACGATCGATAGGTAAATCATAAATGTGATCCAGCTCACGCGTCAACATAATTTTATAACGACCATTAACTTAATTTTAAAGTCGTTATTTTTCATATAGATATGATTAATATATTTTTAAGCATTCAGCACTGGTGGTGGGTTGCGTTTATTTTTATAATGGTTATTCACCAAACCAACAGAGGACCAACGGCACATGACAACCGACGTCACGAGTTGTGCGAAGAAAAGCCGTGGCCGACCAAAAGTGTTTGACAGGGATGCAGCGCTTGATAAGGCCATGACTCTCTTCTGGCAACATGGGTATGAAGCAACCTCGCTTTCCGATCTAGTAGAAGCTACCGGAGCCAAAGCGCCGACGCTGTATGCCGAATTTACCAATAAAGAGGGGCTGTTCAGGGCGGTGCTGGACAGATACATTTCGCGCTTTGCGGCGAAACATGAAGCCCAGCTATTTTGTGAAGAGAAAAGCGTCGAACAGGCGCTTCGCGACTATTTCACCGCCGTCGCGACCTGCTTCACCAGTAAAGAGACGCCTGCAGGCTGCTTTATGATTAACACCTCTGCCACCCTCGCGGCGTCCTCGAAAGAGATTGCCAATACGGTGAAATCGCGGCATGCCATGCAGGAGGAGACGCTCAGCGCCTTTCTGGCTCAGCGCCAGCAGCGCGGTGAAATCCCTGCGCAATGCAACCCTCAGCTGCTGGCGCAATACCTGAGCTGTATTTTGCAGGGGATGTCGATCAGCGCCCGTGAAGGGGCTACGCTGGAAAAACTGCAGAATATTAGCGAAACCACGCTGCGACTGTGGCCTGAGCTACTGAAAATCTGAAGCAAAAAAAAGCTCCTCAGCCTGAGCGCATGAGGAGCTAAATTCAGAGAACATCTTTTTTACACTTTGTTATTCAGAACCAGCTGACCATTTCCATCCAGTGGAATTTGCGTGCCAGGGTCTTTGTCCATGCGGATTTTGCCCTGCTGATCGCCAATTTTGTACGTCACGTCATAGCCCAGCATTTTTTCCGACTTGTCATAGACGGTTTTGCAGCGTTGCTGAGTCGTGGTGTAGGTATCGTTATCCTGCATCGCGCCCTGTACCTGGTTACCGGCATAGCCGCCACCCAGCGCGCCGACCACGGTCGCCACATCTTTACCCCGGCCGCCGCCGAACTGGTGACCAATCACGCCACCCGCTACCGCGCCCAGAACAGAACCGGCAATGCGGTTTTCATCCTGCACCGGACGACGGTGCGTCACGGAGACGTTACGGCACTCCTGACGAGGCGTTTTTACCGTTTCTTTAATCGGTGTAGCAGAAACCACCTGCGCATACTGCGGGCCGCGATCTAATACGTTGAGACTGGCAACGGCAGCCACACCTAACGCAGCCGCGACGCCAATCCCTATACCCGCCAACATTGATTTATTCACGGGACTTCCTCCTTTGTTGCTATTGGTAACAATTTTGCAATGGAGGCACGGCTTCGCCAATAAGATAAAGGATCAAAAAAGGGGCGTTGAGAGGAGATATATTGTATTTAGGAGAACTCTTAAGCACTCAAACTGTGATCTACAGCATGAAATGCTAAAAACTCCCTCCGGAGGACCCGGAGGGAGTGAAAGATTAGTGCAGCTTCAGACGCGGACGGATCACGCGGTTGATTCTGCCCACCAGCATCATCAGCCCGGTTTTGAAGTAGCCGTGCAGCGCAATCTGGTGCATGCGGTACAGGGAGATATACACGAAGCGGGCAATGCGCCCTTCTACCATCATTGAGCCGCGCATCAGGTTGCCCATCAGGCTGCCGACGGTAGAGAAGTTTGACAGAGACACCAGAGAACCATGGTCTTTGTAGACATAGGCCTTCATTGGCTTGCCTTTGTACTGCGCCAGAATGTTGTGCAGCACCAGGCTTGCCATCTGGTGAGCGGCCTGCGCGCGCGGCGGCACGAATCCACCTTCAGGACGCGCGCAGGAGGCACAGTCACCGATAGCAAAGATTTCAGGGTCACGCGTGGTTTGCAGCGTTGGCTCGGTGACCAGCTGGTTAATGCGGTTCGTTTCCAGACCGCCGATCTCTTTCATAAAGTCAGGCGCTTTGATACCTGCCGCCCAGACCATCAGATCCGCTTTGATATACTCGCCGTCTTTGGTGTGCAGGCCGCCTTCGTCGGCGCTGGTCACCATGGTCTGCGTCAGCACCCGCACGCCCAGTTTGGTGAGCTCATTGTGCGCCGCACCGGAAATACGCGGAGGCAGCGCAGGCAGAATGCGTTCACCCGCTTCGACCAGCGTGACGTTCAGCGCTTCGTTAGTTAACCCTTTGTAACCGTAGCTGTGCAGCTGTTTCACTGCATTGTGCAGCTCCGCAGACAGCTCAACGCCCGTCGCACCGCCGCCAACAATGGCGATATTCACCTTACCGTTCGCACCCATATTGCTGGTGTACTTCAGGAACAGGTTCAGCATTTCCTGATGGAAACGACGCGCCTGGTGCGGGTTATCGAGGAAGATACAGTGCTCTTTCACGCCCGGCGTGTTGAAGTCGTTGGAGGTACTGCCCAGCGCCATGACCAGCGTGTCGTACGGCAGCTTGCGCTCAGGAACCAGCAGCTCCCCTTTTTCATCACGCAGTTCTGCCAGAGTGATGGTTTTGCTTTCACGGTTGATGTCCACCACCGAGCCCAGCTGGAACTGGAAATGGTGGTTGCGCGCGTGCGCCAGGTAGCTGAGCGCGTCCACACCCTCATCCAGAGAACCGGTCGCCACTTCGTGCAGCAGCGGTTTCCACAGGTGGCTGTGGTTACGATCCACCAGCGTAATTTTGGCTTTTTTACCGCGACCCAGCTTCTTGCCCAGCTGTGTAGCCAGCTCCAGCCCGCCAGCACCACCGCCTACAATCACTATCTTTTTCAATGGCGTAGTCAACGTGACCCCCTCAAATTATTAACCAATTGTTAATTAAAAGTTATAAAAATAACCCTTAATTAACAACAGGTTACAGCACTGAAACCATTCAGGTGCATTGAGAATACCACGTCAGGCGCATTGGTCATACCAAAATTGATATGCATCAAGTTTTGATGGCTTAAAAGTAGACAATTCTGGTCAAAAAGAAAGCCCGGTACGCTTTCGCGGCCGGGCTTTGACGCCTGCGGATAAGGGATTAACCCAGCGTTTTAAACGCTTTGATACGCTGCAGATGCGGGGAGATGTTCTTGAACTTGTGGGTCTGTTCTTCGTCCCAGACGATCTCATAGTAATGATGCAGCAGTTCTGCTGCCCGATGGCTGTTGAGCGCTTCATCATTACGTGAAAGGATCACCAGGCAGCGGTCGCGGTTTTTCTCACGAAAATTGCTGACGCACTTGGTCGCAATATCGACATACTCTTCCGGGCGGTCAATTTTGCCTTCCATGTTCTCGTTCGGGAACAGGTTAGGATTGAACACCACCTGGCGAATGTCGCACAGGAAGCCAATCCGCTCCGCCCAGTAGCCACCCAGCCCCACGCCGCAAATCAGCGGGCGATCGTCGACGTTGAGCTGCAACATCTTGTCCACCTCTTTGAGCAGATGCTGCATATCATGCTTCGGATGGCGCGTGCTGTAGCTGATCAACCGTACATCCGGATCGATAAACTGCAGCTGCAGCACCTTCTCATGATTACCAGGACTGTTTGAGTCAAAACCGTGTAAATAGATGATCATCGTCTTCTCACCACGCTACGCCTTCCGGGAGGGTTTACAGGCTGGCTTTATGTGCCTGCCAGCGCTCATTCAGGTCTTCAAGCCGGGCGTTGACCGTCTTCCAGCGCGCCGAATCCATCAGCTCCTGACGGCTAAATGAACCTTTATGATACAATTGTGTAACACGCTCTGCATTGATCGGCGACAGGTTATCCAGCACGCTAACGGCACCTTTACGATTATTGCAGACCAGGATCATATCGCAACCCGCATCCAGAGATGCCTGACCGCGTTCAGCGTAGCTGCCCATGATCGCGGCCCCTTCCATCGACAAATCGTCAGAGAAAATCACGCCGTTGAAGCCCAGCTCCTGACGCAGAACGGTTTTCAGCCAGTGCGGAGAACCGCTGGCAGGACGCGGGTCGACGTCGCTGTAAATCACGTGCGCGGGCATAATGGCATCCAGCTTGTTGTCGGTGATCAGCGACCTGAACACCGACATATCTTTGGCGCGAATCTCCGCTTCCGGGCGCGGATCGCGCGGGGTCTCTTTGTGTGAGTCCGCCGTCACCGCGCCGTGGCCCGGGAAGTGTTTCCCGGTGGTTTTCATTCCGGCATCGTGCATACCGTCGATAAACCGGGTCGCCATGGCCAGCGCAATACGCGGATCTTCATGGTATGAACGCTCGCCAATGGCGGCGCTGATATGCCCCACGTCCAGAACCGGGGCAAAACTGATGTCGATATCCATGGCGATCATTTCGCTGGCCATCAGCCAGCCGGCTTCCTGCGCCAGTTTCCCCCCCTCTTCCGTGCCTAACAGCGCGGCAAAAGACTGGGCAGCCGGCAGGCGGGTAAACCCTTCGCGAAAACGCTGCACGCGGCCGCCTTCCTGATCGACGGCGACCACCAGATGATTGCGCGACGCGGCGCGGATCTGACGCACCAGCTCACGCAGCTGCGCCGGATCGTGATAGTTGCGGGTAAACAGGATCAGGCCACCCACCAGCGGATGCGCCAGAATTTCACGCTCCTCCGCATCCAGCTCAAACCCTTCTACATCCAACATGACTGGACCCACATCCACCTCTCTTATCCTTTCGTTTGTAACTGACGCCAGGCATCGTCTGCCAGCGCAATAAAGTGTTTGTCTCTGGACTGCCGATAGCGCATTTCAAACCAGCCAGCCATTAACATGACGACCCAGGGTCGCCAGCATCTGACCTGACGCCTCAGCGCCTCGGGGTCAATATGAGCCACCTGGGCGTAGTCCCTGATGAGCATTTGCCGCGCGGCGTCACTCTCCGTCCAGACTGCCGCCAGTTCCAGCGCCACATCGCCATCTCCGGCATACTCCCAGTCGATAAGCCTGATGCCCGCTGGCGTATGAACAATATTCCCGGCATGAACATCCATGTGCAGCGGCGCGAGCCGAATCGGCTGCGGCTCGCCCGTTTTACGCAGCTGCTTGAGATGTGCCAGCCACATTGGGGTGCGTCTGTCAGGCGCGGCCTGCTGCCAGTAGCGTTCCAGCAGCGGGTATAACGTGATTCGCCATCCCAGACGTGGCTGCCGATGCAGATGATACAGCATCGCCGCGAGCGCCGGCGTGTCCGGCAGCGCGCTTTTAACGTCACCGTCCAGATAGTCGACGGCCATCCAGCCCTGTCTGAAAAAACGAGGAGCAGGCACGAGATCTGACGGAAGACGTCTCAGGGCACGAAACTGACGACGAAAATGGGAGGCAGGCGCGTAGGGATCGTGATTCTGCCGCAAGACCAGACGGTGTTCGCCCTGCGCTAGAATGCAACTCGCGCCGCCAAGCCCGGAGTGGGCCTGCGGCGCGACAATGCGGTACTGAGGAAAATAGCGCGTCAGAATCTCTTCACGCGTGCTGTCATTGTTGCGTAACCGCACCTTTACCTGACCAGATAATTTCGCCTGTCTGAACCAGCATCAGCTGCATCTGCAGGGCTGGGGTATTCACATTACCGGTGGCGTTAGAGTAAAGCACATACTGTGCGCCAACGTTACGGGCAATGCCGATCGCCTTGCTGCGTGTGCCGAGACTATCCTGCGGCGACAGGCCCAGCTGCTGTTTAGCTACCGCGAGCTGCTGAGCCGAGACCAGCGTAAACTTGCCGTTGTTAGCCAGAGCATTGCGCAGGGTTTCTGTCGCTTCGCCCGCGTTCAGTGAACCGTTGGTACGGTTGTTGACGCTGTCGACCAGCAATACGCTGCCCGCCGTCACGCCCTGCGCCTGCAGCATTTTACCGACCATCGGCTGCATTGCCCCGTTCCAGTCGTAGTGGCGCACGCGCGGTGCAGGCTGCGACGTCTGGTCCGGATGCTCAATCGGGCCAGGCTGCGCCGGTATAGACGGTACGGACGGCACGGTTGGCTGCGGCTGCGTTGGCTGCGTCGGCTGTTCTGTGCCCGGTTTCGCCTCTTCCACAGGCGCAGGCTGTTCAGTTCGGGTCACACACCCTGCCAGGAACAGCGCGAAAGCTGTCACGAGCGCATAGCGGCTCAAGTTTTTAATCAAGGTTCACTCCTCAGAGATAAAGATAAAGTCTCACCTTATGCGCACCCAGATAGTTGGCGCTGCCATAGAGCGTTACCGACGACCTGGCCGGAATGGTGACGCTGCGCGGCGCCTCCAGCGGATGCATTTCGAGACCTCTTACGTCATACCAGAAAAAACGGTAGTGGACCGTCACGGGTTCGTGTCTTTCATTAAAGAGCGTAGAGGAGGCAGATGAGTTGATTTCACTGATGGTCAGCGCGGGCTGTTGCGCCGTGATGCCCGCGGCAAGCACGGAGGATTCCATGACCAGCGTCTGTTCATCGTTCACGGGGATCGCCGGGCGCGTGCTGCACCCCACAATCATCATCGTCACTACCAGCGCTGCAATACGCCCCTTACGCATGTCAAAGACCTTTATGTGCCAGCATCGGCCCCAGAGGACGTCCACCCAGCAGATGCATGTGAATATGATACACTTCCTGGCCACCATGACGGTTGCAGTTCATGATCAGACGGTAACCGTCTTCTGCAATCCCTTCCTGTTCAGCGATTTTCGCGGCCACCGTCAGCATACGACCTAACGCCACTTCATGCTCGGTTTTTACGTCGTTTACAGTCGGAATCAGAATATTGGGAATGATAAGGATGTGCGTCGGGGCCTGAGGGGAAATGTCCCGGAAAGCCGTCACCAGTTCATCCTGATAGACGATATCCGACGGAATTTCGCGGCGGATAATTTTACTGAAAATCGTTTCTTCAGCCATGACCTTTTCCTTTTTTGTTTAATCTGGCGCAATGCGTCCGCTGTAAACACACTCCCGGGATCGGTGTGTGACACAATTCAAGAGTATGAGCGAGTTTCTCCTGTCCTTTCAACCTCCTCCCTCGATTTCTTTCCTGAATGTTCATCAGCTGAGTGAAGAGTGACCGCTTGCGCGTCTCAGTGGCGTTTTTTACGACACAAATAAAAAAGGCAGCCATTCGGCTGCCTTAGTCTCCCCAGGTCACAACTTAGTTGCTGCGGATGTACTCATCCATTTCGGTTTTCAGGTTATCGGATTTGGTACCGAAGATTGCCTGTACACCAGAACCTGCAACAACTACGCCCGCTGCGCCCAGTTTTTTCAGACCCGGCTGGTCTACTTTCGCGACGTCGGCAACGCTCACACGCAGACGAGTGATGCACGCGTCCAGGTTAGTGATGTTCTCTTTACCACCGAACGCGGCAACCAGTGCAGGAGCCATTTCGCTGGTCGCGCCAGCTTTGCTGTCTTCTGTCGCATCTTCACGGCCTGGGGTTTTCAGGTCCAGTGCTTTAATCAGCACGCGGAAGATGGTGTAGTACACAACCGCATAGCACGCACCGACGATTGGGAACAGCCACAGTTTGCTGCTGTTACCGGACAGAACGATGAAGTCGATCAGGCCGTGAGAGAAGGACGTACCGTCACGCATACCCAGCAGAATACAGATTGGGAACGCCAGGCCCGCCAGAATCGCGTGGATAACGTACAGGATCGGCGCAACGAACATGAAGGAGAACTCGATCGGCTCGGTGATACCGGTCAGGAACGAGGTCAGCGCTGCGGAGATCATGATACCGCCCACTTTTGCACGGTTCTCTGGCTTCGCAGAGTGCCAGATAGCAATCGCCGCTGCAGGCAGACCGTACATTTTGAACAGGAAGCCACCAGACAGTTTACCTGCAGTTGGGTCACCCGCCATGTAACGTGGGATATCGCCGTGGAATACCTGGCCTGCTGCGTTGGTGAATTCACCAATCTGCATCTGGAATGGAACGTTCCAGATGTGGTGCAGACCGAATGGCACCAGGCAACGCTCGATGAAGCCGTAGATACCAAACGCCACAACCGGGTTCTGGTAAGCAGCCCACTGAGAGAAGGTCTGGATAGCGGAGCCGATTGGTGGCCAGATGAAGGACAGGATCACGCCAGTGAAAATCGCTGCCAGACCAGAGATGATCGGAACGAAACGCTTGCCCGCGAAGAAGCCCAGATACTCAGGCAGCTTGATGCGATAGAAGCGGTTGAACATATACGCTGCAATCGCACCGGAGATGATACCGCCCAGAACACCGGTGTCCGCCAGGTGTTTCGCGGCAATCTCTTCTGCCGGTAAATGCAGAACCAGCGGCGCAACCACAGCCATGGTTTTCACCATGATGCCGTAGGCAACCACTGCAGCCAGCGCAGAAACGCCGTCGTTATTGGTGAAGCCCAGAGCCACACCGATCGCGAAGATCAGCGGCATGTTAGCAAAGACAGAACCGCCTGCTTCGGCCATCACGTGGGACACTACGGCTGGCAGCCAGCTGAAGTTAGCAGAACCGACACCCAGCAGGATACCTGCAATAGGCAGTACGGATACTGGCAGCATCAGCGATTTACCGACCTTTTGCAGGTTAGCAAATGCATTCTTAAACATAATTGAGAGTGCTCCTGAGTATTTGTGCTTTTTTTACGCTTTCACGCATTGGCCCGGGGGGAGTACCGTGCCGTGGACAGGACATCTAAGCGCCCTTTATTTATTACACAGAGTAAAATAATTCCCTCTGAGTTTGTTTGACGGCTATCACGTTTCAGCTTAAGGCGGTCGAAAAACTTTCAGTTATTTACAAAAAGCATGTCCGGATGTGTCTAAAAACACCCTCACCGCCCCAAATGAGGCGGTGAACTTTACTCGCTTTACTTATTAATTACGAGCCTAAAAAAAACAGGTGTATCAGACAGATTGCAGGCGGGCGGGGTCGATATGGAACAACGTGGAGAAGTTTTCCGTCGTCACGCGGGCCAGCTCATCAATGCTGACGCCCTTCAGTACGGCCATGTACTCAGCCACATCTCTCGTCATAGCGGGCTGGTTCTCTTTACCGCGATGCGGTACCGGTGCGAGATACGGAGAATCGGTCTCCACCAGAATACGATCGAGCGGAACATAACGTGCAGCATCACGCAGCTGCTCAGCGTTACGGAACGTCACGATCCCCGAAAACGAGATATAAAACCCCAAATCAAGCAGCTTACCCGCCGTTTCTCTGTCTTCTGTGAAACAGTGTAGTACGCCACCGCAATCCGTCACGTTTTCTTCCCGGAGGATCGCCAGGGTATCCGCACGCGCGTCGCGGGTGTGGACGATAACCGGCTTGTTCAGCTCCCGGCCAATGCGAATATGGTTGCGGAAGGACTCCTGCTGACGCGGTTTGGTTTCCGGCGTGTAAAAATAGTCCAGCCCGGTTTCCCCCATCGCCACCACGCCCTCTTCTGCTGCCAGTTGGCGCAGATCCTCAACGTCGTACGCCTCGTCCTGATTCAGCGGATGCACGCCGCAGGAGAACATCACGTTATCGCGAACGCCCACCAGCTCACGCATGGAGCGGTAGCCCGGCAGCGTGGTTGCCACCGCAAGACAGAATTTCACATCGCGGGCAGCGGCTTTTGCCAGCACGTCATCCACGTTTTTATGCAGGGATTGATAATCCAGGCCATCAAGATGGCAGTGTGAGTCGACTAAAAACATAATGTCTCTCTCAGAGATGGGAAACAGGCGGTGTGACGCCGGGTTGCAGGTAATGTTCGATACGCAGTAACTGGTCGGTCAGTAAAAGCTCGCGATTAAGACCCGTCACGGTTAAAAGCAGTTCTCGGCTCTGGCAAATTTCATGAAGCATCGCATGAAGAATCGTCCCTGAGAGGCGGTTCGCCAGCGTATTCACCAGTGGCCACGCGTCCGGGTTGGTCAGCAGCGTTGCCCCTTGCTGAATTTTGAGTGCATCCAGCAGCAACGAGGCCAGCCAGTGCAGACGCTCAACGACCCGATCGCTGTTAAGCGCAGGCAATACGCTTAGCCAGTCGTGATTATTCAGTGCTGTTTCAACAGCCCGGCAGAGCGTTTCTCGCTCTGACCAGACGTCAGGCTGCAGTAATGCCAGCGCCGCCGCGGGCGCGCCGCTGCTCAGGCGCAAGGCGGTCAGCGCGCTCTCAGGTGACGTTGTCACCTCTCGTTCAAGCCAGCTCAGCGCCCACGATTCCTGGGGCACCGCAAGGTGATAAAGACGACAGCGGCTGCGCAGCGTCGCCAGTAATCGTCCCGGGTCACGACACGAGAGGAAAAACCACGTTTTAACCGGCGGCTCTTCCAGGGTTTTCAGCAGGGCGTTAGCCGCCGCCTCGGTAAGCTGTGTGGCGTCTTTGAGCCAGACCACTTTAGCGCCGCCCAGTCGCGCGTGCTCGTACAATTTTTCGCTGACTTCCCGCACGGCATCAATACCGAGCGCGCTTTTGCCCTTCTCAGGCTCGAGGGTGTAGTAGTCAGGATGCGTGCCCGCCTGCATCAGCTGACAGCCACGGCATTTACCACAGCTCTTGTGCCCTTCCGGCTGCTGACACATCAGAAAACGGGTGATGGCATAAATCAACGCATCATCACCCATCCCTGGCAATGCCTGAATCAGTAACGCATGATGCCCCCGACCCGCCTGATAGCTGCCGATCAGCTGTTCAAAGTGTGGGCGCAACCATGGATACCATTTCATGCCTGCTGCTCCTGCACCCACTGCGTAATGGTATGCTGAATGTCACGCGTGACGTCGTCCAGGGACTGCGTCGCATCGATGGTACAAATTGAGCTGTCCTGTGCGGCAAGTTCAAGATAGCGCGCACGGGTGCGGTTAAAGAAATCAAACGACTCTTGTTCAATGCGGTCCAGCTCGCCGCGAGCGCGGGCACGCTTGAGGCCCACTTCCGGGGTCACATCCAGATAGAGCGTCAGGTCGGGGCGAAAATCCCCCAGTACGGCATTACGCAGCGTGGCCAGCATGGTCTGGTCGATACCACGTCCTCCGCCCTGATACGCCTGAGTCGACAGATCGTGACGGTCACCGATCACCCACTTGCCGTCGGCCAGGGCAGGTTTGATAACCGTCTCAACCAGCTGAACGCGCGCCGCGTAGAACATCAGCACTTCGGCTTTGTCAGTGATAACTTCGTCACCGACGGATTTAATATCCAGCACCAGGCTGCGCAGCTTTTCAGCCAGCTGCGTGCCGCCCGGCTCGCGGGTAAATACCATGTCCGCCACGCCCAGCGCTTTTAGCGTATCCACCACCACGTTGCGGGCGGTAGTTTTACCCGCCCCTTCGAGTCCTTCAATGACAATGTATTTACTGCGCATTTTTTTCCTTAAGTGCCTTCAGATAGTCCTGAACAGAGCGATTGTGGCTGGCAAGGTTGGTGTTAAAGGTGTGTCCCCCTTTTCCATCAGCCACAAAATAGAGATACGGTGTTTTTGCCGGATGCGCGGCGGCTTTAAGCGACGCTTCGCTCGGCGTGGCAATCGGACCTGGCGGTAATCCGCTAATCACGTAGGTATTATACGCCGTTGGCGTCTCCAGATCTTTTCTTGAGATCTTGCCGGCATAGCTCTCGCCCATGCCGTAGATAACGGTAGGGTCGGTTTGCAGACGCATGCCGATGCGCAGACGGTTGATAAATACTGACGCCACTCGATCGCGCTCGGCGGCAACGGCGGTCTCTTTCTCGATAATTGAGGCCATGGTGACAAACTGGTTTTGATCTTTATACGGCAGCCCGTCCATTCGCCCTTCCCAGGCGGCATCCACGGCGGCGACCATTTTTTTGTGCGCCCGCTTAAGAATCGCCACATCAGTCGTGCCTGCGGTATACATCCAGGTGTCCGGCCAGAACCAGCCTTCCACCCACTCAGGATGCTCAAACTTGAGCACGTCGGCCACCGTCTGATAGCTGTCATCCTTCAGGGTATGCTTAATATACGGCGCATCGCGCAGCTGTTTGAGGTAATCGCTCAGGCGCATCCCTTCCACAAATCGCAGGGGGAACTGGGCTTCCTTGCCGCTTTCTAGCAGCTGCAGCATCTCTCTGACGGTCATTCCCGGCGTAAAGCGATAGGTACCGGCTTTGAAATGTGACAGCTCAGGCTCCACGCGCAATAACCACTGGAATACCCGTGGACGATTGATAATCTTGTCGCCATAGAGCTGTTCCCCAAGCGCCTGACGGCCGGTTCCCGCTTTCAGGGTAAAGATCGTTTCGTCTTTAACCAGGATCTTGCTGTCAGCCAGCTGGCGAACTTTCCATACGCCAGCTCCGCCAGCGACGCCCAGCGCAACGATGAGGATAAGGACAAAGCGCAACATTTTTTTCATGACTATCTGGTTTGCTCACATATCGGGGCTAAAAACTGAAACAGCTCGCGCGAAGACCAGCGTTGTTGGCCATACGCACGGACGGGTACAACAGGCATCAGCGCATTGCAGATGATGACTTCATCGGCAGTCTGTAGCGCGGCTTCTCCTGCGCTAACTTCGACAACGCGATAGCCAGAGCGTGCCAGCTGTTGCAGACAAAACTGACGCATTAACCCGTTTACGCCAGCGTGTTCCAGCGACGGAGTGAACACCTCTCCCCCCTGCCGCCAGAGTAAATTAGCCGCACAGCATTCCGTAATGAACCCTTCGCTGTCAAGAACCAGCGCCTCATCGGCGTTCGTCTGTTCAAGATGAGTACGAATGAGCACCTGCTCGAGGCGATTGAGATGCTTAAGCCCGGCCAGCATCGGGTTCCGTCCCAGTCGAACCGGGCTCAGCGTCAGCGTGACGCCGTCCTCTCGCCAGCGAGAATAATGCGCAGGATAAGCAGAAACGGAGAGAATACGCGTTGGGTTGATACACGATGCGGCGCTGTAACCCCGGCCACCACTGCCGCGGCTGATGATGACTTTGAGTACGCCGGTGTCCTTCCCGGTTGCCAGCAGGCACATTTCCTGGCGCAGTGTGTCCCAGTGCGTAAAGGGGATCATTAACTTTTCACAGCCATGCTGCAGACGTCGAATGTGCGCCTCCAGCAGGCAGACATCGCCATCCAGAATACGCGCCGTCGTAAAGCAACCATCACCGAACTGTATCGCCCTGTCGCTGGCAGGCAGCGTGTCCTGCTCAAGGCCATTGATTAAAAACATGGTGGCTCCTTATGCGTGGGCATTTAGTCTGGCAGGATGTCATGCAGCCGACAAGAAGATTAGGCTTAATAAAAAAGGCCCGGCAAGCGGACCTTTTTAAAAGCTATCGGGACGTCAGGATCAGATCTTTTTGAAGATCAGAGAACCGTTGGTACCGCCGAAGCCGAAGGAGTTACACAGGGTGTACTCCATACCGCTAACCTGACGCGCTTCGTGAGGAACGAAGTCCAGATCGCAACCTTCATCCGGGTTATCCAGGTTGATGGTTGGTGGAACAGCCTGATCGCGCAGCGCAAGGATGGAGTAGATTGACTCTACTGCACCCGCCGCACCCAACAGGTGACCGGTCATGGATTTCGTGGAGCTCACCATTACGCGGCTGGCAGATTCGCCGAAGATAGACTTAACCGCCTGAGCTTCCGCTTTATCGCCTGCTGGCGTAGAGGTGCCGTGCGCGTTCACGTAGCCAATTTGTGCTGGGGTAATACCCGCATCACGGATCGCGTTTTCCATCGCCAGCGCAGCACCCGCGCCGTTCTCAGGAGGAGACGTCATGTGATAAGCATCGCTGCTCATGCCGAAACCAACGATTTCAGCATAAATTTTCGCACCGCGTTTTTTCGCGTGTTCGTACTCTTCCAGTACGATCATGCCCGCCCCGTCGCCCAGCACGAAGCCGTCACGGTCTTTATCCCACGGACGGCTCGCCGCCTGCGGGTTATCATTACGGGTAGACAGCGCACGCGCCGCACCGAAACCGCCAACACCCAGCGGGGTACTGGCTTTTTCAGCACCGCCCGCAACCATAGCATCTGCATCGCCGTACGCAATAATGCGCGCGGCCTGGCCGATGTTATGTACGCCAGACGTACAGGCGGTGGCGATAGAAATGCTTGGCCCACGCAGGCCAAACATGATGGTCAGGTGACCTGCCACCATGTTAACAATCGTGGACGGAACGAAGAACGGGCTGATCTTACGCGGGCCGCCATTCATCAGAGATGTATGGTTTTCCTCGATCAGGCCAAGACCGCCAATCCCGGAGCCGATAGCGGCGCCGATACGGGTTGCGTTCTCTTCCGTAATCACAAGGCCAGAATCCTGCATGGCCTGAACGCCAGCGACAATTCCATATTGAATGAAGGCATCCATCTTGCGCTGTTCTTTACGCGAGATGATCTCTTCACAGTTAAAATCCTTTACTAAGCCAGCAAATTTCGTTGCATAGGCGCTAGTATCGAAATGGTCGATTAGGCTGATGCCGCTCTGACCGGCAAGGAGAGCTTTCCAGGTGGACTCTACGGTATTGCCGACAGGAGACAACATGCCAAGTCCGGTCACAACTACACGACGCTTAGACACGTTTGTCCTCCAGGGAGGGATAAAAAAAGAGATTCGTGGGACTAAAAAAGATAAAACTCAGGCGGTCGAATGACCGCCTGGAGATGTTCACTTACGCCTGGTGACCGTTGATGTAATCAATGGCAGCCTGAACGGTGGTGATCTTCTCAGCTTCTTCGTCCGGAATCTCAGTATCAAACTCTTCTTCCAGAGCCATTACCAGCTCAACGGTGTCAAGAGAATCTGCGCCCAGGTCTTCAACGAAGGAAGCGGAGTTCACAACTTCTTCCTGCTTAACGCCCAGCTGTTCGCCGATAATTTTCTTAACGCGTTCTTCGATAGTGCTCATACTCTTAAATTTCCTATCAAAACTCGCTTTCGCGATGGTTTTCGTAGTGTATAAAATGTTGAAAAATTTGCAACTAAATCCCGGCAGTTCGTACCACGATTTTACGTTATTTTGAGGCCATTCGCCCTAATAACGCAAATATTTTTCATCGTGGTTAAACCATATACATCCCGCCGTTGACGTGGAGGGTCTCACCAGTGATGTAACCCGCTTCGTCAGAGGCTAAAAATGCAACCGCACTGGCGATTTCTTTAGGGTCGCCAAGACGACCCGCCGGAACTGCCGCCAGCGTACCCGCACGCTGCTCATCAGTCAGCGCACGCGTCATGTCCGTTTCAATAAAGCCCGGAGCAACAACGTTTACCGTAATACCGCGGGACGCAACTTCACGCGCCAGCGACTTACTGAAACCAATCAGACCGGCTTTCGCCGCAGCGTAGTTAGCCTGACCAGCATTTCCCATGGTACCAACCACAGAACCGACAGTGATAATACGACCATGACGCTTTTTCATCATAGCGCGCATTACCGCTTTTGACAGACGGAATACAGATGACAGGTTGGTTTCGATGATATCGTTCCACTCGTCGTCTTTCATTCGCATTAACAGGTTATCGCGAGTGATCCCGGCATTGTTTACCAGAATATCCACTTCGCCAAACTCTGCGCGAATATTTTCCAGAACAGATTCGATAGATGCAGGTTCAGTCACATTCAGTACCAGACCTTTACCGTTTGCACCCAGATACTCGCTGATGGCCTGAGCGCCATTCTCGCTGGTTGCTGTACCAATCACCTTCGCGCCGCGCGCAACCAGTGTTTCGGCAATTGCACGCCCGATACCGCGGCTTGCGCCAGTGACCAGGGCGATTTTTCCTTCAAAACTCATGGTATTCCTCTTTTATTGCGAGAGTGCCGCTGACATCGCTTCCGGCTCGTTAATCGCCGAGGCTGTCAGGGTGTCAACAATACGTTTTGTCAGACCGGTGAGGACCTTACCTGGGCCGACTTCATACAGATGCTCAACGCCCTGAGAGGCCATAAACTCAACGGTTTTGGTCCACTGTACCGGGCTGTAGAGCTGGCGAACCAGCGCGTCGCGGATAGCTTCCGGCGTGGTTTCGCATTTCACATCGACGTTGTTCACAACGGAAATCGTCGGTGCGTTAAACGTAATTTTTTCCAGCTCAACCGCCAGTTTCTCGGCGGCAGGCTTCATCAGCGCACAGTGAGACGGCACGCTGACCGGCAGCGGCAGCGCACGTTTAGCACCCGCAGCTTTACAGGCCGCACCTGCACGTTCAACCGCTTCTTTATGGCCGGCAATAACCACCTGGCCCGGCGAGTTGAAGTTAACCGGAGAGACCACCTGGCCTTCAGCAGATTCTTCACATGCTTTTGCAATTGCAGCGTCATCCAGACCGATGATGGCAGACATACCGCCCGTGCCTTCCGGCACCGCTTCCTGCATGAATTTGCCGCGCAGTTCCACCAGACGTACCGCGTCAGCAAACGCGATCACACCGGCACACACCAGCGCAGAGTATTCGCCCAGGCTGTGACCCGCGAGCAGCGCGGGGGCTTTACCGCCCTGCTGCTGCCAGACACGCCACAGCGCAACGGACGCGGTCAGCAGCGCGGGCTGGGTCTGCCAGGTTTTGTTCAGCTCTTCGGCCGGCCCCTGCTGGGTCAGCGCCCATAAATCATAACCCAGTGCATCAGAAGCTTCACGGAAAGTCTCTTCAATGACCGGATAGGTTGCTGCCATTTCAGACAACATCCCAACGGTTTGAGAGCCCTGGCCCGGGAACACAAAAGCAAATTGCGTCATTTTTTATTCCTTATCCTAGAAACGAACCAGCGCGGAACCCCAGGTGAACCCGCCACCGAAGGCTTCAAGCAAGACCAGCTGGCCCCGTTTGATTCGTCCATCGCGTACCGCTTCATCAAATGCGCACGGTACCGACGCCGCAGAGGTGTTGCCATGACGATCCAGCGTCACCACAACGTTATCCATCGACATGCCCAGCTTTTTCGCGGTCGCGCTGATGATACGCAGGTTCGCCTGATGCGGCACCAGCCAGTCGAGCGCGGAGCGTTCAAGGTTATTCGCTTCCAGCGTTTCATCAACGATGTGCGCAAGCTCAGTCACCGCCACCTTGAACACCTCGTTCCCTGCCATCGTCAGGTAAATCGAGTTGTCCGGATTAACGCGATCGGCGTTAGGCAGGGTCAACAGTTCGCCGTAGCTGCCATCAGCATGCAGATGCGTCGAGATGATACCCGGCTCTTCGGACTGCCCCAGCAGCACCGCGCCCGCACCATCACCAAAAATAATGATCGTTCCACGATCGGTAGGATCGCAGGTGCGCGCCAGCACGTCAGCACCGATCACCAGCGCATATTTAACGGCACCGGATTTCACGTACTGATCGGCAACGCTCAGCGCATAGGTGAAACCTGCGCACGCGGCAGCGACGTCAAACGCCGGACAGCCTTTAATGCCGAGCATATTTTGCACCTGGCACGCCGCGCTTGGGAAAGCGTGCGTGGCAGACGTCGTGGCGACCACGATCAAACCAATCTGTTCTTTATCAATGCCCGCCATTTCGATAGCACGCTGTGCGGCTTCGTAACCCATGGTCGACACGGTTTCGTCTGGCGCGGCAATACGACGTTCACGGATACCTGTGCGCGTGACAATCCACTCGTCAGACGTATCTACCATTTTTTCCAGATCGGCGTTGGTACGCACCTGTTTTGGCAGGTAGCTGCCGGTACCTAAAATCTTCGTATACATGTACGCTCAGTCACTTTTAGCTAATACAGATTCCAGGCGAGCGGCAATCCGCTGAGGGACTTGTCGCTGCACCGCCTGCACTGCCTGTTCAATCGCGACAGCAAATGCTCGCTGATTGGCGGCGCCATGACTCTTAATCACGATGCCGCGCAATCCTAACAGACAGGCGCCATTATACTGGTCGGGGTTGAGGTGACTGAATCGCCGCGTCAGGCTCTTTTGTAACCAACGCTTCAATAAAATCAGCCACCAGGCGCTTTTTTTGCCTTCTCCCTGAGATTTCAGCAGAGAAAGAAACATGCGCACGACCCCTTCCATGGTCTTCAACGTTACGTTTCCGGTGAAGCCATCGCACACCAGAACATCCGTTTTCCCCGTCAACAACTCATTGGCTTCGAGATAACCAATATAGTTGATGGAGGGAACCTGTTTGAGCAATTCAGCCGCTTCGCGAATGCTGTCCAGGCCTTTGGTCTCTTCTTCACCAATGTTCAGTAACGCAACACGGGGAGTGTTGATCCCGACGACTTCTTCTGCCAGCACCGATCCCATCACGGCAAACTGAGCCAGCATAGTACTATCACAGTCGACGTTAGCGCCCAAATCGAGCACCACCGTCTTGCCCTTCTGCTGATGCGGTAACACCGTCACCAGCGCCGGACGCTCAATACCTTCAATAGGTTTGAGCAGTAATTTCGACAGCCCCATCAGCGCGCCGGTATTCCCCGCGCTGACGCAAGCCTGAGCTCGCCCTTCTTTCACCAGCTCCAGCGCTACCCGCATAGAGCTGCCACGACTATTGCGAATAGCCTGCGAAGGTCGGGCATCACTGGCAATAACTGACTGCGCAGGAATAATCTGCAGACGCGAACGTTGTTCAAAGTCAGCTTTTGCGAGTAATGGCGTGATTGCGTCGGGATTGCCGACTAAAAGAAGTGTGAGTTGCGAATTAGAATTCAGTGCCTGCAATGCTGCAGGCACTGTCACGGAAGGGCCAAAATCTCCCCCCATGACATCTAACGCCAGGGTTAGACGTGTCAAGGTATCGTCGCAGCCTGGTTCGGTAAATTCCCCGTTTGCACGGGGAAATCCTCACTAAGCCTAATCACGCTTGCGCGTGATTACTTAGTGATAACCTTGCGGCCGCGGTAGAAACCGTCAGCGGTGATGTGGTGACGCAGGTGTTTCTCACCAGAAGTCTTGTCTACAGACAGGCTGGTAACTGCAGTCAGCGCGTCATGGGAACGACGCATGCCACGTTTGGAACGGGTTGGTTTATTCTGTTGTACGGCCATGGACCTTACTCCTCAATTACTTACGCTTTAAGCTGGCTAATACGGCAAATGGGTTTGGTTTTTGCGCTTCATCAGGCAGTTCCCCAAAGACCATGTCCGCCTCGGACACTTCACAGTGTTCAGAATCATGCACCGGAACCACTGGCAAGGTGAGGATGATTTCATCTTCAACCAGAGCCAGAAGATCGATTTCACCGAATTCGTTAACCTCAATCGGCTCATACGCTTCCGGGAGTGCTTCAGCCTGTTCGTCAGAACGAACCGGACTGAAACAATACGTTGTGTGAACATGCTGTACAAACGGTTTCCCGCAACGCTGACACTCGAGCGTTACCGTCACCTTTGCATCACCGGTTAAAACGGCGAGACGCTGGTTGTCGATAGCGAACGACATGGAGCATTCTACATCACTGTCCACACTGACTACGGATTCGGCAATACGCTCAGCCTGATCGGAAGTATAGATACCTTCGTAATCGAGGCGTTTTTGAGCCGTACGAACCGGATCAAGAGTCAGGGGTAATTTTACCTTTTGCATAGGGCGCGCATATTAACTTTGTAACGTCATAGAGTCAAAGAAAAAGGCAACCAGAGCTGCCTTTTGCCAATTATTCGCACACATTGCGGCCTGTAGTTTAAAATGGCTGGCATCGATACGCTATATCTGGTGATAAAAATATGCCAAATCTCGTCCTTGCTTCCACGTCTCCCTACCGCCGAATGCTGCTGGAAAAGCTCGGGATCCCGTTTGAATGCGCCGCGCCAGAGGTGGATGAGACGCCACAGCCGGGCGAGTCACCGCGCCATCTGGTGACGCGTCTTGCTAAAGAGAAAGCGCAGTCGCTGGCCACACGCTATCCTTCGCATTTGATTATAGGCTCCGATCAGGTTTGCGTGCTGGACGGCGAAATCACCGGCAAGCCCCATACGGAGGAGAACGCCTGCCAGCAGCTTCTGCGTGCGCGCGGTACTATCGTGACCTTCTATACGGGCCTGGCCCTCTTTAACTCCGCGTCAGGCCATCTGCAAACCGAGTGTGAGCCGTTCGACGTACACTTCCGCCATCTCAGCGAGCAAGAGATTGTGGATTATGTGCGTCGGGAACGTCCGCTGAACTGTGCGGGGAGCTTTAAAAGTGAAGGATTGGGGATTGCGCTGTTCGACAAGCTGGACGGTCGCGATCCCAACACGCTGGTGGGGTTACCGCTGATTGCCTTGTGTCAGATGTTAAGACGAGAAGAGTGTAATCCGTTGACGGTGTGACCTTCGCCGGGTGGCGCTGCGCTTACATGGGCCTACTACACTGCGGCCTGCTGCCCTCACCCCGGCACTCTCCCACGGTGAGGGAGCAAACATTAAAAACGGCAACATTCGTTGCCGTTTTGCGTTTACCTTAGCCGCGCAGAACCTTAAGACAGCGTTTCAACTGCTCATCCAGCGGCGCTTCAATACGGATGACTTCACCGGTATTCGGATGGGTAAACTTCAGCGCTGCCGCATGCAGGAAAAGACGCGACAGTCCCGTCCCCGCCAGCTGCTTATCAAACTCGCGGTCGCCATAGCGGTCATCAAAGGCGATGGGGTGCCCTGCAAACTGCGTATGCACGCGGATCTGGTGGGTACGACCGGTCACCGGACTGCAGCGCACCAGCGTGGCAAACTCATAGCGCTCTTCAACCTTAAAGCGCGTCTCAGACGGTTTCCCTTCCTGGCTCACGCGGACAATGCGTTCACCGCTTTGCAGAATGTTCTTCAGCAGCGGCGCCTGCACCACTTTTACATGGGACTGCCACTGGCCGCGCACCAGCGCCAGATAGTCTTTCTGCATCCCTTTTTCACGCAGCTGTTCATGCAGCGAACGCAGCGCGGAACGCTTTTTCGCCACCAGCAGTACGCCTGAAGTGTCACGGTCAAGACGGTGCACCAGCTCAAGGAAGCGCGCTTCCGGACGCAGGGCACGCAGCCCTTCAATCACGCCGAAGCTCAGACCGCTACCGCCATGGACTGCCGTTCCTGACGGTTTATTGAGCACCAGAATGTGGTCATCTTCGTAAAGGATGACATCGCTCAGGGCCGCCACTTTCTGCAGCTTTGGTGAAACGGTCTCTTCTTCACGCTCAGCCACGCGCACCGGCGGAATACGCACTTCGTCACCGGCTTCGAGTTTGTACTCGGGCTTCACGCGTTTTTTGTTAACCCGCACCTCGCCCTTACGCAGGATGCGATAAATCATACTCTTTGGCACACCTTTCAACTGGGTGCGCAAAAAGTTATCGATACGTTGCCCCGCGTCATCTTCGGCAATGGCAACCATTTTTACGGCTGGAGTCTCTGTTTTCATGGGTGGCGATTCTAAATATCGTCAGCCATTAGCGCCACTCATTTTTCTATGCTTATATTTACTTTTATCCGGCCTGCTCCCCGTTTCGCGCAACCGATTTGGTGGTTATTAAACCAATCGCCATTCTGAAGTGAAGAAACTGTGAGTAACCGGGTGATAATTGGTAAAAGTCATCTTGCTATAACCCGGCGAGCAGTGGAATAATGAGGCTGTTTTCCGTGTTAAATCCTGGTTAAGTAAGGATGTTGACGGAATGACCAATTTTGTCTGACCGATCATCCACGCAGCAATGGCGTAAGACGTATTGATCTTTCAGGCAGTTAGCGGGCTGCGGGTTGCAGTACTTCCCGGTATAAGGATTGTTCTCTGGAGAGTTCTACCCAGGCAATTCCCCTGATAATTGCGCTGTGTTTCCGTATGAAATACAGGCAACCGACACTCTGCGCCTCTTAAGCGAGCGACAACCGTGAGGTTGGCGACGTGAACAGACACGAGGCCATCGGTTCATACCCCGGAAAGCGTCACCTTGCCCGCAGCTTTGTCGTCAATGTAAGAATAACGAGTAAGTTACGATGAAAAGAATGTTAATCAACGCAACTCAGCAAGAAGAGTTGCGTGTCGCCCTTGTGGATGGGCAGCGCCTGTACGATCTGGATATCGAAAGTCCTGGACACGAACAGAAAAAAGCGAACATTTACAAAGGTAAAATCACCCGCATTGAACCAAGCCTTGAAGCTGCATTTGTCGATTACGGTGCTGAGCGTCATGGTTTCCTCCCCCTGAAAGAAATCGCCCGCGAATATTTCCCTGCAAACTACAACGCCCATGGCCGACCAAACATCAAAGATGTTCTGCGTGAAGGTCAGGAAGTTATCGTTCAGATTGATAAAGAAGAGCGTGGCAACAAAGGTGCCGCACTGACCACCTTTATCAGCCTGGCAGGGAGCTATCTGGTGCTGATGCCTAACAACCCGCGTGCGGGTGGCATCTCTCGCCGTATCGAAGGTGATGACCGTACCGAGCTGAAAGAAGCGCTGGCAAGCCTTGAACTGCCTGATGGCATGGGGCTTATCGTGCGTACCGCGGGCGTGGGCAAATCAGCCGAAGCGCTGCAGTGGGACCTGAGCTTCCGTCTGAAGCACTGGGAAGCCATCCAGAAAGCAGCGGAAAGCCGCCCTGCTCCGTTCCTGATCCACCAGGAAAGCAACGTGATCGTGCGTGCCTTCCGTGACTATCTGCGTCAGGACATCGGTGAGATTCTGATCGATAACCCGAAAGTGCTTGAGCTGGCGCGCCAGCACATCGCCGCGCTGGGTCGTCCGGATTTCACCAGCAAAATTAAACTGTACACCGGTGAAATCCCGCTGTTCAGCCACTATCAGATCGAATCCCAGATTGAATCCGCCTTCCAGCGTGAAGTGCGTCTGCCGTCCGGCGGTTCTATCGTTATCGATACCACTGAAGCGCTGACCGCTATCGACATCAACTCCGCGCGTGCAACTCGCGGCGGCGATATCGAAGAGACCGCCTTCAACACCAACCTTGAAGCCGCTGATGAAATCGCCCGCCAGCTCCGCCTGCGCGACCTGGGTGGTCTGATTGTTATCGACTTCATCGACATGACCCCTGTTCGCCACCAGCGTGCGGTAGAAAACCGTCTGCGCGAAGCGGTGCGTCAGGACAGAGCGCGTATCCAGATTAGCCATATCTCACGCTTTGGCCTGCTGGAGATGTCCCGTCAGCGCCTGAGCCCGTCGCTGGGTGAGTCCAGCCATCACGTTTGCCCTCGCTGCTCCGGCACCGGTACCGTGCGTGATAACGAATCGCTGTCCCTCTCTATCTTGCGTCTGATTGAAGAAGAAGCGCTGAAAGAGAATACCAAAGAGGTTCACGCGATTGTTCCTGTGCCAATTGCCTCCTACCTGCTGAACGAAAAACGTGCTGCGGTAAGTGCCATTGAAGCGCGTCAGGGCGGCGTCCGCTGCATCATCGTGCCAAACGACCAGATGGAAACTCCGCACTATCACGTGCTGCGTGTCCGTAAAGGCGAAGAGACGTCCACGCTCAGCTACCTGCTGCCGAAGCTGCACGAAGAAGAGATGGCCCTGCCTTCCGATGAAGAGCCAGCCGAGCGCAAACTGCCTGAGCAGCCTGCGTTAGCGACCTTTATCATGCCAGAAGCCCCACCGGAAGCGGCCCTGGAAAAACCTGCGGCTAAACCTGAAGCGCAGAAACCAGCAGCAGCGAAAACCCAGCCGGCGCAGCCGGGTCTGCTGAGCCGCTTCTTTGGCGCGCTGAAGAAGATGTTTGCTGAAGAAGAAGCTCAGCCAGAACAGCCGAAGGAAGAGCCAAAAGCGGCCAAGCCTGAACGCCAGCAGGACCGCCGTAAGCGTCAGAACAACCGCCGCGATCGTAACGACCGTAGCGATCGTAATGACCGCAGCGAGCGTCGTGACAACCGCGACAACCGTTCTGAAAATAACGAAGGTCGTGAGCAACGCGAAGACAACCGTCGCAACCGTCGCGAGAAACAGCAGCAGAATGTTGAAGATCGTGAAATTCGCCAGCAGGCGGGCGATGAGTCTGAGAAGAGCAAACAGCGTGACGACCAGCAGCCGCGCCGTGAACGCAACCGTCGTCGTAACGACGAGAAGCGTCAGGCACAGCAGGAAGTCAAAAACCTGAACCGCGAAGAGCCTGTTGAACAGCAGGACGGCGAGCAGGAAGAACGTACTCAGGTTATGCCGCGCCGTAAGCAGCGCCAGCTTGCTCAGAAAGTCCGCTTCGCCTCCGAGGCAACCGAAGAGTCAACCGTTGTCGCAGTTGAAACCCGCGAGAACGCAACCGGCACTCAGCTGGCGAAAGTTGATCTGCCAGCGGTCGTTGAAAACAACGTTGAGCAGGATGAAAACGGTGAAAACCGTGATAACGCCGGTATGCCGCGCCGTTCACGCCGTTCCCCACGTCATCTGCGCGTCAGCGGCCAGCGCCGTCGTCGCTATCGTGACGAGCGTTACCCAACTCAGTCGCCAATGCCGCTGACCATTGCCTGTGCTTCGCCAGAAATGGCTTCCGGCAAAGTCTGGATCCGCTACCCGGTTGCTCGCCCGGAGCAGGTTGTTGAAGAGCAGCCTGTAACCGAAGAGGTGATTGCACCTGCGGCAGCGGTAGAAGACGTTGTGACTGAAGCGGCAACCGTGGTTGAACCTCAGGTTGTTGAAACGGAAGCACCTCAGGCAGTTGAAGTCGAAACCACTCATCCGGAAGTAATTGCCGCGCCGGTTGATGCCGCACCGCAGCTTATTGCTGAAGAAGATGTCGTGGTGGCTGAGGAAGTTGCTGAAGAGGCTGAACCTGTAGCCGCAGTGGAAGACACCGCTGAAGCTATCGTTGAAACCACCACTGAAGAAGTCGTTCAGGACGTTGAGATTGAGGTTGAGGTTGAACCGGTTGTTGAAGAACCGAAAGCGCCTGAAGTGAAACCTGAACCGGTTGTCTCTGCGCCAGCCGCTGCCCACGTGGCGACAGCACCGATGACCCGCGCTCCGGCGCCGGATTACGTGCCAGAAGCTCCGCGTCACAGTGACTGGGTACGCCCGGCATTCAGCTTCGACGGTAAAGGCGCTGCTGGCGGCCACAGTGCAACGCATCAGGCGACTGCACCGGCAACGCGCCCGCAGTCTGTCGAATAACGACGCTGAAAGTAAAAAGCCGACCTTAGGGTCGGCTTTTTTTATGGCTGCTGCACGGGCCTTCTCATCCCGGAGACCTCCGGCATGACCTGCCGCATCAGCTCCAGAAAACGCCGCAAGCGTGCCGGATAATAACGGGACCAGGGGTAAACCAGATGCACCGGCAGCGCCGCTGGCTGCCACTCCGGCAGCAAATGCACCAACCGCCCTTCCCGAATATCATCCTGTACCGTCCAGCTGGATACCACCGCCACACCGAGACCGGTGAGCACCGTATTGCGTGCGACATACAGGCTGTCGGTGCTGAGGCGTGGCGTAATAGCAATCCGCGCGGTGGTGGGCGAGGCATCATGAAATAGCTCCACGTGGCGCTGGTAGAAAGAGCTGATCGCTATCCAGGGAAACTGCTGCAAATCTTCCGGCGTATTCACCGCCGGGAAGCGGGCCAGCAGTGCCGGAGAGGCGACTACCGAGCGCGGCACTTCCGCCAGCAGCACGGATACGGTCGCCGGATCGACCTCCACGCCCACCCGAATAGCGCAGTCAAGGTTGTCGCCGAGGAAGTCCGCCGAGCGATCGTTGAGCATCCACTCAATCGAAAGCTGCGGATAGCGTTGCAAAAATTCGGTTACGGGTTTCAGAAGCTGATCCTGACCAAACGCGTGGGGTGCCCGCACCCGCAGCACGCCTACGGGCTCATCTTCCATCTGCCCCACCTCATCTTCCAGCGCCAGCCAGCTGTCAATCACCCGACGAGCGTGCTGGTAGCAGCGTTCGCCATCATCCGTCAGCCGCGTCGTGTGGGTGGTGCGCAGTATCAGGCGCACCCCCAGCATGGTCTCCAGCGACTGTAGCCGTCTGCTCACCGTGGCCTGGGTGGTGGCCAGCTGCCGCGCCGCCGCAGAGAGGGAACCCGCCTCCACTATCCGGACAAACGTCCGCATTAGCTCCACCCTGTCTATACGCTCAGCTCTTTTCATTGCATTTTCACTTATACGTTCAACGTATAAGCGTTTTACCACCGGGCCCGCTACCGTCGCAAGGCGTACTGATAAAAAATAGCCGCACACGACGAATGAGGAACAACTTATGAACACAACAACGACTCCCCATGCTGTAAGCCGCTGGGTGATTTTTATGCTGGCTCTGGGGGCCGGTTTCAGCGTGGCATCAATCTATTACGCGCAGCCCCTGCTGCCGCTGATGGGTGCCGATCTGCATCTGAGCATTGAAGGTATGGGTCTGGTCCCAACGTTAACTCAGGCAGGCTATGCGCTCGGTATCCTGTTCCTGCTTCCCATGGGCGATCGCCACGACCGCAGGACGTTAATTCTGATTAAAAGCGCAGCGCTGGCGCTGTTTCTTCTCGGCTGTAGCCTGACCGGGCAGATCCATTCTCTGTTGCTGGCAAGCCTGCTCATCGGCATGGCCGCCACCATGGCACAGGATATTGTCCCTGCTGCGGCGATTCTTGCGCCAGAAGGTAAACAGGGGAAAACCGTGGGCACGGTAATGACCGGGCTGCTGATGGGTATCTTATTATCAAGAACCGTGAGCGGCGTAGTGGGCGAAGCGTTTGGCTGGCGCGTCATGTACCAGCTGGCGGCGGCGAGCATTGCGTTCATCGGGGTGATGATGTGGTTTGTGCTTCCCCGTTTTGCCATTCACTCCACGCTGAGCTATCCCGCGCTGATGCGTTCAATGGAACATCTGTGGCGTCGTTATCCGGCGCTGCGCCGCGCGGCGCTGGCTCAGGGTTTTCTGTCGATTGCCTTCAGCGCCTTCTGGTCAACGCTCGCGGTCATGCTGCTGGAACGCTATCACCTTGGCAGTGCCGTAGCGGGTGGGTTTGGTATTGCGGGTGCCGCCGGTGCATTAGCCGCCCCGCTGGCGGGGGGTCTGGCGGACAAACTGGGCGCAGGAAAAGTCACGCAGCTTGGTGCCGTCCTTGTGACCGTCTCATTCGCCCTGATGTTCCTGATGCCCGCGCTGAGCGTTCATGGACAGCTGATGCTGATCGCCGTCTCTGCCGTCGGGTTCGACCTGGGTCTGCAGTCCAGCCTGGTCGCTCACCAGAACCTGGTCTACAGCCTTGAACCGCAGGCGCGTGGTCGTCTCAATGCCCTGCTCTTTACGGTGGTCTTTATCGGGATGGCGCTGGGCTCCGCGTTAGGCAGCAATATCTACTCGCTGGCTGGCTGGACGGGTGTGGTCGCTCTGTCGACAGTCAGTGGCGCCATTGCGCTGGCCATCCGTCTGATAGAAAGCGCGCGTGTCGCCTCCGTACCCGCAGAAGCCGCATAAAAAAAATGCCCAATCCAGACGGATTGGGCAGTAAAACATGCCCAGTTTCAAGACATGTTCCAAGAGGTCAAGATGTTATTTGTTCAGCTGGAACAGAGACATGCCCTGCATATCGCTAAACGCTTTATAAGACGCCTGCAAGGCCGCCTGCTGCATGGTGTAAGAGGAAATCGCTTCGTTCCAGTCGACATCCACCAGATCACTCATCTGCTTAGTCTGACCCAGGGCGCGGTCATCTCCCAGCGTATCGAGTTTTTCCAGCTCGTTCATCTTGGTTCCCACATCCGCAACGACCGTCAGGACGTTGTTCTGGGCGTTTTTGATGCCGATCTGCGCATTGGCAATCACCTGGTTTTGCGCCGTTGCGGCAGCCGGATCGTTCTCAATCGGTGTCTTCAGGGACGCAATGGCAGAATCCAGGATTTTGAACATGTTGGTCTGGCCATATCCACCGCCCGGCAGCTGTTCCGCATTACTGGTAATGCTTTCGAAAATTTGCTGTCCGGTATGGCTAATGGTCATATTTCGCGCCGTATCAACCTGCTGCGAGATGGCCTCTGCGCCGCCGTTATAATCCCCGGTCACGGCATCAAACGGTGCGCTCTCGGTTTTGTATCCCGCGAAGATAAAGCGACCATTGCCATCCGTCGTGTTGGCCAGGTTCATCAGCTGATCGCGGATCCCCTGGATATCGGTCGCCAGAGAAAGACGGTCGTCATCGCTTAATGTGCCGTTGGACGCGTAAACTAACTTCTCGCGCACGCTTGAGATTGCGGTGTTCACCTGGGTTAACACGTTATCTTCCAGCGAGACCTTCTGCGTTGCAAAGGTACGCGCAAGCGCGAACTGGCTGTTTTGCGACTGAGATTGCGACAGAACGATGGCCTGCGACGCGGCGATAGGATCGTCCGAAGGACGGTTAACGCGCTTACCGGTGGACATTTGCTCACCGTAGCTCAGCCATCTGCTCTGGGAATCAGTGATCCCGCGCATGTTCTGCTCATACATCATCTGGGTGCTAATACGCATTATTCACCTCAACCTTAACGAATGTTGATAATTGCATCGAAGAGCGTACTGGCAGTCTGGAGAACCTGGGCGTTCGCCAGGTAATACTGCTGATAACGCTGCAAATTGCCATACTCTTCGTCGAGGTTTACCCCAGAGATGGTCTGCTGCTGCTTGATTAACTGCGTTTCCACATTGGCTTTCGTCTGGCTGCTCACCTTCAGTGACGCCGTGGTGCTACCGACGGTACTGACGAGAGAGGCATACGCATCGTTGAAGGTTTTATTTCCACCCACCACTTTGCCGTTTTGCAGATCGAGCAGTTTCTGACCGTTACGGTTGTCACTTTCGCCGCCGTTCTGTACCGACGCCATCGCCAGTTTGGACTCGTCGCTGATCGCCAGATCCATGTTCATGATGACGTTGGAAACCGGCTTCACGGTGAAACTGTCTTTGGTATTTGCCGTACCGCTCACGTTGACGTTAAGGCCATCAAACGACAGATTACCGCTGGCATCCGGGCTCATCGTAAAGCTGGTTTTGTCTGATGTGCGGGTGACCGTCCAGTCAGTGCCGTTAAACTGCAGCTTATAGTCAGTCGCCTGGACCTGTTTGCTGTCCGCCACAGAGGCCGTAACAACCGCCGATCCGCCGTTCTTGCTGTTGGACAGCACCGCAGGAGAACCAAAGTTGAACAGCTTACCGCCCGCATCACCGTTTGCATCAAAACCGGCTTCATGCTGCGTGTTCATCGCATCGGCAAAGGCCAGCGCCATCTGGTTCAGAGTGTTACGCGCTTTATCCAGATCTTCATTACGGAAGGTCAGTAAACCGCCTAAAGAACCGGTGGTGATAAATTTCTCGGGGATCTCAATATTACCCGCCACGTCATCGACGTAGGCGACGGTCGTACGCGCCGGATCGGCGCTGGACTTCACGGCAGCCAGCTGGCTGGCTTTGCTGCCCTGCACCAGGCTGTAACCATTGCCGAGAGAGATATTAAACGTGCCGCTATCCTGTACGGAGACTTCCACGCCCACGATTTTGTTCAGTTCAGTCACGAGCTGATCGCGCTGGTCGAGCAGGTCGTTTGGCGAAGCACCCGCACCGACGCCGGTCAGACGAGAAATCTGATCGTTCAGATTCGCAATCTGCGTCGCGTAGTTGTTGATCTGAGATACGCTGCTTGAGATGGCGGTATTCACCTGCGTATCCTGGTCACGAAGATACTGATCGTTGGTTTTAAACTGATTGACCAGACCGCCCGCTTTCCCCAGCACCGTCTGACGTGCAGCCGGATCTTCCGCGTTGCTCACCAGCGTTTGCAGACTCTTGAAGAAATCCTGCAGCGTGGTGGAGAGCGAGTTGGTGGTATCGGAGAGCACGTCGTCGATTTTTGACATCTGCTGGTAGCGCGTCGTCAGACCGCTGCTCTGCGTCTGCGCGGCGCGCAGCTGGTTGGTGATGAAGGCGTCATACTCACGCTGGACACCGGAGACATAGACCCCGTTACCCACCCAGCCACCGCCGGTCAGCGTGCTGTTAGATGCACCCAGCACCGTGGTCTGGCGGGTGTAACCTGCCACGTTATAGCTTGAAATATTATTACTGACGGTATTGAGTGCCGACTGCGCAGCACTGAGGCCACTCATGGCGCTGTTAATCAAACTGGACATGGGGGTTCCTTTTATACGTTCAGACACGAGTCCTGATGAAGGTTATCGGCAACCTCCACCGGGACTTGAGAACTTTCAGAACAGATTTTCAATATCTGTGCTATAGGCTTTGCTGACCTTCTCGCCCATGGATTTCAGCTGCTGGATCATGCTGGTGAGCTTACGTGCATAGTTCGGGTCAGTCGCGTAGCCCGCGTTTTGCAGCGCCTGAGCCCCCTGCTCCGCCGTCGCCGCCTGCGTAACGGCGGTATAACGCGGATTTCGGCTCAGCAGGCCGACATAATCGGACAAGGCTTCCAGATAAGAGCTGTAGACGCGGAATTTGGCTTTGACCTTCACCGCCGCACCGTTCTCGTATTCGGTGGTCGTGATCTCCGTTGTCGGCCCCTTCCAGCTGGAGGTGGCCTTCACGCCGAAGATGTTGAAGCTCGGCTCGCCGTTTTCCTTGCGGATCTGACGCTGACCCCAGCCCGACTCCAGCGCGGCCTGCGCCAGAATCAGGTGATGCGGCACGCCGCTCTGTTCGCTGGCAAGGCGCGCAGGCAGAGAAAGCTGCGCCAGGAAGTCTTTGCTGTCACCGGAGAGCGGCTCATCGCCGCTGCCCGTGGCTTTTGGCATCGCTTTACGCACCAGCTGCGTCAGGGCCTGGTTCTGATAGCTGGTCACCGTTTCCAGGTCGAACTTCATCGGCACCTGCTGCGGCTGCTCCTGAGGCTGAATGCCCTGCGCGGCTTCGGTCTGTTTCACAATCATGTCAGCCAGACCGAGGCCTTTACCCGCAGTCATCTGCTGCGCAATCTGCTGGTCATACATGCTGGTGTAGAGACGCGTTGAATCACTGCTGAACATCCCGTCTTTCGGCAGGGTTTCGCGCATGCTTTTCAGCATCATCTGTACAAACATCCCTTCCACCTGGCGGGCGACCGGGCGGATATTCGCCGCCGGGTCTTTACCTGCTTTGGTTTTCAGTTCGTTGAGCGACTGGGCGTCCCAGGCTGCACTGGTCAACAGTTTGCTATCGGTCAGCATTAGATGATTTCCAGTTTGGCGCGCAGGCAGCCCGCGCTTTGCATCGATTGCAGGATGGACATCAGATCCATCGGCGTTGCCCCCAGGGCATTCAGGGCACGCACCACGCTGTTCAGGTTGGCGCTGGAGCGCACGCTTTGCAGTGACCCGCCGCTCTGACGCATATCAATTTGCGTTTGCGGCGTCACCACCGTCTGACCGCCACCAAATGGCGTATTCGGCTGGCTCACGTTCGCGGAGCGGTTTACCGTCACGGAGAGGTTACCCTGCGCCACGGCACAGCTGTCCAGCGACACTTCCCGGTTCATGACCACCGAGCCGGTACGGGAGTTGATGATCACCTTCGCATCCTGGACCGGAACGTTCACTTCCATATTCTGGATATCTGCCAGCATGCGCACCTGGTTGCTGCTGCCGGTAGAGGTACGGATCTGTACGGTGCGCGCATCGAGTGCCGTTGCATTACCGTAGCCGCGGCTGCGGTTGATGGTATCGGCAATCTGCTGCGCCATCGTGAAGTCTTCATTATTGAGCTGCAGGTTAATGGTATTGCCCGCGCCAAACTGGGTCGGCAGTTCACGCTCAATGATCGCCCCGTTGGTAATCCGTCCGCCGTTGAGCTGGTTCACCTGCACGCTGCTTCCGCCTGCGGATGCTCCCGCACCGCCGACCAGTATGTTCCCCTGCGCCAGCGCATAGACCTGGCTGTCGACGCCTTTCAGCGGGGTCATCAGCAGCGTACCGCCGCGCAGGCTTTTGGCGTTACCCATTGAGGAGACCACCACGTCAATGGTTTGTCCCTGACGCGCAAACGCCGGGTAGGACGCGGTGACCATTACTGCCGCCACGTTTTTCAGCTGCATGTTGGTTCCCGCCGGCACGGTAATGCCGAGCTGGGAAAGCATGTTGTTCAGGCTTTGGGTGGTGAACGGCGTCTGGGTCGTCTGGTCACCGGTACCATCCAGACCCACCACCAGACCGTAGCCAATCAGGGAGTTTTCACGTACGCCCTGAACGCTGGTGAGGTCGCGAATACGGTCAGCCTGGGCAAACGTTGCCACCAGCGCAAGCGCCACGGCGAAGATCGATTTAAACATGGGTCACCTCGCTTACATCGGTGATAAATTAAGGAAGAAGCGCTGCAGCCAACCCATATTTTGCGCTTCATTGATATAGCCGTTACCGACGTACTCAATGCGCGCATCCGCCACCTGGGTGGACGGAACGGTGTTGGTGCCGCTGATGGTGCGAGGGTTAACCACGCCCGAGAAGCGAATGAATTCAGTGCCCTGGTTGATGGCGATCTGTTTTTCACCCACAACATGTAAGTTGCCGTTAACCAGTACCTGGTCAACCGTGACCGTCAGCGTACCGCTGAAGGTGTTGCTGGCGTTCGCGCCGCCTTTGCCGTTAAAGGTGTTGCCGCCGGACGCGTTCACATCAGCACGCGCGTTGCCGAACAGCCCTTCGAGATAGCGTGGCACGGTATCGAAGCCAAAATTGGTTTTGCCATCGCGGCTGGCATTCGCCGACGAGCTCTTGCTCGCGCTGACGTTTTCCTGCAGCACAATGGTCAATGTATCGCCGACGTTACGCGGGCGGCGATCTTCAAACAGCGGCTGATAGCCGTAATTAATCGGCTGCGCGGTCTGGAAAATGGAGCCGTTTACCACTGGCGCAGGGCCAGGAACGGGCTGGGCAGTCGTCGCACCCTGGACCAATGGTTTGGACGGGATCAAAGCACACCCGCTGAGGGTGACAGCCAGAACAGTCAGTATCGGATAACGAAACGCCGCGTTTTTTTGCATTGCCTTCATCTTCGAAAACAGGGAGCCGGCGCGGCGTTTACCGCACCGGGCTACACCTTAGAGTTGCGTCAGTTTCTGCAGCATCTGGTCGGTCGTCGACACTGCTTTACTGTTAATTTCATACGCGCGCTGAACCTGGATCATATTCACCAGCTCTTCCGCCACGTTCACGTTGGAGGTTTCAACATAGCCCTGGTACAGCAGGCCCGCACCGTTCAGGCCTGGCGTACTTTCATTTGGCGTACCGGAAGATTGCGTTTCGGTGTAGAGGTTCTCACCAATGCTTTCCAGACCGGTATCGTTCATGAAGGTGGTCAGGTTGAGCTGCCCAACCTGAACCGGCGCGGCCTGTCCCTGCTGGGTCACGCTGACCACACCGTCACGTCCGATGGTGATGCTCAGGGCGTTGGCCGGGATGGTGATCGCAGGCTGGACCTGGAAACCGCCCGCCGTCACCAGCTGGCCGTTCTGATCGACCTGGAACGAACCGTCGCGGGTATAAGCAGAGGTCCCGTCAGGCAGCTGCACCTGGAAGAAGCCCTGCCCTTTGATTGCTACGTCTTTACTGTTGTTGGTCTGAGACAGGTTGCCCTGACTGTGCAGACGCTCGGTGGCCACCGGGCGAACACCGGTACCGATCTGCAGGCCCGAAGGCAGCGTCGTCTGTTCAGAAGACTGCGCCCCCGGCTGGCGGATGGTTTGATAAAGCAAATCTTCGAAAACGGCGCGCTGACGCTTGAAACCATTGGTGCTCACGTTTGCCAGGTTGTTGGCAATCACATCCATATTGGTTTGCTGGGCGTCCAGGCCTGTTTTCGCGATCCATAAAGAACTGATCATAAGGAGTCCTGTTAACTCATAGCCAGAAGTTGGTTAGCCTTGCCCGCGTTTTCATCCACGCTGCTGATGATCTTCATCTGCATTTCAAAACGGCGGGCGCTGGCGATCATGTCGGTCATGGCTTCGACCGGCTTGACGTTACTGCCTTCCAGAACGCCGGACATCACGCGGATGCTCGGATCGGCCTGTAACGTGGCACCCCGCGTCGCCTGCGCCGCCTGGGTCAGACGGAACATGCCGTCATCGCCACGCTGCACCTCTTTGCCCTCCGCCTTAACCAGCTTCAGACGTCCGACGGGCGCAACGGTGTTGGCCGGGTCGCCTGGGTTCAGCGCCGAAATGGTGCCGTCCGCGGCGATAGTCAGCTCAGAGCCTTCCGGCACGGTCAGCGGACCCGCTTCCCCCATCACCGGATGCCCCTGAATCGTCAGCTGGCCCGTCGCGCTCACCTGGATGTTCCCGTTACGGGTATAGCCTTCGCTGCCGTCGGCCGTTTGCACCGCCAGCCAGCCGTCCTGCTGCAGGGCAACATCCAGCGGGCGTGAGGTATAGTCCATCTGCCCAGGCGTCATATCTGCGCCAGGGGTAGATGCCGTCACCAGCGTACGGGTTGGCAGAGAAAGCCCTTCTACCGGCACCGCGCGCAGCGCATTAAGCTGCGCGCGAAAGCCCGGCGTTGAGGCGTTTGCCAGGTTGCTGGCGGTAACGGCCTGCTGATTGAGCGTCTGGCTTGCCGCGCCCATCGCGGTATATATTGCGTGATCCATTGCGCTTTCCTGTTAGCCGCTTAACGCAGGTTAACCAGCGTGTTGAGGATCTGATCCTGGGTTTTGATGGTCTGCGCGTTCGACTGATAGTTACGCTGCGCGACAATCATGTTCACCAGTTCTTTACTCATATCCACGTTGGAGGCTTCCAGCGCGCCGTTGGTCAGCTTGCCGAAGTTACCGGTGCCTGCGGTCCCCAGCAGCGCCACGCCGGAGGACTGAGAGGCAGACCATACGTTGTCGCCTTCCGATTTCAGACCTTCGTTGTTGGCGAAGTTTGCCAGCACGATCTGACCCAGAACCTGAGACTGCTCGTTAGAGTAGCTTCCCACCACGGTGCCATCGTCGTTGATCTGGTAGCTGACCAGATCGCCTGGCTTGTAGCCGTTCTGATTGGTTGCCACCACGCTGTTCGCACCGGTGTTCTGCTGCATGGAGTTCAGGAAGCTCAGGGAGAAGGTCGCCGCCGTCGCACCGCTAACGGAGCCCGTGGTGATGTTAATGGCCGGCGTGGCGTTTGGCGTTGCGCTCAGTACACCCGCAGCGTCGTAGTTATAGACACCCGCCAGGTTACCGTTCGCATCAAAGTTCATCTGCGCCGCTTTCGCTGCTGTAGAACCCGCAACGCTGCCGTCCTGCGTGTAAAGATCCCATTTATTGTCAGCCGTCTTCACGTAGTAGACGTACATGTTATGGGCGTTACCCTGGCTGTCGAATACGGTCACGGTCCCTTTTTTGTTATAGGTGTCCGGGTTGGTCGCATCGAAAGGGGCCGTTTGAACAGGGTCGGTTGAGTTCAGGTTGATCTGCTGCGTCGCGGTGGTGGTCGATTTTGCCGCCATCAGGGTATTCGGGATAGTAATCGCCTGAGGGTTCGCACCGGTCTGAACGGTAGGCGGCGTACCCGCTACCGGGTAGCCCGTCAGCTGCATGCCCTGCATGTTCACCAGCGTACGGTTTTCGTCCAGCTTGAACTGACCGTTACGGCTGTAGAACACAGAGCCGTTGGAATCAACCATACGGAAGAAACCGTTCTGGCTGATGGCAACGTCCAGACCACGACCGGTGTTGGTGGTGGTGCCGTCGCTAAAGTCCTGAGTGATGCCCGCAACCTTCACGCCCAGACCCACTTTGGAACCGGCAAACATGTCTGCAAATGATGCAGAACCGGATTTAAAACCATAGGTCGCGGAGTTGGCGATGTTGTTGCCAATGACGTCCAGGTTGGTGGCCGCAGCATTCAGGCCGCTGACCGCTTGAGAAAAGGCCATGACTTACTCCTGATAAGTGATAAGGCTTAGATAATCTGCCGAACTTCGTCGAGTGTGGTGGAACCCGAGGTTCCCAAATCCAGTTTGTTGCCGTCGCTTCCTTTAATCACGCCCTGGACCAGCGCGAACTGCAGCGGCTGCGCTACCAGCTGGGTTGTCCCGTTGCTGGCGCTGATCGCTACTTTGTAGGAACCGTTTGGTGCTTTCGTGCCGTCGGTCAGGCTGCCATCCCAGGTAAAGGTGTGAACGCCCGCCTTCAGCTCACCGATATCAATGGTGCGCACGACCGTGCCGTTGCTGTCGGTAATGGTTGCGGTAACTTTCTCCGCCGCCTGCTGCAACTCAACGCCAAACGGCGTGGTCGTCGTGGTGGTATTGCCGTCGGTGGTGCTGGTGCCTGCCAGAATCGTGGTCCCCGGGATCATCACCCCGTGGCCAATCAGGCTTGCCGCCTGCAGAGACTGGGCGCTGTTAATCTGCCCAGAGACGGAACCGAGGGTGGTGTTCAGTTTCTCAATGCCGCTCACGGTGCTGATCTGCGCAAGCTGCGTGGTCAGTTCGTTGTTCTGCATTGGGTTGGTGGGATCCTGGTTCTTAAGCTGCGCCACCAGCAGCGTCAGAAAGCTGCCCTGAAGATCGGCGGCGTTACTCCCCGTCAGGGAGTTAGAACCCGTCGTACTCTTTGTGTTGTTAACACCCGAGTTCGTAGGATCATTCACATTTACGGCGATGGACATGCATGTCTCCTTTACTGGCCGAGAGTGAGTGTTTTGAGCATCATGCTCTTCACGGTATTAAGCACTTCGACGTTGGCCTGGTAGCTACGGGAAGCCGACATGGAGTTCACCATCTCACCCACCACATCCACGTTTGGCATCTTCACGTATCCGCTGGCATCCGCGAGCGGGTTACCCGGCTCATACACCAGCCTGTCAGGCGCCTGGCTCTCTACCACATCAGACACCTTCACGCCGCCCGTCGCCGCGCCCGGCGCAGCATCGACCTGAAAGACAACCTGTTTGGCACGATAAGGCTGGCCGTCGGGTCCGGTGACGCTGTCGGCGTTTGCCAGGTTACTGGCAGCCACGTTCAGGCGTTTGGACTGCGCGGTTAACGCCGAACCGGCGATATCAAAAATATTCAGCAAGGCCATCTATCAGTTCCCCCCCTGCAGGACGTTCATCATGCCTTTGATTTGTCCGCCGAGTACGGTCAGGCCCGTCTGGTATTTCAGGCTGTTATCGGCAAACTGCGTACGCTCCCGGTCCATATCCACGGTGTTACCGTCGAGTGAGGGCTGATCGGGAATGCGGTAAAGTAAATCGGTCGCTGGCGCGGTCATCGCCTGAGCAGGAATATGGCGAGAGGATGTCATGGCAAGTGCAACACCCGTTCCTTCGGCACGTCCACGCTCCATCACCTTTTTGAGTTCACTGGAAAAATCAATATCGCGCGCCTGAAACCCCGGGGTATCGGCGTTAGCGATGTTGGCGGCTAAAATCTCCTGCCGCTGGGCGCGTAAATTGAGCGCTTCCTGCTGAAAACGTAACGCGGCGTCGAGTTTATCGAGCATGTCTCCTCCGCTGATGGCAAAATTTCAGTTCACAGCTTAAATCTCACCCGGTCTCCCCTATCGACGGAATAAGCGCAAAATGCGTCGCTATTTATTGCGTTGATGCAAAACCACTGCAGGTAGAATTCATTCAACTCTGGAAACGGTGGAACTTGCGATGCAAACGTTAAAACGTGGCCTGATGGCAATTTTCTGGCTGTTTAGCCCGCTGGTGCAGGCTGAAGGCTTACAGGATCAGTTGACGGCTTTCTTTGCTGAGAAGCTGGCAGGCTTTAGCGATGACGTTACCGTTACCGTGCGCACGCCACCGAATCTGTACCCGACGTGTGACCAGCCTTCGTTCAGCGTGGTGGGGTTCACAAAGCTTTGGGGAAATGTGAACGTGCTGGCACGCTGCGCCAACGAAAAACGCTATTTACAGGTTGCAGTTCAGGCGACGGGCAATTATGTTGTCGCCGCCGTGCCCATTGCGCGCGGCAGCGTACTGCAGACGAACAGCGTGACGTTAAAACGCGGCCGTCTGGATCAGCTGCCTCCACGCACCATGCTGGAAATAAACCAGGCACAGGACGCCGTCAGCCTGCGTGATGTTGCACCAGGCCAGCCGATACAGCTCTCAATGCTGCGCCAGGCATGGCGGATAAAAGCGGGCCAGCAGGTGATGGTGGTGGCCAACGGAGAGGGCTTTAGTATCAACAGTGAAGGGAAAGCGTTAAACAATGCCGCGGTGGCGCAAAACATCCGCGTCAGAATGTCCTCAGGCCAGGTGGTGAGCGGAACCGTCGATTCTGATGGGAATATTCTGATTAACCTATAATCTTTTTAAAGATTTCGCGGCGCGTGCCGATAAATATTCCACTAATGATGATGTCAGGCGCAAACGCCGCGAACCCTCGATGAGGACAACACTATGAGCATTGATCGTACATCAGCCCTGAAGCCGGTAAGCGCTGTACAACCTCGCGAAACGAATGACGCTCCTGCGCAAAAAACGCGTCTGGAAAAACCGTCAACGTCCAACAGCACCAGCGTGACCCTGAGCGATGCGCAGGCGAAACTGATGCAGCCAGGCACCAACGATATCAATATGGAACGTGTTGAAGCGCTGAAAACGGCTATTCGTAACGGTGAACTGAAAATGGATACCAGCAAGATCGCTGATGCCCTGATTCAGGAAGCACAGAGTTTCTTACAGAGTAACTAACCGTATGAGTCGACTGTCAGAAATACTGGATCAAATGACGGTTGTCCTGAACGACCTGAAAACGGTAATGGACGCTGAACAACAGCATCTCTCTTCCGGTCACATCAACGGCAGCGCGCTGCAGCGTATTACTGAAGATAAGAGTTCGCTTCTGGCGACGCTGGATTATCTGGAGCAACAACGCCGCGCTGAGCAGGATCCGAAGCGCAGCGCCAATGACGATATTATTGAGCGCTGGCAGACCATTACCGAAAAAACCCAGCACCTGCGCGATCTTAACCAGCATAACGGCTGGCTACTGGAAGGTCAGATTGAGCGTAATCAGCAGGCGCTTGAGGTGCTGAAACCGCATAAAGAAACCGGACTGTACGGTGCGGATGGTCAGACAGCGACTGCGCGTATTGCGGGTGTGAAAAAGATTTCGATTTGACGCATCAGCGACAAATCATGCAGCGGGGAGCACCATAAGGTGAACTCCCCTTTTGGCGTTTATGCCGTCCGACGGGCAAACTCTTTCACTTTGAAGCCCAGCACCGCGAGCGTGGCAAAGTACGCCACCACCCCGACGCCTACCACGGCCATCAGCCGCATCAGACGGTAGGGCATGGTGCCCTGAGACCACTCCGGCATCACGTACATCATGCCGAGTAGCGCGGCAGACATCACCAGTACCGCCACGATCAGACGCACCAGGAAACTTCCCCAGCCCGGCTGCGGTGTAAAAATATCCTGCTTGCGCAGCTGCCAGTACAGCAGTCCGGCATTCAGACAGGCCGCCAGACCAATCGATAATGACAGGCCCGCATGCTTCAGCGGACCAATAAACGCCAGGTTCATCAGCTGCGTCATAATCAGCGTCACAATGGCAATTTTCACCGGCGTTTTGATATCCTGACGCGAGTAGAACCCGGGCGCCAGCACCTTAACGACGATCAGCCCCATCAATCCGACCGAGTAGGCAATCAGCGCGCGCTGGGTCATGGCGGCATCAAAGGCGGTGAATTTCCCGTACTGGAAGAGCGACACCGTCAGCGGTTTGGCCAGAATACCCAGCGCCACCGCGCTTGGCAGGGCCAGCAGGAAGCAGAGACGTAACCCCCAGTCCATCAGGCGGCAATACTCATCATGATTACCGCTGGCAAAACTTTTCGACAGCGACGGCAGCAGGATGGTCCCCAGCGCCACGCCCAGCACTCCGGACGGGAACTCCATCAGACGGTCGGCGTAGTACATCCAGGAAACCGAGCCGGACACGAGGAACGAGGCAAAGATGGTGTTGATAATCAGCGAGATCTGGCTGACGGAGACGCCGAGAATAGCGGGCCCCATCTGCTTGATGACGCGCATCGCCCCGGCATCTTTGAGATTGATGCGCGGCAGCACCAGCATGCCGATTTTTTTCAGATGCGGCAGCTGATACGCCAGCTGCAGCACGCCGCCCACGGTGACCGCCCAGGCCAGCGCCAGCACCGGCGGGTTGAAGTGCGGCGCAGCGAACAGGGCAAAGCCGATCATGCTGACGTTGAGAAACGTTGGCGCAAACGCCGGAACAGAGAAGCGGTTCCAGGTATTCAGGATCGCTCCCACCAGCGAGGCCAGCGAGATGAGCAGAATATAGGGGAAAGTAATGCGCAGCAGCTGCGAGGTCAGGGCAAACTTGTCGGCCGTATCGGCAAAACCGGGCGCGGTCACCATAATCACCCACGGCGCGGCCAGCATCCCGAGTACCGTCACCACCGCCAAAGCCAGCGTCAGCAGCCCGGAGACATAAGAGACAAAGACGCGCGTCGCGTCTTCACCCTGCTTGCTTTTATATTCCGCCAGGATAGGCACGAATGCCTGGGAAAACGCCCCTTCAGCAAAAATACGACGCAGCAGGTTCGGCAACTTGAACGCGACGAAAAAGGCGTCCGTGGCCATCCCTGCACCAAATACCCTTGCCACAATGGCGTCGCGCGCAAAACCCAGCACGCGGGAAAACATGGTCATCGAGCTGACGGCCGCCAGCGATTTTAATAAGTTCATTAACGTGAATTTCCAGAACCATACGGATTTGTAGGCCAGGTGAGCCTAAGCGCCACCCGGCAAAGCCAACAAGCGGCGCTTAGTCTAACCGGATTTCAACGAATTACTATCCGCAGATGTTACAGCGAGTTATTCGCTCATGGCCTCGCGCCAGAGCCTTTCCACAATGCGCTGCGCCATGATGGCCTGCTCACCGGACGTTTCAGGAACCGTCTGATTTTGCACGCAGGTGATAAAGTGACGGGCACAACCGGCAAAACCGCGCTGTTCAAGCGTGCTCTGCCAGCCAGGGGCAGGTAGCGTCACCACGCCGCTGCCCTTCTCTTCCCGCCATTCACGCATGTCGGTTATATCGTACAACGCGCCGTCGGTGACGGCCTGGACGGATTCACGCTGACTCCCCGCACGACGATGCATGCTGGTCGTGATCTGTAGATGGTCAATCGCGAAATGATGTTCGGCGTAGACCATTTCACCCTGCTCGTTCGTAAGTAGCGTGCCACTTTGCAGCTGTGCATTGCCGCTGGCGAGCCACAGCGCCGTATCCACAACGTGCAGATAGTCATCCAGCAGCGTGAAGCGCAGATCGTTCGGCCCGATGCTGTCTGTGCGGTGTTTATCCATCCGCAGCGAGGAAAGCGTGCCCGACTGTGCCTTAAGCTGCTGATAAAGCGGTGCGAAGCGGCGGTTGAAACCGACCATCAGCGTCAGTTTTTTGCGCGCGGCCAGTTCAATCAGCCGCTCGGCATCCTGAACATTTTCCGCCAGCGGTTTGTCCACGCAGACGTGAACCCCCAAATTGAGCAGCTCGCTCACCACCTGATAATGGGTTGCCGTTGAAGTATGGACAAATACCACATCACACTCGCGGGCCAGATCCTGCAATGAGGCAGCATACGGCATGCGCCAGGTTTCGCAGATACGTTCTGCCTTTTCTCGGGTGGGTGACCATGCCCCTTGCAGGGTCCAGTCCGTCGCCGCACCTAAAACAGGCAGCCAGGCTTTTTGCGCGATACCGCCCAGCCCCACCACGCCTACGCGTAATTTTTTCACCGTCAGTCTCCCAAATGTGCCAGCAACGCATCCAGACGCTGTTTCAGCCCGGCGACCTCATCTTCCAGCGCCTCTACGCGGGCAACCAAATCGTCATCTCCAGCACTAATATCGGTTGCGCTGGATTTAACTGAAATATCAACTTCACCACTGAACAGATGCATATAGCGGCTTTCGCGTTTGCCCGGCTCGCGCGCCAGACGCACCACGTATGGACCGTCTTCGCGAGAAGCCAGCCCTTCCAGGGTCTGCTCGACCTCCTGCATCTCGCTGAACTCATGCATACGGGAAGCGCGCGTGCGCAGTTCCCCCGGTGTCTGCGCCCCGCGCAGCAGCAGCGTGGTGATGACCGCCACTTCCGCACTGCTCAGCTTCAGGTCGCCAAATTCGGAGTTACAAAAGCGCTGTTCGTATTTGGTCACGCGGTTGCCGAAGCCGCTGACGGTGCGCAGATAGTGGCGTTTTACCAATGCATCGAGCACGTCCTGAACCTCATGCTCGCTGAGGTTCATCACCGGCTCGCGGTTGGTCTTCTGGTTGCAGGCCATGGTCACGGCGTTGACGGAGAGCGGATACTGCTCCGGCGTGGTGACCTGTTTTTCGAGTAAGCACCCAATCACGCGCGCTTCTGTACCGTTTAGCTGATACTTCATCTTTTCTCCTTAACGACCTGCGGTCCAGTCCCGGGTGGTTAACGCCGTCAGAACGTGGTCGCGCCACTCTCCGTCTATCAAAAGATAGTCTTTGGCGTAACCCTCTTTCTCGAACCCTAAACGCGCCAGCAAATTGCCGCTGCGCTGATTATGCGGCATATAGTTCGCCATGATGCGATGGATATGCTGCGTGCGTTGCATATAGCGGATCGCCGCCGTTAACGCCTCGTACATCAGCCCCTGCCCCTGCCATTTCTGGCCGATGGAGTAGCCAAGGTAGCAGGCATGAAACGATCCCCGCACCACGTTTGAAAAATTGGCGATCCCGATAATCTCTTTCTCTTCAGGATCCAGCAGCGCGAAATAAAACGCGCTGCCCTGCTTGTGAAATTCCGTAATCATGCTGAGGCGCGCCTGCCAGCCGGAAGGGTAACAATGGCTCTCATCCCGAACGGGTTCCCAGGGTTTTAAAAACTGGCGATTCTCGGCGTAATAATCCGCCAGACGCCAGGCATCACGCTCATGCACCAGACGAACGACCAGCCTGTCCGTTGTCAGACGCACTTTTGGCACATTACTGCGATAGCCAAACATCGTTACCACTCCTTCCCGTCACTTCAGCTTACCCATTAGCTTTACTATACCTGCGCCTGCGCCGTCTGTGAAAACAGTGACATACCATTTTCACCTCTTTTCACACTTTTCGATGAGAACTCTCTATCAAAGCACCCTTTTGATAAAAAAATATTGTCGCGTTCAGGGGTGGGAAAAAACGCGGCGACACCGCAGAATGTTAGCGTGCTCACCATCTTATTTTCCCTGGAGGGAAAATGTCCCGCGTATCACAGGCCAGGAGCCTGGGTAAATATTTCCTGCTCGTCGATAACATGCTGGTCGTGCTCGGCTTTTTTGTCGTTTTCCCGCTGATATCGATTCGCTTTGTCGATCAAATGGGCTGGGCGGCGTTAATGGTCGGCATTGCCCTGGGGTTACGCCAGTTTGTCCAGCAGGGCCTGGGGGTCTTTGGTGGGGCCATTGCCGACCGCTTTGGCGCTAAACCGATGATCGTGACCGGTATGCTGCTGCGCGCGGCAGGCTTTGCCACAATGGCGGTCGCTCAGGAGCCCTGGCTGCTCTGGTTCTCCTGTTTCCTCTCCGGTATCGGGGGCACGCTGTTCGATCCGCCACGCACCGCGCTGGTGGTGAAGCTTATTCGCCCGCAGCACCGCGGCCGCTTCTTCTCGATTCTGATGATGCAGGACAGCGCCGGGGCGGTTGTTGGCGCCCTGCTGGGAAGCTGGCTGCTGCAGTACGACTTCCGTCTGGTCTGCGCGGCTGGGGCGGTGCTCTTTATTCTGTGCGCGCTGTTTAATGGCCTGTTCCTGCCCGCCTGGAAACTGTCGACGGTCAAAGCACCTGTCCGGGAAGGGCTTGGCCGCGTCCTGCGCGACAAACGTTTTGTCACCTATGTGCTGACATTGACGGGCTACTACATGCTGGCTGTGCAGGTCATGCTGATGCTGCCGATCATGGTTAACGACATTGCTGGCACGCCTGCTGCCGTTAAATGGATGTACGCCATCGAAGCCTGCCTGTCGTTAACGCTGCTTTATCCGATTGCCCGCTGGAGCGAACGGCGTTTTCGTCTGGAGCATCGCCTGATGGCCGGGCTGTTCCTGATGACGCTGAGCATGATGCCGATCGGGCTGGTGAACTCTCTCCAGCAGCTGTTTACCCTGATTTGCACCTTCTATATAGGGTCGATCATCGCCGAGCCTGCCCGTGAAACGCTGAGCGCCTCCCTTGCGGATGCGCGTGCGCGCGGCAGCTATATGGGTTTCAGCCGGCTGGGGCTGGCGCTTGGTGGCGCATTAGGTTACGCCGGAGGCGGCTGGTTGTTTGATGCCGGCAAAGCGTTAAACCAGCCCGAACTCCCGTGGATGATGCTCGGCGTGGTGGGCTTTATGACGCTCCTTGCCCTGTGGTGGCAGTTCAGCCAGAAACGCAGCGCGAGCGGCATGCTCGAGCCTGGCGCGTAGGCTTTCCCTCGGGCGGGAGTCCCTCCCGCCCCACTTCTCAGTTTTTTCTGCTGGTTTCTGCCCATTCCCGCTGACATACTGGCGTAACAGGACAGAAGCGCCGATTTTTCGTTGAGGAACACTATGAAGAAAATTGTCTTTGCCGCTGCATTAGTTGTCAGCGGTCTGCTGGTTGGCTGTAACCAGCTCACGCAATATACCGTCAGTGAACAGGAAATTAATCAGGCGCTGGAAAAACATAACAATTTCTCGAAAGACATTGGCGTGCCGGGGCTGGCGGACGCGCATATCGTGCTCACGAATCTGACCAGCCAGATCGGACGTGAAGAGCCAAACAAAGTCACCCTGGCCGGTGACGCGGATCTTGATATGTCCTCCCTCTTTGGCAATCAGAAAGCCAACATCAAGCTCAAGCTGAAGGCACTTCCCGTTTTCAACAAAGAGAAAGGGGCGATTTTCCTCCAGGAGATGGAAGTCGTCGATGCGCAGGTGTCGCCGGACAAGATGGCGCCGGTTCTGCAAACCCTGATGCCCTATCTCAACCAGTCGCTGCGTAATTATTTCAACCAGCAGCCCGCGTACGTCTTAAGCGAAGATAAAAGCAAGGGCGAAGCCCTGGCGAAAAAATACGCAAAAGGAATAGAGGTTAAGCCGGGTGAAATCATCATTCCTTTCACCGATTAACCTGAAGGGCGCTGCGGCGCCCTTTTTTTTACGGAAAAGTGTGCAAACGAAAACGTTTCCGCTTATGATTTGTGTCCGGCAAAAACAGCCATCCTTATGACTGATTCCTGACAAGCCGGAGCTTCCATGACTGCACAACCCCAGGTTCTTAAAATCCGCCGCCCTGACGACTGGCATATCCATCTGCGTGATGGCGATATGCTGAAAACCGTCGTGCCTTATACCAGCGAAATTTATGGCCGCGCGATTGTCATGCCTAACCTGGTTCCACCAGTCACCACCGTCGATGCCGCGATAGCCTATCGCCAGCGCATCCTGGATGCCGTGCCTGCGGGACACGATTTTACCCCGTTGATGACCTGCTATCTGACCGACTCGCTGGACCCTAACGAAGTGGAGCGTGGGTTTAACGAAGGCGTATTTACGGCGGCGAAACTCTATCCGGCAAATGCCACCACCAACTCCAGCCACGGCGTCACCAGCATTGATGCCATCATGCCGGTTCTGGAGCGCATGCAGAAACTGGGCATGCCGCTGCTGGTCCATGGTGAAGTCACGCATGCCGAGATTGACATCTTCGACCGTGAAGCCCGGTTTATCGAGACCGTGATGGAGCCTCTGCGCCAGCGCCTGCCCGCGCTTAAAGTGGTCTTTGAGCATATCACCACCAAAGACGCGGCAGAGTACGTGCGCGACGGCAACGATCTTATCGCCGCCACCATTACGCCGCAGCACCTGATGTTTAACCGTAACCACATGCTGGTGGGCGGGGTGCGCCCTCACCTGTACTGCCTGCCGATTCTCAAGCGCAACATCCACCAGCAGGCGCTGCGCGAGCTGGTTGCCAGCGGGTTCTCCCGCGCGTTCCTCGGCACCGACTCCGCGCCTCACGCCCGCCACCGTAAAGAGGCAAGCTGCGGCTGCGCAGGCTGCTTCAACGCCCCAACGGCGCTTGCCAGCTACGCGACCGTATTTGAAGAGATGAACGCGCTGGAACATTTCGAAGCGTTCTGCTCCCTTAACGGCCCGCGCTTCTACGGCCTGCCGGTCAACGACAGCTTCATCGAACTGGAGCGTAAAGCGAGCCACGTTGAGGAGTCCATTGCGCTGACGGATGACACGCTGATCCCCTTCCTGGCGGGCGAAACCGTTAACTGGACGGTAAAACGTTAAAAAATCAATGCCCCTTGTTGTCAAACCGATAATATACCTGTATAAATAAACAGTATATTACACAGGGGGCATTTATGCGTATTGAAGTCACCATAGCCAAAACAACTGTTCTGCCTGCCGGCGCGCTTGATGCACTGGCAGGCGAATTATCCCGCCGTATTAACAACACCTTTCCCGACAACGCGGGTGCCGTAACGGTGCGTTACGCCGCGGCGAACAACCTCTCCGTCATTGGTGCGGCGAAAGAAGATAAAGATCGCATCAGCGAAATCCTGCAGGAAACGTGGGAAAGCGCAGACGACTGGTTTATCACAGATTAATACTGCTCCCTCATTGTGTTTTTTTGCCGGGTCGCCCCGGCTTTTTTTTGTCTAAAAATACGGTAAGTTCAAATTAATTCGGCATCTTCTTTAAGAATCGTGAACAAGATGGTGTTTTATTGTTCGAACAATCCTAAAAAGCAGAAAAATGTGTTGCCACCTGTTTATTTTTCCCTTCGGAACCCTTATTACTTGGTATACTAAAGATGCTTTCAGAAAAACATGCATTGAACCTCAAAGCCGTTGTCTTCTAACACGCATTAAGGGGGTTATAATGGAAAAGAATAGTGAAGTGATCCAGACCCATCCACTTGTTGGCTGGGATATCAGTACCGTAGATAGCTACGATGCGCTGATGCTGCGTTTGCACTACCAGACCCCGAATCAACTCAACCGTGAAGAAGCGGAAGTTGGACAGACGCTGTGGCTAACAACAGACGTCGCCCGTCAGTTTATTTCTATTTTAGAGGCAGGTATTGCAAAAATAGAATCTGGCGACTATCAGGAAAATGAGTATAAACGGCACTAAGCTTATGCCCACTTTTCTCTCTACAGGCACCCTCGCGGTGCCTTATTTATTTCTCCCTTGTCTAACTCCGCGTTGTTAATTACTCTGCTAACAAAACGTCAGTTTATGAGATGCATATGAGATACGACTTAATCATTATTGGTAGCGGCTCCGTGGGTTCCGCTGCCGGTTATTACGCAACACAGGCAGGTCTGAAGGTCCTGATGATCGATGCCCACCTCCCTCCCCATGCGGAAGGCAGCCATCATGGCGATACCCGCCTCATGCGCCATGCGTATGGAGAAGGCGAGCGCTATGTCCCGCTGGTGCTTCGCGCCCAGACGCTGTGGGATGAACTGGCGAAGCAGACCGAAGAGCGTATTTTCGAGCGTACCGGGGTTATCAACCTTGGCCCGGCTCATTCGGAATTTCTTGCCGGCGTTGAGCGCAGCGCGAAAGCCTTTAATCTGGACGTTGAGAAGCTGGACGCAACGGGCATAACCGCGCGCTGGCCTGAAATTAGCGTCCCGGACGATTATATTGGCCTCTTTGAAGCCCACTCCGGCGTACTGCATTGTGAAACAGCGATCAAAACCTGGGTCGACCTTGCCGCGAAAGCCGGCTGTGCACAGCTGTTTAACTGTCCGGTGGAGGCCATCACCCATGACGAGAATGGCGTCACGGTAACGACCCTTGACGGCGACTATTCAGCCTCTCGCCTGCTCGTCAGCGCAGGAACCTGGGTCACTCGCCTGCTGCCGGAGCTGCCAATCCAGCCGGTGCGCAAGGTCTTCTCCTGGTTCCAGTCAGATGGGCGCTACAGCGCGCAGAATAAATTCCCGGCCTTCACCGGGGAATTACCGAATGGCGATCAGTTCTACGGTTTCCCTTCCGAGAAAGACGCGCTGAAAATTGGTAAACACAACGGGGGCCAGGCGATCACCTCCCCTGAAGAGCGTAAGCCTTTCGGCGCCTTTCCTCAGGATGGTTCGGAAGCCTTCTCATTCCTGCGGAATATTCTTCCGGGCGTCGGTGGCTTGCTGTATGGCGCAGCCTGTACCTACGACAACACACCGGATGAAGACTTCATCATTGATACGCTGCCCGGGCATGACAACACCCTGCTCATCACCGGGCTGAGCGGCCACGGCTTTAAATTCGCTTCCGTGCTAGGTGAAATCGCCGCGCAGTTTGCTCAGGGTATCACGCCGCAGTTTGATCTGACGCCCTTCTCACTCTCGCGTTTTAACGGATAATCCACACGGGCTCCGGACGTCCCGGGGCCCGGTTCACTCACACTGCATTACGGGGCGTTATGCGCAGGATCGTTAGCTTTCTGATGAATAATATTCGCGAGCATTTTATGCTCTATCTCTTATTGTGGGCGCTGTTGGCCATTATTGATTTTGTTTACATTGTATTTTACTGAAAAGCCTTACTGACAATAATTGACGTTAATTTATCTTTACTGAAACTCACCATTTCGCTTGCACGAAGAGATTGAATTAGCGTTAGCGATCCTTTTCAAAATTGCTGAAATAAATAAAATAAAAATCAATAGACAATTATTTCAGTTGCAATATCCCGCCTTCCCGTTCATTTTTACTTTCCGGTTAATTTGAAAATGGACATTCTGATGCAATTGCGTAACTCCTCCCGGCGCTACGGAATAATATCCATAGGTTTGCACTGGATATTTGCTCTTGCCGTCTACGGTATGTTTGGACTTGGGCTCTGGATGGTCACGCTCAGCTATTACGATGGCTGGTATCACCAGGCACCGGAGTTACATAAAAGCATTGGTGTCCTGCTGATGCTGGGCCTGGTTTTCCGCGTGATCTGGCGACATATTTCCCCACCGCCTGCCGCGCCGAAGACCCACAGCAAATTTACCCGCGTCAGTGCAGTCGCCGCGCATATTGCGCTCTATGCGCTGCTCTTCGCCATTCTGATTAGCGGATACCTTATCTCGACGGCGGACGGTAAGCCGATTAGCGTCTTTGGCCTTTTTGACGTCCCGGCAACGCTCAGCGATGCGGGCGCTCAGGCAGACACCGCAGGGGTCGTACACCTCTGGCTTGCGTGGAGCGTCGTGATCCTGTCCGTACTTCACGGGCTTGCCGCCCTCAAACACCATTTTATTGATAAAGACGATACGCTAAAGCGCATGCTTGGCCGCTCGTCAGTTGACTCTGGAGCATAAAATGAAAAAACACCTGCTGGGTATCGCCCTGGGTTCTCTGTTATTCACCGCCGGTTCCGCCGTGGCGGCTGATTATAAAATTGATAAAGAGGGCCAGCACGCTTTCGTCAATTTCCGTATTCAGCATCTGGGATACAGCTGGCTGTACGGTACCTTTAAGGATTTTGACGGCACATTCACCTTTGACGAGAAAAATCCTGCCGCCGACAAGGTCAACGTGACCATTAATACTAACAGCGTTGATACCAATCATGCTGAACGTGATAAACATCTGCGCAGTGGGGAATTCCTCAATGTCGGGAAATACCCACAGGCTACTTTCACCTCCACGGAAGTGAAAAAAGACGGTGATAAGCTGAATATTACCGGCAACCTGACGCTTAACGGCGTAACAAAACCGGTCACGCTGGAGGCTAAATTATTGGGTCAGGGTGACGATCCGTGGGGCGGTAAACGCGCAGGATTTGAAGCAGCGGGTAAAATTCATCTGAAAGATTTTAATATCACAACGGATTTAGGCCCGGCGTCTCAGGACGTGGAGCTGATTATTTCCGTTGAAGGTGTACAGCAGAAATCATAATAGATTCGCCCGGCAGGCTTTTGCCGTACCGGGCGTTATTATCATTCCGGGTCAGGGATACCCAGTTTGGTATTCAGACGGCCGCGTGATTTATTGAAAATCTTGTTGCCGTTTTCACGTCCTGCACGACGGCGACGCTGTTCTTCTTCCGGCAGGATGCTCTCTTCGCTGCACAATTCGCTACAGCAGCCGTTAAACTTCTCGGCACAGGCCGGGCACTGAATAAACAGCAGATGGCACCCGTCGTTTTTGCAGTTGGTATGGGTATCGCACGGCGCGCCGCACTGGTGGCACTGGGCAATAACGTCTTCCGAGATACGCTCACCCATACGCTCGTCAAAGACAAAGTTTTTCCCGATAAAGCGTACCGGTAAACCCTGTTCACGGGCACGACGGGCGTACTCGATAATGCCGCCTTCAATATGCCAGACCTTATTAAAGCCGTTGTGCTTCATCCACGCGCTGGCTTTCTCACAGCGGATACCGCCGGTGCAGTACATAACGATCTTTTTATCTTTATGTTCCTGCATCATCTCAACCGCTTTGGGCAGCTGCTCGCGGAAGGTGTCGGCCGGGATTTCCATTGCGTTCTCGAAATGCCCCACTTCGTACTCATAGTGGTTACGCATATCAATGAACACGGCATCCGGATCGTCCAGCATCGCATTCACTTCCGCAGCCTTCAGATATTCGCCGACATCCGCCGGGTTAAACTCAGGATCGTCGATACCGTCCGCCACGATGCGTTCACGCACCTTCATGCGCAGCACCCAGAAGGATTTCCCGTCATCGTCCAGGGCAATGTTCAGGCGTAAGCCGTCGAGGGCCGGATCGAAGTGATAAAGAACGTCGCGGAAAGCGCTGACTTTGCTTTCCGGTACGCTAATCTGCGCGTTGATGCCTTCACGGGCAAGGTAGACGCGTCCGAAGACGTTCAGGGCCGTGAACGCCTGATAAAGCGCATCGCGGGTTGCCTGCGGATCGTTGATCGTGAAGTATTTGTAGAAAGAGATGGTGGTGCGCGGTTCGGTTTCAGCCAACATACGCGCTTTTAACATCTCATTCGACACGCGGTTGTGTAACACTGGCATGGTGTACAGTCCTGGAATCGTTAGAGAGAATGAAAATCGGTCGGCATCATATAGCAAATAAAACTAATTTACATCCACACAATTTACGCTACATTTCACACACCCTGATTAATCAGGCTTAACAATTGCTGTATTCGTGCACGCTTCGAAAGCAGATATTTTGGCTACGTCTAAAAAAATGAGACACTAGCAAAACAGGACGTTTGAACACAGGAAAGACATGACCCAGTTACCAAAATTTACTGCCGCCCTTTTGCATCCCCGCTATTGGTTGACCTGGCTTGGCATTGGCTTTTTATGGCTCCTGGTACAGCTTCCCTACCCTGTAATTTTTCGGTTGGGTAAATTTCTGGGCCGTTTCGCGCAGCTGTTTATGAAGCGTCGCGCCAAAATCGCGTACCGCAATCTTGAGCTCTGTTTTCCGCAGATGAGCGAGACAGATCGTCACGATATGGTCTCGAAGAATTTCGAATCCGTCGGGATGGGGCTCATGGAAACCGGTATGGCGTGGTTCTGGCCAGACAAACGCATGGCCCGCTGGAGCGAGGTGACGGGAACCGGCATGGATCCGGTGCATACGCTTCAGGCCAACCAGACGGGCGTTCTGCTGATCGGCGTCCATTTTCTGACGCTGGAAATCGGGGCACGCATGTTCGGCATGCAGGCACCCGGCATTGGCGTTTATCGTCCTAACGATAACCCGGTCATCGATTTAATCCAGACCAACGGCCGCATGCGCTCCAACAAAAGCATGATCGACCGAAAAGATCTGAAGGGCATGATCCGCGCGCTGAAATCCGGTGAAGTGGTCTGGTATGCCCCCGACCACGACTATGGTCCGCAGGCCAGCGTATTTGTCCCCTTCTTCGCCGTTGACGAGGCCGCCACAACCACCGGCACCTGGATGCTGGCGCGGATGTCCAAAGCTGCCATCGTGCCTTTTGTTCCTCGCCGTAAACCGGATGGTTCAGGCTACGAGCTGATGATGCTGGAGCCGGAACTCGCGCCGCCGCTTGACGATGCAGAAACCACCGCGCGCTGGATGAACAGCGTTGTGGAGAAGTGCATCATGCTCGCCCCGGAGCAGTATATGTGGCTGCACCGCCGTTTTAAAACACGCCCACAAGGTACGCCGTCCCGCTATTAATCCTCATGCGGTCCTCAGGGCCGCATGCTGTTTTAGCTTTAAAAGCTCCCCCTCATTGCGGCAATCATAACCCAGGCGCATAATTAGCAGGCTTATTACTTCATGCTTCAGGTGCTCAGCACCTCATTATGCGGATTGTTATGTCACCCTCAGATGCCCCCATAAACTGGAAGCGTAACCTCACGGTTGCGTGGCTTGGCTGTTTTCTTACCGGCGCGGCGTTTAGCCTGGTCATGCCCTTCCTGCCGCTCTACGTCGAACAGCTGGGCGTGACGGGTCACAGCGCGCTCAATATGTGGTCCGGCCTGGTATTCAGCATCACGTTCCTGTTTTCTGCGATCGCTTCGCCCTTCTGGGGCAGCCTTGCCGATCGCAAGGGACGTAAAATCATGCTGCTGCGTTCGGCGCTGGGGATGGCCATTATCATGGCGCTGATGGGCGTGGCGCAAAACGTCTGGCAGTTCCTGATCCTCCGCGCGCTGCTGGGCCTGCTGGGGGGCTTTATTCCCAATGCCAATGCCCTGATTGCCACACAAATTCCCCGCCATAAGAGCGGCTGGGCGCTGGGCACGCTCTCAACCGGCGGCGTGAGCGGCGCCCTGCTGGGGCCACTGGCCGGCGGACTCCTGGCCGATAGCTATGGCCTGCGGCCAGTTTTCTTTATCACCGCCAGCGTGCTGTTCCTGTGCTTTATCGTCACCCTGCTCTGTATTCGGGAAAACTTCACGCCTGTCGCCAAAAAAGAGATGCTTCACGCCAGGGAGGTGCTGACCTCGCTTAAAAATCCCAGACTGGTGCTGAGCCTGTTCGTGACGACAATGATTATCCAGGTGGCTACCGGGTCGATTGCCCCTATTCTGACGCTGTACGTTCGCGACCTGGCGGGTAACGTCAGCAATATTGCGTTCATCAGCGGGCTGATCGCCTCCGTACCCGGCGTGGCGGCGCTGCTGAGTGCCCCGAGGCTGGGAAAACTGGGGGACCGGGTGGGTCCGGAAAAAATCCTGATCTGCGCGCTGGTGATTTCCGTCCTGCTGCTTATCCCGATGTCGATGGTGCAAACGCCATGGCAGCTGGGCGTCCTGCGCTTTTTGCTGGGTGCCGCCGACGGCGCGTTGCTGCCCGCCGTACAGACCCTGCTGGTCTACAACTCCACGAACCAGATTGCCGGGCGTATTTTCAGCTATAACCAGTCATTCCGGGATATTGGTAACGTCACCGGACCGCTGCTCGGGGCCGGGATCTCCGCCAGCTTCGGTTTTCGCGCCGTCTTTATCGTGACGGCGGGCGTCGTGTTGTTCAATGCCATTTATTCGTGGTTCAGTTTATCCCGCGCGTTACGGCCCGTGACGGAATAAGACGAACGCCTGAAGCTTATTTTCGCATTCATACTTGCAGAATCTTATATTCAGCTATTCTTTCCCTGAAACCTTCGGGAAAACAGGGAGACACTAATGACCATGTACGCTGACCTGCTCCTCGTTGATTAAGACACCGCGATGTAAGTAATGTCTTCATAAGCCACATGAGGACATCCCCATGAAGAAGCGTTTTTCCGACGAACAGATCATCAGTATCCTCCGCGAAGCTGAAGCAGGGGTCTCTGCCCGTGAGCTCTGCCGCAAGTACGCCATTTCCAACGCCACCTATTATACCTGGCGTAAGAAGCTGCTTGCCGAAGCCATGCTGGATAAGGAGGCTCTTCAGTGGCCCTGGGGCGAAAGTACTGACGACAGACCAGAAGCGGGAAGCCGTGGTATTGATGTGTGATGCGACCGGTCGCAGGATCAAGTGCCTGACCTGTGTGGACGACTTCACGAAGGAGTGCCTGACATTACCATCGCATTCGGGATTTCAGGCGTTCAGGTCACGCGTATTCTGGACAGCATTGCACTGTTTCGAGGCTATCCGGCGACGATAAGAACTGACCAGGGGCCGGAGTTCACCTGCCGTGCAATGGATCAATGGGCTTTTGAGCATGGTATTGAACTGCGCTTAATCCAGCCGGGCAAGCCAACGCAGAACGGATTTATTGAGAGCTTTAACGGGCGATTTCGCGATGAATGTCTGAATGAGCACAGGTTCAGTGATATCGTTCACGCAAGGAAAGTCATTAATGACTGGCGGCAGGATTATAACGATGTCGTCCACATTCAGCACTGAATTATCAGACGCCATCAGAGTTTGCAGCACGGTGGCGGAATGGAAAATGTGAAAGTAAACAAACCGACATTACTAACTGATGGTTGTGTCTAATACGGGGGGCAGGTCAGGACGGTTATCACATTGCCAATAACTTCATAAACAAAATCGTTAATAATATATTTTTCCATAAACTCACCTCATCTATTGTTGATGTATTTATTGTTATAGTCAGTAATTAAGTACCAAAAAACACCCTCACCATATACAGTGAGGGTACTTAATAAAATGAGGTATTAGCGATTGGCCTGAAACTTTCTTAGTACCAAACGTGTGAGCAAGAACAGTATGGTAGCGTAGATAAGTACCATCAGGATTAAGGCGATGAACCTTACCGGATCTGCATCAGCTTCATATGAACCACTCAGGCCGGAACCGAAAGTACTATAGGCGGTATCCATGACCCATTGCGTTAGTCCATTGAGAGGCTTACCGAAACTTGATAGCCACCATGCAAAGACAATACAGATACTGTATATGGCCGCATTCTTAACGAATCCTGCACTTCGCATAGTCGCTCCCCCCTTGCACATCAACATAACCATATGCCATCAATCCAGTCCTTGATCCTGGTACTTTAACCTTTTTAGTACGGAGCAACTGACTACGTACAGTATAGAAATCGGGTCGATTGACGAAAGTAATACACCCCTCAGAGAAACCAGAACCATCCGGCCTGAGTGGATGTAACCGGAAACTACCACGCGATACACCGTTAATCATTATGCTATCTGTCATGGTTTGAGCACTGAAGAGTGCAAACCATTCGGAGTGGTCATTACCTGTGATTGTATCAACGCCCCATGCCCGGATCTTATTCAATGTAGAGCCAGTTGGCCTATCAACTATCCAGTACCGTCCAGTAGGTATTGCACTGTTTGGTAAGTACGCACAGTTGGGATCATTGGTATATGGGTTTTGCCCACTGAATGCAGAGAAAGTTCCTATTCCATAGACGTGTAATTTGGCATAGCCATTTTTATCAATGTCGTCGTATGTCATCCTCATTATTTGCATTTTGTTTTCCCTGCTGTTTGTATAGGGCGATTCTATCATGTGTCGAGTAATCGAACATCACCACTATAAGGTAGGTAAGTACGCGAAGGGATTCAACAGCCCGCAACCCTGACAAGGAGCAAGGCGACGCGTAATTACTCGCAAAGACTTTAGGTACGTAGTACCGACCCCAATCACTTTGATTCAGTACTATCATCTGTCGAGCAAAGTGAGTAATAACGCCTTGCGGGTTTTCGAGTACTGGCGTGACCTGCCTCCATCGGTAGATACATCTTGTTTATTATTCGGAGGTTTATTACTGTTATGTGGAATATGGATAGGGAGAAACATGGGAAGGATTCATGAGCTACAACTCGCTTATACTGAACAAACTTGATGCTGATCGCTACATGGCTAACCTGCTGGATAAAGCCTTGCTGGTGTTCAACAGCAAGCCGTACAACAGGCTCATTTAATATACTCTGGGGTGGAAAGGCTTTCGTGGTATAGCTCGTGCTTCCTCGACAACTACCAGGACGTATGTACACGTTTGAAGCAAGAAGATAAGAGGTTCTTGAAGGCTCTTGTAGTACTCGTAAAACATCATGACACTATAAGAGAGATGCTTGAAATCTATATCAACTATATGTTTGAAAATCTCTCAGACCAGCGCATCAGGAACATTACGTTAATCTTGTCTAAAGCAGGAGCTGGGTTTACAACTGCCACCCTTACCAAGTTTACCATTGCGTACACTATCGCTACGTTAGCGGCTTCAAGTCTTTCAATGCAAGTATCGATCTCCTCGGCACTCACCAAATGGTCAACGCGTGGTGTAGCTGCGGCGGGAATATATGGGTACGCACAGGTAGCTTCACAGGCTGCGGAACGTCTTTTATATAAACATAGTCGGTACTATAGAGATCTCTATAATCGTGATCTGGAAATGTTATACTTCCTGGTTGAATCAATAATTGATCGTGTTGACGTACACAACCAATACCAAAAAGCGATAACGATATTGTTTCTGATATTCTTAGGATAGTACGATGAAAAAAAATGTTTAGCGTGTGGTGGCAGGAATTAGTTAGGCTTGTTATGCAAGTTTATATACCTATTGGTTTAACTATTATTTTCGGTATGCTCGCCGTCACCTTTTGGGAAGATTATGCATTAATATCTACTGTTATATTCCTGATAGTTGCATTTATTGTCAGTGATCGTTTATTCAAACCAAAAAAGAAGCGTTGATATGGAATCAAGAAAAAGCCCCGCTTAATGGGCAATGCCGTTCAGTTAAGGAGCGGTTGACCGATTCTTTACCGCGGCACTATAACGGCTTCCACTACAGGGAGCCGTTTTCTTATGCCATTTCTCAACGACCTGCTCGTTTTCAGCGACGGTTCGCCCATGTCGTCTTCTGCCGCCATCGGAGATGTCAGTACTGGTGAATACCGTCAATCCAAAAACAATTAGAGCACATGTGTGGAGATCTGGAAGCGGTGTTCATAACAAAACGCCTCCAGCCATTAAGGCCGAGGGCAGTTAAGATGTCAAAAATCCGTTACGCGGTGAACTCTCGTGCCGCACCGCTTAAGTGGGCGGCATTGAATGCGTGACGTCTTATTTTCACATTCATACTTGCAGAATCTTATATTCAGCTATTCTTTCCCTGAAACCTTCTGGAAAACAGGGAGACACCAATGACCATGTACGCCACGCTGGAAGAAGCTATTGATGCCGCTCGTGAAGAGTTCCTCGCCGACAACCCCGGCGTTGAAGAAGAAGATGCTGACGTGCAACAGCTTAATATCCAAAAATACGTTCTGCAGGATGGGGATATTATGTGGCAGGCCGAATTCTTTGCCGATGAAGGTGAAGAAGGGGAATGTTTGCCGATATTGAGCGGTGAAGGTGCGCAGGCCGTCTTCGATGGCGACTATGACGAAATCGAACTTCGGCAGGAATGGCTGGAAGAGAACACCCTACACGAGTGGGATGAGGGCGAGTTTCAGCTCGAGCCACCGCTGGATACGGAAGAAGGTCAAACCGCAGCCGATGAGTGGGACGAGCGTTAATTTACGCTATTCGTAAGGGCCATGGCTGGCATCAATCGGCAGCAACAGCGTGTCGAAAATCAGCGAGAACGGCAGATCGAGCACGGTCAGGTAACGCCATGCGGAGTCACGGAGATCCCATTTTACCCCCGGGTAATACTGATTACCGTGGCCTTGCCCTGGAATGGTGCGACTGATGATACTGCCGCAGCCGCTGAGCAGGCATGCCATCAGTACGACGATGATTATTTTCATGAGTAACCTCTAAAAAAATACCGGCAATTAAGCCGGTATTTTATTTGGCGGATGGCGCTTCGCTTATCCGCCCTATTTAAAAACTTACTTCGCCTTCAACGCCAGCGGGTTAAGTTTCAGTTCCTTATAGTAGTTTACCCACGAAGAGTATTTCTCCGGAGCGGACCATACGCGGTAGTGAAGACGCGCCATTGTCACCGGGTCGCTCAACAGCACCAGTCGACGGTCGCGATTGAGTTTTTCCGGGGTCTCGTTAAGCGCCTGCTCAACGTGACGATCGCGGGCAATCTCCAGCACCTGGCTGGCACGGTGACGCGCAGTGGCCATCGCCGTTGCCAGGGCGTTGAATGACGGGTTAAACACGGCGTGCATAAAGCCGTCATCCAGCGTGCGATTGCGGTTCTGCTCGAGATAACGATCGGTATCCACCAGCACCTGCGGCGGGGAATACTCTTCCGGGATCAGGAACAGTTTCCAGCGTTTGGTCCGCAGCCCCACCGTTGAACGGCTGGAGATCACGGAGACAAACGGCGACAGGATCAGCGAGAAGACAATCGGCGCCAGCCAGAACAGGAAGCGCAGATCCAGCCAGGCCATCCCGGCCGCCCACACCAGACCTAGCAGCAGCTGAGAACCGTGGCGCATAAAGGCTTCGCTCCACGGCGTGGAGTCGTCATCACGCTGCGGTGAGTTCCAGACCACTTCCCAGCCCAGGAACGCACTGACCACAAATACGGTGTGGAACAGCATACGCACCGGTGCCAGCAGCACGGAGAACAGCACTTCCAGCAGCAGTGAAAGGGTCACGCGGAAGAAACCGCCGTACTCTTTCGAGCCTTTGCACCAGATCAGGATGATACTGAGCAGCTTAGGCAGGAACAGTAGCACCATGGTGGAGGCAAACAGCGCAATCGCCAGCTCCGGACGCCACTGCGGCCACACCGGGAACAGCTGCCGCGGTTGCAGGAAGTATTGCGGCTCCGTCAGGGCATGGACCACCTGCAGCGCAGTGGAGAGCGCAAGGAACATAAACCACAGCGGTGCGGAGAGATAAGACATCACGCCCGTCAGGAACACCGCACGGTGAACCGGGTGCATCCCTTTAACAAGGAACAGACGGAAGTTCATCAGGTTACCGTGACACCAGCGGCGGTCACGCTTGAGCTCGTCCAGCAGGTTCGGCGGCAGCTCTTCGTACGATCCCGGCAGGTCGTAGGCAATCCAGACGCCCCAGCCAGCACGACGCATTAGCGCTGCTTCCACGAAGTCATGCGACAGAATAGAGCCTGCAAATGACCCCTCACCCGGCAACGGCGCCAGCGCACAGTGCTCAATGAACGGCTTCACGCGGATGATGGCGTTGTGACCCCAGTAGTGCGACTCACCCAGCTGCCAGAAGTGCAGACCCGCGGTGAACAGCGGCCCGTAGACACGGGTGGCGAACTGCTGGCAGCGCGCATAAAGGGTGTCCATGCCGGACGCTTTTGGCGAGGACTGAATGATACCCGCGTTAGGGTTGGCTTCCATCAGACGCACCAGACCGCTCAGGCAGTCACCGCTCATGACGGAGTCCGCATCCAGCACGACCATATAGCTGTACTGATTACCCCAGCGACGGCAGAAGTCATCGATGTTACCGCTTTTACGCTTCACACGACGGCGGCGACGGCGGTAGAAGATCTGCCCTTCGCCCTGCACTTCTGCAATCAGCTCCATCCACGCTTTTTGTTCTGCAACGCAGATATCCGGGTTGTAGCTGTCGCTCAGGATGTAAACGTCAAAATGCTCCGCGTTACCGGTCGCCTTTACGGACTCCCAGGTCGCACGCAGGCCCGCAAATACGCGGTCAACGTCTTCGTTACAGATAGGCATAATCAGCGCGGTACGGTGCTCGGGATTGAGGGGTTCATCCCCGACCGTTGACGCCGAAATGCTGTATTTGTCACGCCCCATCAGCAGCTGCAGGAAGCCCATCAGCGCGGTCCAGAAACCGGCCGAGACCCAGCAGAAGAGAACCGCGAACAGCAGAAGGATGCCGCTCTGCAGAATATACGGCAGCAGCTGCATGAAGGAGACCCAGAGATCCTGGCCCATCATGTCCGTCGGGTTGATGAACGCCCAGCCCTGATAAGGCAGGATGGTTTTCATGTACCAGGTCGCGACGACCGTCTGCGCCAGCGTAAGAAGCAGCAGGATATAGCGACGGATGGTCCCCACGGTACGCCATTTCTGTTCGGACGCCTGCTCTTCTTTTGTCAGGCGCGTCAGATAGCGCGGCGTCACATCACGCCCGCGCAGGCGATCCCAGAAGCGGCCCACCGGGTTGGTGCGCCATGGATCGGGGAACATTGAGGAACGCGTGGCCTTCGGCATCGCCTGAAGCTGATCGCGTCCTTCATCGTCTTTAATCAACTGCCCTTCCGCCAGCGAGTCCGGCCAGGCCTGCTCCAGACGCGCCTTGACTGACCCGAGCGGCGTATCATCATCACGGGAAAACTGACGATGTTCACCATCCAGCGCGGTGTGAACCGCGCGGATGTCGCTCTTAGGCAGTGCCGCTTTTTCGATATCCGTCAGCGGCATGGCATCAATATATTCAGATGTATTATTCATTGGCAGGTAGCTGATAGCTCCAGGTTTCACTCAGCGGCTGATCGTTACTGACCAGCGCAGCACGCATTTCAGTGGTCTGTTTCGGATCTTTCACTTTCACGCGCAGGGTCAGACGCCAGCCTTTGGTTACCGGGTTGTAACGCACGGTATTCTCAACGATTTCACCGTTATCACCGATGCTGGCCTGAGCGGCAACGGCGGTGTCCGGCGACAGTTTCTTCATATCCTGGCCGGTGAAGTCCACGACAAACGCCACGGTCCCGTCAGGCTGACGGATAAGATTAGACTGCTTCACATCACCCGTTGAGCGGCGAGTCTGCATCACATACGCGTTATCCGGCGCATGCAGCTTATCTTCGTCGCGGCTGAAGGTAATGGTGTACTTGAAGTTCATCTCTTTACCGGCTTCCGGCAGCTGATCCGGTGTCCAGTAAGCGACGATGTTATCGTTGGTTTCATCGTTGGTTGGAATTTCTACCAGCTCGACTTTACCTTTACCCCAGTCACCGTTTGGCGTGACCCAGGCGCTTGGACGCTGGTCATAGCGATCGTCCAAATCTTCAAAGCGGGAGAACTGACGACCACGCTGCAGCAGGCCGAAACCTTGCGGGTTTTCCATTGCGAAGCTGCTCACCGCCAGATGTTTCGGGTTATTCAGCGGACGCCAGATCCACTCACCGTTACCGGCATGAATAGACAGACCGTTGGAGTCATGCAGTTCCGGGCGGAAGTTGGTTGCCGGAGACGGCTGGTTCGGCCCAAACAGGAACATGCTGGTCAGTGGCGCAACGCCCAGTTTGCCTACTTTGTCACGCAGGTAAACCTTGGACTGTACGTCAACCACCGTGTCACGACCCGGCATAATCACAAAGCGATAGGCGCCGGTTGCACGCGGGGAATCCAGCAGCGCATAAATGGTCAGACGTTTGTCAGTTGGTTTTGGACGCTCAATCCAGAACTCACGGAAACGTGGGAACTCTTCACCTGATGGCAGCGCGGTATCAATAGCCAGACCACGCGCAGAAAGCCCGTATACCTGCCCCGCGCCAATGACGCGGAAATAGCTGGCACCCAGCATGCTGACGATTTCGTCGTTTTTATCTTTGCTGTTGATCGGGTAAAGCACCTTGAAGCCTGCGAAGCCCAGGTCTTTCACCGTATCTTTATCGTGTTGCACATTGCCAAAATTGAAATAATCCGGGCTGTACTTAATCTTACGAACCGCTGTCGCCGTCACTTCATTGATGGCAACAGGCGTGTCGAAGTACATACCCTGATGATAAAATTCAAGCTTGAACGGGGTTTTGATATTGCTCCAGTACGCTTTATCGTGATTGAACTGGATCTGCTGATAGTCCGCATACTTCATGTCGCGGAAAACGGAGGGCAAGTTACTTTTCGGCGCTTCGTAGCTCTTGCCTGCCATCGATTTTGCCTGTTTTGCGACATCGTCGATGTTAAAGGCCAGTGCCGATGAGGTATACAGTGACAACACCACTGCAGCACCCAACCAACGCATTTTCATCATCTGTGGTTTATGTTTCATAATAAGTAAGCACTTCCCCCTTTGTGTGCTTATATCGATCCGATCCATTTTAATGGAAACTCAGGCAATCCGACAACATTATCACTGCTTTGTTCAGCTGCTGGCTCAGGGATTAAGCAAATGAAAGAACCCGCTATTCACTTTGCGTGCTTATCCTGGAGACAGGGTGTCGGTCTTGGTGTAGGGTTGCCTTCGAATGTAACCATTATGAGTCTTAGGGATAAGACGAAAAGTCTGAGAATGCACAACGTTATATGAGCACAACACCAACAGAACGTGAATATTTCCTCGACTCGATCCGGGCATGGCTGATGCTATTGGGGATCCCCTTTCACATTTCACTGATTTACTCCAGCCACACCTGGCACGTGAATAGCCAGATGCCCTCCTGGTGGCTGACGCTGTTTAATGACTTTATTCACGCCTTCCGTATGCAGGTGTTTTTTGTCATATCCGGCTATTTCTCTTACATGCTGTTTCTGCGATACCCGCTCAAGCGCTGGTGGAAAGTGCGCGTAGAGCGCGTGGGGATCCCCATGCTGACCGCCATTCCGCTGCTGACGCTGCCCCAGTTCATTATGTTGCAGTACGTGAAGGGTAAAGCGGAGAACTGGCCGAATCTGACGCTGTATGAAAAGTACAACACGCTGGTCTGGGAGCTGGTGTCTCACCTGTGGTTCCTGCTGGTCCTGGTGGTGCTCACCACGGTGAGTCTGTTGATTTTCAGCCGCCTGCGCCACCATCTAAGTACGAAGGCCGACACCTTTTTCGCCAACGTTACGATGGGCAAACTGTCAGTGCTCTTCTTGCTGTTGGGGATTGCCTATGCCGCCGTGCGACGGACCCTGCTTATCGTCTACCCGCCGATTTTGAGCGACGGGTTATTTAATTTTGTGGTGATGCAGTCGCTGTTCTACATTCCCTTCTTTTTAATCGGCGCGCTGGCGTTTATTCATCCGAAGCTTAAATCGCTGTTTGTCACCCCGTCACCGTGGTGCGCTCTGGGAGCCACCCTCGCGTTCGCGGCCTATCTGCTGAATCAGCGCTACGGGAGCGGCGACGCCTGGATGTATGAAACGGAAAGCGTGATCACGATGCTGTTGGGCCTGTGGATGGTGAACGTAGTATTCGCGCTAGGCCACCGTTTGCTGAACTTTAAGTCCCACCGCGTGACCTACTTCGTTAATGCTTCGCTGTTTATCTATCTGGTGCATCACCCGTTGACGCTTTTCTTCGGGGCTTACATCACACCGCACATCGCCTCCAACACGCTGGGCTTCTTTACCGGGCTGGTGTTCGTTGTGGGGGTGGCGATCGTACTCTACGAAATCCATCTGCGGATCCCGCTTCTGCGTTTCCTCTTTTCAGGAAAACCGCAGGCGAAAGCCTCTTAGAACACGCGGCGCACCGGATGCGCCGCGTTTGCTTCAGCTTTCCAGCTCTTGTCTGCGCTGAGTTAGCAGCCGCTGATAAAGATGCAGGGTATCGTCGTCGAAACAGACAAAAATCACCTTCTCCGGCAGCGGTTTTAACGACAGGTAGCGGTAAACGGTTTCTACGGCGATCGTTGCGGCGGCGGCCTTAGGGTAACCATACACGCCAGTGCTGATGGCCGGGAACGCCATCGTTTTATAGCCGTTGTCGGCGGCCAGCCGCAAACAGTTCCGGTAAGCCTCTTCCAGAATACTCGCTTCGTGCTGGTCCCCGCCATGCCAGACGGGCCCTACGGCATGAATAACCGCTCTGGCAGGCAGATTGCCCGCAAGCGTAATCACCGCGTGACCGGGAGGACATTCGCCCTGCTGTTGCCGCACGGTTTTACAGGCTTCCAGCAGCTGCGGTCCGGCAGCCCGGTGGATAGCCCCGTCCACGCCGCCTCCCCCCATCAGGGAGGGATTGGCCGCATTGACGATAACGTCGACGTGCATGGTCGTAATATCGCCATGAATAATGTCAATTTGCGGTTTCATAAAGCCCCTCTGCAACCCGCCTTTTTCTTAAGTGTATCGCAGAGGAGACCGGGAGAAAAAACTATCAGAAAAAATCCTCTTCCACCGCTGGGCGGGAGAGTGCGCATTAGCGATACTGGATTTCGACAACCGCGAGCGTTTTTTCAGGATTAAGGTATTTCATATTGAGCGTCGTCAGGTTTGAGTCACTCACTTTCCCGTTAAGCGCCTCTTCATAGCTCACCATACGCGTTTGCATACGGTTATTATCTGGACATGACATTGCAAACTGTTGCTTCTGGGGAGTGACTTCACAGGGGTCTGCGACAATGGCACCGCGAAAATGAATGACACCACCGTCAACAACTGTGGCCGAATAAGCCGGGATACTCAAAGCAGAAACGACCAGACCCAGACCGGCCGCAAGTCGAGCAAAATAGTTATTCATTATAGGTACTCCTCAATGAAAATCGTCCATGAGGGGTAAACGCGCTTCATTTATTACGGCAAACGAAGTCTCACGTTAAGGAACATAATGACCAGGTCCCTGATATCAGCATAGCTCAACGGCACAGACCCGCCACATTCGCAACATATTGATTTCATGAATATTTAGATCGAACTTCCCGCCGGTGACCACTGTTGTGATAAATGAAGCGATTTTCCATCTGAAACGGTGACCACGATTTTTACCGTGTCTCCTGCGTTAATATTTAAACTCAGGCGCATTAAATCAATCGTCTGATTAGCGGGTATAAAAAGGGTATTTTGCTGCCGGGACGAACTTTGTCCCCCCTGCCCTTCCCGAACAGAAACAATCTGAACCTGACAATCACACGATTGCGCCAGAGTGACCTGCGGAATAATGGTGGTCATGTTTTCCTGCTGCGACGTTTTGAACGTTATCTGGCTGGAAAGCGCGGCGAGTAGAATTAAAGTATTCATGATGAACTCCCGAAAAAAAACAGGGCTGATGCCCTGTTTTTTTGTAGCACAGATTTCAGTATCAGTACTGATGAGCTGTCGCGTGGTTACCAAAACCGATCTGGGTAACGTTAACAGTTGAGTTGGACGCAGTCTGGTCTACGAGTGCACCGTTAAATCCGCCGGACTGGCTAACATTCATGACGGATTTTTTACTGTTCCACTGATCAAGTGTTGCACTGTTGCCAAACCCTTTCTGGGTCAGGTTGATTTTACTGTCATCAGAACCCTGACCAACGTCAGCGCCGTTACCGCCACCTGTCTGGCTAATATTCAGGACAGAATTTCTGGCGTCTGTTTGCAGAGCAACCGCGGAGTTACCGCCACCATTCTGATAAATATTCAGGGTTGAATTTGGGCCACCGTATCCACCGTGACCATGCCCATGACCCCAGCCATCCTGATTAATCAGACCAGCCATAGCACTACCAGAAACTACGATTGCTGCAAGCGCTGCCACTTTGAAAAATTTCATGGTAAACCCCCGTCGGATTGATTAAAGTCGTCGCGAAAGCGCTAATGTTGAATAACGTTAATCGCCATTTGCGACTGTTTCTGCACTACAACTGCGGTTTTCTGCGTACCGTACTGCGTAATATTTGCTCTATTACCCGACCCTTGCTGGATAATTTTCGCGCTATTACCGTATCCATCTTGCGTAATGCCTGCATCATTCCCGTTACCGCTCTGATCGATCCAGGCTATATTGTAAGCCCCTGATTGATCAACCCTCGCTCTGTTGCCTGCCCCATCCTGGGAAACAATGGATAAGAGTTTTGAACCGTCCTGGCGAACCTGAGCGTCATTGAAAACGCCCCGTTGACCAATAATGGCTGCCTGATTTAGTGATGAAAGACTTAATTCGTTAACCGCAAAGTTATATTCAGCATTTGCCAAATCTGAATTAGCCGCGGTTACAAATCCAGGCGCACCCAGTAATGTAAACATCACAATTAACGATGTGTTTTTCATGTTGTCACCCTGGACCTGGCTATTTAATTACTCCATGTTTAAACGGCTCGTATGGTGTTAACGCGTCGTTACGGTGAAGAGTATGTCCGCTGAAACATTTTAAATATCTCACCCGCGCGGCTTATTTTTATTTTTCGGGTCACCACAAAGTCGTAATTTACAGTAAAAATCACTTTAATCAGGCCGGCTTATATTTTTTAATAAAGGTGTATTGCGAAAGGGTTGTACAACGAGACGAAGGCTGTCCACGCTTCCTCCCGGGTTGTTTAAACGTAACGGCAGGAAACATTTTTCTCTGTGCGTGACACGGAGCCTCTTTTCTTAAGCCAGACAGTCGCTCATTCCTGGGCTTAGAAATCATCTGAAACTCATACTTAATTAGCGCTTTACAAAAATAACAAATATTCTTAATAATCATATCGTTAAAAATATTTGTATGATTTTTAAAATCTGTGCATCTCTATTTAGGTGTACAACTTTCTCATCAATTCTCACCATTCCAAACAATCAAATTTCACAAATTAATATTGATTTTTACGTTCTGTTACATGTTTAACACTTGCTTTAAACTTCGTAAAAGCTAGATTGAAATTAGATGTACGAAATTGGTTTTATATTTACCTCCCTGTGGAGGTTATGGTCTGATTCTACACACAGCAGTGCAACATCTGTCAGTACTTCTGGTGTCCTCTTTTAAACTGGAGGACAGCTGCCAGGTGCCAAAATAAAGTGGGGTTTCATCATGTATAATGAAGTCCATAGTTTACATGGTCATACATTACTGTTGATCACAAAACCTTCTTTGCAAGCGACAGCATTATTACAACATTTAAAGCAATCTTTATCACTGAGCGGGAAATTGCATAATATTCAACGTTCTTTTGATGATATTGCACCTGGCAGCATCATTCTTTTCGATATGATGGAAGCTGATAAAAAGCTTATCCATTACTGGCAGGATATTTTAAGCAGAAAAAACAATAATATCCGCGTGCTATTGTTGAATACGCCTGATGAATATCCTTTCAGAGATATTGAAAGCTGGCCGCATATCAATGGCGTGTTCTACGTCACGGAAGAAGAAGACCGGGTGGTAGAGGGGCTGCAAGGTATATTGCGCGGAGAGTGTTATTTTTCGCAAAAGCTTGCCAGCTATCTCATCACGCACTCCGGAAATTATCGCTATAACAGCTCAGAGTCAGCACTGCTCACGCACCGTGAGAAAGAGATCCTGAATAAGTTACGCATTGGTGCTTCAAATATTGAAATCGCCCGTTCGTTATTTATCAGCGAAAATACGGTAAAGACGCACCTTTATAATCTTTTCAAGAAGATAGCTGTGAAAAACCGAACTCAGGCGGTTTCGTGGGCAAACGATAACCTCAGGCGTTAATCACATGAAGCGCACGTTGAGTTGGATCGCCGCAGCGAGTTTCCTGCTCGCTGCTGGGAATCTGAAGGCCGTCGAGGTCGAAGTTCCCGGATTGTTAACAGACCACACTGTCTCATCGGTCGGGCACAGTTTTTACCGTGCCTTCAGTGACAAATGGGAAAGTACATACACGGGTAATATAACAATCAACGAGCGGCCCAGTGCACGATGGGGAAGTTGGATAACAATAACGGCTAATCAGTCCGTTATTTATCAAACGTTTTTATTCCCGACCAAAATGGACTTCGATAAAAACGTAGTCTTAGCACTGGCACAATCAGAAGACGCTATTAATCGCCTGCAAATAGATAAAGCCCTATTAAGCACCAGCGATTTAGCAAAAGACGAGTTCTAGCGAACCGATATGCGGAGGCTGTCATGCGTATTGCATATGCAGTTGTTTCGATAATGCTGATCACACCCATCAGCTGGGCCGGAAACATGACGTTTCAGTTCCGTAACCCTAACTTTGGCGGTAACCCTAACAACGGCGCGTTCCTGCTGAATGAAGCTCAGGCGCAAAACTCCTATAAGGATCCCAGCTTAAAGAATTTTAGCGTTGATACCCCGTCCGCACTGGATAACTTCACGCAGGCCATCCAGTCGCAGATTTTAGGTGGTTTGCTGACCAACATTAATACCGGTAAACCCGGGCGGATGGTGACCAACGACTTTATCGTTGATATCGCCAACACGGACGGACAGCTTCAGTTGAACGTGACCGATCGTAAAACCGGAAAAATCTCCACCATCCAGGTTTCCGGTCTACAAAACGATTCAACTAACTTCTGAACAACAACGAAATAAGGACAACAATCATGCAGCGCTTCCTGATATTTGTTGCAGTGTGCTTATTGAGCGGTTGTTTAACTGCTCCACCTAAAGAAGCTGCAAAACCAACATTAATGCCTCGGGCCCAGAGTTATCGTGATTTAACGCATTTACCTGCTCCAACGGGAAAAATATTTGTCTCCGTGTACAACATTCAGGATGAAACCGGGCAATTCAAACCTTACCCGGCAAGTAACTTCTCCACGGCAGTGCCGCAGAGCGCCACCGCGATGCTGGTTACCGCACTCAAGGATTCGCACTGGTTTATTCCGCTGGAACGTCAGGGGCTCCAGAACCTGTTGAATGAACGCAAAATCATTCGTGCCGCCCAGGAAAATGGCACCGTTGCGGACAATAACCGGACGCCTCTGCAATCTCTGGCGGCAGCGAACGTAATGATTGAAGGATCGATTATCGGCTACGAAAGTAACGTTAAATCGGGTGGTGCGGGAGCACGTTACTTCGGTATCGGTGCGGATACCCAGTATCAGCTCGACCAGATCGCCGTTAACCTGCGTGTGGTTAACGTCAGTACAGGCGAAGTGCTCTCTTCGGTGAACACCAGCAAAACCATTCTGTCTTATGAAGTTCAGGCAGGGGTATTCCGCTTCATCGATTACCAGCGTTTGCTGGAAGGTGAAATTGGCTACACCTCTAACGAGCCGGTCATGATGTGTCTGATGTCGGCCATTGAAACCGGCGTGATCTACTTAATTAACGACGGTATAGACCGCGGGCTGTGGGATCTGCAAAACAAAGCAGACGTGCAGAACCCGATACTGGTGAAATACCGCGATATGTCAGTCCCTCCGGAATCCTGACAGGAAGCGCATAAAAAAGGCGAGATGATTATCTCGCCTTTTTTTATTCACTCACTGCCGTGATGTTTTGCGCTTTTTCCCGCCGAGACGCCAGCCATAGGCCGCTGTTTTTCATGGCATAGCCAAACAGCAGCCCCAGCGCCAGTGAGGGGACCACCAGCTTCCAGTCACCCTGTCCTGCAAAGATCGCGCACGCCCCCATAAAGGTTCCCGGCACAAATGAAAGCAGCAGATGCTTAGCCTGGATGCACATTAAAAAGGCGACGACGCCCGTCATGATATACCCCAGCAACTCCAGATGCGGTGCCAGCGCGCTGCCTTTCATGATCACCAGCGCCCAGATAACGCCGCTCATCAGCGTGCAGCCCGAGATAAAGAGCCCTTTGACTCCCCCCTGCGGACAGGCGAAATAGGCGGTACAGCCGAGGAATCCGGCCCAGCTGAGCAATCCGAGAGACACGGCTACCCATCCCCAGAGCCCGGAGAGAATACCTGTCGTTATTGCGATACAAAGTAATATGTTCATGGCGCGCATCTTAGCAGAAGCGCACCATAGAAATGAGATCAGCAGCACATTACATGCAAAATGAACTGATGAGTTGCAGAATTTATGTGACTTAAATCACTCTTCGTTCTCTTCTTCCAGCTCATCCCACATTGCCGCGATAGCGTCGCGGGTCAGCGGCGCCAGCGTTCTCCAGAATGGCGAGGTGGCATGCGCTTCAACTTTACCCAGGAACGTCCCGACCCACGGCAGCAGGTACGTTTCGAACAAGGTTTCAATGGCTTCGTTCTCATCATCACCGGCGTTATCTTCAATCCAGGACGCTGCCAGCAGCAGCGTACCGATATGATCGGCTGGCGTATCGCTCAGCGGCATACCGCGAGTGGAGAGGAAAGCACGGACTTCCGCTTCCGTCGCCCCTTCCTGCCAGGCAGAACGGTATGGCGAAACGCGGCACTCATCGCCGACAAACAGCGCATTATAGTCCGTAGCAATCTGCTGCATGTCGCAGCTTTTTTGCAGACGTTCCAGTAAATCATCCTGTTCCAGCGGCCAGTTCTGCGCCAGTTTACCTTCACGAATTAACGTAAAAAGTGGCACCAGCAGCGGGTCTTGCGGCTGGCGATAATAGAGCGTACCCAGCACGCGGCAGAGGATGGAAAACTCGTTCATTTTTTTTATTCCATTACACAATTAAAGATCGGCAAATTCGGCAATCGGTTCCATTCCGCGCGACTCGAGGAAATCGAGCATGCGGCGTGGGGTCACGTTCAGGATTTGCGCTTCCGGGAAGTTAACATCATTCAGCACTTTCAGGCACTCGCTGAAATCACCCAGCGTAAACGCGGTATGAGAGTCTGAGCCCAACGCCACCATGCCACCCGCATCACGCACGGCGGCCGCCACGGCGCGACAGTTGTCTTCGCTGCCCTTACGCGAGTGAACAAAGGAGGAGTTATTAATCTCCAGCGCCACGCGGTGTTTTGCTGCCGCCTGCGCGACAGCCTGAATATCAATCGGGTACTTCGGGTTCCCTGCATGAATTTCTGCACATCTAAGTGAAATCATAGCTTTATCCCCCTACCCCGTCAAAAGTTTGTGCCATCATAATCTACTAGCACGCTTTCACATATCACCTTTGTACCGTTCCATTCATCCTTATATATGCTCGTATCGATCCCTACCCCAGGATGGAGTGTATACCCCGTATCATTAACAAACTTCTGGTACTTAGCTGTCTGTACTGAAGCGTCATAGTACGTATGGCCTGAGTACTTAAACCCTGCTGAACCTTGCGGTACTATCCATGCCCCATAGGACGCAAAGGTACTTGCATGTTCAATCACCTTGTATTCAAACTCACTACCCTTATAACGGCCTGTGTACGCTTCTGATGTGTTGATCTTCCCAAAGGGTGGATTACCATAGGCAACATCATAGAAACGGTCTGATGAATACTGTAGTGCGTCACCAGTGATCCATTCTGCCTCTGGTAGTACCCTCTTCCCGATCATTACGTACTCTGGATTGAGTTCAACGCATGTCATGTGCGTAGGTCTATTCCTTAAGTACTGGTAGTAGCTGAGACGACCGATACCAGCACATAGTTCGATACACTGACCAGTACAGCCAGCATCAAGTATGAAATCCCATGCGAGCATTTCAGGGGTAAAGAAAGCACCAGTAGCCCCTATGCCATCGCCTTTGTAGTTGTTGAAGATAAACTCTTTATCGTCTTGTGATAGTTGCTTATCCGAGTGGATAAGATCCATTACTTGAATGTGTAACGCTGATTCCTTTTTTGTAATTCTTGCCATAAAAAATACCCACATAGATTAATATGTGGGTATTTATGAAAAAGAATATGTTTTAGTGTTCTACTTGTTCAATGAATGAAAACACATTCAATTGTTTGCGTAACAGAGATTCAATTAGGGAGTTTAAATCCTCTCTATCCCTTATCATTTTTGGAATTAGCTCTAGTGCCATATCAATTCTATGATCTTTAGATAAGTCATAGACAAGATCCGTATGTCCTTTACTTGTATCATCATCATAAACATTTAAATTCCACATTCCAAATATAATGTTAGTTAACGCTAGTAATTTTTGGTCATCTGCTACTATTGTTTGCATAGTAACCTTTATTTTATCTATAGCTTCTTGATGCTCTTTCTTAACACACCACGATAGTAATTTCAGGTACTCAAGATCTGATACTAACTCAGTATAAAGTTCACTTTCCTGTTTGATAAGCCCTACGTAATTGGAAGCCATTTTTTTTATGAAAACAACATCTTTATACTTAGCGTCATCTTTAACCTTAAAAGAGTTAAACCAAACATCATTTACTTTTATATGCAGTGCTGGAACAAAAACCTTTTTAATATCCAAAAGATATACAGATAGAATCTTTACACACCTATCAATTACTTTATCTTTAGTAGCATCACGCTTCCATTTTCGAGCAAACACTAAACCAATAACAGCCGCAACTGCCATAATGGTATTAGCAAATGCACTTACAGAATCAGAGTACTTATCAACTTTAATAAAACAAAGTACAAATATACCGCCCAAGAAAAATGACAAAACAGATTTGATATTTAATTTAAGAAATTTTATTATCACATCAATTATTTTATTTTTGTTCATAGCAGTAACCATTATTAATGTTTAAGGTGAAATATTACCAGCATCATTCATAGGTTTACAAGAAATATATCAATAGGAACCAAAAAGCCCCATTACGGGGCTTTAATTCAATTTAGCTACCACCAACCATGATAAGCAAGACTTGCATAAGTTGACCTAGTGGTACTTGGATCACGACGATACCGAATGCATCTAGTACTGGTACGATGATCCAGTTATAGAGTATGATTAGGGTGATCACGAAACCAAGGGCATTACGCCAATGGAATGATACTTTTTCAATCTCTTCCTTATTTACTTCAATCTGCCCTTCGGCATTAGTAGTTTGTACTTCCTTCTCTAAGGTTTTCCTTTTGATGAAAAAATCAAAACCTTTAGATATTAGTTCTGCGATAATGCTAAACATTATAGTTCCTTTTGGCATATATACGACATAACACGGTGTCCTTTATAAACCTGTTGGAAAGATGTAAGTACTGTAATCGTACTCTTACCATCAATTAGATCAACAGTTAGTACATCACCATTATTAACATTTGGTGTTTTAGTCAATTCAAAACTGAATGCAATTAAATCACCTTTAGCCTTATCAACTTGTTTCTTAATCATCTTCCCTGATAGTGCTTTATCATATGGTAGGGTAACACTCACTGGTTTGATGCTTTGGAAAGCGAAATTATCTAGTACTGTATGGTCATAACATGGGAATTGTTCTAAGTAGTTCATCATTAATTTCTCCAACGGTAGTTAAACGTACCGCGTAATGTTCGTAGTTGTTTTATTACTTTTTGTTCTGTTTCATCATAGAAATTAAACAGTGGTTTTCTTCCTACGCTTCCATAGTAACCAACCACCCTTTTCTTACGTGCCATTACTGGATTGCGTTTGCTAGAGTTTTTGGTAGTGTCGATAAGAAATTCTTTACCGTTCTTACTCTTCACTCGTTGGTATTTATCCTTGTTCTTTAATTGTGATATGTTTCCTTGCTTAGTTAGTTTTGCATTTTTATAAGGAATCACTTTATTCTCATGTTTGCGAACATAGTTAGGGTCTATGACATTCTTTAGATAGTCTGCCTGATCTGGCATCACTACAATCTGATTAATACTAGTGAATGAGTTTGGTTTATAGAAGTTAAACTTCATAGCACGATTGGTGTACGGTACTACACCACCTTTCGATTCTACATTAATCATTTGTTGGACTTGTTTAGTAACCGTACGCATACGTTCACTAAGTTCTTTTTTAAACTGCTCACCAATTCTTGGTGAATTATCATTTATGAATTTCTTCATATCACTAGGGCTATTGCCCCTCTTCCATCCCATTAGTTTAATTCCTCTATGAGTTGTTGAATGATGCGGAATGTTGCCCCGTTATCATTTGGTATTCTTGCCTTAACCATTACTGCTTTATTCACACAATTACTTTTTGAACCAAATAAACCAATCAATGTTGCTTCTACTAAAGCGGCTTGGTTTGTTGTGGGGAAACACCAAAGTAGATACTTCTTGTACTCTACTCCGTCATCAATCATCTGATTAACCGATCTACTACTACTGGTATATTCTCGCCAGTTGGATTCTTTAGTACTGTCCTTTAGTTTCTTAATATCTTTAATGCCTTTGTATACCTGCTTTAATCCAATATAAAAATCACCATTATCAAAAGTGATTAAGTAAACGAACGCGGCGTACTGTCCAGAATTGATATCCTCTACTTTCCATTCGTTTTCATTATAACTACTCCATTCCATATAAATATTCCATATACAATTAACTATAGGAATATTTAGTAATGGCAGACATTAAAGAGAGATTGAGACTATATGAAGGCTCAATGGAATATCAAAAATTTCTTGGGTACTATAAGAACGGTAAATTTTGGACGTACAAAGATTCACTTGGCTACCCTACTATTGGATATGGTCACTTAGTACAAAAAGGTGAAAATTTCAGTAATGGATTAACACCAATAGAAGCAGACATACTATTAGCTCATGATATTGAAAAGGCAAAAGCGGAACTACGTACACTTAACTTAGGTACGTTACCTAGGGATATTGAAGATTATCTAATTATAATGATATTTCAATTGGGATTGTCCGGCACAAGTAAATTCAAAAAACTACTAGCAGCGGCAAAGATTGGTGATCGTGATGGTATGCGTAGAGAATCAAAAGATTCACTATGGTATAAGCAGACAAAATCACGTGTCGATGACATGAATAATCAATTAAAGTGGAAATAATAAAGGGGCTTATCGCCCCTTTTCTTTTTCCTGTTGTTCTAGAATTGTGATAATACGTTCAATCTTCAAATCCAGTTGATGTATCTGGTTTTGAATCACTCGCGTAGTAGCTTCTAGGTCTTCATGATCCACATTTAGACGTGCAATATCCGTAGTAAGACCAGTAACAGTTGATTCAAGTGATGTTACTCTATCAATTAAATCATCAGTATCACCAGACTTATCACGGTATATTGTCCATAGGAGTGCACCAGCAGAAAAGAGTAATGCAGCCAAAACATCAAAACCCATTTCAGTTCCTTTTAAAATTATAATATTAATAGTTATGGGTAGTACTAGATTATTAGTATCACCCAATCTATTTAGTATTAAGCATTATATAAAGGTTGATCACCTGCACGATATACAAATGAATTTAGTAACGCTGGTACATTTAACTTTGCAATACCACTACGTGACGTAGTACACATGATATATATATAGTTCCATCTACCACGCCCTACGGCTGGTATATAGATACCATTAATAGGCCAATCACGTTGCCCGCCTCCATTGCCAGCATCCCAATACAATAGGTTTGTCATTGGAATACCATCACCACCCATACGAATATAGAAGTATTGACGTTCATACGTAGTTAAATTAAGAGTCATATTACTGTCAAGAATACGATCAAAATCTTCCCCACGAATACGCAATGCTACATAGTGTTGGTTTGCTACTGGGTCTAACGCCGCCTGACCACCTGAGACTGTTTTAGAACCGAATATGAACGGTACTGATGCAATACCAGTAGATTGAGGACGGCAAATGTCACCTACGATACGTGCGGCACTTAGCGTACCAAGTATGTTACAGTTTTCATTGATAGTAACGTTGTTAAGTACCCCACTGTTCGCAAAAATCGTACCGCGAATAGTAGCGTTACCAAAGTTAGCTGTACCGTTCTTATTGATCATCCAACCATTAGTACCATCCCAATTACTGGATTGTATCTGCTGGCTGATCTTCGCTGAGTCAATTTCACCATTCATGATATGTGCATTGCGGATAGCGGCATTGGCTATCTTAGTATTGTCTATAGCGGCTGATTGAATCTTGGCGGTAGTCACTGCTAAGTTGTTAATTTGGGCTGTATTGATACTTGCATCAGCTATGACGGCTGAGTTAATAAAAGTCTTACCATTTTGAACTACAAACGGATAAACCTTATCACTTTGTTTAGCAGAGTCAGTACTGATAATACTGAAACGATCTGCGAGTACGGTAAAAACTGATGATTTTTCATCTGCTGCTAGGGCAATACCAGTAACGTTACCGTTATTACTTACCTGTAGCTGCCAACGTGAACCAAGTTCATCTACGATTTGCTTTTCAACAATACCAGTAGCCACTTCACTATTAAGTAGTCCATCGATAACATCGTCATTCAACTTAGAGTACGGAACCTTAGTGTTCTGATTGAAACCGATAGTAGGACTCCATACTAATTCATCTTGTCCCATTACATCATATGCTGCCAATCTACCGAACCAAGATCCGTCTTCAATCGGGAATGAAGCAGTATAACGGTTAGAACTACTAAAGTAGACAACACCAGAACTAAACCCCTCATCTTTTGCTGCTTGGAATACTACCCCCGAATAATCTGGTACGTTTGATTCATCCCATTCAAAGAATACCTGATCATATCCATTACGTAATTTAACACCTAGCAATTGTGGGTGCTGTGGGTTACTAACTTCAATCTGTACTTCTTCTGAATAGATGCCAGTACCGTAACCGTGTGCGATGATACCAATAACACGATAACGGCTTAGACCGTCTGATTGGTTCATTGCGTAGGTATAAGACCATGCACTATCCTGTGTGAAATAAGATCTAAGGTAATTACGATATCTATCATATACACGGATTTCATAATATTTGAAGAAATCAGTGAAACGTTTACCATTTACTGGAATGTTACTTTGATCATCCCAATCAAAAATAAAATCTTGTGAATAGGTCTGGTTAAATCCTGCATCATCATTCACCATTACAAGACCAGTTACTTTTGGTAGTGCAAAAATGATCTGCGGTAATTGGTTATAGATTGCTACTAGTTCGGATGAATAACCAAGTGTGTTATATGCTTCAATACCAAAGTCATAACTTACACCCTGTATCAAGTTTAGGATTTCAAAACTGGTACTGTATTGTCCAACGTTACCAATATTAATCCATGTACTGGAATCACTTCTCTTATAACGTAGTTTATATCCACGTACGCCAGTATCTTGACTAAGATCCCAAGTAATTAACACAGTACTACCATTTACGGTTGTACCAAGGCGTTGTACCTGTAGGTTGCTTGGTGGCTCTACCTGTGAAGGGTTAGGTAAGTTAGTAATACCGTTCTGTGGGAACTGTCCTGGGTCAACACCAGCATAGATACCATCGGCATACTGTACTGCTGTGATCTGTACTATTCCTGCTTTGTCTACTGTCATTGGTACAGTACGGGAAACTACACGGAACTTAACATTTTCAAAACCTGCTTCTTTAAAGCTGATTGTGAATACATCATTTACAGTAATATCAGTTACGAAAGTATTAAATGTAATACCAGCAAGTACATACTTAGCTTTTAATAGTTCGATATTACTACGTTTGGCTAATTGGTCTTTATCTTGAATCCATTTACAGTTTAAATCTTTCTTAATGATATAACCATCACGTACAATCGTTTCGTTAGTTAGTGTATCACTTGGGTAACGAATAATATCTTCGGCATAGTCACCATTTGGATTAGTATAAGTACTATCCATAGTGTTGAAGTAATCTGTATTTGAACCAGTAGTGATATTAACAGAACCAAGAATATTGCTTTCATCAAAGTGTTCGACTGGTAAATCTGCCGTATCCACACTAAGGTACTGAACACCATTTGATTCATATAGTACACCACCGAACGTTTGTAGAATTGCTTCCATGTTCTCTTTATAACTTTTGTCATATGCAATACTACCATTTGAATAATAGTGATTATCTTTACAGTACTGTGCAATATTACGGAAAGAGGCAATGTCAATATCATTTGGATCTGTACCGAAACCAAATTCTGTATTTGTCATGAAGTCATATAACTGGCTTGGTGGGTTGCTTGAAGGTTTTAGTACGTTATCAGTTAGGTCATAGATTTTTCTACCTCTAATCTCTGCTGATAGTACATAGTTCATATTGGTTAGAATACCATCAGTAAGGCTACCGTTAGTTTTCTTAATGACCGTACAGACCTGTACTAGACCATCACCACGCATATCATCAGTCCATTTACTGCCGCCATATTGACGGGCTAACGTCATTGAACCGCCGTATGTAGGTTTACCAAAACGCACTTCAATCTGTAGGAACTTGCGGAACTTCTCAATTAGCATTGATTCAGGAATAATACCTTCCTGAGTAATATATGCATCATCACGTAGTACTGGTACGTTGTCAAAATAGAGCTGCTTAATTACACCTGCTTGTGTTTCTCCTGGTACTTGTCCAATCTCACCAATACTAAGGCAATGTACGGAACATAGTTGGTTAGACTCACCTTTGTATACGTTCTGCCAAACTACGATAGAACCTACTTTAACATATGCAACTTCATCTTTATTTCGATTAGAACCACCGTACACTATGGGAATACCTGTGGAGGGCGAAACTGATCGGGCATTACTAGTACCAGTACTTGGATAACTTACCCCCTGTTGGCCTACATTCATCATTTGACTTGATGCAACATAGGATAGTGCTGTTACTGCTGCACCAATTGCGATTGCCGCAATTAAACCTACTGTTACATAGGTCGCCGCTGCCGCCGATGCACCAGCCAGTACAGCGGCTGCTAATGCTGCTACTGCCATATATTATTCCTCCGTGAATCTATATATTTTGTAATTATTATCTTCTTGTGAATAGCGTTGAACTTTGAATACCTTTTCATCATTCAGTACTATTACTTTGTCTCTCCAGAATACAGTACAGTGATCATTAGCTAGAAGGATATCACCATCGCGTGGTGTATCTACTAGTTCACCCTTATCTTCACAAAGTTTCTTTAGTGTTGGATATGTACAGTTATCTTTGGCGTACTTGCGTCCACCTGATGCAGATTTATATTTCTTGTAAATCTCATCTTTATATTGAGTACCCATTATCATATCAATTACGGTTAATGCCATGATATGGCAATCCACTGTGCCATATTCTATTGGTGTATTTGCGTAGGTGCTTAGGTACTCGGTAATTAAACCTTTATTCATGTTACTTCTTACTCGCTTTCCAGAATTGTTCTGAACTATTTATGATGCCAATTAGGTCAAAGAACTTATCACCTTTATGTGTGGATTGGTGAATACTAGTACTGGATAGTAGGCGTTGTGTTTGGTCTAATTTCTTCCATAGACTATTGAGACTAACAGTAGTTGTGTTTTCAGTATTGCCACTTTCAACATTAAAATCTGAAGAGAAGTAATCGATATAGCCACTAAAGATACGGTAACGATATAGAATAGAACCATCAGCAGGACTAACAATACCCATCCATATATTTACTTTTGCATCTTTCCAAAGTCCACGTAATGCCATAGATAGATATTCTTGGTTTACATTACTGACTTTAAATGTAGTACCGTTGTTGTTTACCTGATTCTTTTCTACATAGTTAGCAAAACTCGAATCGATAAAGTCCGGTACTGGTTGATAAGTTAAACCATTTACTGTTTTCTCTGAAAGTCCATCGATAAGATATAATGCAGAACCAGTAGGAGGTAGCAAGTCAACCATTTTAACCATAACACCACATTGATAGAGTTCTTTTTCTGTTAGTACTGTCTTGTTATCTCCGCGTACTAGATTCCAGTAGTTAACCAATACGGCATTGTTTAATACGTTATTAGGAATAGCCATGATTAACCTCTGATATTCTCGGTTGCTTGAATTGTTACTTCTATTAAGTTAGTACTTGGAAATGAATACAATGCATTCTGTGGAGTTAGTACGAACGAACCAGAAAGGTTATCGTATTTGATTACTTCACCCAATTGGATATTTTTAATTAATCCTGGGAAAATGGTCATAGTAGTACCAGTGTTTGCAATTACACGATATAGCTTTTTGTGACCGTTGAATTGGATTAGTGAACCCACTTCAAGACTATTTGAGTTTACGGCAATTGATGTAGCTCCAGCACTACGAGCTGCGGTAGCCTGTACACCTGCATTCTGATTACCTGTGTACATACCCCACCAACCTAGAGGCATATCAAAGGGTTTGCCTTGTGCGTACTGTGCATAGAAGTTTGCAAGTTCTACACGAAATTGTTTATTCATCGTAGCTTTGAATGTAATACTAAAGTACTGCGTACCTACTACACGTGTGATTTGTTCACCAGTCCACGTCTGATTTAAATATTGTGGAATATTGTCATTCAAGACAAATTCGCTAATAATTGCGTTATCTAGCATATTGAATCCTTTCAAATAAGCCCACATAATCGTGGGCTTTATAGTATTTATTACACATTACGCTGTTGTGATTGACGTACTGCCTGTACGATTACATCAGCATGTTTTTTACACATTTGAGTAAAGTCTTTATCTGTGAGATCACCAGAGTTTTGAATTACTAGTGGTGCTTCAATCTTGATTTCACCAGATGATTTATTACCACCATCTTTAAGATAGTTAGTTAGATCTTGGTTAAGTGATTTACCTACTACACGCTCACCCTTTTCAAGATTATATGTACCAGTACTAGGCAATGAATCCCAACCATCATGGGCTTGACCTTGAATAGTTGTTCCCTTAATAGTACGGATTATGTTTGCACCCTCTGCTGCTACCTTTAATCCAGCGGCAATACCAGCAGGCCAGCCTAACTTGGTTGCTTCACTAATGCCCTGCTGAATGTTTATGATACTTTGGGCTATTGCTATACCTTTCTGTACTGCAAAGAATGCCTTGGCTGCGTCGTTACCTTCTCCGAAAGCACCAGCTAGAGTAGTACCGATATCACCAGCGGCATTACCCCAAAGGCCAATAGTACCGTTTAAAGCATCAGCAGTAGCACGAGCACGCTTGATATCTGCATTCGTCTGAATCGCTGTAAGCTGATCTTGGTATTCTTGGAATCCAATTACTTTGGCATCATATAGAGCCTTTGCCCCGTCCTGGTTGTTCTGCTGTTCTGTACCGATAGCTGCTAACTTAGTTGGGTCTACCTGTGTATTGAATGGGTCTTGATAACCTAATCCCTGAGTAGCAGTACTGGTAGCCCACTTGTTACCAGCGGCTGCGGCTGCGGCCTTTTGTTCTGGTGTGGCATTTGGATCATTTGCGATGGCTGCGATGTTCTGAGCTTGCTTCAAGCGGTCATTCTCGGCCAACATCTGATCAACCATTTCTTTGTAATTGCGTGCTCTGTCTGCATAGTGAGTACTCAACATTGCATTAGTCTCTGCTTCACTCTTCTTAGTGAGCTTCGCAGAATCACGAATACGCTTTTCAATCTCATCCTGTTGAAGATTGAATTGCTGTAACTTCACCTGTGCGGCATTAGCACCCATCGCTGCCATAGTCTGATCCAGTACTTTCTGTGCCTGTACTTGTTTGGCAAGACGTTGCTTTTCTTCTGCTGCGGCTTTGGTAGCTGCTGCGGCTGCTTTCTTACTTGCTGCATCACGGGCTTTATCATCACTCTCTGTTAGTTTCTTAACGAGGTCTGCACGTGTTTCTTTATAACCAGCATCAAGAGTAGCAAGGTCTTTATTCAAAGCATCCTGATTACCCTTATAGCCTTTTAGTAATGATTCTTGAATTGCAGCACGTGTATCTTTGTACTGTTTATCTAAATCATCAATTTTAGATTGAGTCTGTGATTTAGCAGTTTGGAAGGGCTTCATTGCTGCATCGATAGTACTTTTCTCGAATCCTTTATTGTACTCTTCACGTTGTTTCTGAATTAGGTTATTAGCCTTGTCTAGATTTGCTAACATACCATCAAAAGTTTTCTGGTTACGTTCTGCGTCCTTTTGTTGTTCTTCTACTAATTGAGCACCATAGATAGAAGAATTTTTAAGCATATCTTGCTGATAGCCCTTCTGGTATTCCTGTACTGCTGCAATACCTTCACGGCTTGTAGCTGCGGCTGCGGCGGCTACGGGCTTACTGTTAAGGATCTTAGTCATTAGGTTTAGAATATCTGCAAGGTTAGCCGCAACTGGTGCTAAAGCAGAGTTATTCCATGCCTCCCAAGCCTTACTTAGTTCTAGCGTAGCTTGGCGGTACTGTTGGAACTGGTTAGACTGTTCACCAGTTAGTTGTACGCTCTCATCTGCTAGTTTGTTTTGATACTCTTGTTCACTATTATACTTTTGATAAATGGTAATACGTTTATCCGCATCGTTTGCTATAGTTTCCATCATGTTAATGATTTGAGAATTACTAAAGCCCATTTGTTTAGCTTGATAGTAAATCTTAGCAATAATATCTTCACCACTATCTGCGGCTTTCTGAAGATCAAGAATGCTTAATTTAAGTGGTTTAATTACATCAGTGTACATAGAACCGGCTTGGTTAGTTAAGGCATCGCCCAACTTATCCTTACTATCTTTAATTTGGTCGGCTACGTTATCCATAGTTAAACCTACTGCCGCAAACATATTAGCTTGCTTCTGTAAGTTCTCCACACCAGTTTGTGCAAGACTTGCAGATTGGAATACTTCAAATGCTTTCTCTGCTTGTACTTGCATCTTACTAATAGCTACCATAGCTGCGGCTGCGGCAATACCTACACCACCCGCAAAAGTACTGAATGCTGCACCACTAGAAGTAAGTAAACCATCTACGTTACCAAATGCACCACCTGCTTTATTATTGAAATCGGATAGACTATTACCCGCGTTTTTCAATGATTGTTTCAAGCCAGATTCATCACCTGTGATTTCAAAAATCATTGATTGTTTTTTATTTGCCATCTGGCTTTACTCCCATCCATGCGAGCATGTTTGCACGCTGTTGTTTTGCTTGTTCTTCTGCGATCTGCTTCTCCTTCTCTATCCTTTCTTCTGCCTGTTCTGCACGAGTTTTATTACTAAGCAATCCAAGTGAATCGAATTCTTTAGTACTGAACTTATGCATATCTTCTTTTCTAATATTGCCAGTACTTAGCCATAGAGCTTGCATGATTTCACAATGACGCATTTGGTCTACTTGGGCTGAGTTCGGGTCTATAATCGCGTCATATACGTATATATAGAAGAAAAGCAAAAGGGGCATAGTGTAGAGTTCATCCACACCACACCCCTTATTACGGATTAGTTTTAGAGTTAGTGCAAGAAACGGATCGCTTCTTACTTTTTTTCAATATCATCAATATTCATTGATTCAGTGAAGATACGATCAATCTCTTGGCTTAGTTTCATCTGCACTGATAATTCTACGTTTTCTTCAATCTGTTCTGGTGATTCGAAAAGTGGTTTACCTTCGTCATCAACTACACAATGATAGATAATTTTGAATGGTGTAGTACATTGGGAATATTGAGCTAGTGACGGCATACGAATTTTCACAACTACATTTGGTGCTAGTTCGAATTCGTGGGTTTTTACTCCAATCACGCTCATTAAATCAGTTAGGTTCATTGTATCTTCCTTGAATTATTATTTTATTGATATTATTTAGTCACCAGCAGTTTCACCACTTGCAACTGGAGCACCAGTAACAACAAAGGTATATTCACGTTGTGCTTGTGAATCGAAATCACCAGAAGTGGTGTTAGTAGAGATATAGCCGTTAACTACTTGGAAGTATGAAGCACCATCAGTACCAGTAAGGTTCTCATAGAAGGTTACACGTAGCTGTACTTTGGTTAGATTATCTGCATAAGTGTTAAGTAGTTCTTGACCAGTTGCACCAGGAATCCAGTTAACAGTAAGAGAGATATCAGGTACATTTTTACTGCCTGGGATCTTCTCCGCATACAATTCACCGAAACTATTTACAGTAGCCATATTGGTTTCTGCACCTGCTACGGCTGGGAAAGCTGCTACCTTCTCAACTACAGTAAAGGTTGTTGCAACACCACTAACAGGAGCTAAAGCAATCTCAACTTTAACATTGTTGGCCATAAACATATTTTTAAATGCCATTTTGTTTTTTCCTTTTTAAAGCGGGTAACAGTCCTTGTTACCCTTCATTCATATTATTTATGAAGATTGTAGTACTCTATATATAGTCCTAATCCTCTTAGTACTTCCCCGCTATAAAAACCAAAGAACATACTATTGTTTTCTGCTGTTGTTGGAGTACCAGAACGTATAGCGGCTGCCCACGTACCATTCATTACATGATTTGGTGTGATAACCTCATAGAAACTTTGAACTTCATCAAACAACATTTGTATTAATTCATCATCTGGATAACCAGCAATTGCCATAATACAAGCACCTGCCAACCACAAACCGGACATGTGAGGGGTAAACCCATCATAAATTACTTCACCATTGTTTTTAAAACGTGTTGGTGCATGACCATTATTATTTTTCATAAACCATTTCAAGTAATTCATCCAGTTTTTACAGTACTGAATTATCTTAGTAGGGATTGTATAATCACCGCGTGACCACAATTCATGTACTACGTTACATCCTGCATAAAATGCACGTGGTTCATAACCAGACCAAGCCTCTGAATAGAAGTGATCCATAATGAATGTATCGACTTTCTCACCTTCTGGTAAGTACGCTAATGCATCCTGACGATTCCACACAAACGCCTGAGCACAAGGGCCAGGTAGTGTTGGATGGAATTTATTAGTAAACCAGTCCTGTGCATCACATAGGAAATTAATACTATTATTTAGTCTCTCTGTATCAATAGTAGTACCTTTGAAACACCAAATAGTAGGTAATTGATAGCCCGGATATGGAAGACCACGCCAACCAGAATATAATTGAGCATATGGATCTGTAATATTACTGAACGGGATTAAGCCAGGAGTATAAGCAAGACTACTCAACATATATTGCTTGATAGTACAGTCACCAAGGCGGGCTGTATAACCACTACTAGTACTGTCATTGAATGTTAGATTAACCAGTACTGAATAATCACCAGTACCACCATCATCATATAGCTCTGGTAGCTCGTTCACACAGTACCAATCAATACGGCCTGACACCCCATCTACTGGATCATCATCAAGTAGGATAGTGAAGTCTTCGCGACCTGTTAGGGTAACGGCTGCGGGTTGCTCATCTCCTTCTGAATGGTTCGGCTGATAGCTGTTTAGTTTGAAATCTAGCTGTGAGAAGTTCTGAGTTACCCAAACGCCATTGTTAGCAGGTAACATAGCCCACCAACGCCAACCGTTATCATCAGTGATACGGATATTGAAATTGTCATTGTAAGTACGATAGGTGAATGATTTGATATCCTGTAACTCTTGGTCATAGATATAGAAACCGATTACCATACCTCCGTCACCATCCATAGTACTTGTAATTACGTTATCATAGTACTTACCAACAATACCTGATTGATATTCGAACTTCGTTACAGTATTAGAACCATAATCAGAAATGTTACGCATATCTGCGGTTAAGTATTCACCACCATCTGGTTTTCTAACACGTGTAAAACGATTCATTGGAACATCCATTACAGTAATAGAACCATTTGGACTAGTGTTAGGTAGTCCACAACGGTATAAGGTTGAACCCTCCTCTACCTTAGTTTTATTAACTGTCATTTTTACAGCTAGTCCTAGACCTACTCCAGTAGTATCAACGCCGCCATATTCGATATGGAAGTTTGAATTATTATTAAATTTAAACCAAATTGATTGTTGTTCTAGAGTAGTTTGTGCTGATGCACTTTGATTAATTACAATGTACCCTTCTGCATCTCTTGAATATGTTGCTACTTGATTACTTGGATAGAAATAGTCATATGAGATACCATCAGTGAATGGCGTTTTTGCAATAGTACTCTTACGAAAGAACATATCAAACTTATCAATGTCAGAATAACCATAGCAAGTTAGTAATGAACACTGCCATGCAAGATAGTGTTTACGCTCCCCTGTTATATCCCATAGCATTTTAGAAGCCAGGCAGAACCATAATTCGGCATCTGATGCATTATCAGCAAAATCGAGATCACCGTAGTTATCAATAGGTACGTTTACTGGGCGGTTGTGCCAACGTTCATTTCTGCTGAACATGTAACCACCATGTTCTACGGGGTTACGTGTTGCGTAATTGAAGCGGTAATTACCATTGATTGAAGTGTTCTTGAGCTGGACTGTACCGATCTGACTTGTTAGACCTTGTTCCAGTACTTCACCATCAGAATTGACCTTACGGCCTGTACGGTCGATGATCCAATCCACATCGTAAGTTGGTGCTTTGGTCTTCCAATCGGTAGAACCATCTTCTAACCACATGTAAGCAGTGGCGTTAACTTGGTTCCAACCTAGTGATGCACGCTCTGGAAAGGCGAACCATACAGCATCCAAGTACTCACCATAGTTCGGAGCACCTGAAGGGATCTTAGTTTGTCCGTTTACCCAATTGAAAAGAACCCCTTTAAAGCCGCCGTGTGTTGGATATTCGGGATCTAGTGGGTAGTTTGCCAGTACGGGAGCCTTACCATTACAAATCCAATTACAACGTAATGCCGTACTTGGTGGATCTGGGAATGGTACACCACGATAGAATGCAAGATGGTATGCATCAAAGTACTGTTTTGCTTTTTCTAAGTAGTACGGTTCTTTAGTAGCTTGGTAACAATGTAATGCACCTAGTATCTGTAATGACTGCCCTTCTGTAGTGCTGTCGCCATCAGGTTGTGCTTCCCACTGTGTTTCCGCTATATAGTGTCTATTGTTCGCAAGTACATTATCTGGATTGAATACGAAGTGCTGAGTTTTATTATCTGTGGTTAATCCTGTGTTTCGGTCGAGAAATTTAAACTGCCCCTCGACCATTTGATACGCGTTATCTAAATTGTGTTTCCTAATCATTAGTGAAGATCTGCCATTAGTAAGGAGCCGTACCAAGTGCTACCACCATCATAAGAAACGAACTGGAATACATCTGTTGAATCTTTCGTAAAAGTTAGTACTGGTACACGCCCATAAGACCATAGAATTGAATCAGGCCATGATATTTTATTTGCCCCTGTGCCTTGTTTCATAGCTACAGTGAAAGATTGAGTATTCTTAGTATTACCGCTTGCGTTAACAATAGTAAAATTAGTTGTTCCTGCTGATAGGGTAACAGTGAATGCAGTCTTACTATCTGATAAATCAATCTCTAGGCTAGTGCCTGTGAGTGTATTTAGTGCTAATAGATCATCTACAATTGTTACTTTTGTATCAATATTGGCTTGTAATGCTTTGTCTTTATCATCAATTTGTTTCTTTGAGTATGTTCCAACATCATCATAGTTCAAAGTAATATCACTGTTTAGTGCATAGCCATTAATACGGGTAATGCGTAGTGCAAATAGATCATTTGATTGAGTACGTGAATACACATCTGGAATATCTGCGGCTACAAGTTGAATATTCGTGCCTGTAAGTGCCTTGTTATTCACTAAGAAAGTTTTAGGTACAAAAGTACTGTTACTGTAGCTAAGACTTGCCATATCGGTTAGCTGTGCTGCACCTAATGTAATATTTCCGCTTAATGCCACGCCGTTAATCGTCTGAGTCTTTGCAACAAAGTTAGTATTGGTTTGTGTCTGTGAGTACACATCTAGAATATCTGCCGCTACTAAGTTTAATGAAGTACCAGAGAGTGCATGACCATTTAACTGAAATACTTTAGGAACAAAGGTATTAGTGATATAAGTTTGAGAGTACACATCAGCGATATCAGCGGCTACAAGGGTAATATTACCAGTTAGCTGTTTACCGTTAATTGTCTGAGTCTTCAAAACGTAGTTTGCTAGGCTAGCACTTGAGGCTGCACCTAGTTCTGTTAGTGTTGGTTTATCAGCACTGGTATAGACTTTGTACCATGCCCCCATAGACGAGCCAAAGTTACGAACGTTAATAATCGGGTTGCCAGTTTTACTAATTACTAATTGAGTACCAAAGTTTGCATCAAGATTATTAATACCTAGAACATCAGTACCTGTTGGTGATGAGGCTGCGGGAATCTTAATGAATCCGTTACCGTCGCGTTCTTGCCAGCTTGGGTACGTAGTGCCATTAGAGCCAACGCCGAAATCACCACGGTTAATTGGTAGTACTGTATCGTCTAGAACACCGGAGCTTACTAATGCTGTTGGTGCAAAGGTATATGTTTTGGTTACTACGGTATCAAAACTTCCAGCAGTTGACATTGAAGTTAGAGTACCGTTGTACATTGCATATGGAACGGTAGTGTCACCCGTTCCTTCATCTGGCATTTCAATTTTTAACTGAATTTCATCACCAGAGTTTACCAAGTCATCTAGGAATTGGTGATCTGCTGGAACCCAGTTAACAGTAATTGACACATCATCATATGCTTTATCACCAACGGCCTTAGCCATGAATGTTTGGTTATATGGTTCAACTGATGCAACTTGTGTTGTAGTACTGACAACTGGAAAGGCTGCAAGTTTTTCAACTTGTTCAAACGCTCTAGATTTTGGATCGGTGTTAAGTATATTGGTATTAATCCATACCGTTGTATAGTTAGTTAGAAATGACATTATTACTCCCCGTAGCTAAATGTAATTGATTGCGTATGTACATACATTGTTTTTTGTGCTTCGGCTTGAGTAGTCATTAAACTATCACCAACTAGTACTTCATAAATTGGCATCCTAAGTAGTTTATCTAAATCATCTAAGAATCCTTTAGTAAAGATTGCCTCTAGAATCTTTTCAATTTCATCTGAGGCATTTTTAAAGTCTTCGGCAACTGATACAAAATCAATAGTAAACTGACATAGATTCTGCACTTCTTGCGGTACTATTTGTGCCGCGATTACTGGCATATTTTGGGGGATCTTAGTTCTAGTTACTGAACTTTCCCCAATGTATACCATTCCATTTTTATCTACTGAAGCTTTCGATGGAAAATGAAGATTCGCTTTAGTACTTAACTTATTAGTTAGGTACTTTCTGATTGTATAATCTGCCGTGTACATATTAGATATCCTCTAAATCAATGTGTTGAATATAGTGATAATCTGAGATTCCACTCAAATCATCTTCTATTCTATTTACTATGTAGGTAGTACCATTACGTTCAAAAGTAATACCCATTGGTAAACCAGAGTTAGAGGTAAAATAATTCACAGTAGATTGTGTATCTTCAAAAAAAATCTCGTCTTGCTCGAAAATTACAGTAACGGTTGTTGTTACTCCATCCTGAACAATGACGAGATTTTCACCGAAAGAATTTAGTAGTGCCTTTATTTGGCTATTACTAAACTCTCTCATATATTAAGCCGCTAGTTTAACTACTAGGAATGCTTCCTCATGACTAATAGAATGGTCAATAAAAGCAAATGTGCGTAGTACAATACCTTGGCTTGCACGTAGGGTAGTATCATCGCGATCTACAGTTAGCCCACCCCAAGAAGCAAGAACTACGTTAGAGAAGTCACCAAAGATGATACTGCCTGCGGCAACTTGGGTAGATTCGATAACGCGTACGGAATCACACAAGTATGCTTCAAAGCGGTAGCCTTCGATCATGTACTTAGCTGCGGTGTTAGAACCGACTAGGGTACTACGTAGAACGGCTGCGGTAGACGGGTGTACGATAGCAACTACGTTATCAATACGTACGTTTGCAGCGGCTAGTTGACCTAGAGCGGCTTGTACATCAGCTTGTGTAATAGCAGCAGTTAGAGTTTTAGAAGGAGCTGCGGTAACGATCTGTGCAAGAATTTCTTTTTCGAGTTTTAGACCAGCACCACGTACCATTGCATCCTGTACATAACGTTCTGCTGTATCAGCAGACTTAATTAGAGTACGGGTAATTGGTACAGAACCAGAGAAAGTCTTAGGCTTTAGTACTAGCTTTTCAAAGTTTGCATCAACTAGTGGGGAATCAGCACCTTCGTCGATGAAATCAAACATCGCAGTGAAATCAGAAGATAGTTTTGGTAGTACTAAATTACCTTCACCTTCTAGACCAGAGAAAGTTTGAATTGGTAGTTGTGCAAAAACAGAGTTAGCACGTAGAACATCAATATATGAATCTACATAAACTTCTTTAACTAGAGCACCACCAGTAGCTGGAGCGGTAGAGGTTGCACGTAGTTGGTTTACTGGTACTTCAATACGAGCACCTTCGAATGGTTTACCCTCGGCAGCCTGACGGATTAGACCATTAATTACAGATTTTTCCATTTTGTTATCCTTAACGTTAGGAGTTTTAATATTTGTATTTAGTGAACGTTTGAAATCAGATACGCTAATTCCTTTAGCGATTGCTTCTGATACATCCACATTCAGTACTGAACCAATTGAAGTAAGTTCACGCTTGCGTTCTTGTTCTGCTTCATCTTCTTGATGAATTGCTTCACCGTCTGCATTACTAGCAGTACGTGTATCTTCGGTTTCTACTGGATCATTACTATTTAGTGTTTCAGGTTCTTCACCTTTGTTTTGAAGTTTAGCTAATAGGTCTGGACGCTTAGATAGCATCTCTTCTAATTCACCATCACTTAATTCAATGTTAGCTACGCCACCATTTTCATCATTATCTACTTCAAGAGTTTCTTTAATGTCATATGATTCATTATCTAGGCGGGTTTCTTCCATTCCCTCTTGTTCTTCCATGAGTCTTTCCTCTTCACTGATTTCATTACTACTATTTAGTGAATCGTCCTCATGAGCTTCTTCTAGTTCTTCTGCGAAATCATCGTCACGTCCAGCACTTCTACCAATGCCAGCATGTAGATCAGCAGGTACAGTAACTAGGCTAATTTCCGATGGTTCCCAGCGAGTAACAATAATGTTATTACCTGCTTCAATGCGGTAATCATTGATGTTATAGCCAACACTAATATGAGATAGAATTCCCTCTTGAATCATTGACCACATAGTATTACCTAGTCCTACGTTACTAATTCGTAGCGTGGCACGGCATACGCGATCTGCATCAATAGATGTAGATTCAACAACGCCTAGTAATTTATCTCGGTCATGATTGAATAGTACTGCACCCTTATTATTAATGCGGGTACGGTCTACAGAGTTTTCATCACATAGTAGAATTTCATAATATTGTTCACCTTCGAGTACGCGGCAAACTGGCGTTTCCGTAGCAAATGCTACTTCGATAGTACGTTTATCAACATCAATTGCTGTTACTGGTACTGTCTGCTCCCTCTTCTGGTTCTTTAGGTTCAATTCCATTTGTATTTCCCTGTGTGTTTGTTTCCTTTTCTTTTGCAATCTCCTCTAGAGTTATGCGTGGATCACCACCCATTTCACTAATGATCTGAGTTTTAGATTTAAGCCCTGCATCAAGTAACATAATCTCGGCCTGGATATCTTTAGTAGCGTCTAGGGAGATTGGTTTAACTGGAATATAACGAGCACAAATAGCATCATCAAAATCAGCAAAAGAGATATTGAGATCACTATTATTTAGCATTTCGCACTTCATCCATTCTAGATAGATTGGTTTTAGTACTCGACTAATTAGGACATTACTACGAGTTCTAAATGTGGTTGCCTGTAGGCGTTCTGCAAGTTTCGCGGCTGAGAAACTAGCATCAGCAGTACTACCCATTAGAGATTGTTTAGTGACGTTCAAACCCATTGCGATTTGATCCATTAGTTCACTAGTGAATTCACTAATCTTATCTGCACCGTTATTTGGACTTACTGTTTTAATATCCTGATTTTTACCTAGTTCAAATACTGCACCTGGTTCTAGATATTCTGAATATGTTGCAGTACTATCACTTTCCCCTGCTACTAGTTCTACTTGGTCGGTATCATTATTATTATTAGTAATGTAAGCTGTGGCACTTGCAGAAATACGTTTTGCAACTAGTGCCGCTTCGGTGAAGTTCTTTAAATCTTCCATAGTTTTGCTAGTACTGATCATATCCGGTATGCCGCGTTCCTGTCCCATCTGTTGAGGGATGAAGTAATGACAGATTTCCTTTGCCGGAATAATTTCAAATGCCGTAGCATCATATGTATAGGTAATAGGATTGTAGATACAGAAATAGTAATTTACTGGTTTATGATTCTTGTCAAATTCAATACCATTTGAAATATAGTTACCATTATCTAGCCATTGGTTATTCAATTGAGTTAAACGAGCGGTATCTATGATTTCAAGTTTTACTGTGTTATTCACATTATGAATACGTATAAAGCATTCACCATCTTGTACGCGGATCTTCTCTACGGTCTGTTGAAAAATATCAAAGGTCATTGAACCATCTAGGCTAAAACGATCTGCATCATAAGCCCAACGGTCAAAACGCTTTTCAAGACGCTGTGAGAGTTCCTGTAGTTCGTCGGGGGTCTTACCCTCAATAGATGGGGCTGGCTTGATATAAACACCCTCCGCACCTACTACACCATCTACGGATAGGTTCATGTACTTACTACCCAATGGATTCTTTAGTACTGCCTCACGTGAAGCATTACGCCAATCACTTAGGAACCAGCGGATCAAGTTATTGATATTTTGTGAACCAGTACCGGAAGTGAATCCAAAGGAAATTACGGGGGTACTCATACCACGTACTGCCTGTAAATCACGCTTCATAGTTAGTGTTGGTTTTTCAACGAAACGCTTATGGCTTGGTTTTGCTTTTGGTTTTTCTATCTGTTGTTGTGTTTTTTTCTTCCAAAACATTAACGTGTTCCCCACCTGTTAGGATAATTAGGGTCACGAAATACGGTTACGCTCTTAAATGGTTTTCCATTACCATTTACGGGTTGATCGTTCATACTAGCCCATAGAGCATTTGCACGTTTAATGTAACGTATACGCATACTCTCTAGGTTAGTTAGTGATTCACTAATTAAAGTTTTATTATTGATAGTTGTTGAGTAAACACCGCCTCCATCTACGCGACTTTTAATTACCTCGTCAATATCTGAAATTAACTTAAGCAACTGTGAATACTCTGTAGTATATTTAGTTGGATCAATTAATTCAGAAACAAAGTTAATAGTGGTAATACCGCTTATTTGGACACAAAACAACTTATCACTTGAACCAGTGATATCTAATGTTAAGGTAAACTCTTTTGGCACTAAATCTGTATTAGAGATAGTAATACTATTTCCACCACTTAGATAATTAACTACTAGAGAAGTTTTTGCGGGAAGTGTTACCGTTTGATCATATGGTACTGTTAGCATATAGATCTTTTCTGGTAAAATGTTTGTCATATATTTTCCTTTATTTTCCGAACCAGCTATTTCCTCTCCTTGTACTGTTTCTAGTTTCTCTAGTTTTCTGTACTGGTTGTGGTTTTACTTCTGGCTTGGTTATAGTTTCTTCCTTATTTAGTGTTTCTTGTTTAGATACTTCTGCCTTAAAGTTACGTAGTTTTCTATATGGCTGTGCTGTACCTAGTACTGTCATAGCGTATTCACGTGCTATCATTGAATAGACAAGACAATCTAAAGCTTCATTTCGCTTCTGCCCTTTCTTTAGTTGCCACATTAAACGCCCACCTTTCGGCTTTAGTTCTTCGGCGGTTAATTGCTCAAAATAGTCAAAAGGTAGTGAACTACTAAAATGTAATTGTGTTGGTGCTTGTTCTGGATTATCTCCAAGCATATGGTTTAGTAATTTACGAATTGTAGTTTTCTGTTCTTGACCATTTAGTACTATTAAGCGTTTACCACCAGCAGTAGATTTTTTAAAGAGTTCACTAGTAGGTGAAGGGCTACCCTTAATCGGGTGTAGTTTTGACCATCTATTACAGAAACGATATACCGTCTGTGTTGCGTTACCGGAGTCTACAAAACATGCAAGTGTTGGTACTATTCTACCGCTTGGTGTTTTAAATGGTGTCTTGAGAAACTTCTCTAGCTCGTTCCATGCTGGTGCTTCTTCCTTAGTACAGTCTGGTGAGTAATGGAATTCATGCCCCAAAACCCACACATTCTTTTCATCAAATGCAATTATCGTAGTTTCTACACGGTCGATCTGTTGGTCTGTACTAGTGCAAATACCTAATGCACTTTCGGGTATGTTATGTAAGTTAAAACTATTATCCCTGTGTTGTTCTAATTGGATGATATCTACTTCTTTCTGATATTCATCTTCAAAGATTTCACCTAGTTCATTGTTCATGAAAGTTTGAAGATTGAAGTTATAGAGTGCATCGGCATAACGTGCTGTCATTTCCTCTATTGTTCCTAGAGGTGAGTACATACGAGAGATACCGAACCCTACCACACCCTTTTCACCATCTGGATTAGTCGCAATCCATCGACCTTTATCTACCATTTGGTGGCGTTTATGTTCACTGATTTCTTTCTTACAATTAGGGCAAATCAATTTAGCCGTAGTACTGTCTGGTATTGCTCTACCATTCTCTAGTTGTTTAAAATCAAATGTTACTTGTTCCCATTCAAATTTATATTCATGACCACAATCATGTGTTACGAACCAGTAGCGTTTATCAGATAGATTGAATTCACTATTGATTAGGTCATTCTTAAATAGTGGTGTACTGGCTACTACTGTTAATGCATCCTCACCAAATGTAGATGTACGCCCTTCTGCTAATTTAATTGGGTTGCCTTGCTCACCAATAACTAGGTTACTCACTTCATCTAGTAGTACGGTTGAACATGTAATACCACGTAGATCTTTTGGGGTATTCATATTAAGCCAGTAGATAAACGTACCATTACGTAGTTCTGTTTGCTTTGCATTGTTGGCGGCGTTCTTATCTGATTTACTAGTGATTAAGTTGGCTAGTACTGGTGAAGTTTCCACTACGGGCATAAACTTACCCTGTTTAAACTTTTTAATATCATCTTCACTACTAGAGGCAAAGGCAAAGTTTGCAGGATCATTAAACATCTTATTCATTGCTATTGCGGTCATTACTTGGGTTTTGAGTAATTGGCTACACGCCTGAATAACGATCTTCTTAGTACTTCTATCCTGTGCTACATCCATTGGTTCACATTGAAAATTCCAAGGAATATAATCTAAGCCCATTCCTGGACCGTCGATTAACTTCATTACTCCACCAGCTTTAATCCAATCACTCGTTTTCTGTTTTAGTGGTGGCTTGACTGTCGGTAGTACTTTCTTGAGTAGTATCGTTAATTTCGTCTTGTTGTTCTTCTTCATGTTCTAAGATATCCATATCATCAGGTAGCTCGAATTCCATTTCTCCGAGTTCTATTAATGTTGCGTCTATTACATCCTTTAACCTGTCACGTAAATCTTTCGCGTTATCCATTGCGAATAGTTCTAGGTAAACTTTATTGGGTATTGAACGAATACTTGTTTTCAATTTATATAGATAGGCAGTTAGTACATCTTCAATATACTCAGTACTGATTACTGTATCTTCTTTCTGTGCTAGTTCTAATTCTGCTAGGCTTGCTTCAGCCTTGAGTTTCTTTAGTCGCTCTTGTTCAATCTGTTCTTTGATATCAGTGTTGCGTAGCGGTAGGATAATGTTTTGTACAATCCATTCACGCGTTTCACTTTCATCAACATCTTTACCAATTGGCATACCTTTATCACGCCATTGTCGTACAGTACTCTCGTCATACCCGTACTGCTTACCAAGTTGGTTCATGCTTACGTTTTTCATTTGCTAATTCCTTTTATGCACTTCGTATTCACTTTCGGTTCGGATATGCATTAATTTTGCATTTATATTTAAAACAATTCGGGGACGAAACTACGCTCGATCCGAACCCCACCGGAGGAACCATTAAAATGAATATTTTGAGTGATCATTCATCTTTGAAGTTATTGAGTAGTACTGACACTCTGTAGCTATTGATAGGTCTACCGTTTAAAGATTCATGTTCTAATAGTTCTTTTATTAGTCCGTGTAGATAATCTAGATGTGTACGTTCACTACCTTCATAGTTATCAATACTATTCCAGTGATACCACCAGCGGCCTATTGTGTAGCTATGCTTGTAGTTAATACTGATATATTTATGTTTGGCTGTTATTGAATAGTCATCAATGAATAGGCTGTAGGCTTCATCAATCGCTATGTGAGCCGATATTAGTACATCATCACGTGAATAGTCATAGCCTGACATAATGCCGTCTGTGATGGTTGTAGAGCCTTTTGGGAAGTGTAGGATTATTGATATGCACATTTGTATACCCCTATGATGTTTGTTCTATAGGGGTATTTACTGTGTTAGTTAAAGCAGGGTGTTTACCTTGTCGAATGGTACTGATCTGTAGAGGTAGCCTTGTACCGCTGTTACTCCACTATCACGTAGTACTGATAGCTCTTTCTGTTGCTCTACTCCCTCTACGATTACATAGGGGCAATACTGCATAATGTTCTTCATCAATAAGCTGAAGGTAGGCTTCTGGATTTCCTGACGGTAGAACGCCCTATCAATCTTTACGGCTTCATAGCATCCAGTAGTGAGTGCTGCGACATTGGCACGGCCTGAACCAAGATCATCGAGGAACAAGCGATAGCCAACGTTTAACAGGGTCTTGAGTACAGGATGATTGATCCCCTGCTCCAATCCTTCGAAATTTTCTGAGATCTCCAACCTGACATAATCAAGTTTATCCAGTAGCTGTATCACGTCTCTATCAAACACACACAGCCTTGCTTGTATGGTGTCAATGTTAACAGTGCAATAAAGCCGGTTATGACGGAACCATGACGCATGTACTTCTATGGCCTGTAGTTGTCGTATGAGTAGTTCCCTCTTCCCTTCTGCATCCATAGCCATGATGTAGTACTTACTGTTCAGTACTGGCAGGTCTTCACGATGGAAGCGGGTTAACAGCTCACATCCTACGAGCTGACCTGATGTAGTCATGATTGGTTCTGCTATGAACTTTGTGGTAATCATCCATTATTATCTCTTAACTCGATAGATAATGAATTATTGATCGGTTTTGCCTATTATTAATAGATGTACACCCACTGAATTTACACTCTTAACTTATTGATTATGATCGTTTTTTAAGTGTTTTTGGTGATTTATTCTGTTAACCCATCGATAGATCAGCTTGTTTATCATTCGTAGGTTTATTACTGTTACGCCTGATATGGACAGGGAGTGACACGGGAAGGATTCATGAGCTACAACTCACTTATACTCAATAAACTTGATGCTGATCGCTACATGGCTAACCTGCTGGATAGGAGCCTTGACGCCCTACAGCAGCAGGCCGTACAACAAGCTAAAACTATCTACTCTGGTACGGAAAGGCTTTCGTGGTATAGCTCTTGCTTCATGGATAACTACCAGGACGTTTGTACACGCTTAAAGCAAGAAGATATTAGATTTGCGAAAGCAATATTTACGTTAGCAAAACACAATGATGTAATCAGAGAGATGATTGAAATATATGTTAACTATATGTTTGAGAATCTCTCTGATCAGCGAATCAGAAATATTACACGAATATTGGCTATGTCCGGTACGTTCGTTACATCTTCAACACTGACAAGATTATCTATTGCCTACTCTGTATCTGCTCTGGTTGCGTCAAGTTTGGGGATGAAGGTATCTGTAGAGGGGGCTTTAACCACTTGGGCTACGAGGGGGATTGCTCTGGTTGGTGCTTATGGGTATGTACAGATAGCTTCTCAGGCTGCCGAACGGCTCTTACATAAACACGGTCGGTACTATAGGGATCTCTATGGTCGTGATTTGGAAATGTTGTATTTCCTTATTGAGCCTATCATTGAACGAGTAGATGCTAATAACCAGTGGCAAAAGACTGATCAGGACATAGTATCTGACATTATAAGGTTAATCAGATGAAGAAAATTTTAAAAGTATTTTGGGATGATTTACATAGATTACTCTTTAGGGTTTATTTGCCTATTGGTATTTCAATAATATTTTTCATTATTGCGGCTAATTATTGGGAAGATTACGCTCATATATCATCGTTCATCTTCTTGATAGTTGCTTTTGTTGTCAGTGATAAACTGTTCAAGAGGAAACGTTAAGCCCTTATCATGTAAGCATATTTTTTAGAATTGGATTTTATCGGCAACCCCTGCGATACTGTATATACACACAGCATTCATGGGAGGGCTAAGAAATGGGCAATAAGAACGGTTACGATCCATCCATACGTAGAGGTGTTCACCAGTTCTCCAACAACGGGATATGGTTCACGGTCTGTTATCGTGGAAGTGCTCTTGAGCAATTCAAGTTTGGTGATCGGGTGATTTTTGAAGGTTCTGTAGGCGGGGTCTTCTGGCTGGGGACGGTTGAGCGGGATTGCTTTGTACTGATTAGCGAAACGCCATTTAAAGACGTATTGGAGGCTGTTAGTTATCTACATGCTGAACAACGTGTGATTGTACAACATGGTGATGATTGGTTCTGTGGCCAAGAGGAATTACCGTTCTAGATTCACGCCACACCTACCCACAACAAACCAAACCCCTTTGTAGATGTGGCGTGAATGGGGAGTGTACGTCATCGGATGTTTAATGGTAAAGTACTGATAAATCTTATATATTGCGGATAATTGATGATGGACTATAAAAAACTAAATATGGCACTTTTCATAACAGTAATAGTTCTTATATCTGTAGCTGTGTTTGCTTTTTTAAAAGTGCTCTTCTCTGATACAAAAACTTTAGAATGGGGAAGTATATCTGATTTCATTAGCTCAATTTCAACTTTCGGTACACTTCTTGTAGCATTCTTTGCTTATAAAGCAGCACCACAATGGGTGAAACAAAAACAATACGATGAAGGAATTAATCATGTTAAATCTCTAATGGCTGAGTATGATGAAATTGTATCAAGCATTTTAGAGCTACATCCCGACATTAAAACTATTAATAAAAAAAATCCAAAATTTAAAATACTTTCAGAAAAAGTCGAACAATTAATTTATCGCACTTTCGATTTAAGAGCAAAATTGAAGTCCTGCCAAAGATGGAATATTATATATCCGAAGGAAGTTAGTGAGGCATTTCTTAGACTAACCATGTATTTTCATCATTCTTTCTTACAATTGACTTTCAGTGATATTGATTTTAGTGATGAAAGAGCTAATGAAATAGATACTGCCGATCTCATCATTGCTGAAGTAAAAGAAGATATTGATTTTTTCAATCGTAGTCTAGATAAAATTTTCACCTACCCAAAATGATAAAAGCCCCGCAAGGGGCTTTTCTTTAAGCATTACTCTTTAGTCACTTTAGCTTTGAATTTAGCTAATAATGTTTTTTCATCATCACCAGATTTATCTTTCTTCTTGAATTCTTCGAAGTAAATTTGTGAAATTTCATTCAGCTTACCACGGCTGTTGATATGGAATTCATTACCGTTCCATACTGCGTTCATTGGATAGGCTTGCTGGTAATCAGTACTGTACTCACGTAACAGGTTATCTACTTTTGCCATTTCTGGACGGGCTTTAATCAAAGTCTGGTAGGCTTCACTATCACGTAAACCTGCGGGTAATTGCTTGTTAACCACGCTGTATGATTTTTGACCGATCACTACAGTGAATGATTTATTGTTGCTGTTGCTACTGGTCGTACGGATCTTAGTACGGATTTGCGTACTTGGAGTGCCGCCCGTAGCCGCTTCAATCAGTTCTTCTACTGTTGTGAACATACTTTGTTCGCTGAGTATTCCTTTAAGAACTTCCAGAGCTTCACGGCGGCGTTCTTCCTGAGCTGTAGCAATGTAAGCCTTAACATCATTAAGGCGGCTGATAAGTTCGTCTACTTCGTCTGGTGCGATACCTGCCAGTTCCTTACGGCGGTCATTATCGGCTACCAGTTGGCCTACATTGAAATCATCAGCCAGGATTGAACGGATCATTGTTGCGGTAATTGTTTTAATAGACGACATATCTTTTCCTCATTCACTGAAATTAAGAGTAGTTTGAATTCGGTTCGTTTAAAGAGTATCCCCTAATGGATCTCCCTGATTTCCTGAAGCATCTTAACATCTAAATTAAACTCTACTAGTACAAATTCTAACGGTAGAGTACGGATAATTTTTACGTACAGTTCATTCAATCGAATAACGTCTTCATTTACTGAATTGTGTCGGGGGCGTATTGGTAGTTCCCGTCCTCCAGTACTGTACCGTGCATGATACGGTGTAACAGTTCCTTGTAGATAAGGCAGTAACGGTCAATCACTGCCGTAACACGCTCATGAGAAAAAAAAAGAATGAGTCCCCTCTTCCGCCTTGTTGATAGCTATTATTATGGAATTAGCTATTACTATCAATAGCTATCTCAAAAAGAAATGATACATTACTGATTACTTACGCTTTTTAGTTGTTACTGGCTTTGGATTTAGGATAAGTTCTAGTAGTTCTTCGGTCATTTCATTACCATTTCTATAGAATGCCTCTAGTAGAAGTCCTGCGTATTGCTTCTGGATAGCTAGTGCATCTACGGTAGATTCCTGAAAGAGTTCTTCTTCACTCATTTGGTGCTGTGTAATCGTCTGTCCGTCACCTATGATAGTACCGTAGGTATTGATAGTGATCGTGCGGTGTCGTGCGATACGTACCCATGAGGAACCGTAACTAGTACTATCAGCTTGGAAGTGTGCGGTTTGCTTCTGCCCGTCGATTTCATATTCCACTTTAAAGTTCTTTGGGTTGTTATTGATAATTTGATATTTCATTCTGTCGTAATCTCGTAGTACTCTAATGGTTCTTCACCACTAAAAACTGGTAGTGTAATTGTTATCTCTTCTTCATCACACGTTGCCGTTGCTATTCGGTCAACTACATGCACTGTATAGGTTTTCACTTCATCACTCTGTAGTGCCTGTTTTAGTACTGTTGCGTATGCGTCCATTTTCATTTCTTCTCTGATTGCGTCTACGATTGGTTGCTTATGCTTTTCTAGTACAGCTTCAAAAGTAACTGGTTTGAATAGGTCTTTATAGTTCATTTTTTATTAGCCCCCTTAGTTTTACATATAGTGCGTCTAGTGCTTCTTGTTCTTTTAGTAGTGTTTCGTATTGTTCCTGTACTAGATCATTTTCCATAAATTGTAGTACACGTCTTAGGGAACTAATTTTACCTGCTAGATCAATGCTTAAATGACCTGCCTTATTAGCAATAATATCCGCTAGCTGTGATTCATCGCCTAGTACATCAGCTAAAAGATTCTGTAGTAGTTGAGATTCTTCTGTACGTTCTTCTGGTTTTTGAGTGAGGTTAATTTGTAGTTTGTTTAGTTCGTTCATTTGGGTTTCTCCTATAATGTTTCATATATCTATTTAGTGATTAGCGTAGAATAGTACGCCTTAGTAGCTCTCATATTGAATTCACGGTTTAGGTGAGTGTATGACGGCATACGGCCTTTATCGGCCTTGTATCGCTCTATGTAGGCCGTTAGTAGTTCTAACTTAGTTGTACTTACATGCGGATTGTCGCTTAGTGGTGAGCGTTTAGGCGTGTTATAGAGTCCATTTGATTTCATTCCATCGCGTTTCCAGTTAGGTTTCATTTGATATTCCTTCTTGTTAGTGATGCCCTTTGCGGGCGGCTGCGTGTTCGGGTGACTCGTTCGGGCGTGACTCCGTGGCGACTCACGAATACTTTGATTAATTACTTTGGTAGTAGCTCTTGGGGTTTGTTACTTTGACAGTACTGTTACTTGTCTGAGCGAAAGCGAGTAAAATCCCTCGCGTTCTTTTCGAGTACTAGCGAGAAAAAACGCAAGGATCGGTTTAATTTGTGTTTCAGTGACTATACGACCGCAGGGAGTGTAGGCACTCAAAGACCGATTTGGACGTAGTTCAAGAGGTCTTAATAATTTCTAATTATGGTGTCGAAATTCGGGACACCCCATATATGGTGGTTATTTTGTCATTTATGCCACTAAATGTAGTGTTCAAACCCCTAATTTCCCCTATTAAACCCCCTTTTATCCTGAATTACGACATTTGATCCATTATTAAAACACTACTTAGAATGTCGTAATTCGGGATAAATTGAGGCGATAACCTTTAGTAAATCAGCCTTAGAGTACCCAGCATCAATAGCTTCACGTAGTTGATACGCTTCCTCACCTGTTAGGTACTGTGCTCCCTCTGGTGTATCACTTCTGATAGGCTTACCACTGCTTAGAAGTGCATTTAAACCCTCACATATGGCTATCGTAACCATCTTGTAATCACGTACTGATGAATCGCCATACTCCTTTTGTGTAAAGGCATCGAAAAACTCAATATTGTGCTTTATAGATTCGTCTGTGATGTAGCGTGTAGAAGTTACTAATAGCAGCATGTTTTTGTTTGAAAAAGTCTTACGTTTTTTGTTCTTCTCAAAGTAACTTTTTACTGAATTAGATATTACTCTACGTGCTTCATCTGTAAGTTGGTTTAGGTGGCGTACTCCCCTTAGATGATCTTGTAAATCTGCGTTATCATGTTCTTTTGATTTACGTCCACGTTTTTGTAACTCGCTTGGATCTTTCTTTTTGGTCATAATAAATACCTTTATAAAATTGATGTTAATTAATTAGGCACTTGGTCTTACTCACCAAGTGCCTTTTTTTATTACTTGCTGTTTAGTAGTGCTGTACTAAGTACTGGATAGTTGCTGTACTTAGTTGCTAGGTTCTGAATACGTACTTGGCGATTTTGAAGATATGCTTGGTGTGCTTCATCTTCTGTTGTGAAAGTACCGTAATACTCCTGTACACCGTTGTATGTTGATTTAGCTACCCAACTATTATAAACCTTCTGTACTCCCTTCTTGTACTTACCGTAGCCACCTCTGAATAGTTGATTTACTTCATGCGGTACGAACATACAAGTGTTTGGGGAATAGTGGTTAGCTCCTAACATATCCTTATCAACATCCCACCCACTAATACTATTTTTTAAGTACCAGTAGTAGTAGTTGCTGAAAGTGTACCATTCAACACAAATAGTTGTATTAGCGTAACCTTTGCGTTTTAACCTTGAATGCATACTATGCCATTTTTGAAGAGCTTCTTTATATAGGTGTAGAGATACCTGGCCTTTTAGGTCATTGATTTTTTCCATTTTGATTCATCCATGAATTTTATGTAGGGGCAATCCGTGCCGCCACAATGAGATAATACTTTTTACGATAGTATCAAACGTTGTGTATTACTTACTGTTTAGTATTGAGTACTGATTGATTATGTACTGTAGAGCATTTGCTTTAGTTTTTACTTTTCCCTCCTGTATTAGTTTTTCAAGTAGTTGTACTTGAGCATCATTTAGTTTTACGCTCACAGAATGTGATTTCAATTCCTTCATATTTTCTCCTTTTGAAAAGAATTCTTTTTATGCTTTTCCAAATCCAAAGAAAAACCCTATGATTGCCATAGGGCTAAAATATCATTGGAGATTATGGAAATATTTATCTTCGATAGCTATATTATATCATATTATTTTGGAACGTCCCAAATTTCGAAGATCTTTGTGTAGTAATGTCACTTGCTACTATCTATTTAGTATTTTATTTTCGGAAACATAGCCAAATACGGGCTACAATCCATAAAACCACCATAATTAGTAGGTAAAGAATCCACCCAAGTAACACGTACTTGATAAACCCTGTTACCAATATGATAAAGCCGATGGTTAGTACTAGTGAAGTTATTAGCCAATCTAACATTTGAATACTCCTATGATAATTATTATAAGAGTATTTAGTGGTTTACTTTAAAAATGATCAGTTGTGTAGTTATAACAAGTAGTTAGTATCAACATCCTTACTTACTTCTTCAGGGTGCTGGATTAATACTTATCCCAATCATTCGGTTTGATTGGCTTAATATCGTGTTTACCATTCACATTCTTAGTAAGAATATATGCTATAACATTTTCACAATGAAAACATGTGAACATTACTTTACGTTGTGGTACTACATCATTGGATTTACCACAAAATGAACAAAATGTTTGAACTGTTAAAATAGTCATTATGCTTTCTCCTCATTCCAAACATCAATCAATGCCAAAATAACTTTGCCAATTAGTTGTTTCTCTTCATCACTATAGTTACTATTCCATATCTTATCTTGATAGTACTCCTCTGGCATACCCATATGGATTACATTAGAAAGGTCATTCCAGCCTTTATAAACACCGATCCAGCGACGGTTAACACTTACATAGATATCTTTTAAGTATTCCAGTACAAAACCATCAGGATCATAATTGATGATTGATTCGTATTGACCAACTGGATTACCTACGGTATTAACTATTGCATCATAGTACTTCTGATTCATCATATTACTTCCTCGCGTTATTAGATTAAAAATAGAGTATTGTACCTTAAACCACTATGGAGCTTTTTATGACCAATACTGTTAACTGGTGTATCAATCTAGATTAAGGTACTTGTATTGTTTTATTCATTTTCATGTGGCAGGCCTAGCCTAAGAAGGTAGGAGGCGACCCGATTACAACTTATAAATCATCAAACCACCGCTTGATGAAATCTATTATTCCAGACATTTTTATTTCGGCAAGCATTATTTTTGGATTGGAATAGGCCTTTCACCCTCAGCTCACCCTCAAGGCCTTTATTCATGCGACTTCCAAATACTTAAAATTTTTTTAATTGAAAACTGCTAAGAACTATAAATCTCAATAGTATTTGAACAGAATGGTATTGATAAGTATATTCCTCAAAAGTATTGCCAAAGTACATATACAATAAATCCCGATACTCTCGGGCTTAGTATTGTTACTTACGAAGTATCTGTTCATTAGTAACCATAAGTATATTTTAGTTCTGAGAGTGAAAAATAGGTACAAAAAAGCCCCAAGAGGGGCTTGTTAACTATTTGCGAGGCCAGAACATTCTACTATCAAGTTCAGGATAGTCCACGTGTGATAGAAGTTCTTTTGCCTGATGTAACATCATCATATTGGCGGCGTGTAACTCAGCGTATCGCTCTCTAACGCGTTCTAGTACTTCCTCTGGTACTTCACCACCAGTTACTTCAAGTTCTTGTTGTGAGAAAGGTAGAGCACCTACATAACACCCCCATTCATAAGGTGTGTTACCTGCTGAGAAGTTATAATACTCACTACTTCCTTTGATCTGAAAACTAATCATCAGACGGCGATCTACTTTCCATGCACGAACATCACCGATAGAGCTATAAACAATGTCACGTAGCTTACTGCGGTACTCATGTACTGGATCTTGGAGTACCCCATACTGTGCATACGTGAAGAAGTCCATCATTAGCCCTTCAAACGTATGATCCTCTGCTAACAGTTGCTTACGCTGCAATACTTCTAGTTCTAACACCAGATTAGATCTTGAGTCTTTCAACTCCTGAAGCTGTTCTATTACTTCATCAACATCACCTAAACCAGCAAGTACTAAGCTAGTACCATTACTGATTTTCTTACTTATATCTTCAATAAGTTTTTCGGTACTACTGATCTGTGCTGTGTAGTCCTCTTTTTCAACACCGCCTTTACGCTGTATGTTGATATAGGCAATAGTAGTAACAAGCATCAATGTATGCTCTACTAATATTCCTGGTAGTGACCATGTTTTACAATCGTTCTGGTGTCCTCTACCCTTCTCACAAAGATAACGAATAGTATCACCGTGACGCATTGCCATCATAGTACCGCCACAATGACCACACCGGAACAACTTCATACCAGCCAGTAAGTTGATATTATTCCTTTCGGCAATTACTTTACTGTTACCTTTTTCATCAGTAACTATCTTACCTTCACCAACCTTACCAATATACTTTGTAGTTTCACGTATCTGTTTAAGCCGTTCAAATTGACCTTCGGTTATTAATGCAGGAAAGTAGTTAGGTAATTCATAATTTTTACCATCTACAGTAATTTCACGTAACCCATACACTGCCTTATTGAATCGTAGTTTACGAATATTTGCAGTTTTCCATGCCTTACCTTTATATGCATGTGGGTACTTTTCATTAAGGTATTGCACTACCTTAAACACACTCATACCATCCATAAACATATTGATAGCATCTTGTGCGGGTTGCCATAATGTAGGGTGTCTACGGACTGCTTCGAACTTGCCTGTACTACAATCAATCCACCAAGGATGTGATCCAACCGCCTTAATGGTAGTAGGTAGTCCTGATTGAAAACGACGAATCATAGCTAACGCATTACCATTAGTACGATTCTGTTTTGTCTTACTCTCTTCATGTGCTCGCGTAAACAATAGAATACTAGTAAGTAAATCTATCGGATTATCTTTAATACCAGCACTTGTATATACTTTGTTATCCATGCCAGTGACTATAGTAATGCCACGTCGCAAGATACCCATGAATAGTTCTAAGGCGATATCGATTTCATCACGGGTAATACGATCTAGTGACTCTACGAATAGATAGGCATTGTTAGGTATTAGCCCTTCATCAACTGCTGCTAAAAACTTAGATAGTGCTCCAGACTTTGAGTTATCCGATTTGAACCCTGAAATTCCCGCATCGACGATTTCAACTACTTCCAGATCATTACGTTTTGCGTACTCTTCTGCTGCGAAAGTTTGTCGAGCTTTTGTAGTACCGTCTGACTGAACCGCACTAGACCAACGCTGATACGAGTACAATTTCCGCTTCATCTACACATTTCCCTTTAAAAACAACGAGTTATTTTAATGTGTAGAAATTCGTTTAGGATTACCGGGGTGGCTGATAATGTGCACATTGCCGCTGGCGATAGTGGCAATCATCGCCGCGGTGTTGGTCTCTTTATCCTGAGGCGGGAAAACCGGCTCATGAAAACCGGCGAGGATAAGGTCCAGAGACGTCAGCATCGGGCCGGTGCAGTCGATCTCACCGTCGATATTTTTGATATTCGCCTCAATGCCGCGCAGTATCCCAATGCCGTCCACCAGACGTGGCCAGATCCGCATATTCACAAAATGCCAGTAGTGCGGCGCATCCGCCATGTCCGGACCATGATCGGTGATCGCGAACAGCTTAATACCTTTAAGCTTCGCCTGAGCGATATAATCATGGAGGTTGCTGTACGCGTGGGTGCTGGCGACGGTGTGCATATGCAGGTCAACGGGATACATCTCTTTCTCCTCTGCGGTTTTTCCAAAGGATAGCAGTTATCAGCGGCGAATATTAGCAAAAACCCGGCGAACGCCGGGTTTCTCTCAGTAGCCGCGCTGTCTGTCGACCTGCCCGGTGACCGCATGACCCTTTTCCATTTCGCTGATGGTATGGGATATATAGGCCACCGCTTCTGCCGGACGCGTCACGGCAGCCACGTGCGGGGTCATCGCGACGCGCGGGTGCTTCCACAGCGGGCTTTCCGCGGGCAGCGGTTCACGGCTATAGACATCCAGCATGGCGCCTTTTAGCTTTCCGCTGTCCAGGACCTTCAGCAGATCGGACTCGACCAGATGCACCCCGCGCGCCAGGTTCATCAGGTAGCTCTGATCGACGAGCTGATTGAGCAAGGTTTCATTGATGATCCCTACCGTTTCCGCCGTGTTTGGCAGCAGGTTGATCAGCACGCGCGTGCCGTTCAGAAAGGCCGGAAGCTCATCCGTTCCGGCAAAACTCTCGACGCCCGGATAGTCCTTACGGCTGCGGCTCCAGCAGCGCAGCGGGAAGCCCCACGGAGCGAGTGCTTCTGCCACTTTTGAGCCCAGCACGCCCGCACCGAGGATGCCGATCGTAAAGTCTTCGCGACGGTACTCAGGCAGCGGCTCCCAGTGGGCCTGCTGTTTAAAGGCCTGATAGTCATCAAAGCGGCGGAACCAGTGCAGTACCTGGCTGACGGCATATTCCTGCATTTGCTGGCCCATTCCGGTATCTTCGAGGCGGAACAGAGGGATCTCTTCCGGCAGCATTTCAGGGTGTGCCTTCAGTTTGCTCAGAATGGAATCCACCCCAGCTCCCAGGGCAAAAACGGCCTTCAGCTTGCGGCCCTGCAGCATCTCAACCGGCGGGTGCCAGACCAGCGCATAGTCGGCATGTTCATTATCGCCACGCTTCCACTCGCGAACGCGTGCGCCGGGCAGCGCCGCCGAAAGTGCGTCAATCCAGTAAGCGGTATCAAATGTAGGGTGATAGAAGAGAATATCCATAGTTATTCCTGCCTTTTATTGCGCTGTTTTGTTTTCATTTTCAAATGGATTGCCAGCATAACAAATTTATCAGGAAACCGCGTTGCTGATAAAAAAGACGCTTTCAGCACATTTAAGAATCATGTTGCCTGAAGTTTGTCTAAACGCGCTAAATTACTGAAAAAGTGGGTTGACGGCCGTTCGGCTTTTCCTTACATTAGCGCCCGTCCCGGCAACAACGGGATGACAATATGGTGAGGTGTCCGAGTGGCTGAAGGAGCACGCCTGGAAAGTGTGTATACGGCAACGTATCGGGGGTTCGAATCCCCCCCTCACCGCCATATTTAAAGAAGAGCTCGCATGAAAATGCGGGCTTTTTTTTCGCATATTGCACGCATGCAGGGGGGATGAGAATCCCCGACCGGGGTTCGACAACTGGCGACAGCCAGTTGGACAGACTGTGAGCGTCGCGAACAGGCTGCCCGCAGGGCGAGCGAAGCGAGTCAATCCCCCCCTCACCGCCATATTCGAGATGAGAGCTCGTACGAAAGTACGGGCTTTTTTCTTTTATATTCTCCGAAAGGGGGGATTCGAACCTTGAAACTCCCTGCGCTCTTTATGTCGGGTGGCGCTGCGCTTACCCGACCTACGAAAAGCTACTCTTCCACCATCTTCGCATACTCTTCAGTCAGAAAATCCACCAGCGTCCTGACCGACGGCAACATGCCGCGCCGCGAAGGATAAACCGCGTGAATCACTTCCCGTCGGGGTTCCCACGCGTCCAGCACCCGTACCAGTTCCCCTGACGCAAGCTGATCCTTCACCATTAATATCGGCAACTGTACAACGCCCACGCCCGCCATCGCCGCTTCCCGCAGTGCCAGCATGTCGGTGGTAATAAAGCGCGGTGCGTAGTGGATCTCCGCTTTCGCCCCCTCTGGACCACTGAGCTCCCATTTATGCACCTGTTTACCGGCCCCCATACTTAAACCAGGCCATTCACTGAGCTCGGAAGGCATTCGCGGTTTACCCATACGTTCAATCAACTGCGGACTTGCCACCAGGCAATGCCCCCTGTCAGCCAGTACCCTTAAGACCAGATCGCTGTCATCAAACGGACGCGGACGCACGCGGATAGCGACATCAATACCTTCGCCAACAAGATCGACCCGACGATTGGTGGCCTCAAGCTGGAGATTAATCCCGGGGTAGCGCGCCATAAACCGCGCCAGCATCGGCCCCACGTGGACGTGCAGTAACGTGACGGGACAGGTGATCCTGACGACGCCGCGCGGCTCAGCCTGCAGCGCAGCAACGGCCTCCTCTGCCGCTTCTGCTTCTATCAGCATTGCCTTACAGTGCTGATAGAAAGTGTGCCCCACTTCCGTCACCGTAAACTGCCGCGTCGTGCGCTGTATCAACCGTACGCCAAGCCGCTCCTCCAGCTGCGCGATCCTGCGGCTCAGTTTGGACTTGGGTTGGTCAAGCGCCCTTCCCGCCGCCGCAAACCCCCCGTAGTCCACCACCTTCACAAACCAGACGAAGTCATTGAGATCCTGCATAAGTCCTCATTGTTCTATTTTCGGAACAGTGAATGCCATTTTCACTATCTACCGGGATATTAACCCTGAATATAAGCTAATTACATCAACAGAACATCAGGAGTTAATCATGAAAAACGTAACAGGCGTTTATACCGCTCCTCGTCAGCACTGGGTTGGCGATGGTTTCCCGGTCCGTTCAATGTTCTCTTATCAAACCCACGGCGAGCCGCTGAGTCCGTTCCTGCTGCTGGACTACGCAGGCCCGTACACCTTTCCGGCAGATGGTGCGAAACGCGGCGTAGGCCAGCATCCTCACCGGGGTTTTGAAACGGTCACTATCGTCTATTCCGGTGAAGTGGAGCATCGCGACTCCACGGGCAAAGGCGGCGTGATTGGCCCCGGCGACGTGCAGTGGATGACCGCAGGCGCAGGTATTTTGCACGAGGAGTTCCACTCAAGCGCGTTCTCGCAGAAAGGCGGAGAACTGAAAATGATGCAGCTTTGGGTCAACCTCCCTGCGAAAGACAAGATGGCCGCACCGGGCTACCAGAGCATCACGAAAGCCGACATCCCGGTGGTGACGCTGCCTGACAACGGTGGAACGCTGCGGGTTATTGCCGGTCGCTACGACACGGTTACCGGCCCGGCGCACACCTTCTCACCGCTCAACGTCTGGGACATCGCGCTGAACCAGGGAAGCCATCTGACGCTCAATCAGCCCGAAGGCTGGAGCACCGCGCTGGTGGTGCTTGAGGGCAACATCACGATGAACGGTACCACTCAGGCAGGTGAAGCCCAGCTGGTCGTACTGAGTCAGGAAGGCGACAAACTGCACCTTGAGGCAAGCAGCGATGCAAAAGTGCTGCTGATGGCCGGCGAGCCGCTGAATGAACCCATCGTGGGCTATGGCCCGTTTGTGATGAACAGTAAAAGCGAAATCAACGAAGCCATTCGTGATTTCAACTCCGGCCGCTTCGGCCAGATCTGAACGTAATAAAGGAGAAGAAGATGTCTACACCTGCTAATTTTAATGGCTCCCGTCCGGTTATTGATGTGAACGATGCGGTGATGTTGCTTATCGATCACCAGAGCGGTCTGTTCCAGACCGTCGGAGATATGCCAATGCCAGAGTTGCGCGCTCGTGCGGCAGCGTTAGCGAAGATCGCGACCCTGGCGAAGATCCCGGTGATCACCACCGCGTCCGTTCCACAGGGACCGAACGGACCGCTTATCTCGGAGATCCACGCCAACGCGCCGCATGCGCAATATGTTGCCCGTAAAGGTGAAATCAACGCCTGGGATAACCCGGAGTTCGTGGCTGCGGTAAAAGCCACCGGGCGCAAAACGTTGATTATTGCGGGCACTATCACCAGCGTCTGCATGGCCTTCCCGTCAATTAGCGCGGTGGCGGACGGGTACAAAGTATTTGCGGTGATTGATGCCTCCGGCACCTACAGCAAGATGGCGCAGGAGATCACCCTGGCGCGCGTGGTGCAGGCCGGTGTGGTTCCGATGGATACGGCGGCGGTGGCCTCTGAGATCCAGCGAACCTGGAACCGTGAGGACGCGGCGGAGTGGGCTGAGGTATACACCCACATCTTCCCGGCTTACCAGCTGCTGATCGAAAGCTACGGCAAAGCACAGGAAGTGGTTAAAAACAGCGAAGTGCTCGATTCTCAGCGTTAATAACCCGTGCTGCGACAAGAGCTGATTAAGGCTTAACCGAACGCACACGAATACAGAAAATCTGCTTGACCGTTTTAGCGCAACTCCCTATAGTAGCGCCCCGTTGCCCCCCAAGCGGTCAGGCAGCAAAACAATATGGTGAGGTGTCCGAGTGGCTGAAGGAGCACGCCTGGAAAGTGTGTATACGGCAACGTATCGGGGGTTCGAATCCCCCCCTCACCGCCATATTTAAGATGAGAGCTCGTACGAAAGTACGGGCTTTTTTCTTTTGGCTCGCACCTGGGGATTCGAACCTTGAGACTCCCTGCGCTCTTTATGCCTGGTGGCGCTGCGCTTACCAGGCCTACGGGTATTGTAGGTCGGGTAAGCGCAGCGCCACCCGACATCATGCCCGCACAAAAAACAAAGCCCGGTTTCCCGGGCCTTGAACACAACAGCAAACTCAATAATACGCTTGCAGCGTGCGCTGGCAGAGCGCCGAACGCACGCAGTCCTCTTTGGTGAAGCGTACCACCCCAATCATCTCATCTTCCTCAAAACGTGACATGGCGTCGCTCAGCCCGGATTTCACGCCGGATGGCAGGTCACACTGGGTAATATCGCCGTTAACGATAACCGTCACGTTCTCCCCGAGGCGCGTTAAGAACATCTTCATTTGCGCAGCGGTCACGTTCTGAGCCTCGTCAAGAATGACGACCGCATTTTCAAATGTACGTCCGCGCATATAGGCGAACGGCGCGATTTCCACCTTGCCAATCTCTGGTCGCAGGCAGTACTGCATGAAGGATGCACCCAGCCGCTTCACCAGCACGTCATAGACGGGCCTGAAGTACGGGGCAAACTTCTCCGAAATATCTCCGGGCAAGAAGCCGAGATCTTCATCAGCCTGCAGTACCGGACGGGTAACAATGATTCTTTCCACGTCCTTATGGATCAGCGCTTCCGCCGCTTTGGCTGCACTAATCCAGGTTTTCCCGCATCCGGCTTCACCGGTTGCAAAGATGAGCTGTTTACTCTCGATAGCATTCAGGTAGTGCGCCTGAGCCTCATTGCGCGCCACAATTGGAGAATTATCACGGCTGTCTCGGGCCATGCCAATTGCTTCTACGCCACTCATCTGCACAAGCGAGGTGACCGATTCTTCTTCACGCTGTTTATGGCTACGTGAATCCCGTCTCAGCACACGTTTTGCTTCGCGACGAGCTTTGATCACTGCTTTTTGTCTTCCCATGGATAGCACCTTGAGTTGTTGGTATTCATCACACGCGCCAGCTTCGGCACGATTATGCGCACGAACATCAGAGGGTTGGCTTCCTTGTAAGCCATTGCTTGCTTTATCGGATGACGATACGGAACAGCTACGCGCACCGTTCTGCACGTCGGTCGAATCAGATTCTTGAGGAAGGGGGGAGAATTTAGTGGTGAGGAAATCGCTGCCGGAGTCTGAGCCTCCGCGCCGGGTGCTGCGGTTGTTATGTTTACCTTGTCCAGTACAGGACGCAACCATTCGCGATCTCCATAGTGATTCAGCATCACTGCCGGGAACTACCGCTGTCTTATCTTAAGTACATCAGGAGTTATCACAAATGCAACATTTATTTTACCTGAATGCAACTTTTAAGACTGCACCTGCAGTGGATTCAGTCTTATATAGAAATATTACAGAAATATAACAACAAGATAGTCATATGAAAAAATAATGTCCCCGCGAACTATCGCAGGGACGATTATCAGGCTTCGATCAGCCCTTGAGCGAGGTACGCGTTACTGTCGCGCGCCCCTGGCAGGGCAAAGAAATAGCCGCCGCCGATAGGTTTAATGTACTCTTCCAGCGCTTCACCGTTGAGCCGCTTCTGCACGGTGAGAAAGCCCTTTTCCAGATCGTGCTGATAGCAGACGAACAGTAGCCCCATATCAAGCTGACCGGAGTTGGTCACGCCGAGCGAGTAGCTGTAGCCCCGACGCATCATCAGGCTCGACTGCGTCTCTTTGGTTCGCGGATTGGCAAGGCGAATATGGCTGTCGAGCGCAATTACATCGCCATTGGGATCGCGGGCGTAGTCAGGCACATCATGCTCGTTCTTCATACCGAGCGGTGCCCCGCTTTGCTTATCCCGACCAAAGATCGTCTGCTGCTCTTTCAGCGGCGTGCGGTCCCAGAACTCCACGTGGAACTGAATAATCCGCACCGCCTGATAGCTGCCGCCCACCGCCCATGCCGGTTCGCCCTGATCGGCAGTGACCCACACCACCTCCTTCATGAGCGCACCGTCGTGGCTGTCCGGGTTGGCCGTACCGTCCTTAAAGCCCAGCAGGTTCACCGGTGTCTCTTTTCCTTTGCTGCGGGCGGCGTGGTCCGAGATAAACCCTTCCCGCTTCCAGCGCACGCTCAGCAGATCCGGCGTGTGCTTGATGATGTCGCGCAGGGCGTGGATCACCGTGTCCTGGGTATTGGCGCAGATCTGCAGGAGCAGGTCGCCATGACACAGCGCCGCATCCAGGGAGTCATTCGGGAAGCGCGTCATTTTTTGCAGCGCCTTCGGCTTCTGTTTTGCCAGCCCATAGCGCGCGTCAAACAGCGATTCACCGAGCGAAACGGTAATGGTCAGGTTATCCGGGGCGATAAACGGCCCCAGAATGCCGGAGTCCATTGGCGGCAGACGCGGGTTCGGCGTATCGGGCGCCGGTCCACCGGCGGTAAGAAACGCGATGCGCGTCGTCAGCAGGCGGAACAGGCGTTCCAGATCGGCTTTATCGCTGGCCAGCGAATCAAAGGCCACCAGCATCATAGACGCCTGCTGCGGCGTCAGGATACCCGACTGATGCTCGCCATAAAACGGCTGCGTCTCCATGCGGGCATTGGGTGACAGCGTGCCGGGTGCGCTTTGCGGTTTCGCCGCATGCGCCACCGGACAACCACCGGCCAGAGCAAGCGCGCCCCCCAGCGCCCCTACTCCCTTTAACAACCGACGACGTGAAGGCTCAACCACGTCGTTCTCGCTATGCTTATTCATCGTGCTTAGTCCAGACCCAGTACGCCACGCAGCAGAGACAGATCTTCCGCCAGGGCGGTGATCGGACCTTTCAGCGCGTTGCGGTCGGCATCGGTCAGCTTGTCGTAGGTCTCAAACCCGTCTTTGGTGCGGTACTTCGCCAGAATGGTGTCGACCTTTTTGAAGTTGGCATCCACTTTGGCCAGCAGCTCGCCGTTCTCTTTCTGCAGCTGAGGGCGCAGCAGGTTAACAATTTTCTGCGCGCCGTCGACGTTGGCCTGGAAGTCCCACAGATCGGTATGGCTGTAGCGATCTTCTTCGCCGCTGATTTTGCTGGCGGCCACTTCTTCAATCAGCCCGGCCGCGCCGCCCACCACTTTTGACGGCGGGAAGGCCAGCTCGCTGATGCGCTTTTGCAGCTCCAGCACGTCGCTGTTCAGCTGGTCGGCATACTTCTCCATCCCTTTGGCAGAATTATCGCCGAACAGGGCTTTCTCCAGACGGTGGAAACCGGTGAATTTCGGATCGGCGGCTTTCTGCTCGAAATCATCTTCGCGGGCGTCAATGCTGCCATCCAGGTCAGAGAAGAGCTCGGCAATCGGCTCGATGCGCTCGTAGTGCTGACGGGTTGGCGCATAGAGGGATTTCGCTTTTTCGATATCCCCGGCCTTCACCGCATCGGTAAAGGCTTTGGTTGCCGTCGCCAGGTCCGCCGTCTCTTTGGTGACGTAGGCTTTATACGCGGTAATCGCATCGCCCAGGCTCAGCACCGCAGCGCCTTTCGCCGCATCGGCCGTCGCTTCACCTTTGACGATAAGCTTCCCTTTAGGGTTGGTCAGCAGACCGCAGGTCATTTCATACTCGCCCGGCTGCAGGTTGGCGGTCATCTTCTGGCTGAAGCCAGGGGCGATATTTTCACGCTCTTCCACCACCAGAACCCCTTTCAGGATCTCCCACTCCAGCGCCTTCTGGCTGTGGTTCTGAATAATGAACTGGGTTTTACCGCTGTTCACCGTGAGGGTCATCGGCTCGCACTGCTTATCGTTGACGGTGACCTTTACCTGTGGAACATCCGCGCCCCAGGCGGAGAATGCAGAAGCGAACAGCGCGGCAATGCCTGCGCATAACGCACTACGACGGAACTGAATTGCCATAACTCTTCCCTTTAAAAGTATGTTGTAACTAAATCAACTATTACGGCGCAACGCGCGACGCCTGCGTGCCGGTACGCGGCGGCATAGCGAACAGCACCAGCGCCGGAACCAGATAAATAAAGTACATCGCCACTTCGCTGACGCTCGGCGTTTCCTGATAGCCGAAGATACCTTCGAGCAGGGTGCCGGTCAGAGAGTGCGTGGAGAGGACGTTGCTGAGGTCGAACGCCACGTCCTGGAAGTGGTTCCACAGGCCCGCTTCATGGAAGGCGCGAATCGCCCCTGCCGCCAGACCCGCGGCCACCAGCAGAATAAACAGGCTGGTCCACTTGAAGAAGGCGCCCAGGTTCAGGCGGATACCGCCCCAGTACAGCAGGAAACCGAGCACCACGGCCGTGGCGAGACCCAGCATGGCCCCCAGCGGCGGCCAGATCCCCACATCCTGCTGAAACGCCGCCAGCAGGAAGAAAACAGACTCCAGCCCTTCGCGCGCGACGGCGAAAAAGACCATCATAATGAGCGCCCAGCCGTGGTTATTGCCCTTTTGCAGCGCGTTATCCACCGCCTGCTCCAGCTGCACCTTCACGTTACGGGAGACCTTACGCATCCAGAACACCATCCAGGTGAGGATCACCACCGCAATCACGGCGACGATACCCTCAAACAACTCCTGCTCTTTCTGCGGAAACTCGCCGGTGGTTTCGTTGATGAGGATCCCCAGGCCCAGACAGAGCGCCGCGGCAAGGAAGACCCCGACCCACATGACGCCAATCCAGCGCCCGCGCTGGGTTCGCTTCAGATAACTGGCGATGAGGCTCACGATAAGGGCGGCTTCGAGCCCTTCACGTAACATAATGAGAAATGGAACAAACATGCCGACACCTTAAATGTTTATCGCGGTCAACTGATGCAAAGAAAGGTAAATTCTTGTGATAGTGATTATCATTACGGCAGAAAGAAACACAAGCGAAATGTGCGGTGTTTTGATAACGAGTTGTAAACGCCCAGCCTGATAATAGTTTCAGGCGTTATCGTTAAGTTTATAAGTTATAACGAAAATGCCCATTTACGCTGATTCAGGGCTGTGGCTAAATAACCGCCTCAAACACCTGGTGAAATTAAATTATGTTTAAAATTGTCCATTTCCTGCTGGCGCTGGTCATTATTCTCGCGCTTGCCTGGCTGGTGAGTTTCGACCGCCGAAAAATTCGCATTCGTTTTGTTTTACAGCTGATTGTCATAGAAATTGCCCTGGCGTTCTTTTTCCTTCACGCCGAAAGCGGGTTATTCCTGATTAAATACGTCTCAGGATTTTTTGAGTCGCTGCTCAAATTTGCCGGTGAAGGCACCAATTTCGTCTTTGGCGGCATGGGAGAAAAAGGGCTGGCGTTCATTTTCCTCGGCGTACTTTGCCCGATTATTTTCATTTCCGCGCTGATTGGTATTCTTCAGCACTGGCGGATCCTGCCGATTTTTATTCGGGTAATCGGTACGCTGCTGTCAAAACTGAACGGTATGGGCAAGCTGGAATCCTTTAACGCGGTGAGTTCGCTGATCCTCGGCCAGTCGGAAAACTTCATTGCCTACAAAGGCGTGCTGGGCGATCTCTCCTCTCGTCGACTCTTCACCATGGCAGCCACGGCGATGTCGACGGTCTCCCTGTCGATTGTCGGGGCGTATATGACCATGCTCGACGCTAAATTTGTCGTCGCGGCGCTGATTCTGAACATGTTCAGCACCTTTATTATTCTCACGGTCATCAACCCGACGCGCCCGGAAGCGGAGCCGGATATCAAACTGGAAAAACTGCATGAATCGCAGAGCTTCTTCGAGATGCTTGGCGAGTATATTCTGGCCGGTTTTAAAGTGGCGATGATTATTCTGGCGATGCTGATTGGTTTTATCGCGCTTATTAGTGCCGTTAACGCCCTCTTCTCCAGCGTATTTGGCATGAGCTTCCAGCAGATCCTCGGCTATGTATTTTATCCCCTGGCATGGCTGGTAGGGATTCCTCTGAGCGATGCCTTAAACGCGGGCAGCATTATGGCAACCAAGCTGGTGGCGAATGAATTTGTGGCGATGATTGAGCTGCAAAAAATAGCGCACCAGATGTCCCCGCGCGGGCTGGGCATTTTATCCGTATTCCTGGTGTCGTTCGCGAACTTCGCCTCCATCGGTATCGTGGCCGGGGCGATTAAGGGCCTGAACGAGCAGCAGGGTAACGTGGTGTCGCGGTTTGGTCTGCGTCTGGTGTACGGTGCGACCCTGGTGAGCCTGCTGTCGGCGAGCTTTGCGGGGTTGGTGCTGTAAGTTTTGTGCCGGGTGGCGCTGCGCTTACCTGGCCTACAAAACAACAACGGCGGGTTATCCCGCCGTTTTCATTAAAACTGCACGCACACCGGCTGATCGACACGCATCACCGACTCCTGCGCGAAGCGTGATTTATAAATCCCGCGCAACGCTTCGATGTTCTTCTCGCTCTGCGCATCTTTACCGTGGATCAGCATCAACGCCTTGCTCGGTTCACGCGCCACTTTCCCGTCGTTCCCCAGCCACTGCCCGCGGGCATCAAACACCGTTAAGCCATCGCGGAAACGCGGCGTCACGTCCTGGTCAACAAACTGCTGCCATTCGTTGCTGGTGATCTGCGCCCCGGCAGGACGGTTTAAGCCGAAATAGAGCGTGGTTTGCTGCATCTGGTTATCCGCTTTGCAGGTTTCTACCGCCGCATGTTGCGATGGCGCGTTGCAGCCCGCCAGCATCAATAATGCCGCCGCCATTAACCCTGTTTTGATTGTCATGCTTCGCTATCCTCATTGTTATAAGCACATGGATATCACAGGAAAAGACGGATTTTGGCAAGAAAAAAGCCGGGTGCGCTTGCGCTTACCCGGCCTACGGTACTGCGTTAGAAAATTATTCCGGCTGCAGCTTAGACGGCGGTGCGGAGTGGTAGTGCGCGTCGGCTTCCGCAAAGCGTTTCTGCATGGAGGCAGACGGTGCTTTACCCAGCAGGCTGAAGACCACGATACCGATGCTGCCGAAGATGAAGCCAGGGATGATTTCGTACAGGCCCAGCCATGCGAACTGTTTCCAGACGATAACGGTCAGCGCACCGATAATCATTCCCGCCAGCGCGCCGTTACGGGTCATACGTGACCACATGACGGAGAACAGCACGACCGGACCAAACGCCGCACCAAAGCCCGCCCACGCGTAGCTCACGAGACCCAGCACGCGGTTTTCCGGGTTGGCCGCCAGCGCGATGGCAATCAGCGCCACCACCAGCACCATAAAGCGCCCTACCCACACCAGCTCTTTCTGGCTCGCGTTTTTACGCAGGAAGGCTTTGTAGAGGTCTTCGGTGATCGCACTGGAGCAGACCAGCAGCTGGCAGCTCAGGGTGGACATCACCGCCGCCAGGATCGCGGAGAGCAGAATACCGGCAATCCACGGGTTAAACAGAATCTGCGCCAGCTCGATAAACACGCGCTCGGCGTTCTGGTTTACCGCGCCCGCCTGCGCCGGGTTATTGCTGAAGTAGGCAATACCGAAGAAGCCGACCGCACACGCGCCCGCCAGACACAGAATCATCCACGTCATACTGATGCGGCGCGCATGAACGATGGTGTGGTGAGAATCCGCCGCCATAAAGCGCGCCAGGATGTGCGGCTGACCGAAGTAGCCCAGACCCCAGCCCATCAGGGAGACGATGGCGACAAAGTTCAGCCCTTTCAGCATGTCGACGTTTTCGATGCTCTTCTGCTTGATCACTTCCAGCGAATCGCCAAAGCCGCCAACGGTGAAAATCACAATCACCGGGGTCAGGATCAGCGCGAAGATCATCAGGCTCGCCTGCACGGTGTCGGTCCAGCTGACGGCCAGGAAGCCGCCCACGAAGGTATAGAGGATGGTCGCCGCCGCACCGGCCCACAGGGCGGTTTCGTAGCTCATGCCGAAGGTGCTTTCGAACAGGCGCGCACCGGCCACGATGCCGGAGGCACAGTAGATGGTGAAGAACACCAGGATCACCACCGCCGAGATAATACGCAGCACGCGGCTGTTATCTTCAAAGCGTCCGGTGAAATAGTCCGGCAGCGTCAGGGCGTTGTTGTTGGCCTCGGTGTGCACGCGCAGACGGCCTGCCACCAGCTTCCAGTTGATCCACGCGCCGACGGTCAGACCGATGGCAATCCAGCTTTCCGAGATACCGGAAATGAAAATCGCGCCCGGAAGCCCCATCAGCAGCCAGCCGCTCATGTCGGAAGCGCCCGCAGAGAGTGCGGTCACCATTGGGCCTAAACTGCGTCCGCCCAGAATGTAGTCGTCAAAGTTTTTCGTTGAACGCCACGCCAAAAACCCTATCAGGATCATGCCAAATATATAAACGAGAAATGTCACCAGCATCGGTGTGCTAATAGCCATTCAAATTCTCCAAAAGTGTCGAGCGACAACCGTCCGGGTTGCCTTGTTATATGATCACCGGAACGTGGTGACGGTATCTTGTGTTTCGGTGAGGCGCGCTATCCTGCCGTATGCGCCCTCCGCTGACAAACGATTTAACACTGCATTTACATCAATTTCATCCCCGGCTTGATACGAGTTTCCTATAGGTTGCACTCGCTCACGCTTTTACGGGTTGCACCTTTTAAAAGTGTTAACTCCCGCATAAAAACAGGCTTCCCGGGACAAAGGCAGCACGTTTTTTCAGCTAACCATCCGTTAACAATTCATTCATTTCCGGGGTTGCAAACCAGGTCACATTTAACACGGTTGCACAAAGTTGCAACATGGTGGATATTTCACGCTAACGACCAAACACGATGAAAGCACAACAGGAGCTTTGGCATGGGTATGACCACCATGGGGGTTAAGCTGGATGACGCAACCCGCGAACGGATTAAGACCGCAGCAACCCGCATTGACCGCACGCCGCACTGGTTAATTAAGCAGGCGATTTTTAACTATCTCGAAAGACTCGAGAGCGACGAGGGGCTGCCGGAGCTGCCTGCCCTGCTGGCCGGTGCAGCGAACGAAAGCGAGGAAGCACCAGCCGCTGGCGACGAGAGCCATCAGCCGTTCCTCGAATTCGCCGAGCAGATCCTGCCGCAGTCCGTCAGCCGTGCCGCCATCACCGGCGCGTACCGTCGCGCCGAAACCGACGCCGTACCGATGCTGCTGGAGCAGGCTCGCCTGCCGGAAGCCGTTGCCGCCCAGGCGCACAGCCTGGCGTACCAGCTGGCTGACAAACTGCGTAACCAGAAGACCGCCACCGGCCGCGCCGGGATGGTTCAGGGTCTGCTGCAGGAATTTTCCCTCTCCTCACAGGAAGGCGTGGCGCTGATGTGCCTGGCAGAAGCGCTGCTGCGTATTCCGGATAAAGCCACCCGCGACGCGCTGATCCGCGACAAGATCAGCAACGGTAACTGGCATTCGCACATTGGCCGCAGCCCGTCGCTGTTCGTCAACGCCGCGACCTGGGGTCTGCTGTTTACCGGCAAGCTGGTCTCGACCCATAACGAAGCCAACCTGTCACGCTCCCTGAACCGCATCATCGGCAAGAGCGGCGAGCCGCTGATCCGCAAAGGTGTGGACATGGCGATGCGTCTGATGGGCGAGCAGTTCGTCACCGGGGAAACCATTGCCGAAGCGCTGGCGAACGCCCGCAAGCTGGAAGATAAAGGTTTCCGCTACTCGTACGACATGCTCGGCGAAGCGGCGCTGACCGCCGCCGACGCGCAGGCCTATATGGTCTCTTACCAGCAGGCGATCCACGCCATCGGTAAAGCGTCCAACGGTCGCGGTATTTATGAAGGCCCGGGCATCTCGATTAAGCTCTCCGCCCTGCACCCGCGCTACAGCCGCGCGCAGTACGACCGGGTGATGGAAGAGCTCTACCCGCGCCTGAAGTCCCTGACCCTGCTGGCGCGCCAGTATGACATCGGCATCAACATCGACGCCGAAGAGGCCGACCGTCTGGAGATCTCCCTCGACCTGCTGGAAAAACTGTGCTTCGAGCCGGAGCTGGCGGGCTGGAACGGCATCGGTTTCGTTATCCAGGCCTACCAGAAGCGCTGCCCGTTCGTCATTGATTACCTGATTGACCTGGCCAGCCGCAGCCGCCGTCGCCTGATGATCCGTCTGGTGAAAGGCGCCTACTGGGACAGCGAAATCAAACGCGCCCAGATGGAAGGGCTGGAAGGCTATCCGGTCTATACCCGCAAGGTCTACACCGACGTCTCTTACCTCGCCTGCGCGAAAAAGCTGCTCGGCGTGCCGAACCTGATCTATCCGCAGTTCGCCACCCACAACGCCCACACCCTGGCGGCAATCTACAGCCTGGCCGGGCAGAACTACTACCCGGGCCAGTACGAATTCCAGTGCCTGCACGGCATGGGTGAACCGCTGTATGAGCAGGTGACCGGTAAAGTGGCGGACGGCAAGCTGAACCGCCCGTGCCGTATCTATGCTCCGGTGGGTACTCACGAAACCCTGCTCGCATACCTGGTGCGTCGCCTGCTGGAAAACGGCGCGAACACCTCCTTCGTTAACCGCATCGCTGACACCACCCTGCCGCTGGACGAGCTGGTGGCCGACCCGGTGCAGGCCGTAGAGAAGATGGCGGCGCAGGAAGGCCAGATTGGCCTGCCGCATCCGAAGATTGCCCTGCCGCGCGAGCTGTACGGCAAGGGTCGCGTTAACTCGGCGGGCCTGGATCTCGCCAACGAACACCGTCTGGCATCCCTCTCCTCTGCCCTGCTCAACAGCGCATTGCAGAAGTGGCAGGCCAAACCGATGCTGGAGCAGCCCGCTGCTGACGGCGACATGCAGCCTGTTATCAACCCGGCAGAGCCAAAAGATATCGTCGGCTACGTGCGTGAAGCCACCGATGCGGAAGTGGATCAGGCGCTGGACAGCGCGGTGAATAACGCCCCTATCTGGTTCGCCACGCCGCCACAGGAGCGTGCCGCCATTCTGGAGCGCGCGGCGGTGCTGATGGAAGATCAGATGCAGTCGCTCATCGGTATTCTGGTGCGCGAAGCGGGTAAAACCTTCAGCAACGCTATCGCCGAAGTGCGCGAGGCGGTCGACTTCCTGCACTACTACGCCGGTCAGGTGCGCGATGATTTCGACAACGAAACCCACCGTCCGCTCGGTCCGGTCGTCTGTATCAGCCCGTGGAACTTCCCGCTGGCGATCTTCACCGGCCAGATTGCCGCCGCGCTTGCCGCAGGCAACAGCGTGCTGGCAAAACCGGCAGAGCAGACTCCGCTGATTGCCGCGCAGGGCATCAACATTCTTCTCGAAGCCGGCGTGCCGGCGGGCGTGGTCCAGCTGCTGCCGGGCCGCGGTGAAACCGTGGGCGCCAAACTGACCTCTGATAACCGCGTGCGCGGCGTGATGTTTACCGGTTCGACCGAAGTGGCCTCGCTGCTGCAGCGCAACATTGCCACTCGTCTGGATGCGCAGGGGCGTCCTACTCCGCTCATCGCGGAAACCGGCGGCATGAACGCCATGATCGTTGACTCCTCCGCCCTCACCGAGCAGGTGGTGGTTGACGTGCTGGCCTCCGCCTTCGACAGCGCAGGTCAGCGCTGCTCCGCCCTGCGCGTGCTGTGCCTGCAGGACGACGTGGCGGACCACACGCTGAAGATGCTGCGCGGCGCGATGGCCGAATGCCGCATGGGCAACCCGGGCCGTCTCACCACCGACATCGGGCCGGTGATCGACGCGGAAGCCAAAGCCAACATCGAAAACCACATTCAGACCATGCGCGCGAAAGGCCGTCCGGTGTTCCAGGCGGTGCGTGAAAACAGCGAAGATACCCGCGAGTGGCGGACCGGCACCTTTGTGCCGCCTACGCTTATCGAGCTGGCGAGCTTCGACGAGCTGAAAAAAGAGGTCTTCGGTCCGGTACTGCACGTGGTGCGCTACAACCGTAACAACCTCAACGAGCTGGTTGAGCAGATCAACGCCTCCGGGTATGGCCTGACGCTTGGCGTACATACCCGTATCGACGAGACCATCGCGCAGGTAACCGGCAGCGCCAAAGTGGGCAACCTGTACGTTAACCGCAACATGGTTGGCGCGGTCGTGGGCGTGCAGCCGTTCGGCGGTGAAGGCCTCTCCGGCACCGGCCCGAAAGCGGGTGGTCCGCTCTACCTGTATCGTCTGCTGGCGAACCGTCCGGAGAACGCGCTGGGCGTCACCCTGGCACGTCAGGATGCGGAGTATCCGGTGGATGCGCAGCTGAAAACCGTGCTGACGCAGCCGCTGGAGGCCCTGATCGCCTGGGCGGAGAAACGTCCTGAACTGCGTGCCGTTGCGCAGCAGTACGGCGAGCTGGCACAGGCCGGTACGCAGCGTCTGCTGCCGGGGCCGACCGGCGAGCGCAACACCTGGACGCTCATGCCGCGCGAGCGCGTACTGTGCGTGGCCGATAACGAGCAGGACGCGCTGGTGCAGCTGGCTGCCGCGATGGCAACCGGGTGTGAAGTGCTGTGGCCGGACGATGCGCTACATCGCGATCTCGCCAAACAGCTGCCGAAAGCGGTCTCGGCCCGCATTCACTTCGCGAAAGCCGATGCGCTGCTGACGCAGCCGTTTGATGCGGTGATTTATCACGGTGATTCCGACCAGCTGCGCGAACTCTGCGAGCAGGTGGCAGCCCGCAGCGGGGCAATTGTTTCGGTGCAGGGCTTCGCGCGCGGGGAAACCAACCTGCTGCTGGAACGCCTGTATGTAGAACGCTCTCTCAGCGTCAATACCGCGGCGGCAGGCGGTAACGCCAGCCTGATGACCATCGGTTAATCGTGTAAACTTTCCCCGGTGACGCTACGCTTACCGGGGCTACAAAACAACCGTAGGCCGGATAAGCGCAGCGCATCCGGCTTTTTTACACGGAGGGGATGATGAAAAGAGTATTTCTCGCAGGCGCAGCGCTGCTGCTGAGCGCCAGCGCGCTGGCCGACGAGTGCGACAAAGCGACCACCCAGCTTGAGCTGAATACCTGTAGCGCGCAGCAGTACCAGGCTGCCGATAAAAAGCTCAACCAGACCTATCAGGCCGCCATCAAGCGTGCGGCTGCCCCCCAGCGCGATCTGCTGAAAAAAGCGCAGCAGGCGTGGATTGCCCTGCGCGACGCGGACTGTGCGTTTATCGGTTCGGGGACGGAAGGCGGGAGCGTCCAGCCAATGATTGTTAACCAGTGCCTGGCGGAAAAAACCGTGGAGCGCGAAGCGTTTCTGGCCTCGCTGATGCAGTGCGAAGAGGGCGACTTAAGCTGCCCTCTCCCACCGGGGAACTAACGCAGGCGGATCCCTTCGATAATCATCCGCTGCACGTTTTCCAGGGTGCTGTGGAAAAACGCTTCGTCCTGGAGCGTTTTTCCAGTCACCGCCTCGACCTGGGCCGCAAAGTCAGCGTAATGCTGGGTGGAGGCCCAAATCATAAAGATCAGATGATGCGGATCGACCGGAGCCAGTTTTCCGCTGGCCACCCATCCGGCGATAATGGCCGACTTATCGTCCACCAGCTGTTTTAAATCTCCGGTTAATTCCGCCTGCAACAGCGGCGCCCCCTGCAGCATCTCAAGACAAAACAGCCGTGAAGCCTGCGGGTAATCGCGTGACACCTCCAGCTTCAGGCGAATGTACTCCCTGATCGCCACCAGCGGGGCCAGCTCTTCGCGGAACGCTTTCAGCGGCGCCAGCCAGATATCGAGGATCTGCTGCATCACCGCGACATAGAGCGCCTCTTTCGACGGGTAGTAGTAGAGCAGATTGGTTTTGGATACCCCGGACTGCTCCGCCACCTGCTCCAGGCGCGTGCCGTGAATACCAAACTGCGAAAAGGTCTCCAGCGCCGCGCTGAGGATCGCCTGTTTCTTAGCGCTCACCGCCTGCGAACGTTTACCTGGTGTTTTCACTGCGCCTTGTGTCATTCCCGCTCTCCTTATTCTGCGTTGCCCTCAGCATAGCAAAACCCCCGTCTCGCCACGACATCCTGCACTCCGATCGCGCATGAATGCCTGTTTTCTGTGCAATGTTTTTGACCAGTTAGTCCACATTTAATCGAATCAAACCACCAACTTCTGATTAACACATTAATAACAAAGCCATTTTCAAAACTGGCACTGCCTTTGCAAAAACACCGTTACACCTGCGACGTAATGAAGAGAGGTTCGTGATGAAAATTGGCGTATTTGTACCCATCGGCAACAACGGCTGGCTTATCTCGACCACTGCACCGCAATACATGCCGACCTTTGAGCTGAATAAAGCCATCGTGCAGAAAGCGGAGCACTACCATTTCGACTTTGCGCTTTCGATGATCAAGCTGCGCGGCTTCGGCGGCAAAACCGAATTCTGGGACCACAACCTGGAGTCCTTCACCCTGATGGCCGGGCTGGCCGCGGTCACCTCGCGGATCCAGATCTACGCCACCGCTGCCACCCTCACCCTGCCCCCGGCGATCGTGGCGCGCATGGCCTCCACCATCGACTCCATCTCCGGCGGGCGCTTTGGCGTCAACCTGGTCACGGGCTGGCAAAAACCGGAGTACGAGCAGATGGGGCTCTGGCCGGGGGACGATTACTTCTCGCGTCGCTACGACTACCTGACCGAGTACGTGCAGGTCCTGCGCGATCTGTGGGGTACCGGCAAAAGCGATTTCAAGGGTGACTTCTTCACCATGAACGACTGCCGCGTCAGCCCGCAGCCGTCGGTGCCGATGAAGGTGATTTGCGCAGGGCAGAGCGACGCGGGAATGGAATTCTCGGCGAAATACGCCGACTTTAACTTCTGCTTCGGTAAAGGTGTGAACACGCCTGCCGCCTTCGCCCCGACCGCCGCGCGCATGAAAGAAGCCGCCGACAAAACCGGGCGCGACGTGGGCTCCTACGTGCTGTTTATGGTGATTGCCGACGAAACCGACGACGCGGCGCGCGCGAAATGGGAGCGCTATAAGGACGGCGCCGACGAGGAAGCCCTGAGCTGGCTCACCGAGCAGAGCCAGAAGGATACCCGCTCCGGCGCGGACACCAACGTTCGTCAGATGGCCGACCCGACCTCCGCCGTCAATATCAACATGGGCACCCTGGTCGGCTCGTACGCCAGCGTTGCCAGAATGCTCGATGAAGTGGCGGCCGTTCCCGGGGCGGAAGGCGTCCTGCTGACCTTCGATGACTTCCTCACCGGCGTGGAAACCTTCGGCGAGCGCATCCAGCCGCTGATGCAGTGCCGAGCCCACATCCCTGCCGTCACGAAGGAGGTGGCGTAATGACAACCCTTAACGCACGTCCGGAAGCCATCACCTTTGCGCCGCAGCAGAGCGCGCTGATCGTGGTGGATATGCAAAACGCCTACGCCAGCCAGGGCGGTTATCTGGATCTGGCGGGGTTCGACGTCTCCGCCACCCGGCCGGTGATTGAGAACATTAAAACCGCCGTCGCCGCCGCGCGCGCCGCGGGGATGCTCATTATCTGGTTCCAGAACGGCTGGGACGACCAGTACGTTGAGGCCGGCGGCCCCGGCTCGCCCAACTTCCACAAGTCGAACGCCCTGAAAACCATGCGTAAACGGCCCGAGCTGCAGGGCAAACTGCTGGCGAAGGGCGGCTGGGATTATCAGCTGGTGGATGAGCTGGTCCCGCAGGCGGGTGATATCGTCCTGCCGAAACCGCGCTACAGCGGCTTTTTCAACACGCCGCTCGACAGTCTGCTGCGCAGCCGGGGCATTCGCCACCTGGTCTTCACCGGCATTGCCACCAACGTCTGCGTGGAGTCGACCCTGCGCGACGGCTTTTTCCTCGAGTATTTCGGCGTGGTGCTGGAAGACGCGACCCATCAGGCCGGGCCGGAATTTGCCCAGAAGGCGGCCCTGTTCAATATCGAAACCTTTTTTGGCTGGGTCAGCAGCGTCGCCGAGTTTTGCGATGCCCTGAATCCCCCGCTCGCCCGTATCGCCTGAGGAGACACACGATGCCGAAATCCGTAATCATCCCGCCGGGCACCAGCACGCCCATCGCCCCGTTTGTCCCCGGCACCCTTGCCGACGGCGTGGTGTATGTCTCCGGCACGCTGCCGTTTGATAAAGACAACAACGTGGTGTTTATCAACGACCCAAAGGCGCAAACCCGCCACGTGCTGGAGACGATCAAAACCGTGATCGAAACGGCGGGTGGCACGATGGAGGATGTGACCTTCAACAGCATCTTTATCACCGACTGGAAAAACTACGCCGCGATTAATGAAATCTACGCGGAGTTCTTCCCCGGCGATAAGCCGGCCCGGTTCTGCATTCAGTGCGGGCTGGTGAAGCCGGACGCGCTGGTTGAAATCGCCACCGTTGCGCACATCGCGAAGTGAGGCAGCCATGAAACTCTCCGTCTCACCGCCCCCGTATGAGGGGGCGCCCGTGGTGGTCCTTATAGCCGGTCTCGGCGGCAGCGGCAGCTACTGGCTGCCCCAGCTGGCCGCGCTGGAACCGGAGTATCAGGTGGTGTGCTATGACCAGCGCGGAACGGGCAATAACCCCGACGCCCTGCCGGAAGGCTACAGCCTGGCACAGATGGCGGACGAACTGGCCCAGGCGCTGTCTGAGGCCGGGATCGCGCGCTACAGCATCGTCGGCCACGCGCTGGGGGCGCTGGTCGGCCTGCAGCTGGCCCTCGACAGGCCCGACGCCCTCACCGCGCTGGTGTGCGTCAACGGCTGGCTGACCCTCAACGCCCACACCAGTCGCTGCTTTCAGATCCGCGAGCGCCTGCTGCATTACGGTGGCCCGCAGGCGTGGGTTGAGGCGCAGCCGCTGTTTCTCTACCCGGCAGACTGGATGGCCGCTCGCGCCCCCCGTCTCGAGGCCGAAGAGGCACTGGCGCTGGCCCACTTTCAGGGAAAAACCAACCTGCTGCACCGGCTTAGCGCCCTGAAAAAGGCCGACTTTAGCCGCCACGCCGCACGCATCCGCTGCCCGGTACAGATCATCTGTTCCGCCGACGACATGCTGGTGCCCTCTGTCTGCTCGTCTGAGCTGCAGGCAGCGATCCCGCACAGCCACAGCGCGGTGATGCGCCAGGGCGGACATGCCTGCAACGTCACCGAGCCGGACACCTTTAACACCCTGCTGCTGAACGGGCTGGCCAGCCTGCTGCACAGTCATGAACACGCTTTATAAGGAGCTGTAATGAGCGAAGCCATTAATCCCACCGCGCTGGAAACGCTGTTCACCGGCGCCCGCACCCATAACGGCTGGCAGGATATTGCCGTCAGCGACGAGACGCTGCGCGAAATCTACGACCTGATGAAATGGGGGCCAACCTCCGCCAACTGCTCCCCGGCGCGCATTGTGTTTGTGCGAAGCGCGGAGGGAAAAGAGAAGCTGCGCCCGGCGCTCTCCAGCGGCAACCTGGAGAAAACGCTCACCGCCCCGGTCACGGCGATTGTGGCCTGGGACAGTGAATTCTACGAGCGCCTGCCTGAACTGTTCCCGCACGGCGATGCCAGAAGCTGGTTTACCGCAAGCCCCGCGCTGGCGGAAGAGACGGCTTTTCGCAACAGCTCGCTGCAGGCCGGCTACCTGATTTTCGCCTGTCGCGCGCTGGGGCTGGACACCGGCCCGATGTCGGGCTTTGACCGACAAAAGGTCGACGAGGCCTTTTTCACCGGCACGACGCTTAAAAGCAATCTGCTGATCAACATTGGCTACGGCGACCCGGGCAAACTTTACGGCCGCCTGCCGCGCCTGACCTTCGACGATGCCTGCGGGCTGGCGTAAGGAGCGATGATGACGACACCGGATAAACAAACCTTTCGCGACGCCATGGCCTGCGTCGGCGCGGCGGTGAATATCATCACCACCGACGGTCCCGCGGGGATGGCAGGCTTCACCGCCAGCGCGGTGTGCAGCGTCACGGATTCCCCGCCCACCCTGCTGGTGTGCCTGAACCGCGGCGCGTCCGTCTGGCCGACGTTCAGCGAAAACCGCACGCTGTGCGTGAATACCCTGAGCGCCGGGCAGGAGCCGCTCTCAAACCTGTTTGGCGGCAAAACGCCGATGGAAGAACGCTTCGCCGCCGCCCGCTGGCAGACGGGCGACACCGGCTGCCCGCGCCTGGAGGATGCGCTGGCCTCGTTTGACTGCCGCATCAGCCAGGTGGTGAGCGTCGGTACCCATGACATTCTGTTTTGCGACATTGTTTCGATTATTCGCCACCCCGCGCCGCAAGGGCTGGTGTGGTTTGACCGCGGCTACCACGCGCTTATGCGCCCCGCCTGTTAACCCGCTCTAAGGAGACAGACCATGTTCGGATTTCCCCACTGGCAGTTGAAATCGACCTCCACAGAAGCAGGCGTGGTCGCGCCGGATGAACGCCTCCCGCTCGGGCAGACGATCGTGATGGGCGTCCAGCACGCGGTTGCGATGTTTGGCGCTACGGTGCTGATGCCGATGCTGATGGGGCTCGATCCCAACCTCTCTATTCTGATGTCGGGTATCGGCACCCTGCTGTTCTTTTTTGTCACCGGCGGGCGCGTGCCCAGCTATCTGGGATCCAGCGCCGCCTTTGTCGGCGTGGTTATTGCCACCACCGGGTTTAACGGCCAGGGGATCAACCCCAACCTGAGCGTGGCCCTCGGCGGCATCATCGCCTGCGGTCTGGTGTATACCCTGATTGGTCTGGTGGTGATGAAGATCGGCACGCGCTGGATCGAGCGCATGATGCCCCCGGTCGTAACGGGCGCCGTGGTGATGGCGATTGGCCTGAACCTCGCCCCGATTGCGGTCAGGAGCGTCTCCGCCTCACCGTTTGAAAGCTGGATGGCGGTGATCACCGTGCTGTGTATCGGCCTGGTGGCGGTGTTCACGCGAGGCATGATCCAGCGGCTGCTGATTCTGGTCGGGCTGATTGTTGCCTGTCTGGTGTATGCCCTGCTGGCGAACGTTTTTGGTCTCGGCAAGCCGGTTGATTTTACCCTGCTGCATCAGGCCGCCTGGTTCGGCCTGCCGAAAGTGACCTCGCCCACCTTTAACGCTCAGGCGATGATGCTTATCGCCCCGGTGGCGGTGATCCTGGTGGCAGAGAACTTAGGTCACCTGAAGGCGGTCGCGGGAATGACCGGGCGCAGCATGGATCCATACATGGGCCGCGCGTTCGTCGGCGACGGGCTGGCAACCATGCTCTCCGGTTCCGTGGGCGGCAGCGGCGTCACCACCTATGCCGAAAACATCGGGGTAATGGCGGTGACCAAAGTCTACTCGACGCTGGTCTTCGTGGCGGCGGCGGTGATGGCGATGCTGCTCGGCTTCTCACCGAAGTTCGGCGCGCTGATCCACACCATTCCGTCACCGGTTATCGGCGGGGCCTCAATCGTGGTGTTTGGGCTGATCGCCGTGGCCGGGGCGCGCATCTGGGTGCAGCATCGGGTCGATCTCAGCCAGAACGGCAACCTGATTATGGTGGCCGTTACGCTGGTGCTGGGCGCGGGCGATTTTGCCCTGACGCTGGGCGGGTTTACGATCGGCGGGATTGGTACGGCGACCTTCGGCGCGATCCTGCTTAACGCCCTGCTGAGCCGCCGGATGGCTGCTGCGCCGCAGGGCGAGGTGGTGCGTCAGGATTCGTGAAATCTCAATGTCGGGTGACGGCTATGCCTTACCCGACCTTTACGTTCCGTAAGAACACCCTAATGTCAGGAAATCACGCCTGCTCAAACAGTCGTTCGATAGATTTTGTAGGAAAGAAAAGAGAATGGCTGTTTTCACCCGTCAGCGGAATAAAACCCTGCTTCAGATAAAATCGTTTTGCCCGGTCATTGAGTGCATCAACAAATATTCCGTGTACGCCCACCGCCTGCGATGCCAGATAGACAACCCGCATGGCATGCGTGACGAGCGTCGTTCCCCACTCCTGTCCCTGCAGGTCTTTATGTATCGCCAGACGTCCCAGCGTTACGCTCGGTACGTTGCTATAAGGGATCCGACGCTGCTGAGTCTTAGAAGGCAGCATCGCTTTTTCAAAACAGCTCCCAGACAACGTGTAATAGCCCAGGACTCGCGGACGATCGCGCTCTTTAAGCAGATAGCCTCGTAAAATACGCCCATTGTGCTGACGCACCAGATGTTCTGTGAGGAAGACATTTAGCGAGGGTTCACCACAATCGAAATCCCTGAAATCATAATCTTTTCCCTCTGAAAACATTTCGACCGTGAGATTGTCCACGACGCTTCACTCCATGTTTCGAAGACGTTTTGCCGCTCGCTTCAGGCGTTCATTTGGCTCTGGCGGATTGTCGATGGCATCCATCACCGCATTCCATGATGCTTCGTTTAAGACGAGACGCCGATGCTGTTCGATGACCTCCGCAGCGCGCTCTGACGCACTGTTCACCATAAACTGGGTGATCGTTTGGTTCGTCATCGCCGCCGCTTCTTCAATCATTGTTTTGTCTTCGTCCGTTAAGCGAAGATCGATACGCTGTTTTTTAAGTGCTGGCATGATTTACTTCATCGTGTACGGTAATTATCCGTACACATCGTAGATAAACCCGTCTATTTTTTCAATCTAAACCTTCTTCAGCTGTCATATCGCTCACCTGGCTCCGACGTTTTCTGAGCTTCAACTCGCTCACCAACACCCCGGCGACAATAAATGCCGCCCCCACCAGGGCCAGCAGCGGCAGACGTTCCCCGGCCAGTCGCCCGAAAATGCCCGCCCAGACCGGTTCACCGGTATAAATCACCGTCGCGCGGGTTGGCGATACGCTGCGCTGCGCCCAGTTCATGGTGACCTGGATAATGGCGCTGAAGATACCCAGCCCCAGTGCGACCACCACCAGACCGGTGGACATCGGCGGTATGGACTCGCCTGCCGGAACCATCGTCGCAAACGCCACCAGCGAGGCCGTGGCGAGCTGCACCACCGTCACCCGCTTGACGTCCACCTTGCCCGCCCAGGCGCTGATCAGGATAATTTCCGCCGCAATCGCAACCGCCCCGACGAGGGTGATGATCTCGCCCGGCCCCAGCGCCAGGAGGTTGTTTTCCGGCCCGGCCAGCAAAATCAGACCGATAAACGCCAGCACGATGCCAATACAGGACATCAGACCGGGCAGCCGCCCCAGGCACAGCCACTGCAATAGCGGCACCAGCGGCACATACATCGCGGTGATAAACGCGGATTTGCTGCTGGAGATGGTCTGCAATCCCCACGTCTGCAGGCTGTAGCCCATCGCTATCGCGACACCAATGGCCACGCCGGCCTTCAGCTCTTTGAGCGTCAGACCCCGCAGCGTGTTAAGCGAAATCAGCCCTACGGCAAGCGCCGCCGTCGCAAAGCGCAGGCCAACGAAGAAGAACGGATCGCTGAGGGTCACCGCGTACTGAACGGCCAGAAACGTCCCGCCCCAGAACATGGTGATGAGAATGAGGATGGCTTCCTGCGGTTTTACGGAGAATTTAAAGCGTGAAACAGACATGCGGCACCAGCAAGTGAGAACAATTCTGTAGTGTGCGTTGCCTTTGGTTACAGTTCAATGTTGCAGAAATAAAAAAACCGCCGGGAGATCCCGGCGGCAGGGGTTCAACCCGGCGTGTTACTTACTGCTGCTGCCGTGGCTGTTTTTACCCCCTTTCTTGCCAGCTTCAGATGCGCGTTGCGGGTCATTCTTGAAGTTACCCCCGCTATGCTGGCCACCTTTACGGCCTGCTTCTGATGCTCTTTCACGGTCTTCTGCGAAATTACCTGAACCACCACGATGGTTTGCCATCTCTAACCTCCAGAATGTGAAACATTAGACATCATATTGCATTCAGTAAAAGAGGATTCTTTCACCTCGCAACACAAGGGCAGAGCCTTTATCTGTGCCGCGTGAAACTAAGCTTAGTGGAATGCCGCTATCCGGCAAGCCGCAGGTAATATTCTGCAACATGAACTCAGCCTTTCGGGTGAGATGACGCGACGGGGATGCATAAACCTTTCTTATCATTTTAAAAATCCGCACCGGGAAAGTTGTATCATTTTGCTACAAAGTCATTTTTCTACGCATGTTGTTATAAATCAAATAAATGGCGTTCATTTTTGCAGTCTGGCTGTGATGGCATATCTTTAAAAGAACGCAGCGATCCGCTGTCAGAAAAACCAACGAGGAGTGATGCAAAATGGCGAAAGTTCTGGTGCTCTATTATTCCATGTATGGACACATTGAAACCATGGCTCACGCGGTAGCAGAAGGTGCAAACAGGGTTGATGGCGTTGAGGTTGTGGTCAAACGCGTACCGGAAACCATGCAGGCGGAAGCCTTCCTGAAAGCCGGGGGTAAAACACAAAACGCCCCGGTCGCCACCCCGCAGGAGCTGGCGGATTATGATGCCATTATCTTCGGCACCCCGACCCGCTTCGGCAATATGTCGGGCCAGATGCGCACCTTCCTCGATCAAACCGGCGGACTTTGGGCATCCGGGGCGCTTTACGGCAAACTCGCGAGTGTATTCAGCTCTACCGGGACCGGCGGCGGCCAGGAGCAGACGATTACCTCAACCTGGACTACCCTTGCTCATCACGGGATGGTGATTGTGCCGATTGGCTACGGCGCACAGGAGCTGTTTGACGTTTCCCAGGTGCGCGGCGGTACGCCGTACGGCGCAACCACCATTGCCGGTGGGGATGGCTCACGTCAGCCAAGCAATGAAGAACTGTCTATCGCCCGCTATCAGGGTGAATATGTCGCGGGTCTGGCCAAAAAACTGAACGGCTAACACCCAACAGGAGGACAAGCATGCCAACTCAAGAATCCAAAGCTCACCACGTGGGCGAATGGGCAAGTTTACGCAACACCTCTCCGGAGATTGCCGAAGCTATCTTTGAAGTCGCGAAGTACGATGAAAAGCTGGCCGAGCAAATTTGGGAGGAAGGTAACGATGAGGTGCTGGTGCGCGCCTTCGAAAAAACGGACAAAGACTCGCTCTTCTGGGGCGAGCAAACCATCGAACGTAAAAACGTCTAAGCGTTTCCCCCCGCCATCACGCGGGGGGTTCTCCTTTACTTCGCCGCGTTATTCATCACCGCATTGAATTTATCGACAGGACAGAAGCCGTTCGCATCCACCGGGCAGCCCTTCAGCTCCAGCGTCACGCGCTGCGCCGGAGACTGCAGCGACAGCACGCTGGCGTTACGCAGCTGCTCTGAGCTCTGGTAGACATACTCAATTTTCATCAGCTCCTGGTTGGCATTTTGGTCGTGCCAGCGCTGGAAGACAATTTTGCCGCCAATCGGGGTGCGCTCCTGCTGGTCGTGCAGCTGATAGGGTTTGAAATCCAGGGCGGTGAGCAGGGAAGCAATGTTCGAATCATGCCCCACCAGCAGGGTGATTTTCGGCGCTTTCGCCTGGTCGGTGACCAGGGTTTTATCGATATATTTCACCAGCGGCTTCGCCACGTTTTGTGCCACCTCGGTGGAGGTAAACAGCGAATCCTGATAGCCGTTCTTCAGCTTCGACAGCACGCGCCACTGTTGGTCGGTCTTGATTTCGCCCCAGGCCACCTGGTCGGCCGGGAAGCCTTCGTAATACTGCAGCGTGAACGCATCCACCAGCGAGTTGCCCACCTTCAGCGGCCCGGATACGCCAGGCTCTTTTTCATAGTCGGCGCTGAAGGTATCTTTCGCATCCGCCAGCGAGCAGACTTTTTTCTCCTTACACGACGGCGAATCGGCGTAGTTTGTCATCTGCTCCAGCAGCTTGTAGCTGTCTGCGAGCTGCATTTTCTGCCGCTCGGCCTCCATCGCCTTCAGCGCTTTTTCGCGGAATTCAGGTGAGTTGTCGGTAATCACCGGATTGAAGGTCGGATCCATGGTGCCCATTTTTTCCTGATGGTGCACAGGAACGTCGCAGCCCGGGAACGCGCCGGTAATGAAGAACTGTGCGGTCGCGACGGTACGCTGCAGGCTGTTGGCATAAGCGTAAACGCTATCCGCCGCTGGACATTCTCCCGTCTTCACCATCCCCTGCTGCGCCAGCCACTCGCGCATGTAGTGGCCCATATACACTTCCAGCACGCCGCCTTTAGTGGTGAGCTGGCCGCCCGGCACCTCCCACTCCGGCCACTGCTTCGGCGTGGACTGCTCCAGCACGCTGCCGTTGTTGGCGAGCGGCGCGCGCAGGTTATGGCGACTCATGATTAAAACTTGCTCCAGCTGATACCCTTCCGGCGTCTCTTGCGCCTGCACGCCAAACGTTGCTGAAATGGAACCGGCGACTGCCAGCGCGAGTAGTGCTTTTCTCATCCCTAATTCCTCACTCGTTTTAAAATGTCGCGTTCAGTGTGACAGGTTCGTCACAATTTTCCGGGAAGCATTTCTCAAACTGATGATTAACGTGCTTACGGTGTGTGCCAATTAGTTTTATAATAAAACCATACCCTACCGGAGAATTGATCGTGAAACGTACCCGCCTTGAAGAGAGCACCTGCCCCGTCGCCCGTTCGCTGGATATCATCGGCGACTGGTGGTCGCTGCTGATTGTTCGCGACGCGCTGCGCGGGATTAAACGCTTCGGCGAGTTTCAGAAAAGCCTCGGTATCGCGAAAAACATGCTGACCACGCGGCTGAAGCTGCTGGTTGATGAAGGCATCCTCCGGCTTCAACCCGCATCCGACGGCAGCGCCTGGCAGGAATACGTCCTGACCGAAAAGGGGCGCGCCCTGCAAACCGTGCTGGTTGCCCTGTCCCAGTGGGGGAATGAATTTTTGTTTGCTGAAAACGAATGCGGCACCGTGCTGGTCGATGCCGAACAGCGCAAACCCCTGCGCAAACTGGCGCTTATCGCCGACGACGGACGCGAACTGACGCCTGAAGAGATCGTGGCTAAACTCCCCTCCTGACCGTCCCAACGGCAAAAGCACAAAATGATCGCTAATATGGTTGCATTATAAAACCAAATAGCAGAAAGTTAATTCAGTTTCATCTTGAAACCAAATAACCCACTTTGCTTTGAGGTAACACACGATGACTACGCAAATCACCACCGCCCTGATCACGGGCGCCTCTTCCGGGATTGGCGCCGTTTATGCCGATCGTCTTGCCGCGCGCGGTGCCAACCTTGTGCTGGTCGCTCGCCGCGAAGATCGCCTGAAAACCCTCGCCGCCGACCTGCGCGCACGCTATGGCGTGGCCGTCGATATTCTGGTGGCCGATCTTACCGATGAAGCCGGGATCCGCGCCGTGGAAGAGGAACTGCGCAGCAATACCGCCATTGATACGCTCATCAACAACGCGGGCACCGCGCAAATGGCACCGTTCCTCGCGGGCGAGATAGCGCAGCATCAGGCCATTAACACCCTGAACACCACGGCGCTGATGCGTCTGACCTACGCCATCCTACCCCGTCTGGCGCAGAACAATCGCGGCACGCTGATCAATATCGCGTCCGTGCTGGCCCTGCACGTCCGGGCGGGCAGCGCCCTCTACAGCGCCACCAAGGCGTGGGTACTGAGCTTTACCCGTGGGTTACAGGAAGAATTTGCCGACAGCAGCGTGCGCATTCAGGCCGTGCTGCCCGCCGCCACGGCGACGGAAATCTGGAGCCATTCAGGCGTCACGGTGGACGATCTGCCGGAAGGTTCGGTAATGACCACCGACGATATGGTGGATGCGTCGCTGGCGGGTCTGGATCAGGGTGAACCGATCACCATCCCGCCGATGCATGATGCAGGCCTGTGGGAGCGCTACGAAGCGGCGCGCCTTGAGCTGTTTAGCAGCGCACGCACCAGCATCCCGGCACCGCGCTACGTAAAACAGTAGCCTAACGCTGAAGCTGGTCGCCGTACTCGCTCATCCAGGCGGCCAGCGGCGAGAGTGCGTCCTGCAGGGTTAACCCCAGCCCGGTGATCTGATACTCCACGCGCGGCGGGATCTCCGGGTAGACCGTCCGCGTCACCAGCCCGCGCTGTTCAAACAGGCGCAGCTGCTTCGTCAGCTCTTTCTGGGTGATGGGTGCAGCGGCACGCAGCAGGTCGCCAAAGCGTACGGGCGTGTTGAAGACAATCAGGCGATAGAGAATGGGGATCGCCCATTTGCCGGAAATCAGATTCACAAACTGCGTCATCGGGCAGGTATACGCCTCAGATTTTTTTTCACAGCACTCCTCCAGCATTTCTGCCATATCACACCTCTTGCCTCTTTAGTATCCATTTGGTACCTGGTTTCCTTTCGATACTAACGTTTCTATAGTGCTTTCTCCAGAGACATTTCAGGAGAAGAACATGGGTCGTTTAACCGATAAGTATACGTTGATTACTGGCGGCACCAGCGGCATCGGTCTTGCCACCGCGCAGGCGTTTATCGCCGAAGGGGCGCGCGTCGCCGTGACCGGACGCAACCCGGACACCCTCGCCGAAGCAGAGCGCATTCTGGGCGATAAGGCCTGGGTGATCCCAACCGATGCGGGCGATATCGCGTCGCAGAAAGCGCTGGCGGAAACCCTCGCCGCCCGCTGGCCGCGCCTCGACGCGGTGTTTCTCAACGCCGGCGACGTAACGCACGCGCCGCTGGAAGCCTGGCAGGAGGATGCGTGGGATCGCCTGATGGGCATCAACCTGAAGGGACCGTTCTTTTTAATTCAGGCGCTGCTGCCGCTGCTGAATAACCCGTCGTCGGTGATCCTCTGCGGCTCCGTGAGCGCGCGCATCGGCCTGCCCACCAGCAGCGTGTATGCCGCGAGCAAGGCCGCCCTGCTGTCGCTGGCGCGCACGCTGTCGGCGGAGCTGCTGCCGCGCGGGATCCGCGTCAACGGCCTGAGCCCCGGCCCGGTGGAAACCCCAGCCTTTACCAAAACGGGCTTAAGCGACGAGGCGCTTAACGCGATGATGGCGGACATCATCAAGCTGGTGCCGCTCGGCAGAATGGGCTCGACGACGGAGCTGGCAAAAGCCGCGCTCTATCTGGCGTCCGACGAGTCGAGCTACACGGTAGGAACGGAGCTGCTGGTGGACGGCGGCATGGGGAGCCTGTAACTCAAAAGGCGCTGATGCCGGTGACGATGCCGACATACAGCGCCGCCCATACGCAGGCGGAAATCAGGCTGACGGCGTAGACCTTTGCTGCATTCAGCCTGAGCATCCCCGCCGCCAGCGGGACGATGTAACGCAACACCGCCAGAAATCGCGACGTAAAGAGCACGATGACACCGTTCTTTTGCAGCTGATGCTGTACCCGCAAGAACTTGTCGGCATGCTTTGAGGTAAAACGTGTGACCAGCCGGGTGTGCCCCATCAGCTGGCCGATATGGTAGTTCAGCACCGAGCCCGCCGTTGCCCCCAACACCACGGCCAGCCACGCCAGCGCAGGATGCATGCTCGCCTGGCTGACGGTCATGCCCGCCAGCAGCATCACCGAGGCGGGCGGCAGCACGGAGGAGATCAGCACCGTCGACTTGCTCAGCGCCATCATAAATAACAGCGCGAACAGATGTGCCGGATACAGCGCAAAATGATTCAGCAGATTATCAAACCACGCCATTTGCTTCTCCTCCGTTGATTATATAATCCTCCATTAGAAATGAATGACCTTAAATAAACCATCAACGCTTTATTAAATAAGATTCTCCTAAACCGTTCTTAAACATTATTTAATTTCCCGAGCTGCAATATCAAATAAGCGTATTATTTCCCTCGTTTTACAACGATCTCGTTATGGCGAGGCTCCTGTACAAATACACGTTATCGCTCTGGTAGGTTCGAGAGAATCGACACAGGGTAAAACAGGCACTGTCGAATCAAGGCTTTGTCAGTATAACTTCCCTCACGGGATACGGTGTACAGTGCTGAACCCAGGACGTGGGGATCTCCTCTTCGACATGCCCTGTCTTGCTCGCCCCTGAGAGATTTTATTATTCAAAGGGAATTCACTATGTCTTACGCTATTCACAACCAAAACCTGGCATTCAATGACAGCGCGATCGCGCAATATATGAATACCGATTTTATTGTCCTCGATATTTCATTATGCGTGGCGCTGGCGCGCGAGCAATTCTTCGAAAAATTAAAAGACGACGATATTCCGTCTCATATTTTTATTGAAGACAATGGCCGCCTGGCGGGCATGATTGCCGTGCGTAAATTGCTGCAGACCGCCGATACGGTACAGCCGGTGAAATCGCTGATGATTTCGCAGTTTTTGCAGGTCAAACCGGAGGATGAACGTGCCGACGTTGCCGGGCTGCTGGCGCACGGCGGCGCGGACGTGGTGCCCGTGGTCACCCACGGCAAGCTCGTCGGCTGTCTGACCGAGCGCGAAATCGCCCATCTGCTGGAAGATGACGTCACCGAGGATGCTCAGCTTCAGGGGGCGACGCTACCGCTGGAGAAGCCCTATCTGGACACCAGCCCGTATAGCCTGTGGAAAAAGCGCTCCGTCTGGCTGCTGCTGCTGTTTGTCGCGGAGGCCTACACCAGCTCGGTGATCCAGCATTTTGAAGAGGCGCTGGAGTCCGCCATCGCGCTGGCGTTCTTTATTCCGCTCCTGATCGGCACGGGCGGCAACAGCGGGACGCAGATCACCTCCACCCTGGTGCGCGCCATGGCGCTGGGGGAAGTGCGTCTGCGCGACGTTGGCCGCGTGCTGCGTAAAGAGATGACCACCTCGCTGATGATTGCCGCCACGCTCGGTATTGCCGGGTGCATTCGCGCCTGGATGATGGGGATTGGGCTGGAAATCACGCTTATCGTCAGCCTGACGCTGGTGTGCATTACGCTGTGGAGTGCGATTGTGTCGTCCGTCATTCCAATGGTGCTCAAGCGCTGCGGCATTGACCCGGCGGTCGTCTCCGCGCCGTTTATCGCGACGCTTATCGACGGTACCGGGCTGATTATCTACTTCAAAATTGCCCAGTACACGCTGGGGCTGGAGTAAGCTTGCGAGCACCTCATTCACGCACGTGATTGAGGTGCTCACTTCGCTACGCATCGCCGAGCTGATGCGCGATCTTACGCAGCTGCTGGGCAAGCGCCTGCAGGTTTTTCCCTTTCTCCCCTTTCGGCCCGGTGGACTGACGCACCACCAGACGGGCAGGTAAAATTGAGGACATGCGCTGGGCATTCTCTTCACCGCTGTCGAGAATGCGGCGCACCGCCTCTTTACCCTGCAGATCTAAATCCAGCGATACCGTCGTCAGCGCCGGGTAGAAGAATGAGCTTTCATAGGTGTCATCGTAGCCAATCACCGACTTCTCGCCCGGAATTGAAATCTGCTGCTGATGGAACGCGCTCAGCACGCCGAGCGCCATCTGGTCGTTCGCCACCAGCACGGCGGTAAACTGCGCCGTTTCCCGCAGCATTTGCAACGCTCCCGAATAACCGCTTTGCGCATCCCAGTTGCCGCGAATGACCGATGCTGGCTCCAGACCGTAGCCCTTCAGGGTCTCGATCCAGCTTTTCAGCCTCAGCTGCGCCGACACGGAAGACGCCGGCCCCGCCAGCAGGGCAATGTCGCGATGCCCCAGCTCGTAAAGATATTTGACGCTGGCGCGGGTGCCGTCCGCCGGATTAAACGAAACGTTAAACACGGAACTGTACGGGTCAACGTCGAGGAACAGGCAGACAATGTCGTCGTTGTCGGCGGCGATTTTCTGCGCCGCTTCAGCCTCCAGCGGCACGTTGATGATCACTTTGCTCACCAGCTGGGATTTCAGCTCGTTGATGGAGTCCTGGATGCTGTGGTTGACGTTCTCATCAATCATTGAGATCAGTACCTGGTAGCCTTCCACATTGGCATAGCGTTTCACCGCCGCCGCAACCTGCGAAGGCGCGTGCAGCGCCAGCGAAATGGTCACCAGCCCAACGGTCTGGCTCTGCTTGCCCACCAGCTGCTGAGCCAGTCGGTTGGGTACATACCGCAATAACTCTATGGATTTCTCCACCTTGATGCGCGTGGCGTCGGATACATTGGCAGATTTATTCAGTACCCTGGACACGGTCTGATAGGAGACGCCCGCATGGCGTGCCACGTCCTCTAACGTTGCGCTTTTCGACTTCATGGTCCGGTTCCTTATGTTGTTATGCGCTGATTGTAACAGGGGTGCTGAAAAAAAACGCTTACCACCCTCTCGCTGTGGGCATAACACCATCAAAAAGTATGACGCTCACAATGCCATAATTTGTGTCCGATCTCATTACTCGTAACAAAATTGTCTATTTTATTTGCAGTTAATCACACATTTCGGATCGTGCAATTGCCAGTTAACGGGTTTAGGCATTTTATGACAGCGGATTTGTGAACGTATTACAAAACAATAAGAGGGTTACAATGAACACGACGATCCGCTCTGTATCTGTTGCGTTGGCTGCCGCGCTGGCATCGCCTTCGCTGTTTGCAGCGTCTTCAGTACCGATTGATTTTCATGGATATCTTCGCTCCGGCGTGGGCGTCTCACGGGATGGTGGGATGGAGGAGTGGCAAAAAAACAAAATTGGCCGTCTCGGGAACGAGGCCGACACCTACGGCGAGCTGGAGCTGGGCTCCGAGGTATACAAAAAGAACGACGTCAGTTTCTATCTCGACAGCATGGTGAGCATGGTCTCAGACGGCTCCAACGACAATGAAACCACCTTAGATGACGATGCCCAGTTCGGCCTGCGCCAGCTTAACCTGCAGATCAAGGGGCTGATCCCCGGGGATCCCAATGCGGTGATTTGGGGCGGTAAGCGCTACTACCAGCGCCATGACCTGCACATCATTGATACCAAATACTGGAATATTTCCGGCTCCGGTGCGGGTATCGAGAACTACACGCTTGGCCCGGGCGCAGTCTCCGTTGCGTGGATCCGCGGCGATGCCAACGACGTGGACTACCGCGTGGATGGCGACAGCGACGTTAACATCAACTACATCGACCTTCGCTATGCGGGCTGGAAGCCGTGGGCGGGCGCGTGGACGGAAGTGGGTATTGATTACGCCATGCCAAACCCGACCAACAAGCAGAAAGAGTACGGCGGACTGTACGAGGCCGATAACGGCGTAATGGTCACCGGTGAGATCAGCCAGGATATGTTTGGCGGCTATAACAAGCTGGTGCTGCAGTACGCCAATAAAGGTCTGGCCCAGAACATGGTGTCACAGGGTGGGGGCTGGTACGACATGTGGAACTACGTGAACGACGCCACCGGCTACCGCGTGATTAACACCGGCTTAATTCCGATTACCGACAAGTTCTCCTTTAACCACGTTCTGACATGGGGCTCGGCAGACGACACCACGCAGTACACGGACAAATCACGCCTGGTATCGCTGGTGGGGCGCGCGCAGTATCAGTTCACCGAGTACGTGCGTCTGATTGGCGAAGTGGGCGGATTCTACCAGGAAGATACTTATACCGACGGCACTAAGTACAAGCAGAGCGGCGAGAAGTACACCCTCGCGCTGGGGCTGGCAGACGGACCTGATTTTATGTCGCGTCCTGAGCTGCGCGTCTTTGCCTCTTACCTGAATGACTCCGAAAAAGGGCAATCCTTCGAAGATGGCACCGCGAATAATACCTGGAACTTCGGTGTGCAGGTCGAGGCCTGGTGGTAAGTCGTAATTTATAATTTGCGTTAATCGTTATCGTATCTCCAGCAACCTGCAGTCTATTTTACTGCTTTGGGATAGCCATTACTTTGGCTATCCCTTTTTTATATTTACTGATTAAAATGTTCGTCTAATAATTTCCGTAATGTATCAGACTGCCTGCCGAATATAGCGTGCACCTGCTGGCCGATAATAATCACCCCCAGCGCCCCCTCATTCTGTATCGCCTGGGAATCGACCTTATTTAAATCTTTTACCGTCACGCGCAGGCGGGTAATACAGGCTTCGACGTGCTCGATATTATCGTCGCCGCCAAATGCCGGAATTAAACGCTGAGTAATTTGACTGTCCATAATACGCCTCTCTGTATGCAGATAAAAAAATGCCTGCTCGGGGAGCAGGCGTTTTGTGCCTTGTTGCCGGGTGGCGCTGCGCTTACCCGGCCTACGGGTTTTGTAGGCCCGTGCAAGCGCAGCGCCGCCGGGCGGTTCTTACGCTTTACGCCTGAGCACCCGACAGTCCCAGGGAAGCAGCACGATATCGCCCGCAGCGGCGGCATCGGTCATGCAGTCGGTATACCCCTGCGGCAGCGTGATGAGCTGCTGCTGGGCCGTGTAGTTCTGCACAAACACCCAGGCGGTTTCGCCATCCGTGCGCGCCGTCGCGACCACGCCCGGCGGGAAATCCCCCTCGACCGCGCGCGGCAGCGCCAGCTCGTCGATAATCCCGGCAAAGAAATCGCGCTGGAACGGCAGATCGTTACGCGACGCCACGTGCCACGCCTTGCCTTTGCCAAAGCGGTTGACCGTCACCGCAGGGCGACCGGCGTAGAAATCATCCCGGTAGGTCGCCAGCGCCTGCGCGGATTCAGTATGGATCAGCTCGCACAGATGCCTGACCTGATACGGCCCCTGCAGGCCCGCCGCATTGCCCACCAGCCCCTGAACCAGGTTTCGCTCCCCCTCGCCCAGGCAGTCAATCTCTTCCGCCCAGATGCCGAGGAGCTTGCGCAGCGGGCCCGGGAAACCGCCGAGGTGGCAGAGATCGGTCTCATCCACTACCCCGCTCCAGTAGGTCGTCACCAGATGCCCGCCCGCGGCCACAAAGGCTTCCGCCCGCTCGGCGAAACCTTCGCGCACCATGTAGAGCATGGGGGCAATCACCAGCGCGTAGCGGCTCAGATCGCCGTCAGCGTCGATGACGTCGACCGCGATGCCCTTTTCCCAGAACGGACGATAGTGTTCGTTGACGGTTTTTTCGTACTCCAGCCCCATGTTGCGCGGGCCTTCGGCATCGTCCAGCGCCCAGCGGTTTTGCTGGTCAAAGATAATGGCCACGCGCGCGTCGGTGCGGCACCCCACCACCTCAGGCAGACGGGCCAGCATCTCCCCCAGACGCGTCACTTCGCGCCCGACGCGGGTATCAAGATGCCCCACGTGATCGATAATCGCACCGTGGAATTTCTCCACCGACCCGCGGCTCTTACGCCACTGGAAGTACTGCACCGAATCCGCCCCGTGCGCCACCGCCTGAACAGAGGAGAGAATATGCATCCCCGGCTTTTTCAGCTTGCTGGTCGGCTGCCAGTTGGTGGTGCTCGGCGTGGACTCCATCAGCACAAAGGGTTTACCGCCCTTCAGGCTGCGCATCATGTCGTGGTACATGGCGGTATAGCAGGCCAGCTGCGTTTCGTCTTTCTCCTTGTGCCACATCGGGTAGCTGTCCCAGGAGATGAAGTCGATCGCTTTCGCCAGCTGCCAGTAGTCATAATCGTAGAAATACTCCATAAAGTTGGTCGTTACCGGCAGGTCGGCATTGGCGGCCTTCAGCGGCGCCACTTCATGCTGGCAAAAATCGGTGACCTGCGCGGTATTGAAGCGGCGCCAGTCGAGATTCAGGCCGTGAATCGACACTTCCCCCTGCGGCGCGGGGGACTCAATTTGCGACCAGTCGGTGTAGGTATGGCTCCAGAAGGTGCTCCACCACGCATGGTTCAGCGCGTCGAGGGTTTTGTAGCGCGCCTTTAGCCAGTCGCGGAAGCGTTCCTGGCACAGGCTACAGTGGCATTCGCCGCCGTACTCATTGGAGATATGCCAGCCCAGCACCGCCGGATGATGCGAATAACGCGCCGCCAGCAGGCTGTTAATTTTCATCGTCTTTTCGCGGTAAACCGGAGACGACATGCAGTGGTTGTGACGCCCGCCGTGCAGCGCGGGGACGCGGTTGCGTCCGACGCGCAGCACTTCAGGATATTTTTGCGACATCCATGCCGGACGCGCGCCGCTCGGCGTAGCGAGAAATATATGAATGCCCGCCGCATAGAGTTTTTCAATAATGCTGTCCAGCCAGGCAAAATCATATTCCCCTTCCTGAGGCTCCAGTTTCGCCCAGCTAAATATCCCCACCGACATGACATTACATTTCGCCTGCTGCATCATGGCGATATCTTTTTCAATAATACCGGGGTAATTCTCCCATTGCTCCGGGTTATAGTCGGCGCCATGCAATAACGCCGCGACCTTTGGACTTAAAGGCGCAAATTTATTCATATTTAAAACGTCCTGAATGAAGATAAAAACTAGTTAAATACCGTGATTGACGGCAGCACTTTGCCCTGGCAATCAAATAACGCCTGATTCTCACGGGCATTACCCTCTTTCCACTCGTCATGGATATATTTCATGCCGGTTTTGGTGGCCCACGTGGTGCCCGGAACGGCAATCCAGGTCGGTTCCCAGTAAAAGATGCCCTTGCCGCGACGGTCAGGCACATCAATCACGGACTGCATTAAATCGTGAATATAGTCGTACTGACCCTGAACGGTGCCGGGATAGCCGCCGTCCTTTTCCTCTTTAGCCTGGAAGCTGTTCTCGGCGTTATCGCAGTTCTCCAGCGTATAGCCATAGGCCGCTTCCACCACAATCACGTCTTTGTTATAGCGCCTGCTGATGTCATCCATGTTGGTCTTCAGCGCGCTAATCGGGCCGTTCCAGTAGGTGTACATCGACAGGCCGATGATATCGAACGGCACGCCGCGCTTCGTGATTTCATCAAACCACCAGCGGAAGGTGTCATTTTTGGTGCCTTCAGCCAGATGCAGCATGATTTTCACCTGCTCGCCGTCGGTCAGGTTCTCCTTCAGTCCACCAATCGCGGCGTTGAGCAGCCCGGCCAGGCGGTCGAATTCGCCGCCGCCCTGCCCCCAGCTTTTCCCTTCCGGCCACAGCATGCCGCCGTTAATTTCGTTTCCTATCTGCACCATGTCCGGCAATACGCCCTCTTTCTTAAAGCGGGCAATCGTGTCGCGGGTGTAGTCATGAATTGCCGTTTTCAGCTGCGGGTAGCCCATCTTCTCCCAGGCTTTTGGCTTAAACTGTTTGCCCGGATCGGTCCAGAAGTCGCTGTAGTGGAAATCGAGCAGCAGCTTGAGGCCCTGCGCCTTTACGCGCTTCGCCAGCGCGAGGGTGTTTTCGAGATTATTACTGCCGCCGCCGTAGGTGTTGCCGTCGGCATCCTGCGGGTCAACCCACAGGCGCAGGCGCACGGTGTTCACCCCGTTAGCCTTCAGGATCGCAATCGCGTCCTGCTGCTGGCCGCTGTTGTTATAAAATTTGGCGCCGTGCTGTTCCGCTTCCAGCAGCGTCGAAATATCCGCGCCCTTGATAAAGTCCGCGGGCATGGCGTTAAAAGGACGCGTTTTCACCCCGTCCGCCGCAAACGCGCTCGCGGCAAGGCCGCAGGAGAGGCAAACGGCAAGTAAAGCAGGTTTGAGTCTTTTCATGATTATCCTTTGGTACTCCCGGAGGTCAGGCCGGAGACGAAGTATTTTTGTAATGCCAGATAGAGGATCGCTACCGGCACCGCAATCAACACCGCGCCTGCCGCGTAGGTGGTGTAGCTGGCACCCATTTTTTGCGCCACCAGGTTATAGAGCCCGATGGGTAAGGTGTATTTGTCCGGGGTGCGCAGAATCGTGCTGGAGAGGATGAAATCCCCCAGCGGCCCGGTGAAGGAGAACAGCGCCACCACCGCCACAATCGGCTTCGAAAGCGGCATGATAATTTCGATGAAAATCCGGAAATTACTGGCCCCGTCCATGCGCGCGGATTCATCCAGATCTTTCGGGATGGCGTCGAGGTAACCTTTCATCAGGTAGGTATTCATCGGGATCATGCCGCCCACGTAGATCAGCACCAGCGCCAGATGGCTGTTGATGAGGCCCAAAAGCTGCGACAGCACGAAAATGGCAATCAGCGCCGAGAACTGGGGGATCATCTGCAGGAGCAGGAACAGCATCAGCCCGTTCTGGCGTCCCTTAAAGCGAAAGCGCGAAAAGGCATAGGCGGTAAAGCTGACGCTGATGAGGGTCAGTACCATGGTCAGGAAGCTGATTTTCATCGAGTTCCAGTACCAGGTCATGTAGTTCACCTGGCCGTTAAACAGGTCGGCATAGTGCTGCACCGAAAAGTTCTCAGGAATAATTGAGGAGCTGAGCAGGCTATTACCCGCGTTAAACGACGCGCCGACCGTCCACACCAGCGGGTAGATGATAATCGTCGACACCAGCACGATAACCAGCCAGGAGAGCGAGAGGCGTACCCACTTCTCACGTTTAATACTTTGTGATTGAGCCATTGTTACGTCCCTTACGCCATGTCGTCGTTTTTGAAAGATTTGGTGGCGCGGAACTGCCACAGCGCCAGACCGACGACAAAGATCGACAGCAGGATAGTGATGGTCGCCGCAATCGCGTACTGCGACGACGACATGGTGAGCTTGTAGATCCACGACACCAGGATATCTGTCCCACCCGCATTGGACCCCACCACCGCTGGTCCGCCGTTATTGAACAGGTAGATGATGTTGAAGTTATTGAAGTTGAAGGTGTATTGGGTAATCAGTATTGGCGCAATGGAATAAAGCACCAGCGGCAGCGTGATGGTGCGCAGCTTGGTCGCACTGCTGGCCCCGTCCATGGTGGCGGCTTCGTACAGATCGTCAGGGATCGCCTGCAGCACGCCGGTGGTCATAGCAAAAACAAACGGGAAGCCGAGCCAGGTCTGCATCAGGATCAGCGCCGTTTTGGTCCAGAACGGATCGGTCATCCAGGCTTTCGGCGCAATGCCGAAGAAGGCCAGAATGGCGTTGTTTATCACACCGAAAGAGTCATTGAACATTCCGGCAAACACCAGAATGGTGACAAAACCCGGCACCGCCCACGGCAGAATGAAAATGGTGCGGATAAGCGGCTTAAAGCGCAGGTCTTTCTGGTTCACCAGGATAGCCAGCAGCACGCCCACGGTACATTGCAGCGTGGTGGCGAGCAGCGTCCAAACCACCGTCCACTGCAGGACGTCGAAGAAGGTTGAGCGCCAGATGGAGAGCGTGAAAATATTGACGAAGTTCTTAAACCCAACCCAATCCACCAGCTTAGCCGGCGGCGTGTGGTAAAGATTGTAGTTAGTAAAGGCGATGGCAAAACCGAACAGGATCGGGAAAACCACCACAAACACCAGCAGAATAAAGCCCGGCGTGATCATCAGATACGGAAAGCCGTCGCTTAGCAGCATCTGATACTGCTTACGCACGCTGTTTAGCCCCAGCCCTTCATCACGTTTTCGACCGTTAACCCAGGCATCGCGCATCGACAGGTAATACACCATCACGCCAAAGGCGGCGATCAGTACGCTAATGATCCCTTCTGCCAGCAGGAAGATGGAGTTATCCCGCGGCACTTCCTCCCCCAGCGTCACCAGCCCCCAAAGCCCTTCGCGCAGGAAATCGGCAAAAACGCCGATAAAACTGGCCAGCAGCACCAGGAAGATAACGCCCTTCAGCCACTGGCGGTGATAGAACTGGCCGAAGCCGGGGATGACCGCCAGCAGCAGGCCGGTCCAGGCGTGACGCCCGGCCCCGTGCGGTCTGGCAAAATTTTCCGGGATGATACTCACAGACAACTCCTTTCAATAAAACGGGAGAGTGGCCTCCCGTTCTGCGACGTCAGAAAATTACTGGTTGCTGGCCTGCATGGCTTCGATTTGCATCTGGACCTGTTTCTCTGCGCCGTCCAGCGCGGCTTTGGGATCCTGTTTGCCGGTCAGGCTCAGCTCCAGCGCGGCGTTGGCCGGCCCCCAGACTTCGCCCATTTCAGGGATACCCGGCATGGCGGTGGCTCGCGCGGCCTGCACCGCAACGGCGCTCGCCTTCTCGTCGTTCTTGATTACCGGATCGTCGATCATTGCGGTCAGCGGCGGGATCTCCCGCGTGGCCACGTAGCGGGTTTTCACGTACTGCGGCTTGTTGATGAATTCGATAAATTTCTGCGCCAGCGCTTTGTCCTTGCTCCAGGTGGAAACGACGTAGCCTTTCACGCCGAGGAAGGAGCTCATTGGCTTGCCGTCCGGCAGCGTGGGCAGCGGCGCCACGCCGTAGTTGATGCCTGCCGCTTCATAAGGCTGGAACGCCCACGGGCCGTTGATGACGGCTGCCGCTTTCTTTTCGGTAAACAGGGAGTCGATTGCGTTCAGGCCGTTGTCGCCGACTATCCCGGCAGGGAAAATCTCGTCAGCGTAGAATTTTTTCAGGTACGTCACGGCTTCTACCGCGCCCGGCTTGTTCAGGCCGACGTCGCTGGCGTTATAGCCGCCTTTATCGTTTTGACCGAAGATGTAGCCTCCCATCGGGGAGATCGCGCCCCAGCTGTAGTAAATCTGATCGAACTTGGCGAGCAGACCGTACTGGTTTTTTGCGCGCTGCTGTTTAGAAAAGTCATACCAGTCCTGCAGCGAGTTGAGCGGCTTGTCGATGAGATCTTTGTTGTAGATCAGCACCAGCGTCTCAACCGCTTTCGGCACGCCGTAGAGGGCGTTATCCATTTTGAAGGCGTTAATCGAGGCCGGGGTGTACTGTTCGGTCTGCTTATTGTCCAGATTCAGGGGGGTCAATAACCCTTGTACGACGGCGCCGCCCAGCTGATCGTTAGGAATGACCAGCACGTCCGGGCCAATGCCTGCCGGGCCGTCCAGGCGCAGTTTTTCCAGCTGCTGTGCGTAAGGGGTTTCCTGCACGTTGACCTTAACGTCGTACTGTTTTTCAAAGTCCGCGACCGCATCTTTAATACCGGACGACTTCTTGATGTCTTCCCAGACGTTAAGCTGCGCGGTAGCGTGAGCCTGAACCGCGAGCGTAGAGAGGATCAGAGCAGCGAGTATGTTCTTTTTCATTATCAACCTCATGTGAAGGTATAACAATTTTATGGTTGTTATTGCATCTGATGCCCTACAAACCCCGCTATACATCCTGTTAAAACTGGCGCTGTACGTATGACATCAAATGCCTTTGGTTGGCTATACGCTACCCTTCACATCATGATAACTCTACATAAAACTGCAAGTTGTGTGATCGTCATAACATTAATGGAATATCTGTATAGGGCGCATGAATGCTGGAAGTTATAGTCAAGGCAGACAAATTGCACCGTCCGGCCACGTTGAACGTGATTGTTATACGTAAAACATACCCGGCGGTTTACCTGGGGAACACTGATGTCGAACATACAATTGAGGAATGTCACCAAGCGCTTTGGCGACACCGTCACGCTCCACAACGTTAATCTTGATATAGAGGACGGTGAGTTTGCCGTATTCGTCGGGCCTTCCGGCTGTGGCAAATCCACGATGCTGCGCATGATTGCCGGGCTGGAGGAGATAAGCGAGGGTGAAGTGCTGATCGGTAACGAGGTGATGAACGACATCGCCCCTTCCCACCGGGGGGTGGCGATGGTCTTTCAGTCCTACGCGCTCTATCCGCACATGACGGTGGCCGAAAACATGGGCTACGGGCTGAAGGTGAATAAAGTGCCGAAAGATCAGATCCGCCATCAGGTCGAGATGGTCGCCAAAACGCTGCAGCTTTCTCACCTGCTGGACCGCAAGCCCAAACAGCTCTCCGGCGGCCAGCGCCAGCGCGTCGCGATTGGCCGCGCTATCGTGCGTAACCCGCGCGTCTTTATGTTCGATGAGCCGCTTTCCAACCTGGATGCCGAACTGCGCGTGGAGATGCGCCTGCACCTCGCTCGCCTACACCAGGAGCTGAAAACCACCATGGTGTATGTCACCCACGACCAGATTGAGGCCATGACGCTGGCCGATAAAATTGTGGTGATGAACTATGGCAAAGTGGAGCAGATGGGCGCGCCAATGGATCTCTACTACAAGCCGGTGAACAGGTTCGTGGCCGGTTTTATCGGTTCGCCGAAGATGAACTTCATGCCGGCCACGGTTGAAGCCTGGCAGCCGGGCGCGTTGACGGTGAGACTATCGCAGCAGAAGTCACTGACGCTCGCCGTGACCACCACGCCGCTGCAGCCGGGCAGTCAGGTCACGCTGGGCATCCGTCCGGAACATTTAACCACTGACCTTCGCCTGGGCACGCCGCTGGAGTTTCACTGCGAAGTGGTTGAACGACTCGGGAACAACACCTATCTCTTTGGCCAGTGCTACGGCCACGACAACGTCAAAATCTTGCTGCCGGGCGACGTTAAGTTCGCCCCGTGGCAGAAGATAGACGTGGCCTTCGACGATCGCCACTGCATGGTCTTTGACGAGCAGGATGTCCGGGTGAGCGCGGATATCGAAGATGCGGTGCGTTCGGTGGCTTAACGCGCGCCACCGTCAGCCAGCTTTCTCACCGCCCGCCCAAACGCCTCAATCGCCAGGGCAACATCGTCAGCCATCACCGATTCTGCCGGATGGTGGCTGACCCCGCCCCTGCAGCGCACAAACAGCATCCCCACCGGCCAGCGTTCCGCCAGCGCGATGGTGTCATGCCCGGCGCCGCTGGGCAGGGATAACGAGCACCCCTGCACCGATTCAACGGCCTGCCCCAGCAGATCCTGCAAACGCGCATCGCACGGCGTGGCGGCGATACGGTAAAACTCCTCGGCGCTGAAGCTCAACCCGCGACGCGCGGCAATCGCCTGCGCCTGCGCCAGCAGTTCAGCGAGCAGCGCGTCAAGCGGGGCATCCTGCGGGCCGCGAATATCCAGCGAGAGCGCAACCTCGCCCGGAATCACGTTGACCGCGCCGGGCAGGCAGCGCAGCTCACCGACCGTCGCCACCCGGTTGCCGCCCTGCTGTCGGGTGGTGTTTTCGATCAGCACCATCCATTCGGCGGCGGCGGCCAGGGCATCCTTACGGTGACTCATCGGCACGGTACCCGCGTGTCCGGCCTCGCCGGTGAAGCGGCAGTTGAGGCGGCGCGCGCCGTTAATGGCTTCCACCACGCCCAGCGCCAGCCCTTCCTGCTCCAGACACGGCCCCTGTTCGATGTGCAGTTCCAGACAGGCGCTGAAATCGTCCTGATGACGTGCCGCGAGCGCCACGCGGGCAGGATCGAGCCCCGCCTGCACCATCGCCTGCGCCACGCTGATGCCATGAGCATCGCACGTCTCCAGCCAGCCCTGCGGCCAGGTGCCGGTGATGCCCCGGCTGCCTAACAGGGTGATCCCAAAACGGGTTCCCTCTTCGTCGCCAAAGCCGACAATTTCTATGGCCTGCGCCAGATGCACACCCTGCTGGTGCAGTCTGTCCACCACTTCGATGGCGGTGAGCACCCCGAGCATGCCGTCGTAGCGCCCGGCGTTGCGCACGGTATCCAGATGCGAGCCAAGCAGTACCGCCTGGGCCCCCTCCTGCGCGCCTTCGTAGCGTCCACAGATATTGCCCACGCTGTCCTGCCAGACGGTCATGCCCGCCTGGCGCATCCACTCCCCGACCAGCTGGTTGGCCTGCAGATGCTGCGTGGAGAGATACACCCGTGTCAGCGCATCCGGGGTTTCGCTGATGGCGGCCAGCGCGTCGGCGCGCGCCATCACCCGTTCTGCCGCCGGGCTCATTGCGGCGTCTCGCGGCGATAGTGGTCCCACGCGGCCTGCATGGCGGCCCCCTGCGTGGTGGTAAATTTGAGGTAGTTCAGCACCGACTCCAGCGCGCTCAGGGTGGTCATCACGCAGTCCTTGCGCGCGTTATAACCCATGGTGCCAATGCGCCACACTTTGCCGTGCAGCGGGCCAAACGAGGTGCCGATTTCAATCCCGAAATCCTCCAGCATCAGCTTACGCACCTGGTCGCCGTTGATCCCCTGCGGAATGACCACGCCCAGCACGTTGTTCATCTTGTGCTTCAGGTCGCCGAAGGTCTCCAGCCCCATCGCCTGAATGCCCTTCAGCAGCGCATCGCCGTGCAGCTTATGGCGCGCGATGCCGTTATCCAGCCCTTCCTGCAGGATCAGCCGCGCGCATTCGCGGGCACCAAACAGCGCGGTCGTGGCTTCGGTGTGGTGGTTCAGGCGTTCCGGCCCCCAGTAGTCCATCACCATGCCGAGATCGAAGTAGTTGGAGTAGATCATCTCCTCATCGCCGTCGCGGTGGGCGTCGGTGCGAATGCCCTCCTCCACGCACTTGCGGCGGCGGATCGCCTCTTCCATCCGCGCGCTCAGCGTGATCGGCGACGTGCCCGACGGGCCGCCGAGGCATTTCTGCATCCCGGCCGAGACGGCGTCCAGCCCCCAGGCGTCGGTCTCCAGCGCGTTACCGCCGAGCGACGCGGTGGCGTCGGTATAAAACAGTACGTCGTAGCGGCGGCAGATCGCGCCCAGCTCCGCGAGCGGCTGCAGCATGGTGGTGGAGGTGTCGCCCTGCACGGTCAGCAGCAGGCGCGGACGAATACGCTTAACCGCATCCTCGACCTGGTCCGGGGTAAACACCTCGCCCCACGGCACCTCGATGGTATGCACCTCCGCGCGGCAGCGGCGGGCAATTTCGCACAGCAAGTGGCCAAAGCGGCCAAAGACCGGCACCAGCACCTTATCTCCCGGGCGAATGGCGGAGACCAGAATGGCCTCAATTCCCGCACGGGAGGTGCCGTCCACCAGCATCGTCCAGCGGTTTTCGGTGCGGAACACCCCGCGGTAGAGCGCCATCACCTCGTTCATGTAGTGGGTCATGGCCGGATCGTACTGGCCGATCAGCTGGCTCGACATGGCGCGCAGCACGCGCGGGTCGGCGTTGATCGGGCCCGGCCCCATCAGCAGGCGCTGGGGCGGATTGATTTGCGGAAATTGTGCGATATCCATTGTTCAGTCCTTATCAGTTGAGGCCGCGCACGGAGGAGATGAACTGCTTCAGTTCCGTGGTTTGCGGGTTGGCGAACAGCGTTTTGCTGTCGCCCTGCTCCCAGACTTTCCCCTGGTGCATAAACACCACGCGGTCGCCCACTTCGCGGGCAAAATTCATTTCATGGGTAACCAGTATGAGCGTCATCCCCTCGGCCGCCAGCTGCTCCAGCACTTTGAGCACTTCGCCCACCAGCTCCGGATCCAGCGCGGAGGTGATCTCGTCGCAGAGTAACACTTTCGGCGACATCGCCAGCGCGCGGGCAATCGCCACGCGCTGCTGCTGGCCGCCGGAGAGGCTCGACGGGTAGTAATCCAGACGATCGCCGAGGCCAACCTTCTCCAGCATCTGCTGCGCCAGCGCCCGGCATTCGGCGGCGCTTTTTTTCAGCACCCGACGCGGGGCGAGCATCACGTTCTCCAGCGCCGTCATGTGAGGGAACAGGTTGAAGCTCTGGAACACCATCCCGACCGAGCGGCTGATTTCACGCGCCTGGGAATCCCGGTCGGTAATGGTCATGCCGCCCAGCTTGATGCTGCCGTCCTGATACCCTTCCAGGCCGTTGATGCAGCGCAGCAGCGTGCTTTTGCCCGATCCGCTGCGCCCGATGATGGAGATCACCTGGCCCATGTCGATATCCAGATCGACGCCCTTGAGCACGTGGTTATCGCCGTAGTACTTCTGCACCTGATTAATGGTGATGAGAGGCATTGAATTTCGTCTCCAGATAGCGGCTGTAGCGCGACAGCGGATAGCACAGAATAAAGTAGCCGAGCGCCACCAGCGCAAAGACCTTAAACGGCTGATAGGTTACGTTGGTCAGCATAGTCCCGGCCTTGGTCAGCTCGATAAAGCCGATAATCGACGCCAGCGCGGTGCCCTTGATCACCTGCACGGCAAAGCCGACCGTCGGCGCAATGCCGATGCGCAGCGCCTGCGGGGCGACCACGCGAAACAGGGTCTGGCCGAAGGTCAGCCCCAGACAGCGCGACGCTTCCCACTGCCCTTTCGGCAGGGCGCGAATACTGCCAAACCAGATGTCGAGCAGAAACGCGCTGGTGTAGAACGTCAGCGCCAGCGACGCGGCGGTCCACGGCGAGACGTCGATGCCGAACAGCGCCACGCCGAAGAAGGCCAGGAACAGCTGCATCAGCAGCGGCGTGCCCTGAAACAGCTCAATATAGCCGCGGATAATGCGCTTCACCGTGCGCCCGCCCGTCAGGCGCAGCAGCAGGAGCGGCAGCGTCACCGCCGCCCCGCCGACAAACGCCACCAGCGACAGCAGTACCGTCCAGCGCCCGGCCAGCAGCAGATTGCGAATAATGTCCCAGTCGGTAAAGGTGGTCATCATGCCTGCACCCCCAGCCATTTGCGTCCCGCCGCCATCATCAGCTGGCGCAGGGTAATCGACAGCGCTAAGTAAATCCCGGTGGTCACCAGATAAACCTCAAAGCTTAAAAACGTTCTGGACTGGATCAGGTTGGCGGCGAAGGTCAGCTCTTCATAGGAGACCTGCGATACCACCGACGAGCCGAGCATCACGATGATGCACTGGCTCACCAGCGCCGGGTAAATGCGCTGCAGCGCGGGCGGCAGCACCACGCGAATAAAGGTCTGCAGGCGGGTCAGCCCCAGCACGCGACCGGCCTCCCATTGCCCTTTCGGCGTGACCTGAATGCCCGCGCGAATAATCTCGGTGCTGTAGGCGCCCAGGTTCACCACCATGGCCAGCAGCGCCGCTTCCCCCGCCGTCATCTTCAGCCCCAGATTCGGCAGGCCGAAGACGATGAAAAACAGCTGCACCACAAACGGCGTGTTGCGGATGATTTCCACGTACGCGCCCCAGATCCGGCTGAACCAGGTCGTGCGTCCGCTGCGGATCGCCGCCCCGACAATCCCCGTTGCCAGCCCGCCGACGGTGGCCATCACCGTCAGTTGAACGGTGACCCACAGCCCGGCCAGCAGCTCCGGCCAGTGCGGCCAGAGGGCTGAAAAATCAAGTTGCTCAGTCATCGGCTCAGGCGCCAAGGTTTGCCGGCAGCGGAGCCTTCAGCCATTGCTCAGACAGGCCGTTCAGCGTGCCGTCCTTGATGCCCTGCTCAATCAGCGCATCCACTTTTGCCTTCAGGGCCGGTTCGTTCTTCTTCAGGCCAATAAAGCACGGCGAGTCTTTCAGCATAAAGCTCGGCACCGGGGCTTTCGCCGCGTTCTGGCGCGAAATGGCCGCCACCACGAGGTTGCCGGTTGCCACGTACTGCACCTGTCCGGAGAGGTAGGCGGAGAGCGTGGTGTTGTTGTCTTCGTAGCGCTTCACGTCCGCGTCTTTCGGCGCCAGGCCGGTCAGCACCATGTCCTCCACCGCCCCGCGCGTCACGCCGATGGTTTTTCCGCTGAGCGCGGCGGCGTCCTTTAGCTCGGCCCCTTTCGGGCCAAACACGCCGAGGAAGAACGGCGCGTAGGCGCGGCTGAAGTCGATTACCTTCTCGCGCTCCGGGTTTTTACCGAGGCTGGAAATGACCAGGTCCACCTTGTCGGTTTGCAGGTACGGCACGCGGTTGGCGCTGGTCACCGGCACCAGCTGCAGCTTGAGCTTCATCTGGCTGGCCAGGTAGCGCGCCATGTCGATGTCATAGCCCTGCGGCTGCAGATCGGTCCCCACCGAGCCAAACGGCGGGAAGTCCTGCGGCACGGCAATGCGAATGGTGCCGCGCTTCTCGATATCCTGAAGCTGGTCAGCCTTTGCCGGCAGCTGTGTGAAGAGGCATGCGGCCCCGGCCAGTGCAATCAACAATTTTTTCATGGTGCTTCCCCGTAACGTTAACATGAAACAAAAGATTCTTTGAATGTGATTTTGCAACTAATGTGCCAGATAAGGCGAAGCGGGGAATTTTCTCTTAAAGCCTGATAAAACGTGGACGGGGCGAAAATACTCTCTATTTTCGCCCCGTTCAATTGCACCATTTCAATGCAAAGCACCAGCCTGATGCCCCATTATCGCTGTTCGAGTTCGTCCAGCTGCTGGTAGAGGGAGGCAATCTCGTGAATGCGCGGACGGCCTTTATCGAGAATTTCATGCAGGAAGGCGTTCGCCAGCAGGTTGATCAGGCTGTTGACCGAGGAGTAGCTGTCATAGGCCGAGACGCTGTCCAGCGGGGCGCAGAGCTGCCAGCTCGCCAGCGGGAACAGGCTGTGCGCCTGCGGCTCGCACATCAGCAGCACCGGAATACCGCTACTCTGAAGCTGCTGCATCAGCGGGCGGATAATGCGCGGGCGGCGGCGGAAGGCCATCATGACCACCAGATCGTCCGGCGTTAAATCCACCAGCTCCTCGCCCAGGCTCTGCCCCGGCTGCGGCAGGACCAGCACCTGACCGCGCGCCTGCAGCAGCTGCTGGCGCAGGTGCAGCGCCGCCGGATAGGCGTTACGCATGCCGATAATGACGATGCGCCGCGCCTTAACCATGCAGGCCATGGCGTCGGCAAACTGCTGCGCGTCGAGGGCATTGACCCACTGGGTCAGGTTCGCCATCTCCTGCTTATAGTGGCGGGCCAGCAGCGTATTGCCCTGCACCGCATCGCGGTTATCGGTGAGCGGCATCCCGCTCTGGCGCAGGGTGCGCAGCTCGTCGCGCATGTCTTTATATTTCTCATAGCCCAGACGCTTAAACAGACGGCTGACCGTGGCTTTCGACACCCCGCTCAGCTGCGCCAGCTCGGCGCTGTTGTAGCTAATGAGATCGTCAAAATGGTCGAAAATAAAATCCGCCACCCGCTGCTCCTGCGGCGACAGCGTCGGGTACTGTGCTTTCAGACGTTCATCCAGTTGTTCCATAGCGCCTCTGTAACTTTTGTTTCATCACATTTTGCCTTTCATTCTACCTTTCATTATATGTGCCAGTTTACTGAAACTTTTCTTTCAGAACTGGAACAGCTTTTGCAGCACCTTGTAACCTTCAGGGTTACGAGGACTCCTCATGCAAAGTAATGTCTCCACACACGGTATGGCGGTTGCGCCCCACCACCTCGCCAGCCAGAGCGCGCTGGCCGTGCTGCGCGAAGGCGGCAGCGCGATAGAGGCAATGGTCGCGGCGGCTGCCACCATCGCCGTGGTTTACCCACATATGAACGGGCTGGGCGGCGATGGCTTCTGGCTTATTGTGCCCCCGGAAGGCGAACCTGTCGCCATCGATGCCAGCGGCGCGGCGGGATCGCGCGCGACGCTGGCCGCCTACGACGGGCTCACGCAGATCCCCCATCGCGGCCCCCGTGCGGCGCTAACCGTCGCTGGCACGGTGAGCGGCTGGGACGAGGCGCTGAAGGTCTCGCGCGAGATGACCGACAGGGCGCTGCCGCTGGCTCGCCTGCTGGCCGACGCCATTGACTATGCGCAGAACGGCACGCCGGTCACGGCCTCTCAGGCCCACGCCACGGCCAGTAAATTCGACGAGCTGAAGGACGTTCCCGGCTTCGCGGAAACCTGGCTGGTGGACGGCAAGCCGCCGCAGGTCGGGAGCCGTTTTTATCAGCCCGCCATGGCCACGACCCTGACGCGCCTGGCGGAAGACGGTCTGGACAGCTTTTATCGTGGCCCGCTGGCGGAAGTCCTGGCGCACGGCATGGAGACGCTGGATCTCCCCGTGACGCTGGCCGATCTCAACGCTCACGCCGCCCGACGCACCGTGCCGCTGAAGCTGCAGCATCAGCAGGGAGAGATCTTTAACCACGCCCCGCCGACGCAGGGGCTGGTCTCGCTGGCGATACTCGGCATTACCGACCGCCTGAACATGGCGGAAGCCGACGACGCCGAAACCCTTCACCGTATCGTTGAAGCCACCAAGCTGGCCTTTGGCCTGAGGGATGCCCACATCACCGACCCGCGCGCGCTGAAAACCGATATTCAGGGTCTGCTGGCTCCCGCCGCCCTGCAGGCGCTTGCCGACAGGGTTGACGACGGCCGCGCCGCGCCGTGGGGAGCCGGCAAAGGCCCCGGCGATACGGTGTGGATGGGGGTAATGGATAAAAGCGGGCTCGCCGTGTCGTTTATCCAGAGTATCTATCACGAGTTCGGCAGCGGCGTGGTGCTGCCCGATACAGGCATCGTCTGGCAGAACCGGGGCGCATCGTTCAGCCTCGATCCGGCTCATCTTCTGGCCCTCGCGCCGGGCAAACAGCCGTTCCACACCCTGAACCCGGCGGCGGCGCGTCTGAAGGACGGTCGCGTGATGGTCTACGGATCGATGGGCGGCGACGGGCAGCCGCAAACCCAGGCCGCGCTCTTTACCCGCTACGTTGTTCAGGGCGTCCCCCTGCAGGAGAGCATCACCCGCCCGCGCTGGCTGCTGGGACGTACCTGGGGACAAACCTCGGATACCTTAAAGCTTGAAGGGCGTTTTTCACCCGAGACGGTCGCGCGCCTGCAGGCCCTCGGTCACGAGGTGGAGCTTTTTCCTGACTTTAGTGAAGCCATGGGCCACGCGGGCGCCATTGTTCGCCACCCCAACGGGCTGTTCGAAGGGGCATTTGACCCGCGCAGCAACGGCGCGACAGCCGGATTCTGAGGAGAAAAAAATGACGACACACCAACCCGACTGGCAGGCCTATCTGGCGCAAATGGAAACCGTGCTCGGCGTTGAGCTGGACGACGCCCGCCGCGCCGAGCTGCAGCTGCAGTTCAGCCGCATTGCCAGCATGGCCGCTCCGCTGATGGCGCTGCCGCTCGACGACCGTCTGGAGATCGCAGGAGTGTATAAAGCATGAGGCTACACGAGATGAGTATCGGCGCGATCCAGCATGCGCTGAACGCGGGAGAGCTGAGCGCTCGTGAGATTGCCCGCCAGACGCTGGAGGCGATTGCGCGCGTGAACCCACAGATCAATGCCTGGACCGCCGTGACGGAAGCACGCATGCTCGCCGAAGCCAACAATATAGATACCCTGCGACGGGAAAAGCGTCCCCTGCCGCCGCTGGCGGGCGTGCCTTATGCGGTGAAAAACCTGTTCGACGTTGCCGGCCATACCACCCTCGCCGGGGCCGAGCTGTTCAGCCAGCGTCCTGCCGCCGCCGCTGACAGCTTCGCGGTGCGCCAGCTGCGCAGCGCGGGCGGGCTGCTGACCGGGATGGTCAATATGGACGCCTACGCCTACGGCTTTACCACCGAAAACAGCCACTACGGCACGACGCGTAACCCGCACGACCTGGCGCGGATTGCGGGCGGTTCGTCCGGCGGCTCAGCCGCCGCCGTGGCCGCCGGGCTGGTGCACTTCTCGCTCGGCACCGACACCAACGGCTCAATTCGCGTTCCGGCCTCCCTGTGCGGCATCTATGGCCTGAAGCCCACCTTTGGCCGCCTGTCGCGATCCGGCAGCCATCCGTTCGTCGCAAGCCTGGATCATATCGGCCCCTTTGCCCGCCGCGTGTGCGACCTGGCGTCCGTGTACGACGCGCTGCAGGGGCGGGACAGCAGCGACGGTTCTCAGGCAGAGAGCTCCCGCGAGCAGACGCGCCCCCTGCTCGATCGCGGGCTTGACGGCCTGCGCTGCGCGGTGCTCGGCGGCTACTTCACCACCTGGTGCGACACGGACGCCAGAGACGCCGTGGCGCGGGTGGCGAAGGCGCTCGATGTGCAGGAGGAGCTGCAGTTCCCGGACGCCGAGCTGGCGCGCTCTGCGGCGTTTATCATCAGCGCCTCGGAAGGGGGAAACCAGTACCTGCCCGCGCTTCGCCGCGAGCCCGAGCGCTTTGAGCCGCACTCCCGCGAACGCCTGCTGGCCGGGGCGATGATCCCCTCCGCCTGGTATATTCAGGCCCAGCGGTTCCGCGCGCACGCCCGGCAGGCGTTTAAAACCCTGTTCGCGCAGGCCGACGTGCTGATCGCCCCGGCCACTCCGCGCAGCGCCACGCTGGCGGGCGAGCAGACCATGGAGATTAACGGTCAGCCACTTCCCATTCGCGCCAGCATGGGGATGCTGACTCAGCCGATATCATTTTTGGGCCTGCCCGTGACCACCGTTCCGCTGCGTACCGCGCAGGGTGCGCCTATCGGCCTGCAGCTGATTGCCGCGCCGTTTAACGAGCAGGCCTGCCTGCGCGTCGCGCGGGTTCTGGAGGAGAGCGGCATCACCGATGCCCGTCCGGCGGAGATAGCAGCATGATGAATCACGATGATATTAACCTCCCGTGGGTGGTTGCCGAGGTGACGGCCGCGTTTTACCGCTATGAGGACGCGCTGGTGAGCAACAACGTTGCGGTGCTGGACGAGCTGTTCTGGCACGACAAAAACACGGTGCGGCTGGGGGCGGGTGAAAACCTGTACGGGATTGATGAAATCCGCGCCTTTCGCGCGGCTCGCCCCGCCGCCGGGCTGCAGCGGACGCTGCGCCACACCGTCATCACCACCTTCGGAGAGGATTATGCCGTGTGCAGCACCGAGTTTACGCGGGAGGGCACAGAACGTATTGGCCGCCAGCAGCAGACGTGGGTACGGTTTGCCTATGGGTGGCGGATCGTGGCGGCGCAGGTGAGTTTGATGGTGTAACGCTGAAAAACCTGCCCGGTGGCGCTGCGCTTACCGGGCCTACGATGTCCCGTATGCCCTGTGGGCCCTGTAGGCCGGGTAAGGCGCAGCCGCCACCCGGCAAAACACGGCTCAATTACTTCTGAAACGGATGCACCTCCCGCCAGTGGTCTGCAATCTGCTGGCGGGTACAGACCCACACCCGCTCGTGCTGCTGCACATAATCCAGGAACCGCTGCAGCGCGCGAAAACGCCCCGGTCGCCCCAGCAGGCGGCAGTGCATGCCGATGGACATCATCTTCGGCGCGCTTTCCCCCTCTTCGTACAGCACGTCAAAACTGTCCTTCAGATAAGTATAAAACTGCTCGGCGGTGTTAAACCCCTGCGCGGTGGCGAAGCGCATGTCGTTCGCATCCAGCGTATAGGGCACAATCAGGTGCGGTTTGCGGGCGCCGTCGCCGCAGGCCACTTCCGTCCAGAAGGGCAAATCGTCGCCGTAGTAGTCGCTGTCGTAGTCGAAGCCGCCGTGCTCCACCACCAGCTGGCGGGTGTTGGGGCTGTCGCGCCCGGTGTACCAGCCCGTTGGCGGCTTGCCAAACAGGTCGGTCAGAACATGCACCGCCTTGTGCAGGTGTTCGCGCTCCTGGCTGATGTCCATATTCTGGTAGTGGATCCAGCGCCAGCCGTGGCTGACCACGTCGTAATCCGCGGCTTTGATTGCCTCGACTATCTCCGGATGACGCGCCAGCGCCATCGCCACGCCGAAGACCGTCAGCGGCAGGCCGCGTTTCTCAAATTCATTGTGGATCCGCCAGAACCCGGCGCGGCTGCCGTATTCGTAGAGGGAGTCCATCGACATGTGTCTGTCCGGGTAGCTGGCCGCGCCGATGATGTCCGACAGGAACTGCTCGGAACCGGCATCGCCGTGCAGAACGTGGTTTTCCGCCCCTTCTTCGTAATTGAGCACAAACTGCACGGCGATGCGCGCCTGATTCGGCCACCGCGCGTGCGGCGGGTTGCCCGCGTAGCCGCGCAGATCCCGCGGATAATCCTGTTCGAAAAGCCCCATTGCCACCCCCAAAAATTAAAATGAATTCAATGCCTGAAAATGCCCGCTTAACGCTTTGTTCTCCGGGAACGCCAGATCCCCGTGCTTGCTGGTCGACAGCCCCAGCGCCACCAGCGATTCCACCATCTTCACCGCCGCGCTGACGCCGTCGATCACCGGCACGCGCAGCTCACGGGTCAGCTCCTGCGCCAGCATCGCCATGCCGCCGCAGCCCAGCACGATGGCGCCACAGCCATCCTCTTTCAGCGCCTGTATACAGCGCGCGCGCACTTTCTCCTGCGCCAGACCGCTGCCGTCTTCCAGCGCCAGCACCGGAAGGTCGATGGCGTGCAGCGCCGCACAATGGTCCTGAAAGCCATACTGGTGCAGCAGATGACGGGCAATGATCAGCGTGCGCGGAAGCGTGGTGACCACCGAAAAGCGCGTCGCGACCAGCGTCGCCATATGCATGGCGGCTTCGGCGATGCCGATTACCGGCCCCTGCGCCAGCTCGCGCGCCGCCAGCAGGCCCGGATCGCCAAAGCAGGCGATCACGTGACCGTCCACGCCCTGCTCCCTGCCTTTTTTGATCTGCTCCAGGACACCAACGGCGGCGATGGCCTCATCAAAGTGGCCTTCTATCGACGGCACGCCCGCGCTCGGGCAGACCGCGAGGATCTCCGTTCCCGGTGCCGCCACCGCACGGGCTGCCGCGCCGATGGTTTCCGTCATCGCGAGGCTGGTGTTGGGGTTGATCACTTGTATACAGACAGACATTACGACTCCTTGTGGCCGGCAAACAGCCGGGCAAAATCAGGCAGGCACTCGCCCGCCCGCTCGAAGCAGAGGCTGGCGACGATATGTTCAAAATGGTGCATTAAGGCATCGCTGAGCGGCTCAAGCGCCTTCTGGCGCAGCAGATCCACCAGCTGCTCGTGATCGTTGCAGCGGCAGCCCTGACGCCACGGCGCTCCCCAGGTGGCAATCACCAGCGAAGAACGCTGGCTCAGGCTGGTCACCATCTCAGTGAGCACCTGGTTGCCGGAGATGGCCTGCAGCTGAATGTGGAAATTGGCGGAGTGGCGAATCGCCGCCGGGCCGTCATAGGCCTCGTGCGCCTGCTGCTCCTGGCGAATAATGGCCTCCAGCGCGACAAGATGCGGCGGCTGGCAGTGCGCCAGCACGTCCGGCAGGTTGGCGACCTCCAGCAGGGCGCGGGTGCGGAAGATGTGCCTCGCCTCTTCCACCGTCGGGCTGGCAACGTGTGCACCACGCTTGGGCGTCAGGGTGACCATTTGCACAGCGGCGAGTCGTTGAAGCACCTTGCGGATGCCCGTGCGGCTCACGCCAAAGACCTCGGCCAGCGCCTCTTCCGGCAGTTTGCTCCCCGGCAGCAGCTGGTGTTCGACAATTGCGGTCATCAGCGCCTGAAAGATCGATTCGTCTTTGTCATGCAGGTCTGGCGCGGTCTGCAGGGCGTTTATGTTGTTCATCTACCACTCCGAATTTTACTTTCCGTTATCGAATCGTATACATAAAAATAAAATATTGCATACAAGATTTATTATTTTGGCCTGGATCCTGCAACACCGTTTGCACTCCCACTCAACGGGTTTTCATTCACAGGAGCAGGTTTCATGCCAAACAGTCAAAACGCGCAGCAGGGTACGGCCGCTGATTCCGGTGCGGTTTACAGCCCACGTCTTTGCAATGAGGATCTGGCACCGACGCGTGACCAGAACTGGAGCTGGTACAACATCTTTTCGTTCTGGATGTCGGACGTTCACAGCATGGGGGGTTATGTTGTCGCCGCGAGCTTCTTTACGCTCGGGCTGGCAAGCTGGCAGGTGCTGCTCTGCCTGCTGGTGGGGATTTGCATCGTGCAGCTGTGCGCCAACCTGGTGGCCAAACCGAGCCAGATGGCGGGCGTACCCTATGCGGTGATCAGCCGTCAGGCGTTTGGCGTCTTCGGGGCCAATATTCCAGCGGTGATCCGCGGGCTTATCGCCTTTGCGTGGTACGGCATTCAGACCTATCTCGCCGCCAACGCGCTGATGCTGGTGGCGCTGAAGTTCTGGCCGTCGCTCTCTTCGCTCACTACCGGCGCGTTCCTGGGCCTGTCGCATCTGGGCTGGATCTGCTTTGCCATTATGTGGGTCCTGCAGGCGATGGTCTTCTGGCACGGCATGAGCGCCATCAAGCGCTTTATTGATATCGCCGGCCCGGCGGTCTATGTGGTGATGCTGGCCCTCGCCGGCTGGATTGTATACAAGACCGGCTTTGACGGGATCTCCTTCACCCTTGCCAGCAAATCCCTGAGCGCGGGCGAGCAGACCTGGCAGATGATCACCGCGACCGCGCTGGTGGTCTCCTACTTCTCCGGCCCGCTGCTCAACTTTGGCGACTTCTCCCGCTACGGCAAAAGCATGGGCGAGATCCGCCGCGGCAACCGCTGGGGCCTGCCGTTTAACTTCCTGCTGTTCTCCATCGTCACCGTGGTGATTGTGTCCGGCACCCAGTCGCTGTTTGGCCGCATGATCACCGACCCGATTGAGACCGTCAGCCGCGTGGGCAACGATCTGGCCGTGGCGATTGGCCTGCTGACGATGATCACCGCCACCATCGGGATCAACATCGTGGCGAACTTCGTCTCCCCGGCGTTTGATTTCTCGAACTGCTCGCCGCAGAAGATCAGCTTCCGCACCGGGGGCATGATTGCCGCCGTCGGCTCGATCCTGCTCACCCCGTGGAACCTGTTCAACTCGCCGGAACTTATCCACTACACCCTGGACGTGCTCGGGGCGTTTATCGGCCCGCTGTTCGGCATTCTGATTGCCGACTTCTACCTGATTAAACGCGGCAAGGTGTCGGTCGACGATCTGTTCGACGACACGCCAAAGGGCAAATACTGGTACCGCAACGGCTTTAACCCGAAAGCCATTGGGGCGCTGATCCCGTCCGTTGCCGTGGGCCTGGTCATTAGCTTTATTCCGGCCCTGCATGAGGTGGCGAACTTCAGCTGGTTTATTGGCGTCTTCCTCGGCGGCGTGACCTACCGCTGGCTGGCGCGGGAAGAGCGCGAAACGGCAGGCGCGACGTCGTTCGGTTCCCGCGTGGCGACGCAAAAAGAGTAACCCCTCCCTCCGGCCGCAGCGTATCTGCGGCCCGTTCATTCTGGCACCGTTCTTGCTGAGCCTTCTTACCCCCGCTACGCAAACACGAAGGCAGGAACCATGATGGAATACCAGACTGCGATACGCGGTGCTTTTTTTGATATTGCCCGGGTCTGCGACAGCGCAGACGCCATTGCCCAACACGCGCGCTACCTTGAGGACGGCCTGCTGTTTATCCAGAACGGAAAAATTCTGGCACAGATGCCGTGGCATGAGGGCGAGCAGTATCTTGACCCGCACAAAGGCTATACCGACCTGCGCGGCAGGCTGCTGCTGCCCGGTTTTGTTGACACCCACGTCCACTATCCGCAAACGGAGATGATCGGCGCCTTTGGCGAACAGCTGCTGGAGTGGCTGACCACCTACACCTTCCCGGTGGAGAGCCAGTTTTCCGATGAGGCCTACGCGAAAGAGATCGCCGAATTTTTCATACAGCAGCTGGTGAGCAACGGCACCACCACCGCGCTGGTGTTTTGCACGCTGCATCCGGAATCGGTCGAGGCGCTGTTTACCGAGGCCCTGCGCCTGAACATGCGCCTTATCGCCGGAAAGGTGATGATGGACAGACACACGCCGGACTACCTGAGCGAAGACGCGAAGCAGAGCTACCGACAGACGCGGGCGCTGATCCAGCGCTGGCATCACCGTGGACGCCTGGGCTACGCCATTACGCCGCGCTTTGCCCCGACCTCATCCCCCGAGCTGCTTGCGGCGGTCAGCCTGCTCAGAGAGGAGTTTCCGGACACCTGGATGCAGACCCACCTGAGCGAAAACCCCAACGAAGTGGCCTGGGTAAGCGACCTCTGGCCGGAGCACGAGCGCTATCTGGACGTGTATCACCACTACGGCCTGACCGGCGAGCGCAGCGTGTTTGCCCACGCGATTCACCTTCACCACAGCGAGTGGCAGTGCCTGCATGACACCGGTTCGGCGGTGGCGTTTTGCCCCACCTCGAACCTGTTTCTCGGCAGCGGGCTGTTTCGCCTGCCCGCCTGCTGGCAGCACAGGGTGCGGATGGGCATCGGCACCGACGTCGGTGCAGGCACCACCTTCAGCATGCTGCGCACCCTGGGGGAAGCCTACAAGGTGGGCCAGCTTCAGAGCTACCGCCTGCGCGCCAGCGAGGCGTTTTATCACGCCACGCTGGGCGGCGCGCACGCCCTCCGGCTGGACGATAAGATTGGCAACTTCGCGCCCGGCAAAGAGGCGGATTTCGTGGTTATCGATCCTGACGTAACGCCGCTGCAGCGCCTGCGCAATCGCCGCTGTCAGAATATCTACGAGCAGCTCTTTGTGCTGATGACCCTGGGCGACGAGCGCAACATCAGTGAGACCTGGGTCAACGGCGAGCGGGTGTGGTCAACTGCCCCGGTAGGTTGACCACCCGCCGGGCGCAATCACAAACGGCAGATGGAAATGCTCGTCTGCCGTTTCTCCCGTCACAAAATCAATTTGCGCACAGGGGTAGAGCGTGTCGCGACCGGTTTCGCGAAACCACGCGCCGATCTCCGCCACCAGTTGGTAACGGCCCGCGGGCAGAGAGGGAACGAACGCGGCGATGCGCCCCTGGGCGTTGGTCACCCCCGTGGCCAGCGTCTTCCCGCCCTGTTGCAGATGAACCGTTACGCCCTCTGCGGGTTTGCCCGTCGAAATATCAAGAATATGGGTGCTGAGTGTGCTCATTCGCTAATGACTCCTTCCAGCCGTAGCAGCGTAATTTCCCGCAGCTGTTCCAGCGCGGCACGGATTTCCTGCGCGTCGCTGTTTTCCAGCCTCGCGTGCAGGGCCTGTAATATCTCCTCGCCGCTGCGGCCCTTCGCGCGGATCAGAAAGACGCGCCCAAAGCGGGCCTCGTAGCGGGCATTGCCTTCACGCAGCGCCTGCGCAAGGGCGGCATCGCGATCGTTCACCGCTCCCTGCTCCTGCCGCGACAGCGCCGCCTGCGCGCCCGCGGGCTTTTCCCCGATGCGCGGATGGGCGCTCAATGCTTGCGTTAATGCCGCTTCGTCCCAGCGTTGCGCCAGGGCCTGCGCCGCAATGAACAAGGCTTCCCGGCTCGAATAAGGCCGTCCGTCAACCAATGCGTCGGCCCAGCCGGGTATCGCCACGCAGGGCTGAAGCAGCGTAAGAGCGTCTTTCTCAGGAAGCTGATTGAAGTCGTGCAGTGCGATCATAGGTTCTCCTTGATTATCCTCCTTCAGGTTATTGCACAAACCACGCCACTCTTGAGGCAGATGTGAAACAGTCGATTCCGGATGGCTGACCAGGAAATTTTTGATTCAAAAAAAGGCACGCTCACCGCGTTTGCGCACCTTAGCAGTGCAAACCTCTCACTCACAACGCCGTTTTCGCCACTCTGCAGCCTGGTACGCAAATTGCTGAATGTCTTTACACCCTGCAAAAGGAGAGAAGCATGAGAGCAATCGTTATTGGTGCGGGTATTGGCGGCCTGAGCGCCGCCGTCGCGCTGAAAAAAGCGGGCATCGACTGTACCGTATTTGAAGCCGTAAAGGAGATCAGGCCCGTCGGGGCGGCCATCTCCATCTGGCCTAACGGCGTGAAATGCATGCAGCACCTCGGCATGGGCGACATCATCGAGACCTACGGCGGACCGATGCGTTTTATGGCGTATAAGGATTACCGGCGCGGCGATACCCTGACCCGCTTTAGCCTTGCTCCGCTGGTTGAGCGTACCGGCGGGCGTCCCTGCCCCGTCTCGCGCGCTGAGCTTCAGCGCGAAATGCTGGACTTCTGGGGGCGCGACAAAGTGCAGTTCGGCAAGCGCGTCGAACGCGTCCATGAAGACGACTCGGGCGTGAGTGTGACCTTCACCGACGGCACCACGGCATCCGGCGATTTCCTGATTGCCGCCGACGGCAGCCACTCGGCGGTTCGCCCGTACGTGCTGGGGTATACCCCCGAGCGCCGCTACGCGGGCTACGTGAACTGGAACGGGCTGGTGAAGATTGACGAAGAGATCGCCCCGGCGCACCAGTGGACCACCTTCGTTGGCGAAGGCAAACGCGTGTCGCTGATGCCCGTCTCCGGCGGGCGCTTCTACTTCTTTTTTGACGTGCCGCTCCCTGCGGGCCTGGCGGAGGATCGCACCACCCTGCGCGCAGACCTCACGGGCTACTTCCGCGGCTGGGCGCCGCCGGTGCAGAGGCTTATCGCCGCGCTGGATCCTGACACCACCAATCGCATTGAGATCCACGACATCGAGCCGTTCGACAGCCTGGTGCGCGGCAACGTCGCGCTGCTCGGCGATGCCGCTCACAGCACCACGCCGGATATCGGCCAGGGCGGCTGCGCAGCGATGGAAGACGCCGTGGTGCTAGGGGAATGCCTGCGTGAAAACCACAGCATCACGCTGGCGCTGCGGCAGTACGAGGCGCTGCGCTGCGACCGGGTGCGCGACCTGGTGCTGAAGGCGCGTAAGCGCTGCGACGTCACCCACGGGAAAGACATGGCGTTGACGCAGGCCTGGTATCAGGAGCTTCGAGAGGAGACCGGAGAGCGCATCATCAACGGTCTGTGCGAGACCATTCAGGGCGGCCCGTTAGGCTGAACGTAAGAGGGATAATGATGAAAAGAGAACCGACTCCACCCGCCCACTGCACGTTTGAGCCAGAGGACTGGCTGCGCCTGGCGAAATGCTGGCATCCGGTCGCGCGCGCCTGCGACGTCGGTCCGGCGCCGGTCAAGGCGACGCTGCTGGATGAACAGCTGGTGATTTACCGGATTAACGACCAGGTCGTGGTCGCCCGTGACGTCTGCCCGCACCGCGGCGTGCCGCTGACGCTCGGCTTTCACGACGAGCACGGAATCGTCTGCCCCTACCACGGCCTCCGCTTTGGGGAGGACGGGCGCTGCAACCGCATTCCCTCCAGCCCCGACCAGCCCGTTCCGGCGAAGCTCAACCTGATTAACTACGCCGTGGAGGAGCGGTTCGGGCTTATCTGGACCTGCCTGGCCTTTGATCCGGAAAACCCCGTGCCGCTGCCCGCCATGCCGCACTGGGATGACGACGGATTTCAGCAGATTAACTGCCCGGCGTTTGAGGTGAATGGCTTTGCCGGGCGACAGGTGGAGGGGTTTCTGGACGTGGCGCACTTTGCGTGGATCCACACCGATACCTTTGCCGATCCCAATAATCAGCTTGTACCCACCTATCAGCCGCAGGAGACGCCGTTCGGCTTCGTGGCGGATTACTGGAGCTCCGTGAGCAACTATCCCGCCAGTTCCCCCGTACAGGCGCCAGAAGGCTTCCAGTGGTTACGCCATTTTGAAATGCATCTGCCGTTCACCGCCACCCTGACGATTCATTTTCCGGGAGAATCGAGACTGGTCATTATGAACGCCGCGTCGCCCGTGTCGTCGCGCGTGACCCGCATGTTCGCCCCTATCGCCCGCAATTTTGATCTGCATATTCCGGTGGAGGACGTGCATGCCTTCAATCTGCGCATCTTCGAAGAAGATCGTCTGATGGTGGAAACCCAGCGCCCGGAAAGCCTGCCGCTGGACCTGACCCTGGAAGCCCATATTCCCGCCGATAAAAGCTCAATTGCCTACCGTCGGGGACTGAAGAAGATGGGCTTTGGCGAATTTTTCCTGGTATGACGGAGGCCGATATGCTGAGCGTAATTGTTGACGGGCTGTGGCGCGAGGGCGACAAAAGCCTCGCCGTCAGGCTGGTGGCTGAAGACGGCGAAGCGCTGTCGCCGTGGCAGCCCGGCGCGCACATTGATGTCCACCTGCCCTGCGGCGTGATGCGCCAGTATTCCCTGACCGGGGCCTGTGAGGAAGAGAGCTATCTGATCTGCGTGGGGCGGGAACCCGCCTCCCGCGGCGGGTCGCGCTACGTTCACGAGACGCTGCGTCCCGGGCAGAAGCTGCTAATTTCAGCCCCACGCAATCTGTTTCCGCTGGTTCAGGCAGAACGAGTTTTATTGCTGGCGGCGGGGATTGGCATTACGCCGCTGTATGCGATGGCCCTGCAGCTGAAGGCCGCCGGCACGTCGTTTTCGCTGCACTATTACGTCAGGAAGCGCGAAAGCGCGGCGTTTGCGCGCGAACTTTCGCAGTGCGGTGAGTGCATCATTCATACTATCAGCCCGCGCACAGCGCTGGCAGAGCATCTCCCCATGCCTGAAGCGGGTTTGCGAGCCTGGGTCTGCGGACCTGCGGGGTTTATGGAAAAAGTGCGTGAAGTCGCCAAGGCGAAGGGATGGGATGACGCCCATCTTCACAGCGAGGCGTTTCAGCCCGCCGCCCCTGCCGCAGGCGGTGTCGCGGGCGAGATCTTTACGGTCAAGCTGGCCTCCACCGGGGAGCGCTGGCCGGTGCCTGCGGACAAAACCATTGCCCAGGTGCTGCAGGCAAACGGCGTGGACGTTCCGCTGTCCTGCGAAATGGGGATCTGCGGCGCCTGCCTGACGCCGGTGATTGACGGCGTGGTGGATCACCGGGATAGCGTGCAGTCGGAGGCGGAAAAAAGCGCAGCGGACCAGCAGGTGGCGCTGTGCTGTTCGCGGAGCCATTCGGGAGAGCTGGTGATCGGGCTGTAAACCGTCTGCACACGCTTTCTTGCCGGGTGGCGCTGCGCTTACCCGGCCTACAATCCGTAACAATATCAATATATTGCACTATTCATTGTAGGCCCGTGCAAGCGTAGCGCCGGCGGGCGAAACGCACAAGCGCTTAAGGATTACCAGTACGGGTGCCAAATCTGTCGCAGCCGCGCCAGCAGCTCAAGATAGAAATAGTCCCCCCAGCTACAGCACTGATCGACCCCCTTACCGCTGCCCATATGATAAACCGAGTGCTGCAGTAGCCCTTCAGTCGGATCGTCGTCATGAGCAAGGTAGTTATCGGTCAGCGACAGCGCGATACGCAGCGCCATCTCTTCATAATATGCACGGTTTGCGTCGAGCGTCGGCAGCGCCTTAACCAGCTCCAGCAGGCCACAGGCGGCAATCGCCGCCGCTGAACTGTCGCGCACGGCGTCGGTACCGAGCAGCGCCAGATCCCAGTGGCAAACATCATCTTCCGGCAGACGGTTGAGGAAGTAATGCGCCAGGCTGCGCGACAGCTCAACCATCTGCTTATCGCCGGTGTGCTGATAGCTGAGCAGGAAGCCGTAAATGCCCCATGCCTGGCCGCGCGACCAGCACGAGGTATCGCTGTAGCCCTGATGGGTGTTGCCAAAGCGCGGCTCGCCCGTTTGCACGTCCATATAGTAAGTGTGATAGGTCGAGGCATCTTCACGCACGATATAGGCCGCGGCCTGTCCTGCGTGCGCCGTCGCCGCCTGCGCATAGCGCGGATCCCCGGTCTGTTCGCTGGCCCAGTACAGCAGCGGCAGGTTCATATTGCAGTCGATGATCATTCTCCCCTGCTGCTCCGGGTCGTTTAAATCACCCCACGCCTGAATAATGTTGGCCGTCGGGTTAAAACGCTCCATCAGGTGCTCGGCAGCCAGCAGCGCCGACTGACGAGCGGCTTCGTTGCCGGTGAGCCGCCAGGCGCTGATGCAGGAGAGCGAATAGAGGAACCCGAGATCGTGCGTGGCGGTGTCGATGCGCTGCTCAATACGCCGGGCGAACGACGGTAAATAGCGCTCGGCAGCTTTGCGATAGTGCGCTTTGCCGGTCATCTCCCACGCCAGCCACAGCTGGCCAGGCCAGAAGCTGGTGGTCCACTCCACGTTATCGGTGCGCGGCCAGACCCCCTTCTCACAGGCCTCTCCGGGGAACTTATCGCCGAAGGCAACAATATTTTTGTCGAGCTTGCGCGTGACGCGGGTTAACGCCGCCTCCAGCTTCTGGCTCAGTGCCAGGCGATCGACCTGATGCAGTTCGATTGGCCGCAGCGCTTCGGTGATAACAGATTTGGTCATAACAACTCCTGAATTAATGTTTGGCCGGTTCAACCGGGGCGGTATCTAAAGCCGGAGCAAAGGATCGTGAGTCATCGCGCGTCGACTGGCAGCGCGACAGCGTAAAGGCGGAAATCAGCGTAAATACCAGGGCGCAGCAGCCCATCAGCAGATAGGTATGCTCAAAGCCAATCCTGTCGTACAGATAGCCGGCAGGTGGGGCGACCACAATCGAACCCACGTAAATCATCGCCTGGTAGCCCAGCAGGTACATCGTGGCGTTAACCCGACGATGGAAATGCTCCGCGATGTATTTGAAGACCGAGATGAGCAGCAGCGCGATCTCGACGCCATAAAACGGTTTGATGATGGAGATAACAATCGGGTCGCTGGTCAGCCCGGAGGCGATCAGCCGCGCTCCGACCACACAGCCGCAGAACAGCAGGCCGCGCTTGGCGCCGTAGTGATTCACCAGCCACGGGATAAACATCATCATCACGAATTCCATCCCCGACTGGACGGTACTCAGGTAGCCGTACCAGGCATTCCCCTGCTCTTTGGTGGAGAAGAACGACACGAAGTAGCGCGGGAACTGCTGTTCGGCGATAAACATCATCCACGCCACCCCGGCGACGTAGAGGCTGAACATCCAGAATTTGCGGTTTTTCAGGAGCATCAGCACGTCGGCGAAGACGATCTTATTTGCGGAAATAACGCTGTTATTGCGCAGCTGCTCGTCGCCGATTTTGAGGCTAATCAGCACCAGCAGCATCAGTACCGAGGTCCCGCTGCTAAGCAGAAAGTTGGCCAGCGGGGTGACGTTAAACAACAGCCCGGAGACCGACGCCGCCATCGCCCAGCCCAGTGAACCCCACATTCTGATGCGGCCAAACTCCAGCCCGTACAGGCGGCTAAAGCGGTCGGCGTAAGATTCAGACGCCGCCACGCCGGCGTACCAGCCCAGGCTCAGATACAGCGCGCCGATGATAATCCCCGCCATCGCATGGCTTTGCAGCAGCGGCTGGTACACCAGCGCGAAGAATGGCGCCATCAGCGCGGAAATGGCGCAGACAAAATAGAGCAGCCACTTGCTCATGCCGATTTTGTCCATGATGTAGCCGTACACCGGCTTCAGAACCACCGCGAAGACGCCGTTGATGGCGAACACGCTGCCGATGGTGACGCTATCGAGGCCCACTTTCTGGCTCAGCCACAGGGCGTACAGGCCAAAGCTGGATGACCACGTGAAGAAGTAAAGGAAAATAAAGGTACTCATTTTGTACTGCGCGGCGCGTACGGACGATGATGTGCTCATAGCGATGCCTCCGAAGCCAGAACGAGCGTCGTTTCTTGTCGTGCCGTCACGAAGCGTACCGCGTCATCGCTAATGAAGGCCTGCGGGCAATGTTGCGGTTCGAAGTCGGCGGCATTTCCCGCCCACACCGCGCTGATTAACATATGCGTGCCGGGGTCAAGCTCGCCGCGCAGCACCGGCACCGCCGCGCGCTCGGCGAACAGCAGATTACTGTTTGGCGGCGTCACCACCGTCTCGCCGCGGCGAGCGTGCGGATGTAAACAGAAAATGGAGGAGACATCCCGGGCACTGCGTAACCAGCAGGCACCGTTACTCTCGTGTACCTGCGGCTGCGGGCGGTTCGCCAGGCTAAAGCCACCCTCCGCGCAGTCCAGCGCGCGCCGGGTATTGATGCGATGGACGCGTAGCTGCCAGTCGCCCAGCGCCAGCAGCCAGCTCTCAATCTCCACGTCGCGCCACGGCAGCCAGCGGCTGTAAATGGTGCCGTCAGCGGTGACCACGTGCTGGCATTCGCGGCGGCCACGCCAGTAGTTATCCTTTTCGGCCAGCAGCAGCATCGAATCGGGCGAGGCATGGTTCAGGCCGTAGCGCCCGCGTTCGATGGTGAAGCCAAAGCGGGTGGAATAGGCAAATTTGCAGTATTTCGCTTCGGTGTTCACGAAGTTGTTCAGCTCCAGCTGGCCGGACGTCAGCATCCACAGGTGATCGTCCTGATGCACCACCACCTGATCCGCGTGGGCTATCGTGTGCTGCGCGGGCAGCGGCGGCAGCGGCAGCTCGGCCGCCTGCCAGAAAGCATCGCCCTCATCTAATGCCAGCACCAGCAGGGTCTTCAGGCCCCAGTACGGCGACCCCGGCGCGTTGTAGTCTTCCGCCATCGCCAGATTCGGGTAGCTGTAACCGACGCTCAGCACGCCGTCGCGGTCGAATATCGGCTGCTTTAGCCACCAGCGCAGATGACGCAGAACGATGCCCTTAATCGCGCCGGGCGAAAAGACCTCCAGCCCGGCGAAGGCCGCCGCACTCCAGAACGCCGCCTCGGCAAAGCGGTAGGTCAGGCTACGGCCAAACGGGATCGCCGCGCCGTCTTCGGCAAAGAAATGGATGAAGTCAGAGGAGAAACGCGCGGCCCGGTCACGCAGCGTTGCACAGCGCTGTGGATCGACCCCGGCCATGAGCTTCGCGTAAATCAGGCCATAGAAATGGAAGCCCATCGAGATGTAATAGTCGCGCGGCCGTCCCGGACCATCGGCGTACCAGCCATCGCCGAGGTAGTAGTGCTCCATGGCAGCAAAATGATCTTCCAGCGCCTGGGGGTTGGTCGGCATGCCGCAATAATGGAAGCCGACCTGCACCAGAATCGGGAAGAAGTGCCAGTTGTTATCGGGGATTTCCCGGGTCTCGCACTGCTTTAGCCAGCGCCATAAATTCTCTTTCTCCGTCTCGGTGAAGTGTGCCAGTACGGTTTCACCCGCCAGCGCCAGCAGCAGCCCGTAGGCCGCCATCTCGACGATTCGCTGATCGTAAGGCCCGACGTCGCCCCAGTAATCGGCATGCTGCGGATCGGTGCCGTTTTTTATCGCCTGTAAATAGAATGAGAAGTGCTGCGGCTCGCTGCCGCCAGCCAACAGCGGCGTCACGCCCCACAGCAGGCGGGAAAACGTTTCCATGTTCGCCACCTGCTGGCCGTAGTGAGCGGTAAAGTTCGCTAAATCAATGCGGCTGGCGTCTTTTTTAAACCAGGGCGACACCGCGTTCAGCATGTCGTTAACCAGCCGTAGCACCTCTTCCCGGCTTGTCAGTGGGTTATCCAGATGAATATTTTCAGGTTGCACAGGGTCCTCCCGCATTACACGAGGGTAGAGATAAGTTATTGTTATTAGGCTTTTTAAAGCCACGAGTGCGACGTCTGAATGAAGAGTAACTGCTTTTATTCCCGGCGCTGAGTGAGCAGAATCACAAAATTAAACCGCCATTTCATTTTTGCTGGATTTTGTCGAACGCGAGGGGGATAAATTACAAATGATGGCCTAAAAATTTAAATCTGTTGTCCTGGAGGTAATATGGGTGAAACGCAGCTGCTGGAACGAATTACGCTCGATCGGCAGGCCATTTCTTTTAACCGCATGTCCACCACCAGCGCGATTTACTACCACTGGCATCAATGCGTTGAATTGCTCTATATATCCAGCGGCTACGGCATCGTGGTGGTGGATAATCAGCACTACACCGCCCGTCCGGGGCGATTATTTATCTTCCCGCCCTTCCGTTTGCACAAAGTGCAGGTCGATCATAGCGATAAGAATCCCTATCACCGCACCACCATGCACATTGAGCAATCGGTGGTCGAAAGTGCGCTCGGCGCCTTCCCGCGCCATCAGGCCCGGTTCGCCGCGCTGGCCGCCAGCAATCTTCCGGCGCAAATCTACGATCTCAGCGAGCACGCAGCGTTTATCGAAAGGATCCTAGAACAGTTTCAGCGCCTGGAGGGCAACGAGCAGACCGAGGCCTGCGAGGTGGCCTTTCTGATGATGCAGCTCATGACGTTTCTGCCCGAGCAGCCGCAACCCTACCCGCCGCGCCAGCAGACCGTCGCCTCGCGGATTATGAGCTGGGTCGAAGCCCACTATGCCAGCAAGTTTTCGCTCGACCAGCTAGCGCACGACCTGGGGCTTTCGCGCAGCTATACCTCACGCATTTTTCGCCAGCAGACCGGCGGTAGCATCCACGAATATTTGCTGACCCGGCGGATAAAAAGCAGCTGCGAGCTGTTGCGGTACAGCGATGAGCCAATTGACGCTATTGCGCTGGCAGTCGGGTTTAGCGAGGTGACCTATTTCATTACCTGCTTTAAAAAGATGATGCGTCAGACGCCGCTGCAGTATCGACGTCGTATCCGCTGCACCAGAATGCCCTGTTAGGGGGGGGTTGACCGCTGGCCCAAAGCTGGACGCTTTCCGGCGTCCAGCCTGGCTGGGGTTTTTGCCTTTCCGTCATGCCGGAACGGGCAACTCAATGCCGCTTTGCGCCAGTTGCCCCATCTCGCAGTACATTGCGCAGGCCGCGCTGACGATAGACATTGCCAGCGCGGCACCGCTCCCTTCGCCAAGACGCATGTCAAGATGGATAAATGGCGCCAGCCCAAGGTGCTCCAGCGCGCGCCTGGCCCCCTTTTCGGCGGAAAAATGAGAGGGAATACAGTAGTTCTTCACTTCTGGCGCAATCTGACAGGCGGCGATGGCGGCGGCATACGAGAGAAAACCGTCTAACACCACGGGCAGTCCGCATGCGCCAGCGCCCAATATCACCCCGGTCATGCCCACCAGGTCATAGCCGCCGACTTTGGCCAGCACATCAACCGCATCGCGCGCATCCGGCTGGTTTATGCGTATCGCCTGCCGGACTATGGTTTCCTTATGCTGCACCCGGTCCTGCGGCAAATTGGCCCCAATCCCCACCACATCATGCGGATCGCTGTCGGTCAGCACGCTGATGATTGCCGAGGCCGGCGTCGTATTGGCAATACCCAGCTCGCCTACGCCAAAGACGGAGATCCCCCCCTGCGCGCGTTTTTTAACGAGGCTGGCACTCGCCAGCAGCAGGTGCTCGGCATCCTGACGGCTCATCGCCGGTCCCTGAGCGATATTCCCGCAGCCGCGCGAGAGTTTAAGGCTGAGCATATTGTCGATAGGCTCGCCGTCAATACCGATGTCAACGGGCAGTACCGACGTCTGGCTATTGCGGGCCAGCACGCACACTCCGGTCAACCCCTTTTGCATATTGACGGCCTGAAGCCAGGTCACCACTTTCGGCGTCACGGCCACGCCTTCATCAAACACGCCATGGTCGGCGCACATGACGATAATCTCTTTTTGCAGATTATCGAGCCTGTCGATGCCCCACATTCCCGAAAGCTGTATTGCCAGACTTTCCAGCCGACCCAGGCTGTTTGTCGGCTTTATTAAGCCATCAACATGCCTTGAGGCCGCCTGAATCTTCTGTTTATCAAGCGGTCTGATGGCCGCCGCCAGCGCCTTCACTGTCCCCATCCTCATCACCCTCACTCTTCTGTTTGCCAAACGCTTCTGCCATTAAATACCCGTAACACCCAATGCCCGCCCCGATTTTCAACGACCGTGTAGGCATCGTGACTGAACGGGAAATGCCACATCGCCGCCACGGGCATCCCTAACCAGGTTGCCAGCAGCAGGCTCAGCACGCCCTGATGCGCCACAATGAGCATGTCTTCGCGCTGCTGCAGCTGACTCATCTCATCCGCCGCCGCCCTGACGCGCGCGGCGAAATGCGGGAAGGCTTCGCCGCCGTCTGGCGTTGCGTTTTGCCAGTCATCCATCCAGTGCTGCCACGACGCGGGACTTTCTTTTTCGATGTCGCTGAAGTGACGCATTTCCCATTCGCCAAAATCCAGCTCGTTAAGCCGCGCATCGACGTGGACATCATGGGCTGTCGGCACGATAAGCCGCGCCGTTTGCTGCGAACGCTGCAGCGCGCTGACGCGCGCGTGCCCGAACGCGACCCCGGACAGGTACCCGGCAACCAGCTGGCTTTGGGCAATGCCCTGCGGTGAGAGCGCCAGATCGGTACTCCCGTAAAATACGCCGCTGATGTTAGCGGCTGTTTGACCGTGACGAACCAGAAAAAGACGCATACATCAGACCCACAGTAGCGACAGCAGGAAGACCATTTCACCGATCTCCTCCATCGCGCCCAGGGTATCCCCCGTCAGCCCGTTCAGTCGGCGGCTTAAAAAGGTCTTTACCGCGTTGACGACAATCCAGGTGATGACGCTGGCGATAAGCCCGTGCGCCCCGGCCAATAGCCCCACGAGCGCCACGCCGATGCAGAGGGTGATGACCGTCTCTTTGCCGCTGATATGGCCAAGATAGGCGTTTGCCATTCCAGCCCCTTCGCGCGCATAGCGCTGCCGGTACATGGCCAACACCATTGCCGTTCGCCCGACGATCGGCGCGCAGACCAGCAGCGCAAACAGGGTATTAACCGGAAGGTGGGCCAGGGAAATTACCGCAGCGACTTTGATAAGGATGCAGAATACGATGGCCAGACCGCCGTAGGTTCCCAACCGGCTGTCGCGCATAATCTCCAGCATCCGTTCGCGGGTGCGGGCAGAAAAGACGCCATCGCAGGTGTCCGCCAGACCGTCCAGATGAAACCCGCCGGTCAGCAGCACCAGCGCCAGAACCCAGGCGACCGCGCCGATAGAGATCCCCCCGCCGGTCTGGCTCACCGCCAGATAGCCCAGGGCAGCCAGCACGCCAACGATCAGGCCCACTACCGGGAACCAGGGGACGCCACGGCCATACTGCGAAAATTCAACGCCGTCGCTCCACTTTTGCGGCACCGGAATGCGGGTAATGAATCCCAGCGTCGCCCACAACATTTTTAACGGCATTTAATCTTTACTCCAATTCCCGAGACAACCAGCCACACTTCCTGCGCCGCCTGCGCCAGCCTTTGGTTCGCGCGCCCGGCAATATCGACAAAATGACGCGCCAGCCGATTCTCTGGCGTGATGCTCATGCCCAGCTCATTGGTCACAATATAAACCGGCGCCGCCGACTGCTGGCAGGCCGCAATCAGGTCGTCCACCTGCTGTTGCAGCACCGCCTCAAGCGCGGAAAAATCGAGGGTCTCCGGCGACGCGCCGCCGCTGGCGTCATAGAGCAGGTTTGACAGCAGGGTGGTGACGCATTCCAGAACCACACCTTCGCCCGGCTGCACCTGGTGGCGAATCACGTCGCCCAGATCGCGATACCCTTCCCAGGTTCGCCAGTGCGCAGGACGCTGGGCGCGGTGCTTGTCAACGCGCAGCGCCATCTCTTCATCGGTAATCACCGACGTCGCGATATACAGCACGCGCTCGCACTGCTGCGCCGCCAGCTGTTCGACGTGCGCACTTTTCCCGCTGCGCGCGCCTCCGGTGACCAAAATCATGCGCCTTCCTCCTGATGCTCCCGCATTATTTGATAGATCTTTTTAATATCAATATGTTCTCTCATCGCGCTCGCCAGGATATCAAACTGTTGCGCTTTCCAGGCGGCGTAATCTACCGCAACGTCTAAGGGCGCCAGTCCTTTGCGCTGGCGCAAGCCGTCCACCATCGCGCGCGTGAAGGCATCATTATCGAATAGCCCGTGGAGATAGGTCCCTATCACCTGCCCGTCAGCGCTGATGGCACCGTCCGCGATGCGCTCGCCCTCTTTTTCCAGAAACAGCGCCGGGCTACCGTCGGATGTCAGTTGGGTCTCTCCCATATGGATCTCGTAGCCCTGCACCTTAATGCCCGCTGCCGACTTAAGCCACGCCGGGAGCGCCGACGCCATCTGCGCCGAGACCTGCGTCGTGGTTTTTCGCTGCGCGAAGCGGGTCACGGTATGGAGTAGACCCAGCCCCGGCTGGGTTCCCAGCCCCGACTCCACCTCATCAATGATGGTGTCGCCAAGCATCTGGTAGCCGCCGCAAATGCCCATGACGGGCACGTTCTGCTGGTGGGACTGGAGCACCGCGTGCGCCATGCCGCTTTCCCGCAGCCAGGCCAGATCGCCAAGCGTATTTTTACTGCCGGGGAGAATCACGAGATCGGCCCCCGCCAGCTCCTGGGGATAACGGACATAGCGCACGCGAACATCGGGCTGCGCCGCCAGGGCGTTAAAATCGGTGAAGTTGGAGATATGCGGTACCTGCACCACGGCAATGTCGATATCGCGCTGGGCGGTTCGCAGGTATTTTCCCTTTTGCAGCGCCACGCCGTCTTCATCTTCCAGATCCACATCCAGCCATGGCATCACGCCCAGCACCGGCACGCCGGTCAGGTTTTCTATCTGCTCAATACCCGAGTAAAGCAGCGCAACATCGCCACGAAATTTATTGATGATGACCCCTTTCACCCGCGCCCGCTCGCGATCGTGCAAAAGCGCCAGCGTGCCGTAGATGGCGGCAAACACGCCGCCTCTGTCAATGTCCGCCACGAGGATCACCGGGCACTGCGCCATTTCGGCCATCCCCATGTTGACGATATCGCGATCGCGCAGGTTAATCTCCGCCGGGCTGCCCGCGCCTTCCAGCACCACCACGTCATACTCTCCGGCCAGGCTGTTATAGACGTCGCGGATCTGCTCCCGCAGGCGCGGTTTGTACTCGTGGTAGCTGACCGCGTCCATATCGGTTGCCACCTGCCCCATCAGCACCACCTGCGCTTTACGATCGCTGGTCGGTTTTAACAGCACCGGATTCATCCGTACGTCCGGCGTTATCCCCGCCGCCTGAGCCTGAAATATCTGCGCGCGGCCCATCTCTTTTCCCTCCGGCGTAATACCGGAGTTGAGCGCCATATTCTGCGACTTAAACGGTGCGGTACGCAGGCCATCCTGATAAAAAATCCGGCACAGCCCCGCCACCAGGACGCTTTTACCCACGTCAGAAGCGGTGCCCTGCAACATAATTGCCTGCGTCATGAGACCTCCTTCATTGCGTTTTTTTGTCGCATACGGCTGAAAAATTCATCTTCAGTTTTACATAACGGCAGGCCAAGCTGCGCGTGCAGCTTGACGAGCCAGGGCTGCGTTAATCCGGCCCGTTCAATCAGTTCGCCGCGGGCAAAAACCTCACCCGGCGCGCCGTGCGCCAGCACTTCTCCCTGACGCAGCACGTAAACGGCATCGCTCACTTCGTAAATCAGGTCAATATCATGACTGGAGATCACCACGTGGTTCCCCTGCGCCACAATGCGCCTGATGATCTCGATCATCTGCGTGCGTCCTGAAGGATCAAGCCCGGCCGTGGGCTCGTCCAGCAGAAGATAGCGGGCGCCCAGCACCAGCGCCCCGGCAATGGCGACGCGCTTCTTTTGCCCGTGGCTCAGGCACTGGATCGGCTGCTGGCGAAAACGCTGCGCGTCAACCAGCGTCAGCGCATCGTCGACGCGCCGTGCAATCTCCGGTTCCGCCACGCCCAGATTGCGCAGGCTGAAGGCGATGTCGCTATCAATATCGGTATAAAAGATCTGCTGATCGGGATCCTGAAACACCGTTGCCACCTGCTGACGGAGCGCCAGCAGTCCGCGCTTGCTGTAGTCCAGCGGCTTCCCCTGCCACAGCACCGCACCCTGCTGCGGCTTCAGCAGGCCGCTCAGGTTCATAAATAACGTCGACTTTCCGCAGCCGTTAGCTCCGACCAGCCCGGTGACCGGATGGGTCGAAAAATCCAGCGTCAGCCCTTTGAGCACCTGCGCCTCCTGATAGCGAAACCAGAGATCGGCGGTGGTAAGCATGGTGCGATTCCTTACAGGGGAAAATCACCCTGGTAGAGTTTAATATCCAGCGTGGTCGCCATCTGCTGATAGCGAATCAGCACCCGGGTAAACAGCAAACCAACCAGCATCGCCAGCGAGCGATAGCCCTTTGGCAGGCTACGATAGCCAAAACGCAGCGTCTGCGCGCGGTGAATTGCCAGCGCTTCGTCTAACAGAATAAAAATAAAGCGCCAGGTCAGCAGGATCTGCTCGGTAAGCAGGCGCGGCACGCGCGCCCGCTTAAGCAGCACAATCAGCTGCGGAAACGGCAGGTTCAGCACCAGCCAGAAGGTCGCCGCCAGCGCGGCAAGGCTGCGCCAGAAGGTTTCATTGGCGGCAGTCAGCCCGGACGCGGTTATCCCCAGCCAGTAGTGCCCCACCGGGACGCCTGCCGCCAGCGTGTTCGGGTCACGGGTGACGCTAAAGAGGATCGTCAGCACGCCGACCAGCAGAAAGCCAAACGGCAGCGCCATCCAGCGGCACCAGCGCCAGAAGGTCATCCGCAGCAGCCAGCAGGTCAGTCCCGCCGTCAACGCCAGGACGATCCCCTGCCCCAGCGGCGGCAGCGCAAACGCCAGCGTCATCAGCGCCAGCCAGAGCAGAAACTTGCGTTCCGGCGCAACGTGAGCCCAGCGGCTCTGATAGCTTAGCCTGTCAAGCCCGGTCATCACGGCGCTGTCTGCCTTTGGTGTAGCCCAAAATATAGAAAATCACCGCTGCGCCAATGGAGCCCTGGAGCGTAAACAGCAGGCTTTCAATTTCGCCGCTGGCGGGTTCATAGAGCGGCGTGAACCACGGCGTGTAATGCGGCGCCACAACCTGAATTTGATTTTCGGCTTCACCATCCGAGCCGCCAAACTCCCCCCCGTGATCGATAAAAAATGGCAGTACGATCAGAGCAAGCACCATCGCCAACAGCATCAGCGTCTTTTTCATCTCAGTGTCCTTGTGCGGTAATCAGCTGACGTTTGGTCAACTGGTCATAAATCATGACGGTTAACAGTCCCTCCGCGATGGCGATGGGGATCTGCGTCAGGCAGAAAATGCCCATGAATTTCACAATCGAGCCCGCGGCACCCGTCGCCGGGTCCGGGAACGCCGCGCCAAGCTGGACTGAGGTGACAAAATAGGTCACCAGATCCGCCAGCATCGCGCACAAAAATACCCCGACATCACGACGGAGCCCGGCACGGCAGGCCATTTTCCACACCATGTACCCGACAACCGGCCCAATCACCGCCATCGACATGCCGTTCGCGCCAAGCGTGGTTAACCCGCCGTGCGCCAGCAGCAGCGCCTGAAACAGCAGCACGATGGCGCCGAGAATGGCGACGACGCCCGGCCCGAACAGAATCACGGCGAGCCCCACGCCGGTCGGATGCGAGCAACTGCCGGTCACCGAGGGGATCTTCAGCGCCGACAGCACGAAAATAAACGCCCCGCACAGCGCCAGCAGGACTTTCTGGTGGCTATCCTCCTGCACGATACGGCGCAGGCGCACCAGTCCATACCACAGACACGGTAAGAAGATCAGCCACCACGCCAGCGCCCACATGGGCGGTAAAAAGCCTTCCATGATGTGCATCGCGAACGCCTGCTCCGGCACCACCATCAGCAATAGCGCCGCCGCCAGGCCACTTAATGACAGCTGTTTAAGCTGTTGTTCGAGTTTCATTGCGCATACTCCCACTGTTTGTTGACCAGAATGGTCGAGAAATAGGGTAACGGCTGGTCGTCAGCAACCTCATCCAGATGCCGCCAGCACTGCTCGCCGGGGAGCGTGGCTTCTGACATCATCAGCGCGCAGTTCAGCAGCCCGGCCTGCGTCAGCAGCGCTTTGATGCGCGCAAACCGGCCATAGACCTTCATCAGCACCAGGCTGTCGTGCTGCTGCAGCGCCTGCGCAATCTCCGCTTCCGGCGCGGTGCATGCGATCACCGCCAGCGACTGCTGTTCCATCGCCAGCGGCGTTTTGGACCGCGCGGCAATCGCGGCAAACGACGTCACGCCGGGCACAATCTCCAGCCAGTCCGGGCTGCCGATGCGCTGAAGTAAGAACACCCAGGTACTGAACAGCATCGCGTCGCCCAGGGTGATAAAGCCAACCTGTTTTCCATCGTTCACCTCCGTCACTAACGCGTCGGCCACCGCATCCCACACCGCCTCCTTTTCAGCGCTGTCGGCGCTCATGGGAAAGTGGCAGCAGCGGATTTCAGTCTGCTCACCGACATATTCACGAACGATAGAAAGCGCCAGACTGTCGCCCCCTTTTCGTCCCGCCGGGGCGTAGAGAATATCCAGCGAACCGAGGATCCGTGAGGCGCGCACGGTGATAAGGTCCGACGCGCCCGGCCCGGTACTGAGGGCGTACAGTTTGCCGCTCATGCTGCCTCCTCCATCGCCACGCTCAGCGCCTGCTGTAAATGGGCGACGAACATCGCGCGCACCGCCGGGTTTTCGCCCAACCCGCTCAGCCACGGCGTTGCCGGGATCCCGGCAGCGTTAAACAGCGTCTTCCAGGAGTCCTCGTCATCAGAGGCCATATCGTTAATGGCGTGATCGCCCGCCACCAGCATCAGCGGCATCAGATGCACGGCGGTGACGCCTTGTTTACAGAGGCTCTCAATCAGGATGTCGACTTCCGGATAGCTCTCCACCGCGCCGACGCGGGCCGGGAAGCCCTGGGCCATCATCATGTGGTCGAGACAGGCATAGGCCGCAAAGGCGTGATGGCTGGCGCCGTGGCCCATAAATACCACTTTTTCCGTGGCCCCAAGCGTCGGCATCTGCTGTTGTAAGGCGCACATTAGCTGCGCGTAATCGTCGTGGCTGCTCAACAGCGGTACCCCCAGCGTCAGGCGGGTAAAGAGCGGGCGCAGGCTCTGCACTTCACGGACGATTTTCTCGTACTCATCGCCGTTGATGATGTGCAGGGACTGGATCGCCACGTCCTGATATCCCTGAGCCGCAAGCTTTTTCAGCGCCTGCAGCGGCGTATCGATCTCAATGCCGTCACGCTGTTTGAGCTTGCGAATGATCATCCCGGAGGTGAATGCCCGAAACAGCTCGCGGTCAGGGCAGCTTTCCGCCAGCGCACGCTCGCAGGCCACAATGTTTTTCTCGCAGGTATCGTGGTAGCTGGTACCAAAGCTGACCACCAGAAGCGCCTTTTTCATCTCTAACTCCTTAAGCAGCGGCCAGCCAGCGGGCTAAGCGCCCGGCGAATGCGGCCTGACTTTCCAGTAACTCTTCTCCCGTCACCAGCGGCGCCGGGCGTGTAATCACGATGCAGGGGATGCCCGCATCCAGACAGGGTTGAACCTTTTCCCGATAGCCGCCTTCCGCACCGGACGCTTTGGTGATCATCACGTCAGCCCGGCACTGGCGATAAAACGCCGCGTTAAACTCAGCGCTGAATGGCCCGCACATCGCGAAGATCTCGGTAACGCCAAAGCCAAGCCCGGCGCATTGCTCAAGGACCTCGGGCACCGGCAGCACCCGGGCCAGCAGCGTTTTCTCCGGCAGCCCGGCGCGCCAGCGCGCCAGATCTTTACTGCCGGTGGTCAACAGCACGCGTTCGCCCAGCCGCCGCGCGATGTCGCAGGCCTCTTCTATGCCCGGCACGCTGTAGAGCAGCGGATGCGTCAGCTCGCTGAGCTGTTCGGGGCGCTGATAGCGGCTAAGCAACACGCCCACCGTTTCACAGGCCGCCAGGATGTTGCGGCTGACCACCTCAGCGTAGGGATGCGAAGCGTCAATCACCCAGCGGGTCCGGTTTTGCGCAAGCCAGTCAACCATCTGCTGCGGCTCCAGGCGGCCACAGCGCACCCGGCCGTTAATGTCGCCCGCCAGCCGCTGCCCGGTGGCCGTCGCCACCGACAGGGTGTAGGCCACGCCGGCCGCATCCAGCTGCTGGCAGATCGCGCGGGCATCGCTGGTGCCGCCCATGACCAGCACGTCGCCATAGTTCACAGCACATAGCCCCGGGGTGTGATCATCAGCCCCTCCTGAACGTAAGTGGCCTTATTTCCGACGATCACCAGGCTTGTCATATCGACCGGCTCAAAGTCCATGTCGCCCAGCGTGGTCAGCCACTTCTCCTGCTTTTTGCGCCCGGCAGACTTCACTACCCCTACCGGCGTTTGCGGGCTTTTGCTGGCGGACAGCAGCTCAAACGCCCGTGCCAGATGGCCCTCGCGCCCCCGGCTGCGCGGGTTATAGAAACAGATGACGAAGTCCGCTTCTCCCGCAGCAACAATGCGTTTTTCAATGACCGGCCACGGCGTCAGCAGATCGCTTAAGCTGATGTGGCAAAAATCGTGCATCAGCGGCGCGCCAAGCAGAGACGCGGCGGCGATACTGGCCGTCATCCCGGGGATCAGGCGAACCTCAACGTCCAGCTTCTGTTTGCTGACCAGTTCCAGCACCAGCCCCGCCATGCCATAAATACCGGCGTCGCCGCTGCTGATAAGCGCGACGTTATGCCCGGCCTGCGCCAGCTCGATCGCCGCCTGACAGCGTTCAATCTCTTTGCACATCCCGGTTTTGATCACCTGTTTGTCGCCGGTGAAGGCCTTCACCAGATGGGTATAGGTTTTGTAGCCAACGATGATTTCTGCCGCCTGCAGCGCGTCTACGGCTTCCACGGTCATCATGGCCTGCGAGCCCGGGCCGATTCCAATTACGGTTAACATCAGTGTGAAACTCCCAAAGTGATAGTGACGCCCTGTTCGCGCAGGGTTTCTCCTCGTAGTTGCCCATGGCTCAGCAGCCACGCTGCCGGTCCCGAGACGCTCCCCACCCCAACCGTCTGGCGTACAAACGGTGAAGCCGGAAAGCGGTGTTCGTGCTCACGCAGCGCGTCAGCGGTAAAGGTTTCAAACGGCACACCCCAGCAGGCGGCAAGCTGAAGCAGGCCCGCTTCGTCTTTTTTAAGGGAGACGCTGCCAATCGCTTTCAGCGCCAGCGGGTCGAACTGCTGCGCTGCAAGCTGGCGCATCAATAGGGTCGCCAGCAGCGGATACGGCGTGTCGCGTCGACAGCCGATGCCCGCCACGACCCGCTGGGGAACCAGCGTCCAGTGCGGTAACGGCAGTTCCGGCAGCGTGTTGCGCAGCGTAATACACACCAGCGCATCCATTTCCGGGAGGTGCTGCAGGTCGCTCACGGTGATAAACCCGCGCCGATCGCACTGACTGACGTCGTCGTCGAGTTCCGCATCCCACCACAGCCCTACCCGCTGATGGCTCACCAGCATCTGGTTGACGATTTTCACCGTCGTTCGGAAATCGCGCATTCGGGCATTCAGCTGGAAGGCAAGGGTATCCAGCGCGGCCATCTCGTTGACGTCCGTGGCGGTGGTAATCACCGGGTCCGCCCCCAGCATTTCCGCCAGATAGCGGGTCAGCGCATTCGCCCCGCCAGCATGGCCGGAAAGCAGGCTAATCACGTGCTGCCCACGCTCGTCGATCACCACCACCGCCGGGTCGCTCAGCTTGTCGTGGATGAGGGGTGCCAAAACGCGCACCGCAATGCCGGTGGCGCCGATAAAAATCAGCGCCGGATAGCGCGTGAACGCCTCGCGCACCGCCGGGGCAAAGCCGCCATCGAAGGAGATAAAGCCCTCTTCCCGCAGGCCCTCGCTGGTAAAGCAGGTGACCGGCAGCATTGCCGCCAGACGCTTCGCCAGCCGCACGCCGCCCGGCGTCAGGCAAAACAGCGCGATGGGCTCAGGCTTTACGGTATTCATGGCTAAAATCCGCGGCATAGAGTTTTGAGTAGTGATACTCCTCGCCCAGGAACTTCCCAACCAGAATGAGCGCCGTTTTGCGGATCCCCGCCTCGCGTACTTTGTCGGCGATATCCGCCAGCGTGCCGCGGACGGTGTGGCTTTCCGGCCAGGTCGCTTTATAAATGACGGCAACGGGCGTGGTGGCCGGATAACCGCCTTCAATCAGGCGTTCCGCCACCCGGTGAATACGCTGGACCGAGAGATAAATCGCCATCGAGGTCTGATGGCTGGCAAATGACTCCAGCTGTTCACGTTCCGGCACCGGCGTGCGGCCTTCGAGGCGGGTAATAATCAGGCTCTGCGAGACTTCAGGGACGGTGTATTCCACCCCAAGCTCCGCCGCGGCGCCGAGGAAAGCGCTGACGCCGGGCACCACCTGCCAGGCAATGCCGCGTTTGGTCAGCTCTTCGCCCTGCTCGCGAACGGAGCCGTAGAGCGAGACATCGCCGGTCTGTAAACGTACCACCGTTTTTCCGGCCTTCACGCCCGCCGCCATCAGGTCGATTATCTGTTCTAAATGGAGTTCCGCGCTGTCGTGGCATTCGGCTCCCTGCGGGCAATACGCCAGCAGCTCGGTATTGATCAGCGAACCGGCATAGATAACCACCTGCGCCTGCTGCAGCAGCCGGTAGCCCTTGAGCGTGATGAGCTCACGGTCACCAGGACCGGCACCGACAAACCACACGCAACGGGAATCAAACGTCTCAGACATGGTGTTCTTCCTTCTGACAGGCGATAACAAAAACGGGATTATTCGGTTTGAAATAGTGACCGCTGCCGAGCGGGGTCAGCGCGGAGACCTGCATTTGCAGGCAATCAATGTTCTGGACGCCGATCTGCTGCAGATGGGCCAGTGCGGTAGTGAGGTTTTCCTGCAGGATAAACGTCATCACCAGACGTCCACCCGGATGTAGCTGGCGCAGGGACCAGTCGATAAGCGAGGTCAGATGGCCGCCGCTGCCGCCCATAAAGACCGCATCGGCCTTATCCGCCACGGGTAAGGGCGCAACGCCCGGCAAAATCGCGATATTGCGACAGGCAAAATGCTGGCGATTTTCCGCAAGCAGCTGCAGAGCTGCAGGGTTACGCTCTATGGCCGTCACGTGCAGCGAGGGAAACAGCAGCGCCGCCTCTATCGACACGCTCCCGGTTCCCGCACCGACGTCAATCAGGTGGCTGGCGCGATGCAGCTCGAGCTTCGTGAGGGCCAGCGCGCGTACCGCCTCTTTGGTCATCGGCACCGTTTCGCCGCGCAGAAACAGTTCATCTTTCATCGAGGATCACCACCGCATTCATCTCATAGTCGGCACTGACCTCACTGACGGGCAGCCAGTGGATCCGTTCATTTTCCATCGCCAGGTTTTCACCAATCACCATCCAGCGATGGCCCTTCCCGCGCGCCACCAGCTGCGCGGCAATCTCTTTCGGCCCATACTGGCTATCGGTGACCATCGCCACTTTGCGATGCCGTGCCAGCTCGTCAACGTTCACGTTGCGGCCATGGCTGCTGGTGAGCCACATCTCATTCATATCAATGCCCGCCTGCGCGCACAGGTACTGCACCGCGCTGATACCGGGAATAATGCGCACGCGCGCCATACCGAAATGCGCCACCATCCGCGATCCGATGCCGTAAAAGAGCGGATCGCCGGAGGCCACAATCACCACCTTTTTCTCCTGACGTGCCTCAACCCAGGCCAGCAGCGCCGGAATGTTGGCCCCCAGGACAAACGTCTCGCCGCAAAACGCCGGGAACTGCAGCAGATGGCGTTTTCCGCCGACCAGCGCATCGGCGCGATCGATCGCTTCACGCGCGGCGGGCGTCATCAGGCGCAATCCCGCAGGCCCCATTCCCACGACCGTTAACATTGCAGCGCCCGGGCAATCGCCTCGACCGGGCGGTTGCTGCCCAGCACCTGGTTATCAAAGGAAAACAGAATGGCGTCACAGGTCGGCGGATTTTTGGTAAAGCGCAGCATCTGCATTACGCGCAGGCAGATCCGTTCGGCGAGATGGCTGTAAAGCGCCTGAAAACCCCAGGTTTCGATGTGTTCCATCGCCGCTTCGGTGGTATCGCACTCGCTGACGACGGTGAGTAATTCCAGCGGCGCACCGAGCAGCGCCAGATGCGCCACCAGCGTTTCCATGCGCGCATCGGCGATATGGCTGTGGGTGTGGAATATCCCGGCGGCAATTTTGATGAGCTTGCCGGGATGGCCGACCAGCACTATCTGGCGAAACCCCAGCCGCACCGCCTCTTCGATCATGTAGCCGACAAAGTTGCTCATGGTGACCACGACATCTTGATCAATGCCCATCTGCTCGCGCACAAAGCGCTCGCCATGATTGCCCGGCACCAGCACGACCCGCTCCAGCCCGGCCGCGCGTTTAATCTCCAGCTCCAGAGAAAGCGAGCGTTTCCAGCTCTCCTCTGACATCGGCGTGACAATGCCGGTGGTGCCGATGATCGAAATACCGCCCAGGATCCCGAGGCGTGAGTTGTAGGTTTTCTGCGCACGCTCTTCGCCTTCAGGGGCGAAGATTTCCACGTTGGCCCCGCGCGTCGGGCCAATCGCCTCGCGCACGGCGGACTCAATGGTGTGACGCGGCGTGCGGTTGATCGCCGCGCTGCCGATGGGCAGGCCGATGCCTTTGCGCGTCACGGTCCCCACGCCCTCGCCGCCCGCCAGCGTAATCTCGCCGCTGTCGTTGAGCGTCACGCGGGCGAAAATCAGCATGCCGTGGGTGGCGTCAACGTCATCACCGCCGTCTTTGCGGATGGCCGCAATCGCCTGCTGCCCTTCAATGTGCGGCGATTCCACGTTCAGACACAGCGAGACGCCGGAGGGTGTCACAATGGAGACCTGATGAATGAGGTGCTGGCGCAGCACCATCAGTGCGGCGACTTTCGCTGCCGCGGTCGCGCAGGAGCCGGTGGTGTAGCCTTTACGTAATGCCTTCCCGTTATGCCATACCGGGGCATCGAAGGTGGAATCGCTCATCGCGCCCCCTGCAGGTAATAGAGCATGGCGTTTACAATCGCCGCCGCCACATTGCTGCCGCCTTTGCGCCCGAGTGCCGCAATCGCGGGCAAATGGCTGTGCGTCAGCGCCTCTTTCGATTCCGCCGCCCCCACAAACCCCACCGGGACGCCCACCACGCCGCTGACGGCAACATCATGCTCAAGCAGGCGAAACAGCGCCGTGGGCGCATTGCCAAAGACAAAGATCTTCTCGCTCTCTTCCGTCACGGCGATATCCACGGCCGCCATCGAGCGGGTGATTCCCTGGGCCTTTGCCTGCGCCACCACCCGCGGGTCGCTGATATAGCAGCGGCATTCGCCCCCGAACGTGGCCAGCAGCGTTTTGTTGATCCCGGAGAGCGCCATCGTGGTATCGGTATAGATAACGGACGGGCGACGGAGCGCCGCGCAAAGCTGATCCAGCGCGTCATCTGAAAACCAGAGAATATCCAGCCAGTCAAAATCTGCGGTGGTATGGATCACCCGCTTGACGATCGCCTCATGCAGCGGGCTGGCGAACCGGTACTCCGGCCGCGTTTCGCGAATGATTTCGCCAATGATGTCGAAACTTTTGGCTTCAATCGCCTGGGGTTGCTGGATGTATTGCATTGTCTTTTGTCCTCAGGCCGCGCCAGCCATCAGCCAGCGTGCTGCGATAAACAGCGCCAGCGCCAGGGTGGAGGAAACCCACATCAGTCGAATCGTTCGGGAAATGTCGTCTACCGCAATCGGGCGCAGCGCGTCGCCGATCCACGGCTTTTCCACGCGCTGGCCAAAATAGGTGTTGGGTCCGCCAAGCCGGATGCCCAGCGCACCGGCAACCGTCGCTTCAGCCCACGCGCAGTTGGGGCTGCTGTGGTTGTAGCGGTCGCGCCAGCCGACGCGCAGCGCGCGGGAGGGATCCTCGCGGCATAGCCACGCCGCAACGCTCAGCAAGAGCCAGCTCAGGCGCGCGGGGATAGCGTTCGCCACGTCATCCATACGGGCGCTGACCATGCCGATCGCGCGGTATTTTTCATGCTTGTAGCCCACCATTGAATCGAGGGTATTCACCGCCTTATAGGCCATCGCCAGCGGCGCGCCGCCCAGCAGGAGGAAGAACAGCGGGGCGATAACGCCGTCGACCGTGTTCTCCGCGACGGTCTCCACCACCGCCCGGTTGATCTGTTCCGGCTGAAGCTGAGAGGTATCGCGCCCCACTATCCAGGAGAGCTTTTCGCGGCTTTCATCAAGGTCGCCTGCCCGCAGCGGGCGTTCAACGTCCCGCGCGGCGTTTGCCAGACTGCGCCCGGCCAGCACGGTAAATATCATCCACACCTCAATCGCCCAGCCCAGCCAGGGATGCACCCACCGTCCGAACGCCAGCACGCCCCAGGCTATGCCCCAGGTCAGCCCCACGACGGCCAGCCACATGACGCCGCCGCCAATGCGTAACGCCGCGTCGCTATGGCAGCAGCGGCGAACACCCCGCTGCACCGCATTGATCAGGTTGCCTATCCAGCGCACCGGATGCGGCCAGCGTTGCGGGTCGCCGATGATGACATCGAGCAGCCACGCGACGCACCATGCCATCAGGGTCATAGCGCCCCCCTCGCCGCCGTCAGCCAGCGGCTGAGCATCGTGGGGCGTTGGGCAAAGTGGAGGTGCAGGTAGCTTGCGAACGTGTTGCCAACCTGCCAGCCACCCGCCCATTCCTGCATCGTCACGCCATCACGCACTTTGCGGCACGCCAGTACCGCAGGGGTTTGGGGGGAGAAGTCGGAATAGTGAAACTCATGCCCACGCAGCACCTCCCCGCTATCGGCCAGCAGCGTGGGCTGGCGCGCCTGCGCCTCACAATAGCCAAAACGGGTCAGCCGTTTACCCATCCTGCTGTGGCCGGGGATAATATTGGCCATCCGGTGGGTGACCCCCTCGCTATCTTCCAGCGTGCTGCCGAGGTACATCAGCCCACCGCACTCGGCGTAGATCGCCACCCCGCGCCGATGCGCCTCCCGCAGGCTGGCGAGCATCGCGGTGTTTTCCGCAAGCCGTGCCGCATGCAGCTCCGGGTAACCGCCCCCGAGCCAGACCATCTGGCAGTCAGGTAAGCGGCTATCACGCAGCGGGCTAAAGCGGATAATGTCGACCCCGGTACGTTCAAGCAGCGTGATGTTATCCGGGTAATAGAAGTTGAAGGCCTCGTCATCGGCCATCGCGAGCGTTAAACCGCGCCCGGCGTCCCCGTCAGGGCGCGCGGGCCAGGCGCCCTGCGGTAGCGACGCCATCTGGCTGAGCGCGAGAAGTTGTTCGATATCCAGCGTACGTTCAAGAATGGAGGCAAAATTTTGCCAGGTCTGCGGGTCCGCGGCCGACTCCCGGGCGGTGACCAACCCAAGATGGCGTTCGGGCAACCCGACGCCCTCAACGTGCGGCACATAGCCCAGGACGGGTAGCGTGCAGTAGTGCTCAATGGCCGTTTTGAGCAGCTGATAATGTGATTCGCTGTTGACGCGATTGACAATCACCCCGGCAATATTGAGGGTAGAATCGAACCGCTGAAAGCCCATTACGGTCGCGGCAATCGACGTAGAAACCGCCTTGCCGTCCACCAGCAGAACCACCGGACAGCCCAGCTGTTTTGCCATCGCGGCGGTGCTGCAATAGTTCGGATCGGTGCCGTAGCCGTCATACAGCCCCATCACGCCTTCAATGACCGCGATATCCGCCTGCTGCATATGCTCGCAAAACAGCGCGTTGAGTATTGGCTCAGGAAGCATGAAGCTGTCGAGGTTGCGGGAGGAGGTGCCGCTGACTTTGGTATGCCAGCCGGTATCAAGATAGTCAGGGCCCACTTTATACGGCTGGACGCGTAATCCACGCTGTTTTAACAGACTCAACAGGCCAAGCGTCACCGTGGTTTTACCACAACCGCTTCCGGTACCTGCCAGAACAAACGCGTACTGCTTTGCCGCCATGACCCCGATCCTGTCCAGGGTGGTTGGGAGGTATAGATACACGTCGTCCCAGTCTTTCGACTGTATGATGCATCAGTACAACCCACTTCCCACCGAAGTTGTTGAACGTTCCCGACAGGCAGGTCTTCTGGCTTAGCGTCCTCCTCGCCCGTCCTTCCCAATCTCGCGATCAGTGGTCATTACGGGGTCGTCAGCATCACAGCAGCGGGGGCTGCGGGGGATTGTCACCCCCTTCCCTGCCACAAATGTGGCAAAACCTGTCGGCTTACATTATGAGAAAGAGTTCGTTCTCAAAACAGCAATGCTATTTACGGCGTTTCAATTCACCTTAGGCAATTACTTAACCGCAAATGAAAACCATGCTGAGTAAAACGTGGCGCCAGAATAATTGACGCCTTTCTCAATAACTCAACGTTTTATCACAAAAAATAAAAAGCAAAGATAATCACGCTTAAAATCTCAATATTTATTGTTCTATGACAAGTTATTGCACTACTTGATATTTTTTCATTTTATTGTGATCAAAATTCATCAGGATATTAAAGCCCGGCAAAAACATAATATTGCTGCCCAACGTAAGTCAGTGTGATTTCATTGATGCATTACGCGTTCAGCAGGATCGCAAAATAATATGGAGACTATCCAGGTCGGAATTTGCGGTATATCAAGGTAAGAGGAATATCCTCATGACACTATGCTCCAGAAATTTCTGACCAGTAAGGTGGAAACGTGGCTGTTGCGCAATGCCCCGCGTCGTGCGGTGAGCTTATCCAGGGCTGGATTTTGGGCAGTGAGAAGCTGGTCTCCTGCCCTGTCGAATGGTACAGCACCGTTGAGGTGAGCCACGGCTCACCCGTGGCGGATGAACGCCCGCTGTCGCGCGCGATGGTCGAGCGATTGTTGCAGCACTGGCATTATCCGGCGCAGCTAAGCCAGGATATCCGCATTGACGTGCACTCGACCATCCCGGTTGCCAAAGGGATGGCCAGCAGCACCGCGGATATCGCCGCCACCGCCGTCGCCACCGCCCACCATCTGGGGCGTCAGCTCGACGAAAGCACGCTGGCAATGCTTTGTGTTTCGCTCGAACCCACCGACAGCACCGTGTTTCGCCAGTTGACCCTTTTCGATCATAACGACGCTTCCACGCAGATCGCCTGCCACGCCCAGCCCGCTCTCGACCTGCTCGTTCTGGAAAGTCCGCAAACGCTGCGTACGGCAGATTACCACCGCATCCCGCGTCAGGCGGGGCTACTGGCCGGTGCGCCAGCGCTGGAACGCGCGTGGGGTAAAGTCCAGGAGTCCTGCATAACGCAAAACCCTTATCGGATGGGCGAAGCGGCCACCCTCAGCGCCATCGCCAGCCAGACGCTGTTGCCTAAACCGGATTTTGACGCACTGCTCTCACTGGTGGAGGAGTGCGATATTTACGGGGTGAACGTGGCGCACAGCGGCAGCGTCGTGGGTCTGATGCTGGACAGAAATAAAGACGATGTCGATTATGTGAAATGGCTGCTGGTAAAAAAACAGCTCACCCGCCACTGGCCTGAACAACACCTGCTGCGGATGGTAAAAGGCGGCGTGACGCTACTCTGACAGCAGCCTGTGCTGAATGAGCCACTCGACCTGCTGCCTGACCTCTTGCTCGTGCTCCTGCGCTAAAGCCTGCTGCAGCGGAGCATGCCGGAAGAACGCGGCCCAAAATGCACGCTTGCGCTCCCGGTCACCGCATGCGCGATTAATCCGTTCACGAAGCGTCCCCGCCAGCTGCACGCTTTCCCGCATGCCCGGAGGAAGGTGGGCGGCGACATGCGCTTTGAGGATCTTGCTGTACACCGGCGCGTTGCCCCCGCAGCTCAGCGCAATAATGACCGGCGAATGGTCGATTATGGCCGGTGAGATAAAGGTGGCAGCCGAAGGGTCGTCCGTGACATTGCAAAAGATACGCTCCGCGCTGGCGGCCGCGGCGACCTGACGGTTCACCTGCGGATCGCTGGTCGCGGCAATGACCAGCCAGCACGACTGCAGATACTGCGGCGAAAACGTCGCCGGAAACCACTCGATGTCACCGCTCGCGTGCAGGCTGGCGAGTTCCGGCGTCAGGGTGGGCGCAACCAGATGCAGCACCGCCCCGGCCGCCAGCAGCCCCTTCGCCTTATGCGTCGCCACCTGCCCGCCACCGACGATCAGGCAGCGTTTCCCCTTCAGGTTGCAAAAAATCGGGAAATAGTCCATCGCCTTAGCCTTGTAAAACGTGAGTCAGCGCGGCAATAAACCGGCGGTTCTCCGCCTCGGTACGCACGGCAATCCGGTAGTAGTCGCGATCGAGCCCTGGATAGTTTTCGCAGTGGCGGATAAGAATGTGATGGCCGAGCAGCGCCGCCTTCAGGTCGAAACCCGGACGCAGACAGCGGAAGAAAATAAAGTTGGCCTGCGGATTCCAGACCGCCAGCGATGAAAAGCGCGCCATCGCCTGCCACAGGAAATCCCGCTCCCGGGCGATAAAGGCGTGGCTGCGAGCAATATAGTCCTCATCCGACAGCAAATGTTGCCCCACAAGCGCCGAGAAGGCATTCACGGACCAGGGCTCACGGGTGCGTTTCAGCTGGTGAATGGTTTGCGTATTGCCGCTCAGCAGATACCCAAGGCGCAGCCCGGGAATAGCAAAAAACTTGGTCAGGGATCGCAGCAGGTAAAGATAGCGTGACTCCGCCAGCCGCGGCGCCAGCGTGGAGCCCTGCGGCAGAAAATCGATGAACGCCTCATCCACAATCAGCGCAATCTGCAGCGATTCGCACAGCGAGGCCAGCCGGTCGAGAAGACCGGCATCAGGCATGAGTCCGGTAGGGTTGTTTGGCGTCGCGATGAACAGGCAATCGGGCCTGTGCGCGCGAACGGCGTCCAGTATGGAAACATCCACCTGGAACCCGTTCTGCTCACTCAGCGCATGGTCAATTATCTCGCAACCCTGCTGCTGTAATGCCCGGCGATATTCGGCAAAGCCCGGTACCAGCAGCATCGCCCGGCGAGGGGCAAGCGTTCGCACCAGGCCATAGATCAGCTCCGTTTCGCCATTCCCGGCAACCGTCTGGTCATAGTCACACCGGCTGGCGGTGGCCAGCGCCTGATGAAGATGGCGGTATTCAACGTCCGGGTACTGCATGATGATATCCAGATGGGACACAATGAGCGACCTGACGCGATCGGGGAGCCCTAACGGATTGATGTTCGCGCTAAAGTCCAACAGCAGCTCGGGATCGATCCCCAACTGCAGCCCCGTTTCCAGAACGTTACCACCATGCTCACTCATTCGTTTCACTCGTCCATTTCGAAAATGTCAGGATAACATCAGACAACAACCTGATTCAGCGCGATATGTGATGCGGTAAACGCCAGTATCTCCTGCAGGCTGACCACCTCACCGATGACGATAAGCGCTGGAGCATGCAGTTTTTGACGTTCAACCTCGAGGTGAATATCGGTCAGCGTGCCTTTGGCGATCTGCTGACGAGACTGGCTGGCATACATCACCACCGCTACCGGCGTTTCAGCGGACATGCCTCCCTCGATGAGCTGCTGGCAGATTTCCGTCAGCCGCGTCATTCCCATCAGAACGATCAGCGTTCCGTTGATTTGCGCCAGGGCATGCCAGTTTTGCGGGTCGTTCCCCTGGCACATATGACCGGTCACAATATGAAAGCTGGAGGCGTAATGACGGTGCGTGACCGGGATCCCGGCATAGGCCAGTCCGCCAATCGCGGAACTGATCCCCGGCACAATTTCGAACGTCATGCCGGCTTTCGCCAGCTGCTCGGCCTCTTCGCCCCCGCGGCCAAAAACGTAGGGGTCCCCGCCTTTCAGGCGCACCACCTGGCGCCCTTCCCCGGCATGCTTGACCAGCAGGGCATTGATTTGTTCCTGAGGCACCGGATGATGGCTTGGGGTTTTACCGACATCAATAATCAGACAGCCTGCCGGAGCCTGAGCCAGAAGTTCAGGGTTTACCAGGCGATCGTGAACAATCACCTCCGCATGGCGGATGCAGTGCAAACCTTTTACCGTAATCAAAGACGCATCGCCAGGCCCTGCCCCTACAAGCCAAACCTTCCCTTTACTCATCGTTATATCCTCAGATTAATATTTAAAGACGCAAGAAAGCGGGTAATTAAAATTAGTGCTGAATTATACATCCCCTCCACTCATCAAAAATTTGATGTATTTATCACTCTTTCTTAATTTTACGAATGGCGTTTATGACCAATATCAATAAAACAGTGAATACCGCCTTCCCTCTGCCATTACGACATTATTGCTTTGGTCATCATGCTTAAAAAAACATATAAATCGCCTTCAGCAATAAAACAGGCGCGCGATCACAAATATTAAAATGGTTTTGTCAGCGACGTTTACAGATAAATATCAACCCTAAAATAAAGCACGCACAAGCAATTGATACAAAACACTTTTCAATGCAACACCATTACCATCATCATTTTTGGAAGGATTTTTTGAAAATAGATCAATTGCATCCCTTTCGTCTTCAAAACACACTCCAACACCATTAACAGACCCAATGTACATTAACCGTTTTTAATACCCATTTTATTTTCACTATCAGCCCTACAGAGGATTACCCATGAAGAAATCAACACTTGTTATTGGCGTCATTGGTGCTGACTGCCATGCGGTAGGCAATAAAGTTCTGGATCGTGTTTTTACTTCCCATGATTTTCACGTCATCAATCTTGGTGTGATGGTGAGCCAGGATGAATATATTGATGCGGCCATCGAAACGGGTGCTGATGCTATTGTCGTTTCATCCATCTACGGCCATGGCGACATCGACTGCCTGGGGCTGCGCGAGCGCTGCATCGAACGCGGTATCGGCGACATTCTGCTTTTTGTTGGCGGTAACCTGGTCGTGGGTAAGCACGATTTCGCCGATGTCGAAGCCAAATTCAAAGAGATGGGTTTCAACCGCGTGTTCGCTCCGAGCCACGACCTGGAGGACGTCTGTCAGCTGATGGCGAACGATATACAACAGCGTCAGCGCGTTGAAGAGCTCTGTCTTGAAGAGGGCTTCTGATGCAAATCGTCTCAGTCGACATTGGCTCGACGTGGACCAAAGCCGCACTCTTCACGCCGGAGGGTGATGCGCTAACGTTGGTCAACCACGTTCTGACCCCGACGACGACCCACCATCTGGCGGAGGGTTTCTTTACCAGCCTGAACCAGGTGCTAAACGTTGCCGATGCGCGACCGTTGCTGAACAGCGGGGACGTTACGCTGAAATACTCGTCGTCGGCAAAAGGCGGGCTCGCCGTTGCCGCAATGGGTCTGGTGCCGTCAATAACCCTGGAATCAGCCAAAGTCACCGCCCATTCAGCGGGTGCCAAAATTGCCCAGTACTACTCGTACAAACTGAACCGTCACGATATCCAGGCGCTGGAGGACTCCCCGCCGGACATCCTGCTGTTCACGGGCGGTACGGACGGCGGCGAAGAGAGCTACGGACTGGCCAATGCCCGCGCGCTGGCAGCGTCAACGCTGGACTGCGCCATTATTTACGCCGGAAATCGCGATATTCAGGACGACGTGCAGGCCATTCTTGGCCACAAAGATCTGATCGTGGTCGACAACGTTTTGCCTGACCTCGATCACCCGAATCCGTATGCCGCCCGCAAGGCTATCTGCGATGTCTTTCTCTCCCGCATCGTGAAGGGGAAAGGGCTGGACGTTATCGTCGGGGAAACCGGCGAAGAGCCGATGCCTACGCCGTGGACCGTCTACGAGCTGGTGAAAGCGATAAGCGACATCGACAGCGCGTGGAAAGAATTCATGCTGATCGACATGGGCGGAGCCACCACCGACGTCTATTCCGCCAGCGCTAACATGCTCTCCCCGGATACCGTCCTGCACGGCGTGCCTGAGCCGTTTGTGAAACGTACCGTAGAGGGCGACCTCGGCATGCGCGTCTCGGCGGTGGTGGTTGGCGAAAGTACGCAGGAACTGGTGAACGCGGTGTTCGCCCACCAGCCTCAGCGCAGGGAAGCGTTCTATGGCTATCTGCGCCATCTGGTCGCGCATCCGGACTACCTCCCTGCTACCGAAGAAGAAAAGCATTTCGACACGCTGCTGGCCGGGCTGTGCGTGGGGTACGCCAGCGAGCGCCATGCCGGCACCAAAAAACAGGTCTGTACCTGCGTAGGCAACGTCGATTTGCAGATGGGGCGCGATCTGACCACCGTGCGCAAAGTGGTGGGTTCCGGAGGATGGCTCTCCCGCGCCAGCCAGTTCGACATTCACCGCTGGCTGAAGTACCGCGAGCTGGACGACAGCAGCAGACGCGTTCTTTTACCCGGGCAGTTTGACTATTACCGCGATGCAAAAGGTCTGCTTCCTCTGCTGGCGAACGTCGCCAGGCTGGACCCGCAGGCGGCGGCTCGCACCAGTATTCAATGTTTAACCCTATAAAACCTAAGGCAGCAACGAATGGAACTTCGAAATAAAAAGCTAACCCATGACGAATTCATGACTGAGCGGCAACAGGTCTTGCAGACCTGGCAAACCGGCAAGGACGTTGAGAACTTCGAAGATGGCGTGAAGTACCAGCAAACCATTCCTGAGCAAAAACGCTTTTCTCACGCCCTACTGAAGGCGGACCAGGAAGGTAAAACCCTGAGCCAGCCGCGCGCAGGCGTAGCGCTGATGGATGAACATATCGCCCTGCTCAAAACGCTGCAGGAAGATTGCGATTTGCTGCCCAGCACCATCGATGCCTACACCCGTCTGAATCGCTATGAAGAGGCGGCGGTAGGGATCCAAAAATCCATCGAAGCGGGCACCTCCAAACTTAACGGCTTACCGGTCGTCAACCACGGCGTCGCCGCCTGCCGCCGCATGACTGAAGCGCTGGAGAAACCGATTCAGGTACGTCACGGCACGCCGGATGCGCGCCTGCTGGCGGAGATCGCGATGGCCAGCGGCTTTACCAGCTATGAAGGCGGCGGTATCTCCTACAACATTCCGTACGCCAAGCGCGTCACTCTGGAAAAATCTATCCGCGACTGGCAGTACTGCGACCGCCTGATGGGCCTGTACGAGGAGAACGGCATTCGCATTAACCGTGAACCGTTTGGCCCGCTGACCGGCACCCTGATCCCGCCGTTTGTGTCCCACTCGGTGGCGATTATCGAAGGTCTGCTGGCGCTGGAACAGGGCGTGAAGTCAATTACCGTCGGCTACGGCCAGGTCGGTAGCCTGACGCAGGATATCGCCGCGATTCAGGCTCTGCGCGAGCTGTCCCACGAATATTTCCATAACCACGGCTTTGACGATTACGAGCTGAGTACTGTCTTCCACCAGTGGATGGGCGGCTTCCCGGAAGATGAGTCGAAAGCGTTTGCCATTATCTCCTGGGGCGCAGCGGTTGCCGGTATGTCCGGGGCGACCAAAGTGATCACCAAGAGCCCGCACGAGGCGTTCGGTATTCCGACCGCTGCCGCAAACGCCCAGGGGCTGAAAGCCTCGCGTCAGATGCTCAACATGGTCAGCGATCAGAAATTCCCGCCGTGCGCCGCCGTCGAGCAGGAAGTCGAGCTCATTAAGAGCGAAGTCCGCGCCGTGCTGAAGAAAGTCTTCGAACTGGGCAACGGCGATGTCGCACGCGGGACGGTGCTGGCGTTTGAAGCGGGCGTGCTGGACGTACCGTTCGCCCCTGCCTCCTGCAACGCAGGCAAAATTCTGCCGGTGCGTGATAACGCCGGTGCCATTCGCGTGCTGGAAGCCGGTGCGGTTCCGCTGCCGAAAGATATCCTCGCCCTGCATCACGATTACGTCGCCGAGCGCGCGCGTTTTGAAGGCCGTAAGCCCTCATTCCAGATGGTTGTTGATGACATCAACGCGGTATCCCACAGTAAATTAATAGGAAGACCATAATGAAAATTAAGCAGGCCCTTTTCACCGCAGGCTACTCCTCGTTCTATTTCGACGATCAGCAGGCCATCAAAAACGGCGCCGGTCATGACGGGTTTATCTATACCGGCAATCCGGTAACGCCTGGATTTACGTCCGTTCGTCAGGCGGGTGAATGCGTATCCGTACAGCTGATTCTGGAAAACGGCGCGGTGGCGGTGGGCGATTGTGCAGCGGTGCAATATTCAGGGGCAGGCGGTCGTGATCCGCTGTTCCTGGCTGAACACTTCATTCCGTTTCTCAACGATCACATCAAGCCGCTGCTGGAAGGCCGTGACGTTGACCGGTTCCTGACGAATGCCCGTTTCTTTGACGAACTGCGTATAGACGGCCATCTGCTGCATACCGCCGTACGCTATGGTCTGTCGCAGGCGCTGCTCGACGCGGCGGCACTGGCGACCGGCCGCCTGAAAACGGAAGTCGTGTGTGATGAATGGCAGCTGCCGTGCGTTCCGGAGGCCATTCCGTTATTTGGTCAGAGCGGCGACGACCGCTATATCGCCGTCGACAAGATGATCCTCAAAGGCGTTGACGTACTGCCACACGCGCTTATCAACAACGTGGAAGAGAAGCTGGGCCTGAAAGGGGAAAAACTGCGGGAGTATGTGCGCTGGTTATCCGACCGCATCCTGAGCCTGCGCACCAGCCCGCGCTATCGCCCGACGCTGCACATTGACGTGTACGGCACCATCGGTCTGATTTTCGATATGGATCCGGTACGTTGCGCCGCCTATATCGCCAGCCTCGAAAAAGAGGCCCAGGGCCTGCCGCTGTACATTGAAGGGCCGGTGGATGCGGGTAACAAGCCGGATCAGATCCGCCTGCTGACCGCCATCACCCACGAGCTGATGCGTCTGCGTTCCGGCGTAAAAATCGTTGCCGATGAGTGGTGTAACACCTATCAGGACATTGTGGACTTCACCGATGCGGGCAGCTGCCACATGGTGCAGATTAAAACCCCGGACCTGGGCGGTATTCACAACATCGTTGATGCGGTGCTGTATTGCAACAAGCACGGCATGGAAGCCTATCAGGGCGGTACCTGTAACGAAACGGAAATCAGCGCCCGCACCTGCGTGCACGTGGCCCTCGCCGCTCGCCCGATGCGCATGCTGATCAAACCGGGCATGGGCTTCGATGAAGGTCTTAACATCGTGTTTAACGAAATGAACCGCACCATCGCACTGTTGCAGACTAAGGATTAAAAGATGGCACGTACATTTAAGATCTTATCGCCAACGGCTATCCTGGGCTATGGCTTCCCGGAAGAGAGCTTCCGGAAGGCCATGGAAGCGTCGCCGGATCTTATTGCGGTCGACGCAGGCTCTTCCGACCCTGGCCCCCACTACCTGGGGGCAGGTAAGCCTTTCACCGACCGGGCGGGGGTAAAACGCGATCTACGCTATATGATCGTGGCTGGCGTTAAGCACAACATTCCGGTGGTGATCGGTACCGCTGGTGGGTCCGGCGCCGCGCCTCATCTGGAGTGGTGCCGCCAGATAATCCTTGAGATTGCTCAGGAAGAGAAACTCTCATTCTCCATGGCGCTGATCCCGTCGGATGTCGATAAAGCCACCGTGCATCAGGCGCTGGATGACGGGAAAATCACCGCCCTGGATTTCGTCCCGGAACTGACCCACGAGGCTATCGAAGAGAGCACCTATATCGTGGCGCAGATGGGTATCGAGCCTTTCCAGCGGGCGCTGGCGGCCGGGGCGCAGGTGGTGCTGGGCGGACGGGCGTACGATCCGGCCTGCTTTGCCGCGCTGCCCATCATGCAGGGCTTCGATGAAGGTCTGGCGCTGCACTGCGGTAAGATCCTCGAGTGCGCGGCGATTGCCGCTACGCCGGGGTCCGGCTCCGACTGCGCGATGGGCATCATTGACGATAACGGCTTTACGCTGAAAACGTTTAATCCGAAGCGTAAATTCACCGAAACGTCGGCGGCGGCGCACACCCTGTACGAGAAATCTGACCCGTACTTCCTGCCGGGGCCGGGCGGCGTTCTGAACCTGAAAGGGTGCAGCTTCAAAGCGGTCAACGAGGGCGAAGTGTACGTCAGCGGTTCCCGCCACGAAGAAACGCCGTACGCGCTGAAGCTGGAAGGCGCCCGCCGGGTCGGCTTCCGCTGCCTGACCATTGCCGGTACGCGCGACCCGATCATGATTGCCGGGATCGATAATATCCTCGAAGAAGTGCAGGTCAGCGTGAAGCGCAACCTCTCGCTGAATGACGACAGCATCCGCATGACGTTCCACCTGTACGGAAAGAATGGCGTGATGGGCAACCATGAGCCGATGCAGTCCGCCGGGCACGAACTGGGTATTTTGCTGGACGTAGTGGCCCCCACCCAGGATATCGCCAACAGCGTCTGTTCGCTGGTGCGCTCTACCCTGCTGCACTACGGCTATGAAAACCGGATCGCAACAGCGGGCAACCTCGCGTTCCCGTTCTCCCCTTCCGACATTCAGAGCGGCCCGGTGTATGAGTTCTCAATCTACCACCTGATCGAAGCGAGCGACGCGCTGCGTTTTGATTTCCACCTCGAGCAGGTCACGCCAGAAGGAGTTCAGTTATGAAACAGGGTATTTGCTCACTGGCGCAGGTCATTCGTTCTAAAAACGCCGGACCGTATGAGCTGGTTCTGGATATTTTATTTAAAACGCGTGAAGACTATCAGCGGGTAAAAGCCTCGGAGCAATTAACGCCGCAGCTTATTGCCCGTTTATATAACGTTAAGCCTGACTTTATTCATCGCATTATCTGGTTCGATCCGGCCAATGCGGTCAAAATCGTCATGCCTCGCGATATTATCTCCGGCAACGTCGGTGACAATGATGTCTATGGTGCCCAGCAGCATGCACCGTTATTAAGTATCGAGTTTGATCTGTAACACTACAAATACAACAACGTCCATTGGGATATAGATATTTGCTGTATCACTGTATTCCAGATAATTCATGCGGTTGGTCACAACAAACGTGCGTCTGAGCGGTTCATCAGGGCTCAGGCGCACGCGACCCTACACATTAACCAACCTTTATCCGATGGAGTAAACATGAAAAAAATAAGCTTAACGAAAATGATCATATTAGGTTTGATACTCGGCATGATTGCCGGGGTGGTCATTAATAATATGGCATCAGCAGATACAGCAAAAACGTACGCACAGGATATCTCTATTTTCACCACCATATTCTTACGCATGGTGAAAATGATTATCGCCCCGCTGGTCATTTCCACCCTGGTGGTCGGCATAGCCAAAATGGGTGATGCTAAAACGCTTGGCCGTATATTCTCCAAAACCTTTTTCCTCTTTATTTGCGCCTCGCTGCTGTCCATCGCCCTGGGGCTGGTTATCGTCAATATCTTCCAGCCTGGCGCAGGCATTAACTTTGTTCCCCATGACGCCGGGGCCGTTGCGGCCGTTCAGTCCGAGCCGTTCACGCTGAAAGTGTTTATTTCTCACGCGGTACCGACCAGCATCGTTGATGCGATGGCCCGCAACGAGATTCTGCAAATCGTGGTGTTCTCGATTTTCCTCGGCTGCAGCCTGGCAGCTATTGGTGAGAAAGCCGACCCCATCATTAAGGTGCTCGACTCTCTGGTGCACGTGATGCTGAAGCTGACGGGTTACGTCATGCTGTTTGCCCCGCTGACCGTATTTGCCGCGATCTCCGGACTGATTGCCGAACGCGGCCTGGGCGTGATGGTCAGCGCCGGTATTTTCATGGGCGAGTTCTACATGACGCTCGGCCTGCTGTGGGCGATTCTGATTGGCCTGTCCACGATGATTGTCGGTCCGTGCATCAGTCGTCTGACTAAAGCGATTCTCGAACCTGCGCTGCTGGCCTTTACGACCTCAAGTTCAGAAGCGGCTTTCCCGGGCACGCTGAACAAACTGGAAAAATTCGGCGTCTCCTCCAGGATTGCCAGCTTTGTCCTGCCCATCGGCTACTCCTTTAACCTGGTCGGCTCAATGGCCTACTGCTCGTTTGCGACCGTGTTTATCGCCCAGGCGTGCAACATCGAACTGAGCATTGGCGAGCAGATCACTATGCTGCTGATCCTGATGCTGACCTCTAAAGGGATGGCGGGCGTGCCGCGCGCATCGATGGTGGTTATTGCCGCCACCCTCAACCAGTTCAACATTCCGGAAGCGGGTCTGATTCTGCTGATGGGCGTCGATCCGTTCCTCGACATGGGCCGTTCCGCTACCAACGTGATGAGTAACGCAATGGGTGCCGCTATCGTCGGTCGCTGGGAAGGCGAGCACTTCGGCGCCGGCTGCCGCGGCAAGGTTCCGGCCAAAGAAAGCACTGCTTCAGAAACTGAAATCGCCATGTATTGATTACAAAGGCCAACCGTGGTTGGCCTTTCGTCTTCCGATGTACAGGAAAGCCCCATGAAGATAAACATTTTCGGCGTCAGCCTCTTATCCGTCAGCCTGATGTTTAGCGCTGCCACGCTGGCGCAAACCGCGCCGGACTATGCGCAGCTGCTTGAACAGGCTCACCAAAAATTCAAAGGTAATCATGAGGGGAAGGTCGCCGACTACATCCCTGCCCTGGCGACCTATAGCCCCGACAATTTCGCCATCACCCTCGCCACGGTCGACGGCAAGATTTACCAGGTTGGCGACGTGAAAAAAGCGTTTCCAATGGAGTCGCTGAGCAAGGTTTTCACCCTGGCGCTGGCGATGGAGCAGCGCGGTCCGCAGGAGGTGCTGGATAAACTCGGCGCCAGTGCGACCGGTCTGCCCTTCAACTCCGGTTTAGCCATTGAGCTGACCAAAGGTGCGCCGGAAAACCCGCTGGTGAATGCGGGGGCGATGAGCACGGTTAGCCTGATTGAGGCGAAAGATAAGACCGACCGCTGGAACACGATCCTCAATAACCTGAACGCGTGGGCGGATGCCTCGCTGACCGTCAACGAGCCGGTGTTCAAATCGGAAATGGAAACCAATCAGCATAACCAGGCGCTGGCGATGCTGATGGCCTCCTACAACAGCTTTTATGGCGATACCCGTGAAGCCGTCGAAATCTACACCCGCCAGTGTTCCGTAGACATCACCGTTGAGCAGCTCGCCAAAATGGGCGCGGTGCTGGCGAACAAGGGCAAATCGCCTTTCAACGGTAAGCAACTGCTGAATGAACGCTACGTGCCGCAGGTTCTGGCGGAAATGGCGATTGCCGGGCTGTACGACGGCAGCGGCAAATGGCTGTACACCGTTGGGATCCCGGCGAAGAGCGGCGTCGGCGGCGGCATGGTTGCCATCGTGCCCGGTCAATACGCCATCGCGGTCTACTCGCCACCGCTGGATGCCGCCGGGAATAGCGTCCGCGCCCAGCAGACGATTGCGTATGTTGCCGGGGCGACGCAGGCCAGCCTCTTTTTAGCCCATTGACTGTGATTTTGTCAGCCGGGCGCGGCAACTGCGCCAGCGCCCGGCAAAAACAACCACAAAGTGAGAAGTACTATGTCTAAACCATTTGTCTGGCAGGAACTGTTTGTTCAGAGTAACGATACGACGGAATATGAACTCCTCAGCACGCAACACGTTACGGTGACGGAGTTAGAGGGCGAAGAGGTCATCAAGGTGGCGCCTGAGGCATTGACCCTGTTGGCCCAGCAGGCCTTTTATGAAGCCTCATTCTTCCTGCGCGCCGGACATTTAACGCAGATAGCCAGCATTCTGCACGACCCGCAGGCCAGCAGTAACGATAAGTATGTCGCCCTGCAGCTGCTGCGCAACGCCGAAGTGTCGGCAAAAGGCGTCCTGCCAAACTGTCAGGATACCGGCACGGCCACCGTTGTGGCGAGCAAAGGCCAGCACGTCTGGACCGGCGGTGATGATGCCGAAGCGCTGAGCAAAGGGATTTATACCACCTTTAGCGAGTGTAACCTGCGCTACTCGCAAAACGCACCGCTGGACATGTATACCGAGGTTAATACCCAAACCAACCTGCCGGCGCAGATAGACATCAGCGCGACGCCGGGGAGCGAATATCGCTTCCTGTTTGTCAATAAAGGCGGCGGATCGGCTAACAAAGCCGCGCTGTTCCAGGAAACGAAATCGATTCTGCAGCCGGAGAAGCTCACCGCGTTCCTGATCGAGAAGATGAAGTCGCTCGGTACCGCGGCCTGCCCACCGTATCACATTGCCTTTGTGGTCGGCGGCCTCTCTGCCGACCAGGCGCTGAAGGTGGCGAAGCTGGCCTCAACAAAATATTATGACAACCTGCCCACCAGCGGGAACGAGCTGGGCCAGGCGTTCCGCGATACGGCGCTGGAAGCCACGCTGCTCAACGCCAGCCGCGAATTCGGCATCGGTGCCCAGTTTGGCGGCAAGTATTTCGCGCACGATATTCGCGTCATCCGCCTGCCGCGTCACGGCGGCTCCTGCCCTGTCGCCATGGCGCTCTCCTGCTCCGCCGACCGCAATATCAAAGCGAAAATCAACAAGCACGGTATCTGGCTGGAGAAGCTGGAACATAACCCAGGGAAATACATCCCCGACGCCAGCCGTGAGGAACACGACGCCAGAACCGTACAGATCAACCTGAACCGCCCGCTGCGCGAGATCCTGCGCGATATGTCTGCCCTGCCGATCGGCACCCGGCTGTCGTTAAGCGGCCCGATCGTGGTCGCACGCGATATTGTTCACGCAAAAATCAAAGCCCGGCTGGATAACGGCGAGCCGATGCCGGAGTACATGAAAAACCATATCGTCTATTACGCCGGTCCGGCGAAAACACCGGAGAATCAGGCCTGCGGCTCCCTCGGTCCGACCACCGGCGGGCGCATGGACGGCTACGTCGATGCTTTCCAGGCCGCAGGCGGAAGCCTGATCATGCTTTCCAAGGGCAACCGCAGCCAGCAGGTTACCGATGCCTGCCATAAGCACGGCGGCTTCAACCTCGGCAGCATCGGCGGTGCGGCGGCGCTGCTGGCGCAGCAGTATGTGAAAAGCCTGCGCTGCCTTGAGTATCCCGAACTGGGAATGGAGGCGGTATGGATGATGGAGGTCGAGAATCTGCCCGCCTTTGTGCTGGTTGACGACAAAGGGAATAATTTCTTCAGCCAGTTTGAGCAGCAGCATCGCTGTGCATCCTGCCCTGCCGGACATTAAGGAGCCACTATGGAAGCGCGAGCTAACGCAGAAAAACACCGCCAACGACAGCAAAAGCGCAAAGAGCAGGTTGATATCCGCGTGGCGGCGGCAACAGAGAAGAAAGGCATTCTGATCGTCTTCACCGGCAACGGAAAAGGCAAGTCCACCGCCGCCTTCGGTACGGCGACGCGTGCCGTCGGCCACGGTAAAACCGTTGGCGTCGCGCAGTTTATTAAAGGCCAGTGGGATAATGGTGAATACAACACCCTGCATCCGCTCGGCGTCGAGTTTCACATTATGGGCACCGGCTTTACCTGGGAGACACAAAACCGGGAGACGGATATTCAGGCCGCAGCGGCGGTGTGGCAGGAGAGCAAGCGCATGCTGGCTGACCCGAGCTACGACCTGGTGGTTCTGGATGAGCTCACCTATATGCTGGCTTATCACTATCTGGATACTCAGGAGGTGATCGCGGCAGTTGAGAACCGTCCGGTGCAGCAGACTGTGATCGTCACCGGACGCGGCTGTCACTCGCAGTTACTGGCGCTTGCCGACACGGTCAGCGAAATGCGCCCGGTAAAACACGCATTTGACAGCGGTATTCAGGCGCAGGAGGGCATTGACTGGTAAGCATGTCGGTACCGGATGGCGCGCCGCACTGCCGCCATCCGGTGTTATTACGCGGCCGGCGATACCACTGATTTTTGTAATAGCCACTCGCGGAAGGTTTGTAACGGCAGGGACTGAGCCTTTTCCTCCCGCCACGTCATGATGAAGCGGTTGCCGGTGCGGATAGGAACATCACAGGGGATCACCATCTCGCCGCAGTCCAGGTCATGCTGGATGGCGAAGCGGGGAAGCAGCGCGACCCCAAGATTCGATCGTACTGCAGCAATCAGCATCGAGAGGAGGTCAAAACGCGGGCCAAGATTCACGTCCGGACTGGTGATACCGGACAGCGCAAACCACTCCTGCCAGCCATTGATGCGAGTGCTTTGGTGTAACAGCGGAAACTCACTGAGCAGCTCCTCAACCCCCAGCTTCTGCTCCGCGCTGGGGAGCAAGCTTCGGCTGCAGACCGGCAGGATCTCCTCTTCAAATAAATAATCGACTTCCGACCACGGGGGACAAAAATCGGCACGCATAATAGCTGCATCGTATTCGCGATTTAAAAAATCGCCGATATTGGCCAGCGAGTGAATGTTAACAATAATATCAGGATTTAATTTATTAAACTCCCATAAATTAGGGATCAGCCAATGCGTACTGAAGGTGGGATTTACCGCCAGCTCCACAACCTGAACGGCAGGCTGCCAGGACATTATCATATTTGTATCGCGTTCCAGCTTATTAAGCGTCTCTTTGACGATATTCAAATAATGCTTGCCTGCTGCATTCAGAAAAATCCGCTTTTTGGCATGATTGAATAATGAGGTGTGTAAAAACTCCTCCAGGGCCGTCACCTGTCTGAACACTGCACTCTGCGTTAACGCCAGCTCTTCTGCCGCGCGGGTATAGCTTTCGTGACGCGCCACAACTTCGAACGTCACCAGCAACTCGCTCTTGGGGATTTTTCCTCTCATCATGTCTTCCATTCATGGTGGGTAACAGTAATTTTTTGAAGCGAATAAACCCTGCTTCAGAACGATACCGCCATTATATTTTAGTTATGCTCTGTCGGCAGTGATCCACACCATGATTTAATGAGTTTTGCGCGTCAGGCCAAACTACTTGCAGAAAATGAAATGAAACATGAAAGATTATTAAGAACCTGTTCTCTTTTGTGCCTCGTGTAATGGAGACAGCGTCTTATTATATGAAAAATCATATGGCCATTAAAAACAGGAATAGCATAGGGCTGGACGTTAAAAAATATAAAACAAAACGTTGTGCTAAAAATAGAACAGGGTTCTGTGTACGTCTTTTGATCAGCGGCGCACCCGCGTGACGGATGCCAGAGCACCGTTCCAGCGCCTCTTCAGCACGCAAGCAGAAACCGGCTCAAAACAAAAAACCCAGATCGCATAACGATCTGGGTTTCGAATTTGGCGGAAGCGTAGAGATTCGAACTCTAGAACCCTTTCGGGTCGCCGGTTTTCAAGACCGGTGCCTTCAACCGCTCGGCCACGCTTCCAAAGTGAGGCGCACTATAAACATCTATTAGCGCCTTGTAAAGCAGGAATTTTTCTATTTTTAGCCACCGGCGTTTGACTGCGCAAAAATCACCCAGACGCTTGCCGCGCATCGGTCTCTGCTCCCTTGTACATACCGTTACACAGCAACGCTCATCCTTTTAAATCGCTCTGGTATAGAATGCCACAAAAATAGACGGCCATTTGTTGTGTAATTGTTATAAATCTGAGTACCGACAGATTTTAGAAATTACTGCCATGCAGTGTTACTGGTTGATGATGAAAATCAAAAATACGCTTTGCTTACATATCCTGATGGCGACCCTGGCCATTTTGTTCCTGTGTGTTCACCCGCTGGTGACGAGCTTCGATCCGCCCCTCACCTTCCAGCCGCTGATTAAATCAATGGAGGGCACGCCGAAAGAACAAGCGGAAAAAATTGCGACTATTTCCCATGCCTTACAAGGTAATGCGATTTTCTTCATTGGCGCGTCTGAGGTTGCCACCTCAGAAGATGAACATTACGCTGTATATAATTACTTTAATAAGCAATTGCACACACCCGTTGTGGCGTATGGCGATGCGTTTGTCGATGACGAAACGCAGTTTTTACTGTTCTCGCGTTTTAAAAATAGCCTTAACGCAAACAGTAAAGTTGTTTTACTTCTGGCACCTGACAGCTTTTACTCAAAAGGGCTGCCACCGGCTATCTATGCCGATAATTTCCCCGGTTCTATTTTTAATCCGCTGATGAAGGACCCGCAGGCGCGCCCGCTGCTGGTTAATTATTTAAAGCATATTAATAGTAAAGAGATAAGCCATTTAACCTTTGGCCAAATGCGCGTCTTTGGCTGGCACCCCGATCTGATGTGGGACGAGCTGAGCTTCCAGTTTGCGAACGTCTGCACAATGATAAAAAACGACTGGCTGGCGCTGCTCAACGTCACGCCCCAGACGGTACAGCCGTGGCCGCAGCAGCCCAGCGCCCACATTACCCCTGACTGGGATAAAGAGCTGGCGAACGCGCGCGAGTTAAATAAAAAACGCCAGCAAAGCGCGGCCACGCTGTGGATGGACAAAACGATTTACGAAGAGGACGGTACGCGGCAGCAGTGGGATGACACGCCGGTCGTGCCTGCGCAAATCGCCGCGTTCAGTAAAACCGTCCAGCTGCTGAAGGAACGTCACGTGCAGGTAATTGCTATCGTCGACCCGGTTAACCCCTGGGCGCTTTACAATACCGATACCTTCCGCCCGGTTGATAAGCAAATTAAAACCATTCTGGAAAAGAACCAGATCCCTTATTTAGATATGTACGCCATGCCTTATCAGAATGGCTGGAACTGGGATCGTTTGCACCCTTCCGAACTGGCCTGGGTTCCTATGATTCGCTTTATTGCACAGAGCTTTAAATAATGAAAATCGCGATCCGTCTTTTTTTCCTTTATCTCCTGCTGGCGATCACTATCGTCGCGTGGACCTCTGTCGATGACAGCATGAGTATGCAGCTGCATTTTGAATATCAAAAGTTCTGAGGCCGAATGATGTATAGCTCAGGAATGTTTTTTGTCTATTTGTTTTCATCCGCTCTGGTGTTTGCGCTGGTCAATCGCGTATTACGTCATCGCCTGACTTATTTATCGGCCTTATCTGTCCTGGCTGCATTAGGCTGGGGCTATATTTTTCAGGGTGATTACCGTGTTCCCGCGGTCGTTTTTATCAGTTTTTACCTTGTCGCCGCGTTAAAAGAAAAAGGATGGTTAAAAACCTGGCAAGCTATTGTATTAACGCTGCTTCCTTTATTTTTAGTGAAATTACACGTTAATCATCATCTCGGCATGATCGGCCTCTCTTTTATGACGTTCCGCGCAGTGGACGTGCTGCTCTATCGCAGTAAAAAAGAAGGCCAGAATTTCCTGCACTATTTCTGCTATCTGTTTATGCCCTTTATCATCCTGGCAGGCCCGATGTACCGCTGGCGGACATGGATGAGTGACGTCAGCAAGCCCGTGTTTGCCCTTAACCGTGAACAGTTTTTGGTCGCGTTAGAGCAAATCATTACCGGCATTATCCAGAAGTTCCTGTTTGCCATGCTGGTTGATTCACTTGTCGTCCAGCCCTGGAGCCATAAGCCGTTTACGCTGACCGTGGGCGTGGTGATGTCGATTGCCTATAGCGCCTACCTCTACTTTGATTTTGCGGGCTACAGCAATATGGCCATCGGTACGGGCCGCCTGTTTGGGTTGAACATTCCGGCAAACTTCAATATGCCCCTTCTGGCAAAGAACCCGCAGGACTTCTGGCGCCGCTTCCACATCAGTTTGTCTGAATGGCTGCGCGATGTGGTCTTTATGCCCGTCTATATGAACCTGATGAAGTTCAACTTTTTCCGTCAGAACAAAACGCTGGCGCAAAATATCGGTATTTTTTGCACCCTGTTCTGCATGGGGGCATGGAATGGCCTGGAACGCCATTACGTCATCAGCGGCGCGCTGTTTGGCGCGATTTCCGTTACTCATAACATGCTGCTGTGGTCAGCCAAGCGCAGCCCGGCATTGCACCGCGGTTTGCAGTATCCGGCCGTTGCGTTTTTAGGGAGAATTCTGACGCTGGGAAGCGCCGCGGGATCCCTTTACATCTTTAGTGGAATGTCACCTCTATGAAAAATCACTCCGATCTTCAGGAACTGCAGGATTTCTTACGTACGGCATTATGCGATCCCGCCTCCCCGCAGCAACTGGCCATCAGCGGCAGCGACGAAGCCTTAAGCTGGCTACAGCTTTCTGCTGCCGTGACGGACTGGGCACAGCGCTATCAGCGTTGCCAGCCTGATGCCGGTACGCCGGTCGTCTTGTACGGACACCAGCAGGCCGAGTTCGCCGTGGCGATTTATAGCTGTCTGCTGCACAACATTCCGTACATCCCGGTGGACTGCATCTACCCACAGGAGCGCCTGCGGGAGATCTGCCATCTGGCCAATGCCCCTTACTATTACGACGTCGCGACCCGGCAGTTCATCGCCACGGGTGAACCAGGCAAGGTGCTGGAGGAGCAGGATCTGGCCTATATCATGTTTACCTCAGGCAGCACCGGCAAGCCTAAAGGGGTGCAGATTGGGCGTGAAAGCGTATGGCACTTCATGAAATGGGTCAGCCAGGACTTTTCGCTGCCGGAAAAACCGGTGCTGATGAACCACGCGGTGTTCAGTTTTGACCTCTCCCTGATCCCTTTGCTGGCGAATCTGGCGATGGGCGGACACATTGTGCTGAACGCCAAAGAGGATATTCAGAAAGAGAACTGGCTGGAGCGACTGAAAAGCAACGCGGTCTCCGCCTGGGTTTCCACCCCCTCTTTTGCATACCAGCAGCTGCTTTCCCCGCAGTTCAACAGCGAGTATTTGCCTGCGCTCAACGTCTTTATCTTTATTGGTGAAGTGTTAAATAAGGCGCTGGTTAAACAGCTCCGCCGCCGTTTCCCGCAGGCCAAAATCATCAACTCCTATGGCCCGACGGAAGCGACCATCGCGACGACCGTGGTTGAAATCACGGATGAGATCCTGAACAGCGACAGCGCCGTGCTGCCGGTGGGGGTCATGATGCCTGAGAGCAGAATGGAAATTTCCTCTGAGGGCGAGCTGATTATCTGGGGTAAAAACGTCATGCGCGGCTACCTCGGCCTGCCGCAGGAGAATGCAGAAAAATTACTCCGTCGGGAAAATGAAGCATTTCGCGGCTACCGGACAGGCGATCTGGGCTATGAAGCGGGGCTTATCTATTGCCAGGGCCGCAACGATAGCCAGGTCAAACTGAATGGCTACCGTATTGAAATCAATGAGATTGAAAACCGCCTGCTGGCGATGTCCGGCATCAACGAAGCGGTGGTTCTGCCGCTGATGAAATCCTGCGGCAGCGTGCTGCGCATTGCCGCATTCTGCGTGACGGAGTTGGCGCCGGATACCATCAAAACCTCGCTGTCAAAGGTGGTTCCCCACTATATGGTGCCTTCACAAATTATCGTAAAAGACGCTTTGCCGCTGAATCCTAACGGCAAAATTGACCGCAAGCTGCTGGACGCTTACGCCCGCACAAATTAATGACTCCAGGAAAAATTATGGAACAAGAAATTCTCGCCCTGTTCGAAAAAGTGTTATCCCGTAAGGTGGGCTTTCACGATGAACTGATTGAATCCGACATTCTCGACTCCATCCTGGCAGTCGATATGGTGCTGGAAGTGCAGGACGTTTACGGCTGCATGATCCCGCCAACTGACGTGGCGACAGTGCTGAAAACCCCGGCGGACCTGGCCCGCTATATTGAAGAAAACCGTTAAACGCCCCTGCTGTTAATCCTGTCCTGAAGGCTCTGGCGCATCGCGCCAGAGCCCAGACGCAAAATGAATATCCATCACCGGAATTAAACCAACCGCTTTTGTGATTTCTCCTACACTTTAGGGGGCGTGTTGTTCTTAACAGAGGAGTCTGCGGTATGGCATTCGTAACCACAAAAGACGGCGTCAATATTTACTACAAAGACTGGGGCCCAAAAGAGGCCCAGCCTATTGTCTTCCACCACGGCTGGCCGTTGAGTGCCGATGACTGGGATAACCAGATGCTCTTCTTCCTTGCAGAAGGCTATCGCGTTATCGCTATCGATCGCCGTGGTCATGGGCGTTCGGACCAGGTGAGTGAAGGCCACGATATGGATCATTATGCGGCCGATGCGTCAGCCGTGGTTGAAAGCCTGGATCTGCGTAATGCCGTGCACGTCGGTCACTCTACCGGCGGCGGCCAGGTCGCCCGCTATGTTGCGCGGTATGGCCAACCGCAGGGGCGCGTCGCCAAAGCGGTGCTCGTCAGCGCCGTTCCCCCTCTGATGGTAAAAACCGAAACTAACCCCGGCGGCACGCCTATTGAGGTTTTCGACGGCTTCCGCAAAGCGCTGGCGGCTAACCGCGCCCAGTTTTACCTCGACGTTGCCAGCGGTCCTTTCTACGGTTTTAATCGCGATGGCGCGGACGTTTCACAGGGCACGATCCAGAACTGGTGGCGTCAGGGGATGATCGGGAGCGCTAAGGCCCACTACGAGGGGATTAAGGCGTTTTCAGAGACCGACCAGACGGAAGATTTGAAAACCATCACGGTTCCCGTTCTGGTGTTGCAGGGCGATGACGATCAGGTCGTGCCTTATAAAAATGCTGCCCTGCTGCAGGACAAGCTGCTGGCGAACAGCGTGCTGAAAATTTATCCGGGCTTCCCGCACGGGATGCATACCACCCATGCGGATACCATCAACGCGGACATTCTGGCTTTTATTCGCTCATAACGCCGCGTTTCTTGCCGGGTGGCGCTGCGCTTACCCGGCCTACATTCCTCCACGATATCCCGTTCAATGCATGAACGCCACCCGAGGGTGGCGTTATTTATTCTGCTCAGCGATTATCCAGCTGGGCACGAACGTTGTTCAGCCCGGTGGTGTTGATTCGGTAAGGCTGCCCGTTCACGGAACGGATCAGCTTTTTGGTGCGGAGTTTTTTAAAGACGCTGAGCGTACAGTCGCTCAGCACCAGCCCTTCGCGGGTGTAGCACTCAACGGACGTGACGCGGCCAGAACTGTCGCGGACGTGCACAATACGTCCACCTTTGGCGAGAACGTGTAAGGTACGTTGTTCCTGACGGGATAAATTCATACTGGAAAACCTGTGTAATCATCATGCGTAAAAACGAGCCCACACCCGCAGGTGCGTGCGTAAGGTTTAAGCGCAGCGATAACCAGTCCGTCCTGAAAAGGGCGGGAAGCTGATTATCTGATGAAAACATTCTCCAGCATCAAAGCCTCGGTAAGAGATAAAAAGGTATTTACGGGGTGAATGATAACGCCTGTTTTTTACAGGGGAATAGCGGGAAGTTAAAAGTGTGAACGGGATCGGTCCGTAAAATCGTCTTTCGTCAATTTTACTGCCAGACTGAAACCCTTTACTGAACACCGACTGGAGCTCCTCTTATGCCTGATAACTATACCGTGGTTGAAACCGTCCCCACTGCAGAAGCGTTTTGCCGGCTGCGCGAGATCTCGGGTCTTAGCCCTCGCCCGCTGGAAGCGGCACAAAAAGCGCTGCCCGGCAGCTGCTATGGCATGCATATAGTGTTTCAGGGAAAACCGGTCGGTATGGGGCGCATCGTGGGGGATGGTGCGTTGAATTTTGATATTGTCGACGTCGCGGTTGATCCGCTTCATCAGGGGAAAGGGCTGGGCAGAATCATTATGGAAACGCTTGTTGCCTGGCTGGATAACCACGCCTGTAAAGGAGCGTACGTTTGCTTAATGGCCGATGTTCCTGAGCTTTATGCAAAATTTGGTTTTACGCTCGTTCGCCCGGCAAGCGAAGGGATGGCCAGAGTCTGGTGAAGGGCAAATCCGCGTTAAGACAAAAATAAAAACCCCAGGTTAACGAGTAACCTGGGGTTTATATCTGGCGGAAGCGCAGAGATTCGAACTCTGGAACCCTTTCGGGTCGCCGGTTTTCAAGACCGGTGCCTTCAACCGCTCGGCCACACTTCCTAAGTGAGGCGAACTATAAACACCTCACCGCGTGCTGTAAAGAGTGGTGGCACTCGTTCGCTGTAAAAATAGTCAAAACGTGTTTAATCGGTTGAACTGACGACACATCGACGATTTTATCAGCACAGGCTTAGTGTTTTTTGATGTACATGTCTTTCGTGTAATAGTATCCGAGCTTATCCGGCGTAAATCCACCGACCCACGGTTTAACCAGGTGCGTGCGGACATAGTGATAAACCGGAATGGCAGGCACATCACGACCCAGCAGATCTTCCGCCTGCTGGTAGTACTTACCCCGCTCTTCCGCAGTTTTGGCTTTTGCGGCATTGAGCAGCGCCTGGTCGTATTCCGGATTGCTGTACTGACTGGTGTTTTCGCTGTCGCCGGTGCGGAAGTTGTTCAGGAAGGTCGCCGCATCGTCGTAATCGGCAATCCACGCGTACCGCACCGCGTCAAAATTGTGGGTGTGCATGGTATCCAGCATGGTTTTCCACTCCTGATTTTGCAGCTTCGCGTCCACGCCGAGGTTTTTCTTCCACATGGAGCTGGCCGCAATCGCGATGCGCTGGTGCGATTCAGAGGTGTTATAGAGCAGGTTGAAGCTCAGAGGATGGCTGGCATTATATCCGGCCTCGTTCAGCAGCTTTTTCGCCTCCGCGATGCGCTTGTCCAGCGGCCAGCTGGCGTAATCCTGGTTCTGGAGCTTAACGCCGCCAATATCCGGCTGGCTGATGAGCCACGCCGGGCGCTGCCCCTGCCCTAATACTTTTCCGGCAATGATGTCTTTATCGAGCGCCATGTTCAGCGCCTTGCGCACGCGCGCGTCGTTGAACGGCGGACGGGTGGTATTGAATTCGTAGTAATAGGTCGCAAGCTGAGGTGAAACGTCCAGCTGGCTGCCCAGGGTTTTCTTGAGCTGGGCAAACTGGTTAATCGGCACCGTGTAGACAATGTCAATTTCGCCCGCTTTATAGCGGTTCACATCTGCGGCCTCGGAGGTGATAGGCAGATAGGTGACCTTATTAATCACGGTATGCGCGTTATCCCAGTAGCGCGGGTTACGCTCCGCCACGATGCGTTCGTTGACAACCCACTGGGATAGCTTATAGGCCCCACTGGTGACGATATGTTCAGGCTTGGTCCACTTGTCGCCAAAGCGGCCAATCAGCACTTTATCCACTGGCACCAGCGACGGGTGCGCCAGCATCGCGAGGAACGCCGCGTTAGGCTGCGTCAATGTCACTTCCAGGGTGGTGTCGTTAATGGCTTTCACGCCCAGCGTATCGGGGGCTTTTTTCCCCTGCGCGATGTCCGCACCATTTACGATGTGCATGTTGCCTGGATAGCTGGCATACGGTGAAGCGGTTTTAGGATCAACCAGACGCTGCCAGCTCCAGACCACATCTTCCGCGGTAATGGCAGTGCCGTCGCTCCAGGTGATGCCCGGACGCAAATGGAACGTCCAGACGGTGTTGTCCTTGTTCTCCCATTTTTCCGCCAGCCGTGGCTGAATGTCCCCCGACGGGGAAACGCTGACCAGTCCGTCGAATAAATCACTGATAATATTGAATTCGACGTCGCTTTCGACTTTATGCGGGTCGAGCGAAGCGGGCTCATTACCGTTGTTCCTGACCAGTTCCTGCTTATCGGCCAGCTGCGTTCCTGCCGGCACGTTAGCCGCCCAGGCTGTCGTGCTGGCGCACAGGATCCCGGCGGTTAACAAAGAGAGCGTAAAGCGCGTGCGTGTTTGTGGTTTCATTTCCTTCGCCTTATTGTCTGTTTTTGTGACGATCCGGAAATAACTCTTAGCGGCCTTATGGTAATAACGCAATAATTTTCAGTAACCTATAAGAGGTTGATCTGATTAATCGCGTCAAACCGCTGTTCATACTGGTGAAACGTATTTATGCAGAAGAAACAACCAGCTCCCGCGCTAACCTGCTGAGTAAAGATGGGTAAAACCACTTTGAGAGTGACGCGCCGTTTCCTATTCTTTCCGTTAATTACATCTGTCATAAGAGAGTGACTCATGGATCGTATAATTACTTCCTCACGCGACCGCACATCGCTACTCAGCACCCACAAGGTGCTGCGCAATACCTATTTCATGCTCAGCCTGACGCTGGCGTTTTCCGCGATCACCGCCACCGCCAGCACCGTGCTGATGCTGCCGTCTCCGGGGCTGATCCTGACCCTGGTGGGTATGTATGGTTTGATGTTCCTGACCTACAAAACCGCTGACAAACCGGTCGGTATTCTGTCCGCGTTTGCCTTCACCGGCTTCCTGGGCTACATCCTGGGGCCGATGCTGAACGCATATCTGTCTGCCGGTATGGGCGATCTTATCGGCATGGCGCTGGGCGGTACTGCACTGGTGTTCTTCTGCTGTTCGGCCTACGTGCTGACCACCCGTAAGGACATGTCCTTCCTCGGCGGCATGCTGATGGCGGGTGTTGTGGTGGTGCTGGTGGGTATGGTGGCCAACATCTTCCTGCAACTGCCTGCCCTGCATCTGGCGATCAGCGCCGTGTTTATTCTGATTTCTTCCGGCGCGATCCTGTTTGAAACCAGCAACATCATTCGCGGCGGTGAGACGAACTATATTCGCGCCACCGTGAGCCTGTATGTGTCGCTGTACAACATCTTCGTCAGCCTGTTGAGCATCCTGGGCTTCGCCAGCCGCGATTAAGCCGACCTGCTGAAAGAAAAAGGAGAATGCCCCTGGCATTCTCCTTTTTTTATGCCTTAATCTTCGCGGCAAATATAGGTGGGATAAAGTCGATCCTGAATAAGCCACACAGAAGGGGAAAGTTTAGAGAGGGTAATATAGTAACGCGCTCCCGGACGCGCAAAGCTTCCCCACAGCGCATCGGGCGTATTGTCATTATGTCGACGCAAAGTGTTCTTATAGGTTAACATAATAACATGGTCATTCGTTCGACGCTTCCAGGTAAAATTCACGTCGCGATCCACAATCATCTCTTTCCCTTTTATCTTTGAAGCGCCTTTATAGGTTGTTAAGCCGGTACCATCCGCGCGTACATAGAACTGAGCTATGGCATTTACCTTCACTTCGCTTGGTTTTCCCTCATTTCGGGTAAAATTAAATTCGGTAGTACAAGCCAGGACATCTTGCGTATCGTTTTGGGAAGGAGAGAAAGCCACCACCATTAAGCTTCCGACCATAGCCCCCCCGAGCCCAAACAGGAGTTTTATTTTCATTCTTCGGGACCACTTTTATAACGAATACTTTTGCACGGGCTGCTTTTATTTACCGGACACGCCCCAATAAAAATCTCATCCGCAGCAGAAAGTGTAAGTCGTTCACTAAAATAATAAATATCGTATTCCTCCTGTTGGCACATGACATTATTTTCCTCAAGCATCCTTGATATTTTTGACATTTTTAATGGCCGATCCTGTTCGTTGATAAACCAGAATCTACAGCTTCCGATTTTTTCATTAATTGCTTTAAGTTCTACGGGCGCGATGACGTAATGTAAACGATATAATAAAAACCCAATTCCTATAGTTGCAGCAGTGAGCACGAAAAGACCTGCCCGTCTTGTGAGACGAGCCCGATTCCATATTTTCGATATTTTACTGTTGAACGATACGGGAACCGGTGTAGGCTCCGGGTTGGGTTCGCAAAAAAGCAGCTTTGGGTGGCTAACAACTTCCGCATCAAAACGAAAACCAAAACGAGGCAAGGTAACGATCATCTCCTGACACTCACCCAAAACCTGAAAACTCTTACGTAGTTCACTCACCGCCTTATTAAGATTATTGCCTGATGGGGTAAAGCCATATGCTTCCCAGACACGTGTGATTAACACCTCCCGGCTGAGATCGCATCCTTTATTACGAATGAACTCCTGTAAAAGCCGGGCAGCGGGAGCCGAGAGAATTAATACCGACTCTGGTTGTCCGACCAGGCTAATTGCATGTGTCTCTGGATTAAATAATAACGAATTATTGCATATAAAAAACATATTTAGTTCTCAGGTTATGCCACCTGTCTTTGTTCCACTCGAAAGTACAAAAGACATAAAAACAGCCCTGATTCGATTAATTTTTGAGCAGGTGCGTTTTTTTCCAATATTCACGATGGCGGCATTTAATATTAACTATACATCCTTTAGACCAGAAAATCAGGATAAAAAACTGTATATATCGAGTTAACTAATACAAATTTTCTCAAGATATTGTTCTGGTTAAAGTTTCTCTGCCCTGAAGCGATTCACAAGCAGACGGCCACTGGCAATAAACCACTCAGTAACCAGAGCAGACAGATGTTGAAATTAAAATTTGTAAAGAAAAGGCCCTATGCTTTTTACGCCATTGTACTCTCACTGTCTTTTTTCTCACAAATTTCAGTGGCTAATATGAGCGTGTACCCGATGGAACTTAATGTAGATAGCTCCGGAACGGCGCAAATAACAGTGGCGTCGAAGAGCGATGATATTCAGTTCATTCGGGTGAAGCAAAAGAAAATTCTTAATCCCGGCACAGCCCAGGAAAAAGAGATTGATGTGGCCTCGTGGAAAGAAGGTGGCGTGGTTGTCACGCCGGAAAAATTCGCCCTTGCGGCAGGCGCAATGCGCGTGGTTCGCCTGGTATCGCTTACGCCCCCGGAAAAAGAGACGACCTGGCGCGTCTATTTTGAAGGGGTCAAGCAGCCTGACAGCATTATTCCGGGCAAGGCCGAAAGCCCTGCTGCGATGGCAAGACTGGGCGTCAATGTGATCTGGGGCGCCCTGATCCATCTCGCACCGGAAAAAAGCGTGGTTTCGCTGTCGATTGACCCTCAGAGGGGAACGTTAAAAAACAACGGCACGTTGCGCGTGCCGCTGAGAGAGATCGGTATTTGTGATGCGGATTCGTCGTGCAGATGGATTAAAGAAGACGCGACGATTTATCCGGATACCGAACGGAAATTAAAAACGCTCGCGAAGGCACAAGGCCAGAAATATAAATTCCGCTACTTCAACTGGCTGAATAAAACCGCTGAAGAAGCTGATTTACCCGTCGTGCAATAACACGACGTTACCGTAAAGACCCCAAAGGGTTTGTTTAAAGAGCCAGGGTGCTCATTTGTAAATATGGAGATATCAATGCGTAAGTATTTTAAACCTCTCATGATTGTTGCAGCGATGACCACGTCCGTTAGCGCGCTGGCGATTCAAAAAGATATTACCGTCAACGCCAGCGTTGATTCACAGCTGGATATGACCCAGGCTGATAACACGCCGCTGCCGGCAAGCATCGATATGCAGTACCTGCCTGGCCGTGGCCTGGAAAGCTACCGCCTGAATACCAAGGTGTGGTCTAACTCCGCGACCAGCAACGTAAAAGTCCGTCTGGTTAGCGCCGCGAAGCTGGCGAATGCCGACGGTGCTGAGACCATCCCAATGACGGTGAAGCTGGGCGATAAAACCCTCTCTACCGCAGATGTTGAATACACCGGTACAGAACTGTTCCCGGGGAGCATTGAAAACGGTTCTGCGGTACTGCCGCTGACCATTTCCCAGACCACCAAAGGCATTCTGAAAACCGGTCAGTACAGCGGCGTTGTCAGCCTGATGCTGACGCAGGCGACGACCACGGAAGGCGGTGCGTAACACCACAGCACCTAAGGAATAACGTCAGAGGGTGCTCACCCTCTGACGTCAGGATGATGTCGAGGCTCGTTCATGGCGTTTCACAGAAATACCCTCCTCTTTGTTGCTTTGTTACCCGCTTCCATCCAACTCGCCTGCGCAGGGATGGCCGTCCCGCCAGGTTTTGAAGACCTGGCGAAGACGCAGCGCCTGTGGACAGAGGTGAACCTCTACGGCGAGGCGCTGGGCCTTTTTGAAACGGATATCACGCTTGAAACGGTCAGCTTTGTCGCACCTGAAACCGTGGTAGCGGCCATCAAACGCCGGTTTAATGACGACCCATCCCTCGTTGCCACCGTGTCTGCCGCGCTGGCCGTTCCGCTTGCCCGTAACGGCAACCTGGCCTGCAGCAGCAACGGCTCCGCAACGGGCTGTGATTACATCAATACCGACCGCGCGGCCATTATTTATGACGAGAATAACGCCCGCATTAACCTGTTCCTGGACAAGAAATTTCTGCCTAAGCAGACGGCAGAGAATCAATGGTATCAGCCCACTCAGGGCACCGAAAATGCGCTGATCCATCAGCAGAACATTAACTTCGTTGCCGACAGGGATTATCAGTCGGCAACCGTGCAGGGCAACGGCGCGCTGGCGCTCACCCAGGACGGCTATGTAAATCTCGACTGGACCTGGCTGGGACAGCGTTCACGGCACCAGCAGCAGCAGGAGGTCACCGTCAACAACGCCTGGTTCCGCCAGGATATCCTGCGTCAGTACTATGTCCAGTTAGGTGAGATGGATACCCGCGATCTGTTCAGTAACGCTGGCGGAAATATCAACCTCAGCCAGCTGCCGCTGGGCAAAATTCGTGGCCTGCGCACGGGTTCAACACGGGTATGGATGAACCCGGTTCAGCAGTCGAAGGGAACCCCTGTTACCGTGCTGCTTTCCCATGACGCGCGTATCGATGCCCGCCGGGGAAATCATCTGCTGGCGAGCTTTTATCTGAATGCCGGGGCGCAAACCCTGGACACGCGTTCGTTCCCGGACGGGAGCTACACCGTGACGCTCTCCATCTATGAAAATAACCGGCTGACGCGCACCGAGCAGGTGCCGTTTACCCGAACCGGCATTACGCCATTCGACCGCGTCGAGTGGTTCCTGCAGGCGGGCGAAACCGATAATAGCGATCAAAACGAAGAACGCCGCGCGGTTGCGCAGGCGGGCGTTCGTCTGCCCGTCACCCCCACGCTGGCGCTGACCAGCGGGGCAACGTTCAAGAAAAACCAGCGTTTTCTGGAAAACGCGATCGACTGGAGCCGGGGCTTCAACGCGGGCCCGATCGATGGCGTGCTGAGTACCCGGTTTAGCTACCTCTACGGCAGCGAAGGCCAGCGCGGCAATATTCAGCAAATCAGCTACAACGACGGTTTTTCTTTGAGCGTCTATCGCAACGCGTTATCCGCTGAAAACTGCAACACCCAAAGCGCGGGATTTGATGCCGTGAACGGCTGTTATCGCACCCTCTCGGTGATGTTCTCCGTCCCGGTCGGCGCCTGGTATGCAAGCCTGGGGTATTCGGATAACCGCAACGAAGGCCGGTACGTTTCACGCCGGGAGCTGCCGGACAGTGACGATCGCCACGATGCGGGTCTGCCGTGGGAATCGGTCTATATGACCCGCTCGCGCACGCGGGCCTGGCAGGCTGGCCTGAGCAATGCCTTCAGCACCCATGGCCTGAACATTAACAGCAGCATTAACCTGTTTATGCGTAACGATGACGCCCGCGACGGCAGGGATAAAGGCGGCTACCTGAGCGTGAGCCTGTCCATGGCGCATAACCGTCAGGGTGATGCCTCAAGCTACACCTCTCTGGGCGCGACATGGCAGCACCAGCAGCGTGAAAAAAACCAGCTGAGCTACAGCGTGGCGCATAACTGGTATGCCGATGCCCGCGGTGAAAATGAGTATGGCCTCAGCGCGTCGGGCATTAACAGCGACTCGCTGAATACCTCAGCCTATACGCGCCAGGGCGGGCGATATGGCAACGGAAGCCTGACGGTCAGCGACGCCTGGGATCGTCAGGACCGCCGCCATACGCTGAGCAGCAGCGGCAACTACAGCTCAACGCTCGCGCTGTCCCGTTCTGGCCTGTGGCTGGGCCGCTGGAGCGACGGTCGCCCTGCTTCCGCCGTCGCGGTGAACGTGGCGACGCCGGAAGATGCTCAGGCTTCGCGCGTCGCCGTGTCGCTGGATAATAGCGGGAGCGCAGACATTCCGGGCAATAGCCGCGCCCTCTTCGCGGTACCGGGCTATCAGCAGACGACGTTGACGATTAACGAATCGCTGGACGTTTCCCGGGGAGCCAGCAGTGAAATCACGCAAGGGTCAGGCAGCAGAACGCTGTTTATGGTGCCAGGCAAACTGCTGCGCCGGGACGTGCAAACGACCGCAAGCTACACCTGGCTTGGCCAGTTAACCGACGAGCACCATTCGCCGTTTATCGGCGGCGTGCCGCTGAACGTGAACGGCTGGAGCGACCTTGGCAACGGCGGGTTTAGCGCCCAAAGCGACGCCCTGCTGCATAACCTCTACCTGGTGCGTCAGCAGCAATTTTATCAGTGCGCGCTGAGCGTGAAGAGTATGCGCGACGTCGTGCGTTACGTCGGTTCGATTCCCTGTAAGGAATTAACCTTCTCCGCTCTGCCGGATGCAGTCCAGCAGCAGGCGCAGCTGATGCTGGCCGGACGGTCGGTCCCTGCTGGCCCGACAGCCATGAATACCGATAGCCTCACTAAAGGGAAATGATGTGATTAAACGCCTCTTTATTTTACTGTTATTAAGCCTGTGGGCCGGCCAGACGCTGGCGGGCGCCCCCGCGGGACGAAACTCCAGCGTTGGGATCAGCTTCGATCGTATGGCACCGCCTGCGCGTTTTGACATCTGGTTTCATGAATCGGGTGGTTATGACCCCGCCGATCCTCAAAAGTGGGGACGTAACACCCTGACCTGTGAGTCCCGGACTGACACCACGAACGGCGCCTGCATGAACGCCCCGGTCTGGTGGACGAGTAACCCGGCCGCACCCTATGCCATCAATTTACGTTTTACGCATGCCCTCACCAGCAAGACGGTGGATATCAAGGTGTATGGCGATCATTACATATTTATCAAAAACATAGTGTTTACCTCTGCCAGCTTCGTAGCAAGGGGATCGGACACAATCGCTGACTGGAACAGAGAGCCTTATTTCGATTTCTATATCGTAAAAAGCGAACTGGATAAGCTCGCCCTGCCGGGGATCTGGACCGCCACGCTGAAGCAAAACCTGCGCCAATGGGATAGCGCCGACTGCGGCGGAAACTGGGGTGACGTGAATGTCGGATGTCCGGGTTATCTCACCATCGCCAAATGGCAGGCCAATATTCGCATTGAGGTGGTCGATCCGGGTAATCAGCAGATCTATCTGCCGGCCTTTCCGCACTCCACGCCTATCGTTAACCTCAACCTGACCAACTTCCCGGGGCGCCCCGGGGGGAGCGAGATCCAGGGGGAAAACACGCTGGATATGTGCCTGTACGACGGCAAAAACAGTACCAGCACCCGCGCCTATCTTCGCTTTGAGGACGACGGACTGACGTCAGCGGACCGTGCCGAAGGCGCATTTTCTATCCGGCGGCGCGGCGGTAGCCAGACCGATGCGCGGGACCGTCTCGATTATCGGGTCTCCGTCACCAACCCAATCACAGGCGCAACCGAAACGGTCGCGAACGGTAAAACCGTGGTCTGGCAGGGCACTAACGATCCGCAGTATCTGCGTCAGGTCGTGCTGCCCGGCGGACGCGAGAGCGTACTGTGCATTCCTGCGCCGATTATCCTGAAAACGCCTGCATTTGCTGCCAGCAGCAAAAACGCAGGCGACTATACCGGCACGCTGCGCGTTATCTATACGCCCAGCACGTTATAACGAGGTCACCGTGAGTTACGCCATTCTCGACAATAATCGATTTTACGCCGAAGGGTTGCGCTATGCGCTGCTGCGTCGGGGCGTCCAGCCAGAGGTCATAAGCGATACCGTACAATGGCAGCCAACGCTGCTTACCCGCCGCGTGGTGGTCGTCCGCTGCCGTTTTTCCGTGGCGGCGACGCATCAGGCGCTGATCAACATTTTGCTCAGGCTTGAAGCCGCCCGCTGGAAAGGCAGCCTTTATCTGGTCTGTAACGAAAAGGGGTGGGCGCTGGCGACGCATTTACGCAAGCGTTTCGGTACGCTAACGCTTTATATCATCGACGACAGGATCGCCGTTGCCGATGCGGCGTATTTACTGGCAAAAGAGCCGCGTCGCGTTCGAAGCCTGGACTGTTGCCTGACCGTTCCTGAATTCAACGTGCTCGATCTGATGCTGACCGGGTTGCCGGTCCGCCACATTGCCATCGTGACGCACATGTCGGAGAAACAGGTTTCAACCCATAAATGTAACGCGCTGAAGAAGCTCAATGCCAACAACCTGCTTCAGTTGCTCCTGTAGGTCACGGTTTATCCTGAGCCCGCTTTTTTGCTACACTGTCGCTGATTTTTTACCTACGACAGAAGATTATGTTCATTTTTGCAGGCCAGGAAATTGAGACCGATAGCGAAGGCTATCTGAAAGATACGACGCTCTGGAGCGAACCGCTGGCGGAGAAAATTGCGGAAAACGAAGGGATTACCCTCTCCCCCGAACACTGGGAGGTGGTGCGTTTTGTCCGCGAGTTTTACCTTGAATTCAACACCTCTCCGGCCATCCGCATGCTGGTCAAGGCGATGGCCAATAAGTTCGGTGAAGAGAAAGGCAACAGCCGCTATCTCTATCGTCTGTTCCCGAAAGGCCCGGCAAAACAGGCCACCAAAATTGCCGGCCTGCCAAAACCGGTGAAGTGCATTTAGTAGCGAATACCGAAGTTCATATATTCCCGCCCGGGCTGATGCGGTTCTGTTAAGACCTTATCAACCCGTGCGCTACGCGGCCCACCCGCTTTCAGCCACGCCACCAGCTTGTCGACCTGCTCCGCTTCGCCGCAGGCGACCACCTCAACGCTGCCGTCGTCCATGTTTCGCGCGTATCCCGTTAGCCCAAGCTGAACGGCCTCGCGCTGGGTGCTGTAGCGGAACCCCACGCCCTGAACAACGCCGTGAACCCAGGCAATGGTGCAGACTTTAGACATTTTTCTTCTCCTTAACGTAGCGTTTTCGGCAAACAGCCGTAGTGTTGCCGGAAACGGGCGGTGAAACGAGAGCTGGAAAGATACCCACATTGTAATGCGATTTCGCCAATTGGTAATCGGGTTGACTGTAGCTGTGACAAAGCAACGGCCATCCTCACCTCCTCCACAATCTGGCGAAAACTCTGTGACTCCTCGCGTAACCGCCTGCGCAGCGTCGGTACGCTTAAGGCCAGACGGCTGGCGACGTCCTGCGCGCTCCAGGCTCTGGCGGGCGACAGCATAATGAACTGCCGCACCTGCTCGGTCAGGTTACTGTTTCGCTCAATAAGCAGCGGACCTGCCACGCCGTCATGCAGCAAGGCCAGCAACAGACCGAAGGCCTGATGCTTTTGTAGCGCCTCCGGTAAATCCTGACGCACGGCGTGCAGCAGGTTATCCCACATAAACGCCAGCCCCTCGCTCAGCGGCGCGCAGAGCGAATGCAACGTCGTGCGCGGCCAGGATTTCAGGTAATGCGCTTTAAACTCGGCAACGATCTCCGGAGATAACATGAGCAAGTCCGATCGAAACATGCCGTTCGCGGGCTGATTGATAATCTCCATCACCGTATTGGCAGGGATAATGATGAGTTGATCCCGTGTCGCCTCCAGGCGGTTATCGTCCTGAACAATCACCTTACTGCCGTGAGTGATATGACAAATAGCCGGAAAGAAGAGTTTAACCTGGTGCAGGCGATGCATTTTGCTGGCAGTCACTTCACCCGCAGTAAGATGTTTATGTCGAAAATGGAACTCCTGCACCCTGTCATCCTTATCTGCTGTAGGTTGCTGTTAACTGAGCCTTTGCCAGAGTGTGACTATTGATCATAAAACCGACCAGCGCGCCGCTGGCATTTTTGTCGACGGGCAGTGTATCCACGTCCAGCGCCCAGACTGTAACCTGATAGCGATGAGGTTTATCCCCGGCGGGTGGACATGCGCCGCCGAATCCAGAATAGCCGAAATCATTGCGCCCCTGCACCACGCCGGCAGGTAATTTCTCGCCGTTCGGGTTACCGGCATCAGCGGGCAGCGTCATTGTATTCGCCGGTATATTGGCTACGGTCCAGTGCCACCAGCCACTGCCGGTGGGCGCATCAGGGTCATAGACCGTAACGGCAAAACTTTTTGTACCGGCGGGCGGATTTTTCCATGCCAGCTGGGGAGAGGTATTCCCACCATGGCAGCCAAATCCCTCAAATACCTGCTGCTGCGCCAACCGCCGATCGCCGGAAATATCCTGGCTGGTGATGCCAAAAGGCGTTGCCGCGAAAACCTGAAAACTTATCGCCGCCAGAGCGGCTATTGTGATGACACTGCGCTTTTTCATGGGTGCTTCCTCTGCTGAACTGGAGGCCCTACTGTAAAGCCTGCTGCAATGCCGTAATGTGCCTAAGCGATTCGATTTTGTGCCGAAACGCTCAACGGCATCCGCAGATGATTGCGCCTTGCTGAATGTGGTAATCTACGCGCCATTTCCCTGAAATCGACAGAACAGCAAATTATGAGTGTACGTTTAGTGTTAGCCAAAGGGCGCGAGAAATCATTACTGCGCCGTCATCCCTGGGTCTTTTCCGGCGCGGTTGCCCGTATGGAAGGCAAAGCCAGCCTCGGTGAAACCATTGATATCGTTGACCATCAGGGGAAATGGTTAGCGCGAGGCGCTTACTCGCCAGCGTCCCAAATCCGCGCGCGCGTCTGGACCTTCGATAAAGACGAAACCATCGACATCGACTTCTTCGTGCATCGTCTGCAGCAGGCGCAGCAGTGGCGTGAGTGGCTGGCAAAACGCGACGGGCTGGACAGCTACCGCCTGATTGCTGGTGAGTCCGACGGTCTGCCGGGCGTGACCATCGATCGTTTCGGTAACTTCCTGGTGCTGCAGCTCCTGAGCGCCGGAGCGGAATACCAGCGTGCCGCGCTGATTAGCGCGCTGCAAACGCTGTTCCCACAGTGCGCCATTTACGACCGCAGCGATGTGGCGGTGCGCAAAAAAGAGGGCATGGAGCTGACGCAGGGTCCGGTCACGGGTGAACTGCCGCCTGCCCTGCTGCCGATTGAAGAGCACGGCATGAAGCTGCTGGTGGATATTCAGGGCGGGCACAAAACCGGTTACTACCTCGACCAGCGCGACAGCCGTCTGGCTACGCGTCAGTACGTTGCCGACAAACGCGTGCTGAACTGCTTCTCCTATACCGGCGGTTTTGCCGTTTCGGCACTGATGGGCGGCTGTGCCCAGGTGGTGAGCGTGGACACCTCACAGGAAGCGCTCGACGTGGCAAAACAGAACGTCGAGCTGAATAAGCTGGATCTGAGCAAAGCGGAGTTTGTACGCGATGACGTGTTCAAGCTGCTGCGTAAATATCGCGATCAGGGCGAAAAGTTCGACGTTATCGTGATGGATCCGCCAAAGTTTGTGGAAAACAAAAGCCAGCTGATGGGCGCGTGCCGTGGATATAAAGATATCAACATGCTGGCTATCCAGCTGCTGAACCCGGGCGGGATTCTCCTCACCTTCTCTTGCTCAGGCCTGATGACCACAGATTTATTTCAGAAAATCATCGCCGATGCCGCAATAGATGCTGGCCGTGATGTACAATTTATAGAGCAGTTCCGTCAGGCAGCCGATCACCCCGTGATTGCTACCTACCCGGAAGGACTGTATCTGAAAGGGTTTGCCTGTCGCGTCATGTAACTTGAAAAGAGAAATATTGCCCGCACATAACGTGTAAGTCGTATTTCCCGGGAGGTGACTATGATTGCCAGCAAATTCGGTATCGGCCAGCAGGTCCGCCACACTTTGCTCGGGTATTTGGGTGTGGTCGTGGATATCGACCCGGAGTATTCCCTTGATGAACCGTCAGCAGACGAGCTGGCGGTGAATGCAGAGCTTCGCGCCGCGCCCTGGTACCATGTGGTGATGGAAGGTGATGATGGACAGCCCGTTCACACCTATCTTGCTGAAGCGCAGCTGAGCAGCGAGCTGCAGGAAGAGCATCCGGAGCAACCCACTATGGATGAACTTGCTCAGACTATCCGCAAACAGTTACAGGCTCCGCGCCTGCGGAACTAAGCGTGTAAAAAAAGCCCGATGAACGGGCTTTTTTTTATTATTTCGCCAGCCCCAGACGGGGGATGTCGATCGCCGGACAGCGATCCATGACGACGTTTAACCCCGCATCCCGCGCCAGCACCGCAGCCTGCTCGTTAATCACGCCCAGCTGCATCCACAGCGTTTTCGCCCCGACGGCGATAGCGTCCTGCGCCACTTCCCACGCCGCCTCGGAATTACGAAAGACGTCGACCATATCAATTTTTTCCGGCACGTCAGCGAGCGTGGCGTAACCCTGCTGGCCCAGTAAGGTTTTCCCCGCCACTTTTGGCGAGACCGGGATGACGTGGTAGCCCTGATCGAGAAGGTATTTCATCACCCGATAGCTTGGACGATCGGGTTTATCGCTCGCGCCCACCAGCGCAATGGTACGCGTGGATGTCAGAATCTCGGCAATATCGTTCTCTTTCATGGTTTTTCTCCTGGCTTTTTTAAAAGTGTACGCCAAACCGCACATCTCAACCATCCATCCCATACCGACGCATGAGGGCAAAACGGCGAAATATGTCTATATGTTAGTAAACATGATTCTCGAAAAATTTAGATACATTAATGCGGCGACAGGATTTCTGACGGGAGCCTTCTATGAAAACCGGTATTGCCACTGCTCTGATTGCGTTAGTGATGCCGGTCTGCGTTTTTGCGACCACGCTCCGGCTCTCTACCGATATTGATCTCCTGGTACTGGACGGAAAAAAGGTTTCCAGTTCGTTATTGCGCGGTGCGGACAGCATCGAGCTGGATAACGGGCCGCATCAGCTGGTATTCCGGGTGGAAAAATCGATCGGTCTGGCGAATCACGAGCAAAGGATGTATATCTCCCCGCCGCTGATCGTCAGCTTTAATACCCGGCAAATCAGTCAGGTCAACATTACCCTGCCTCGTATTGAAACGGAGAAAGAATCGGCGGCCTTCGACGCATCTCCCCGCATTGAACTGCTGGACGGAGATGCGATGCCGATTCCGGTGAAGCTGGATATTCTGGCGCTGACGACCTCACCAAAAGGTCCGGATTACGAGGCCGCGACCCAGACCTATAACAAAGCGGGTAAACGCGCGTCGCTTCCTCAGTTTGCCACCATGATGGCTGACGACAGTACGCTGCTTTCCGGCGTCTCTGAACTGGACGTCATTCCTCCCCAGTCACAGACCCTGACGGAACAGCGCCTAAAATTCTGGTTCCAGCAGGCCGATCCCGACACGCGGGCCCGGTTTTTACAGTGGGCAAAACAACAACCTTCATCATAAGCCACATTTTTTACGCCTTTCTCTTGCAGCGTCAGACGGTTCCCGTCATCGTGTAGGCAGTTAACCTGATGGATATGATTATGGAACTGACAACACGCACGCTACCTGAACGCAAACACATTGCGCTGGTGGCGCACGATCACTGTAAACAAATGCTGCTTAACTGGGTTCGCCGCCATCAGTCTTCGCTGGAAAAGCACGATCTGTCGGCGACCGGTACTACCGGTAACCTGATCCAGCGCGAAACGGGTCTGCAGGTGAATGCCATGCTGAGCGGCCCGATGGGCGGCGATCAGCAGGTCGGCGCGCAGATCTCCGAAGGGAAGATTGATGTGCTGATCTTCTTCTGGGACCCGCTGAACGCGGTTCCGCACGACCCGGATGTCAAAGCCCTGCTGCGTCTGGCGACGGTGTGGAATATTCCGGTGGCGACAAACCTGTCGACGGCGGATTTCATCATCGAATCGCCGCAGTTTAATTCGCCGGTTGATATCCTCATTCCGGACTATCAGCGTTATCTTTCCGACAGATTGAAGTAGCTTTTTTGCCGGGTGGCGGCTACGCCTTACCCGGCCTACAAAACCTTCCCTGACGTCGTTATGGTTTACGCGCTACCGGCACATCAATACTCTTCAGGATATCGACAAACACGGATGGCTCCTCTTTATTGAACAGCAGCCACACGCGATGGCGCGCGCGGGTGATAGCCACATACAGCAAACGCCGCTCTTCGGCATCCGGGAAGTCTTCCGGCACCGGCAGCAAGGCCTGTTCCATTACCGACTCGCGGGCCGGAGCCGGGAAACCGTCGCTGCCCTCTTTCAGCCCCATGACAATCACATAGTCGGCCTGCTGCCCTTTGCTGGCGTGAATCGTCATAAATTCAAGCTGCAGCTTCGGCCAGCGGGTGGCCGCCTTTTCCAGCGCCTCGGGTTTGAGGTGATGGTAACGCGCCAGCACCAGGATACGCTCATCGGGCTTCGCATAGCCGCTGAGCTTGTCCAGCAGCGGTTCCAGCTGATCGTCCGCCAGCAGGGTCACGGCTTTTTTATCCCCTGCCCGCAGGCTATTGAGCGGTTTTGCCAGCTGATGCGGGTTCTGCTGGATAAAGCGGTTGGCGATTTCGCCAATCCGTGAATTGAAGCGGTAGGTCGTGTCCAGATCGCTGCGATCGCCTTCGCCAAAATAGTGGTGGAATGCGGTTGTCAGGGAGAGCTGCGCCCCGCTGAAGCGATAGATGGCCTGCCAGTCGTCCCCCACCGCAAACAGCGAGGTATGCTTATTTTGCGCCCGCAGCGCTGAGAGCAACGCTGCACGCTGCGGAGAGATGTCCTGGAACTCATCCACCAGAATATGCTTCCACGGGCTGACAAAACGCCCCTTCTCAAGAATGATGATGGCCTGATGGATCAGGCCGGAGAAATCAACGGCATTTTCCTCTTTCAGCGCGGTTTTCCAGGCTTTCAGTAGCGGAGCCATCAGCTTGACCCGCTTCGAAAACAGATCGCGGATCGCCTCCGGCGCGCTTTCAATCATCTCTGCCTGCGATCCACCGTGCATTCGCATCAGGCTGACCCAGCGGTCAAGTCGCGAACCCAGCCGACGCGCCAGCTTATCATCCTGCCAGAAGCTACCCTCTGGCACTTCCCAGCTGAGCTCCTCCTCCAGCCACTGACGCCACCCTTTTGCCTGCGCCTTTTTCTCACTGCACTGCTGGCGCCACGTTTTGATGAACAGCGCCTGACGCGCCTGCGCGTCGTTTTCCAGCTTACTGATGGAAGGCACTTTTTTACTGCCCTGCTGAATAATATGCAGCGCAAGGGCATGGAAGGTTCTGGCCGTGATATCCCGGGTGTGCAGGCGTTCCTGGATACGTTCGTCCATCTCCTGGGCAGCCTTGCGGCCAAAGGCCAGAAGCAGAATTTGATCGGCTACCGCTTCCCCGGTCGTCAGCAGCCAGCCGGCACGCGCCACCAGCACCGACGTTTTACCGCTACCGGCCCCCGCCAGCACCAGCAGCGACTGCTCGCCGTTAACCACCGCGCGCGCCTGGGCCGGATTGAGCGGTGACGATTCCACCGTACTGAAAAAGTCGGCATATTGGGTGAGCATGGCGTCCGTCCAGGCCTGATTATGGGCGAGACGGCTTTTATCCTTATCATTCAGCCAGGCCTGACACTGGCGCCAGGCGTCGCGACAGTTGTCAAACTCGTCGAGACGCGTCGCGGAGAGCGGCAGCGCCGCGAGTGCCTGTCGGATCTTTTGCTGCAGCCCGGCGGTCTGCTGACGGGTCAGCCACGCGTGTTGCGCGTTGCTTTGCGCGATATCGTCCAGCACCTGCTGGAGCACCTGGGCGGCAATCACGCTCATATCCTGGCTCCACTGCTGCCAGAGCGCGTTCAGGTGATGGTGGAAACGCTGAGTTTCCGCCCACTCGGTGCCGTGAAGACGCACGACTTTATCGTCAGGGAGAACGAACTCCAGCTCGCCCCACACCAGCCCGCGTTTGCAGTGGATAGCCAGAAGCTGATTAAACGGAATAAGGTATTCGTGGCGTTCCCCGGAGACTTTCACCCCGGCATTAAGGAGAACAACCCTGTCGTAAGGGTGTTGCGCCAGGCGTTTGCCTAACGACGTTGCTTTCAGTTCCATGTTCCGCCAAATCCACGAAGAGATAATTTACCTGACAGTTTAACTGCCAGTTTTAAGGTGCTCCAGCCTAAAAAAACGTTACAATCATTGGGCGTTAATTTTATCGAAAGGAAGTGAGGGTTTATGCGTACCGTTCTGAATGTGTTGAATTTTGTGCTGGGCGGTTTTGCCACCACCCTTTCCTGGCTTTTTGCCACGCTGGTGAGCATCGTCCTGATTTTCACGCTTCCCCTGACCCGTTCCTGCTGGGAAATCACAAAACTCTCCTTAATCCCCTACGGGAATGAAGCCATCCACGTTGACGAGCTGAATCCGGAGAACAAAAACGCCCTGATGAATACGGGCGGAACCCTGCTGAACATTCTGTGGCTCATTTTCTTCGGCTGGTGGCTGTGCATCATGCATATTTTTGCCGGTATTGCACAGTGCATCACGATTATTGGTATTCCGGTGGGGATCGCGAACTTTAAGATCGCCGCTATCGCCCTTTGGCCCGTCGGTCGCAGGGTTGTTCCGGTAGAAGTGGCCCAGGCGGCGCGTGAAGCAAACGCTCGTCGTCGTTTTCAGTAAATAAGGACTGGCCGCGTTTATGCTAAGCCCACTGCTTCGCCGTTATACCTGGAACAGCACCTGGCTTTATAACGTCAGGATATTCATCGCGCTTTGCGGCACGGTTGCTCTGCCCTGGTGGCTGAATGATGTCAAACTCACTATTCCGCTCACGCTGGGAGTGGTGGCCGGGGCGCTGGCGGACCTGGACGATCGTCTGGCCGGGCGTTTGCGTAATCTGGTCATTACGCTTGTCTGCTTTTTTATTGCGTCAGCGTCCGTTGAGCTGCTTTTCCCGTGGCCCTGGCTGTTTGCCCTGGGTCTTACCCTCTCAACCAGCGGGTTTATTTTGCTGGGTGGCCTTGGGCAGCGCTATGCCACCATCGCTTTTGGTGCATTGCTGATCGCCATCTACACCATGCTGGGCGTTTCCCTGTACGACCAGTGGTACCAGCAGCCGGTTCTGCTGTTGCTGGGCGCCATCTGGTATAACCTGCTGACGCTAACCGGTCATCTGATCTTCCCGGTTCGCCCTCTACAGGATAACCTTGCCCGCAGCTTTGAGCAGTTAGCCCACTATCTGGAACTGAAATCCCGGCGGTTCGACCCGGATATCGAGGAAGAAAGCCAGGCTCCGCTCTACGATCTGGCGCTGGCAAACGGCCAGCTGGTTGCCACCCTTAACCAGACAAAAGCCTCTCTGCTGACCCGTCTGCGCGGCGATCGCGGTCAGCGCGGAACGCGAAGGACCTTACACTACTATTTTGCCGCCCAGGATATTCATGAACGTGCGAGCTCCTCGCACGTTCAGTATGCCGCCCTGCGCGAGAGGTTCCGCTACAGCGACGTGATGTTCCGCTTCCAGCGCCTGCTCTCCATGCAGTCTCAGGCGTGTCAGCGGCTCTCGCGCTCCATTCTGCTGCGCACGCCCTATCAGCATGATCCCCGCTTTGAACGCGTATTCAGCCACCTTGATGCGGCGCTCGACCGCGTTCAGGCCAGCGGAACGTCACCGGAACACATCAAAGCGCTGGGCTTTCTGCTGAACAACCTGCGGGCTATTGATGCACAGCTGGCAACCATTGAGTCCGAACAGGCGATGGCACTGCCGGGCAGTGAGGTGGAAAACCAGCTTGCTGATGACAGCGTGCACGGCGTTAGCGATATGTGGCTACGCCTGAGCCGCAACTTTACGCCGGAGTCGGCTCTCTTTCGCCACGCGGTGAGAATGTCGCTGGTGCTGTGCGTGGGGTATGCCTTTATCCAGATAACCGGGCTGCACCACGGCTACTGGATCCTGCTCACCAGCCTGTTTGTCTGCCAGCCGAACTATAACGCCACCCGACATCGTCTTGCGCTGCGTATTATCGGTACGCTGGTTGGCGTCGCGATCGGCCTTCCGGTGCTCTATTTCGTGCCTTCCGTCGAAGGTCAATTGATTCTGATCGTGATCACCGGCGTGCTGTTCTTCGCGTTTCGCAACGTGCAGTATGCCCACGCCACCATGTTCATCACGCTGCTGGTGCTGCTCTGCTTTAACCTGCTGGGTGAAGGCTTTGAAGTCGCCCTGCCCCGCGTGATCGATACCCTGATTGGCTGCGCAATTGCCTGGGCCGCGGTCAGCTTTATCTGGCCGGACTGGCGTTTCCGTAATTTACCGCGCGTGGTCGACAGGGCGATGAATGCCAACTGTCGATACCTTGACGCTATCCTGGAGCAGTACCACCAGGGGCGCGATAACCGCCTGGCTTACCGGATAGCACGTCGTGATGCGCACAACAGTGATGCAGAACTGGCCTCCGTTGTCTCTAACATGTCAACGGAGCCTCGCGCCACGGCGGAAATTCGTGAGACTGCGTTCCGCCTGCTCTGCCTGAACCATACGTTTACCAGCTATATTTCGACGCTGGGTGCCCACCGTGAGAAGCTCACCAACCCGGGTATTCTCAACCTGCTCGATGACGCCGTCTGTTATGTCGATGACGCGCTTCATCACCGCCCAGCCGATGAGCCACGCGTGCAACAGGCGCTGAATGAACTGGCGCAACGCATTGCGCATCTTGACCCGGGAAACGACAGCAAAGCGCCGCTGGTCCTTCAGCAGATAGGCCTGCTTATCGCTCTGCTGCCTGAAATTTGCCGGCTGCAACAGCAAATCGCTACCTGGAGGAGTGATTCTCCTGTGGCTCAGGCAGCGCATTAAACCACTCCGTCAGCTCCCGGCGAATGCCTGCCGGGAGTGCCGCCTCATGCAGCCCCTCAATAGCCCCTTCGAGCGCGAAGAGAACTTTAATACTGAGCGCTTTATTTTTCGCCCGCATCTTCAGCCAGCTGGCTCTGGCACCCAGCGCCCGGAGTGTTTCTTCATTGGTAATACCAGCTTCAAAAAGCAAGACTTCAAGCTGAAAGGTCAGGTTTGGCAGATCCTTGAGTCGGTTTCGTTGATGGCGCTGATAGCGCTCTTTTCTTGCCGCACTGAGCGCAAACGAGGAGAGCTGAAGCAACCGCTCCCTGTCCTGCCATAATCCGTCATCCACACGATAATAGTTGAGCAGCACCGGGCGGCCTCGCTTTATCAATGTCAAAAATGAGGAGGCATTCTTTACGCAGTATTTCGCACTCTCCTCACAAGCCCGAAGATAAAGCTCGCCATCAGACACCATGGCAAAAACCGCATCATCCACCGCCAGGGTGTAGCCTCCAAACAGCGCACGATGATGAATCTCACCCAACGGGGAGAGGTATTCCTGGGATTTATAAATCCGTTCATAAGATATCTTTTTCATGATATTTCCCTTCAAAATCATAAAATAACAACGAAATTTCTTACTAGCGGATCCGTTAGCAGGAAAATAGGCAACTTATCGCCGTTGAGCAAGATGATTTTTCCAGGGGCATCAAGATTGAATGAATTTTGCGAGTCGCTTTCCGAAAATGAGGTTGATCTTTATGCATACAGGGGTTACTGTATATCCATACAGTAACTACAGGGCTGGAATGAATATGCACACTTCAGGCTATGCAAATCGCGCAATCTCTCTCTCTTCTGCCGCAGGCAATGTCGCGCAGAATTCCGTCGAGCGTGTTTCCACAGGGCTTATCAGTGAAGTGGTTTATCGTGAAGACCAGCCCCTGTTGACGCAACTTCTGCTGTTGCCGTTATTACAACAGCTTGGTCAGCAATCGCGCTGGCAGCTTTGGCTCACGCCTCAACAAAAACTGAGCCGTGAGTGGGTTCAGTCCGCTGGCCTTCCGCTGACCAAGGTCATGCAGATTAATCAGCTCTCGCCGTGCGATACCGTTGAGTCGATGATCCGCGCGTTACGCACCGGAAATTACAGCGTGGTAATTGGATGGTTACCCGAAGAATTGACGGAAGAGGAACATTTCCGTCTGACTGAAGCCGCTGAAGAAGGGAGTGCGATCGGGTTCATTATGCGTCCGGTTCGATCGGATTCTTACCGCAGAGGACAACTTTCTGGGCTAAAAATTCACTCAAATTTGTATCATTGAGTGAAATTAAGATTTTTCCTGGAATTTTTTTCGACCACAAGATGGCATTAAAGTTCCCGGTCTGAAAATTGCGGCAAGGCTTGTCTGGTGCGGTTCTCCTTCATTTTATTGCACAAAATTCGTTCTAAAAATGTTAAATAATCGGTATACGGAACTTTTTTTTTCATATGCCTGACAGACTTCACACTTGTAAGTTTTCAGCTACGTTGTAGACTTTACATCGCCAGGGGTGCTCGGCCTAAGCCGAAGATATCGGTAGATTTATATTTGACCACGCCCCCCGGTGAAGGATTTAACCGTGATTCTCTCTTGAGACTTTCATGGCGAATTTTGGATGATAACGAGGCGCAAAAAATGAAAAAGACAGCTATCGCGATTGCAGTGGCACTGGCTGGCTTCGCTACCGTAGCGCAGGCCGCTCCGAAAGATAATACCTGGTATGCAGGTGGTAAACTGGGCTGGTCTCAGTTCCACGACACCGGCTGGTACAACAAAGACCTGAACAACGATGGCCCGACTCACGAGAGCCAGCTTGGTGCAGGTGCGTTCGGTGGCTATCAGGTTAACCCGTATGTTGGTTTTGAAATGGGTTACGACTGGTTAGGTCGTATGCCATACAAAGGCGACACCGTAAACGGCGCTTTCAAAGCACAGGGCGTTCAGCTGACCGCTAAACTGGGTTACCCAGTAACTGACGATCTGGACGTGTACACCCGTCTGGGCGGCATGGTATGGCGCGCTGACTCCAGCAACAACCAGGTTGGTAGCGACCATGACACCGGTGTTTCCCCAGTATTCGCTGGTGGCGTTGAGTGGGCTATGACCCGTGACATCGCTACCCGTCTGGAATACCAGTGGGTTAACAACATCGGCGACGGCAACACCGTTGGTGTTCGTCCAGACAACGGCATGCTGAGCGTAGGTGTTTCCTACCGTTTCGGCCAGCAGGAAGAAGCAGCACCAGTTGTTGCTCCAGCGCCGGCTCCAGCTCCAGAAGTACAGACCAAGCACTTCACTCTGAAGTCTGACGTTCTGTTCAACTTCAACAAAGCAACTCTGAAACCAGAAGGTCAGCAGGCACTGGATCAGCTGTACTCTCAGCTGAGCAACCTGGATCCTAAAGACGGTTCTGTAGTGGTTCTGGGCTTCACCGACCGTATCGGTTCTGACGCTTACAACCAGAAACTGTCTGAGAAACGTGCTCAGTCTGTTGTTGATTACCTGATCTCTAAAGGTATCCCAGCTAACAAGATCTCCCCACGTGGTATGGGCGAATCTAACCCAGTTACTGGCAACACCTGTGACAACGTGAAAGCTCGCGCTGCACTGATCGACTGCCTGGCTCCAGATCGTCGCGTAGAGATCGAAGTTAAAGGCATCAAAGACGTTGTAACTCAGCCAGCGGCATAAGTTATCGTCTTATAAAAAAACCCCGCCATGCGGGGTTTTTTATTGTCTGAAGAAAAGTAAAAAATCTACTTTTTACCCAACAACGCCTGAAGGTCGTTCTTCAGCGTCGACATCTGGTTGGCGTATTTCTCTTTATGTTCGGCATCCTCAATCAACTGCACGATGGTTTCCGAAAGCGTTTTACCCCGTCGTTGTGCCAGCCCAGCCAGACGTTGCCAGACAACGAACTCCAGGTCGATTGATTTTTTTCGAGTGTGCTGATGCTCAGCATTAAAATGCCGTTTGCGTCGCGCGCGGATAGTTTGCTTCATCCGGTTTAACAAGGCAGGATTGATGTGTTTCTCAATCCAGCCGTTAACCTGTACCGGTTCATTTTCGAGGGTCAGCAAAATATCCACGGCTTCTTGTGCAGCGCTGGCTTCGATGTAGCAGGTGATCAGCTCCCCTTCACGGTGCTTTTTGACCAGGTACTTCCATTTCCAGCCGCTTTCGAGATTTTCCAGTTGTTGATATTTCATTGCGATCTCAGTGTTACCACGTAACTCTGTTCAGAATATCAGTTTTTTAGCAATCTGCTGAAAAGAAATCATATCCTGTGAGTGAATGCAGCCAATCACCCTGTCGAAATCCCCAATCCTGCTTGGGTACAGCCCCCCGCTTACGGTATACTCCACGCTTTTACATCTGACTAAAAAACATCAACTTTGACCATTACGAAACTTGCATGGCGTGACCTTGTTCCGGATACCGAAAGTTATCAGGAACTGTTTGCACAGCCCGAACTCGCAAAAGAACACGAATTCATCCTTAGCGATACGCAGCCCCGTTTGCATTACGCGCTGGAGCAGGTCTTAAGCCCATGGGCAACTGCGCCTTTCATGCTGCTCAAAGCCCCGGAAGAAGCGGAATACCTGACGTTGTTCGGGGATGCCGTGCGTCAGTTAAAGCCGGAAGCTAACGCCGTTTTTGGCGGCCAGTATCGTATCGCGGGACACGATGTCACTTTCGAACCGGCGGCACAGGCCGACGGCCATTTTGCCGCTAAGGGTGAGGTGATTACCGCTAACTGGGTCGAGGCTGAACAACTCTTTGGTTGTCTGCGCCAGTTTAACGGCGAGCTTTCGCTGCAGCCTGGGCTGGTACATCGCGCAAATGGCGGTGTTCTGATCATCTCACTGCGCACCCTGCTCTCGCAGCCGCTGCTGTGGATGCGTCTGAAAACCATCGTGCACCAGCAGCGTTTCGACTGGGTCGGCTACGATGAGTCTCGTCCTCTGCCCGTCTCTGTTCCCTCTATGCCGCTGTCGCTGACCGTCGTGCTGACGGGCGACCGTGAATCGCTGGCGGACTTCCAGGAAATGGAGCCGGAACTGGCTGAGCAGGCCGTGTATAGCGAATACGAAGACAACATCCAGATTGCTGACGCCGACGATATGGCGCAGTGGTGCCAGTGGGTGATGGCTGTAGCAGAACGTTCTGCGCTGCCAACCCCTGCGGCTGACGCGTGGCCGGGCTTAATCCGCGAAGCGGTACGCTACACCGGTGACCAGGAAACGCTGCCGCTTTGCCCGCTCTGGATCGGCAAACAGCTGCGTGAAGTGGGTGTGATTAGCGGTGACGGGGCGTTCACCGGCGAACAGCTCACTCAGATGCTGGCTCAGCGTGAGTGGCGAGAAGGCTATCTTGCTGACCGCATGCAGGATGAAATTCTGCTCGAACAAATTCTGGTGGAAACCGAAGGCGAACGCGTCGGGCAGATTAACGCCCTGTCTGTGATTGAATTTCCTGGCCATCCGCGCGCATTCGGGGAGCCGTCCCGTATCAGCTGCGTTGTGCACATTGGCGATGGCGAGTTCACCGATATTGAACGGAAAGCCGAGCTGGGCGGAAACATTCACGCCAAAGGCATGATGATCATGCAGGCGTTTTTGATGTCAGAGCTGCAGCTTGAGCAACAGATCCCCTTCTCCGCCTCGCTGACGTTTGAGCAATCCTACAGCGAAGTGGATGGCGACAGCGCCTCTATGGCCGAGCTGTGCGCCTTAATCAGCGCCCTGGCGGAAGTGCCCATCAATCAGAACATCGCGATCACCGGTTCGGTGGACCAGTTCGGCCGCGCCCAGCCAGTGGGAGGCCTCAACGAGAAAATTGAAGGCTTCTTCTCTATCTGTCAGCAGCGCGGTTTAAACGGCAAGCAGGGTGTGATTATCCCGGCTCCCAACGCACGCCATTTAAGCCTCAGTCAGGAGATTCTGGATGCGGTTGAACAAGAGCAGTTCGCTATCTGGGCCATCGAAGGGATTGAGGATGCACTACCCTTACTGACAAACCTGGTATGGGACGGCGAAGGGCAAACCACCCTGATGCAAACTATCCAGGAGCGCATTGCTCAGGCGACACAGCAGGATGCTCGTCATCGTTATCCATGGCCGTTACGCTGGCTGGGCTGGTTTAGTTCGAACTGATCGGACTTGTTCAGCGTACACGTGTTAGCTATCCTGCGTCCTTCACTAAAATAAGGCTTACTGAGAACATGGTAGATAAACGCGAATCCTATACAAAAGAAGATCTTCTTGCCTCTGGTCGCGGTGAACTGTTTGGCGCAAAAGGCCCACAGTTACCGGCCCCGAACATGCTGATGATGGACCGTGTCGTGAAAATGACCGAAACCGGCGGCAACTTCGATAAGGGTTACGTAGAAGCAGAACTCGATATCAACCCGGACCTGTGGTTCTTCGGTTGCCACTTTATTGGCGATCCGGTAATGCCTGGCTGTCTGGGCCTGGATGCGATGTGGCAGCTGGTTGGCTTCTATCTGGGCTGGCTGGGCGGCGAAGGTAAAGGCCGCGCACTGGGCGTGGGCGAAGTCAAATTCACTGGCCAGGTTCTGCCTACAGCGAAGAAAGTGACCTATCGTATTCACTTCAAGCGCATCGTTAACCGCCGCCTGATTATGGGCCTGGCAGATGGCGAAGTGCTGGTAGACGGGCGTCTGATCTATAGCGCAAGCGACCTGAAAGTTGGCCTGTTCCAGGATACTTCTGCGTTCTGATCGTGCTTTTCGCACTCCCGGAAAGGCGAAACCTCCGCATTGCGGAGGTTTCTTTTTTGAAAGAGACGTTATCAGGCTATGAGTGCCCTGTCGCCGATGGCTTCTCGCCAGCCTCCAAGCCATTGTGACCTTTGATTTATCGTCTGATAAGGACACATTTCTTTAGAACGTCCAGCGATGCCGGCCTGATAACCACGTTGATGAGCCCGTTCCAGGCGATCTCGTTTCTGTCTCTTCATGCCTCGTTTCCCTCATTCTTTTGTCTGGTGGAAAGAAAACAGTGTCTGCACTCAATGTACAGGCACAGATAACGAATACCCCGAATTAGCCCCATCGTCAATGTTCAAAATTCATACGGGTGTCATATTTGTGAGCTACCTGGAAGTTCATTTGTACAAAAATTGTGACGCAGCACAAGTAACAAACTGAAGTGAAAACGAAAAAAAAACCGCAATCAGCGAGAGGCCAACTGCGGTTTTTGATGATGAATTTTACTTATGGCAGCCGGGAGATTTCCCTCGCGATGCTGGCCGACTCCTGCGCCCAACCCTGAGCCAGGACTTTCACCATTTCGTCATAGCCATCTTTCTGCTGCTTCAGCTCCAGATGGAAAGGACGCTTAATCAGCTGTCCCTGATGATTCAGCAACCACTCCCCGCTGATCACCACCGCACCATCATAACGACCGTGGAAGCCCGTTACGGTAACGTTCAGCGTATCCTGGTCGTTACCCAACGGCTGCGACGCGACAACCCAACCCGGTAGCTGACTGCCCAGATTGGCCACCAGCGTGTTGCGCAGCTGTTGATCCAACGGGCTGGCCCACAGGTTGTTCGTCGCAATCACGTATTTAACGTCGCTGGTCTGATAGACCACGCCGTTTCCTGCCAGATAATCCGGCACCGCAACCTGCTCAACCCACAGCTGACGGTTTCCCTGGCTGGCCGTGCTTTGCCCACCGCTGTGGGTCGCCACAGGCAGCTGATAGTAGCTTTTATTATCTACTCCTGAACTGCACGCCGTTAACAGCAGAGCACCAACCATCAATAGCCACTTTTTCATTCTTTTGCCCTCTTCGGCTCAGGATCCTTTTTATCTTTCGCTTCGAACACCAGCGCATTGCTCTTCTCGTTGAGCGTTTTCAGCACCGGCTGCAGTTCACGTAAGACCTGATCAAGACGCTGCATATCTGCCACCATCTTGTTGTAGGCCGCTGAACCCGGCTGGAAGCCCTGCATACTGCGGTTCAGCTCACGCAGCGTTTTCTGCATGTCCTGCGGAAGCTGCTGCATGCTCTGGCTCGCCGTAATCTTGTTGATGTTATCCAGCGTGGTTTGCAGACGACGCATCGTTGCCTGGCTTTCGCTCAAAGAGTTCGTCGCCGCTTCAATCATCGGATTCAGTGGCAGATTGTTGATCTTATCCAGCGTCTCCATCAGACGCTGCTGGATCTGCGCCAGGCCGCTACTCACCGTTGGGATGATCTTATATCCACCGAATTCACGGATACCGGTAATCGGCGGTGCTTTCGGGTAGAAGTCCATATCCACATACAGCGCACCGGTCACCAGGTTACCCGTCTTCAACGATCCACGCAGGCCGCGTTCCATCAGTTGAGAGATATGGGCAGCAATATCCTGATTTTCGCCAATCTGGTTTAGCAGACGCTCCGGTTCGATGCGGATCAGCACCGGAATACGATAGTCATCATCCAGCATCTGGCTCAGGCCCGGGACGAAGAACGGAACTTGTCCAACCGTACCGAGACGAATACCGCGGAACTCAACAGGTGCCCCCGGCTGCAGACCGCGGACAGAATCTTTGAAGAACATCAGGAAGTCGACGTGATCGGTATAGAGCGCATCCTGAATACTTTTTTGATCGTCAAAGAGACGGAAAGCGGTGTTCTCTGCGACCGGCTGCCCTAAATCCAGGCCTTCCGGCACGTCAAAACTTACGCCGCCGCCAAACAGCGTGGTCAGCGACCCCATTTCAACGCGCATACCTGCCGAGGTCAGATCCACCGCGATCCCGCTGTCTTTCCAGAAACGGACATTGCTGGTGACCAGCCGATCGTTTGGCGCATTGATAAAGAGCTGATAGCTGATCGCGCGTTTCTGCGGATCAAACGTGCTTTTCTCAACCGATCCCACGCGGTAGCCGCGGAACAGGACCGGGTCGCCCGCCGTAAGCTGACCTGCTTTTTTACTGTCGAGGATCACGCGGATACCCTTGGCATCAGGTGGTGCAAGCGGCGGTGAATCCAGAAGCTGGTATTTGGCTGGCTGGTTACCCTTAGCGCCAGGCTGCAGCTCAATGTAGGCGCCCGAAAGCAACGTCCCTAAGCCGCTGATTCCCTCACGCCCCACCTGCGGCTTAACGACCCAGAAAACGGAATCGCCGTGCAGCAGTTTTTCCATGCCGGCATTAAGGCGCGCCTTGATCTCCACATGGGTTAAATCGTCGGTCAGGGTTGCACTTTCCACCACGCCCACATCCACGCTTCGGCTTTTGATAGTCGTTTTACCGCCCTCAATCCCCTCGGCATTGGTGGTTATCAGCGTGACTTCCGGTCCCTGATGGCTGTAATGATAAAACAGGATCCATGCACCGATCAGCGCAGTCACGATGGGAAAAATCCACACCGGCGACCAGTTTTTGACCTTCTGCACTTTCGCCTCTCCACTCTTATTTTCCATGCTCTTACTCTTCCTCATGGCTTGATTCAGGCTCACGATCCCACGATAAACGAGGGTCGAAGGTCATGGCCGCAAACATGGTCATAATCACGACCAGTGCAAACATTAAAGCCCCCATCGCGGGATAAATACTCATCAAACCGCCCATCCGCACCAGTGCAGAGAGAACGGCGATGACAAACACGTCAATCATTGACCAGCGTCCGACAAACTCGACCACTTCATAAATCAGGTGCATGCGTTCGCTATCGCGTTTTCCATGCCCTTTCGCATCCCAACAGAGCCAGGCAATGGCAATCATTTTTAAGGTGGGCACCATAATACTGGCGATAAAGATGACGCCGGCGACCGGATAAGAACCTTCGCCCCAGAGCAGTATCACCCCGGCGAGGATCGTCGAGGGCATTTTGTCACCGAGCAAATCGGTGATCATGATCGGCAGAATATTGGCTGGCAGATACAGCATGATGGATGTGACCAGCAGCGCCATCGTCCACTGAAGGCTATTTTTACGGCGTACGTGCCCTTTCGTTTCGCAGCGCGGACAAACGTCGAGATCGGCGGGCAGCACGGCGGTGCAGCATGGGCAAGAACGCAGCCCCTGACGAATACCGGGTACGCCGACCTTCACCGTCTGTGCAAGCGTCGGCGCTGGCGCGATATCGTCCCACGCCCAGCGCCTGTCCACGCACTGGAAGGCGCGCAGCTGCAGAACGCAGTACAGACACCAGGGAATAAAGCTGCTGCCAATCCCCACGTCGCCGTATGCCATGAGCTTCACGAAGCTGACCAGAATCCCCGCCAGAAAGATCTCGGCCATCCCCCAGCTTTTGAGCTGAAAAAGGATACGCGCCAGTCGGATTTTCAGCGGTGCCGGCATCCTGACGCGGTTGACCAGCAAAAGGATAACGACCAGGCAAAAAGCCGGGACTATCTGGACAAACAGGAGAAAAAAGGTACCGAGGCTGGCGTAATCTTCCGAGAACATCACGCCCGGAATTTCAAGCAAATCTACCTGGCTGGTGATCCCCCCCACCTTCATATAGATGAAGGGGAAGAGATTGGAGAGCAGCAGCATGAACAATGCTGCCAGAGCGTAAGCAGTGGGACGCTGCCGCGGCGCGTCCCACTCGGTTGTCAACGTCGCACCGCAACGTGGACACAGGGCTTTATGTCCGTGACCAAGCTCTGGCAACGCCACGAGCATATCGCATTGCGAGCATAAAATATGCCTGTCGGCATGGTGCTGGTCACACATATGTTATCCCTGTTTATGCGCCGTTTTTCAGAGACTCAAGGTACTCCCAGCGCTCAAATGCTTCTTCCAGGGCTTTTTCAGCCGCGGACATTTCTGACAGTACTTTCTGAGTATAGTCATGCGATTGAGTAAAGAATGACGCATCAGCAACCTGTTTTTGCAAATCCTCAAGCGCGGCTTCCAGCTCTTCAAGACGCTGCGGTAGCCCCTCCAGTTCGCGCTGCAGGTTATAGCTTAGTTTAGCCGAGGTTTTCTTGACAGTTTCTGCTTTTGTTACAGCAGGTTCAGAACTTATTTTGGACTTTGACTGTTTCTGCGCCTGAGACTGCAATTGCTGCCCTTTTGCATCATGATAACCGCCTACGTATTGTCCAATTCGCCCTTCACCTTCGAAGATCCAGCACTCGGTCACGGTGTTGTCCACGAACTGACGATCGTGGCTGACCAGCATCACGGTACCCTGATAGCCGTCAATCAGCTCTTCAAGCAATTCCAGCGTTTCGACGTCCAGGTCGTTCGTCGGTTCATCGAGGATAAGCAGGTTGCTTGGCTTCAGGAACAGGCGCGCCAGCAGAAGGCGGTTTCGCTCTCCGCCGGACAGCGCGCGCACCGGCGTCATGGCGCGTTTCGGATGGAACAGGAAGTCCTGCAGGTAGCCCAGCACGTGACGCGGCTTACCGTTTACCATCACCTCCTGCTTACCTTCGGCGAGGTTGTCCATCACCGTACGGTCCGGATCCAGCTCCGCGCGGTGCTGGTCGAAGTAGGCGACCTCCAGCTTGGTCCCGCAGTGAATACGTCCGCTGTCGGCCTGCAGCTGGCCCAGCATCAGTTTCAGCAGCGTGGTTTTACCGCAGCCGTTCGGGCCGATGAGCGCAATTTTGTCGCCTCGCTGTACCTGCGCGGAGAAATCGTTCACCAGCACTTTACCGTCGACCTGATAGTTGACGTTTTCCATTTCGAAGACAATCTTGCCGGAACGGGACGCCTCTTCCACCTGCATTTTGGCGCTGCCCATCACTTCACGGCGTTCGCTGCGCTCGCGACGCATCGCCTTCAGGGCACGCACGCGGCCTTCGTTACGGGTACGGCGGGCTTTGATGCCCTGGCGGATCCAGACCTCTTCCTGCGCCAGCTTGCGGTCGAACTCGGCATTCTGCAGCTCTTCCACGCGCAGGTTTTCTTCTTTCTCCAGCAGATACGTATCGTAATCGCCGGGATAGGTCACCAGCTTGCCGCGGTCGAGGTCGACAATGCGCGTCGCCATGTTGCGAATAAACGAACGGTCATGCGAGATAAAGATGATGGTGCCGCTGAAGGTTTTCAGGAAACCTTCCAGCCAGTCGATCGCTTCGATATCCAGGTGGTTGGTCGGTTCGTCCAGCAGCAGCACCTTCGGCCCGCTGACCAGCGCTCGGCCCAGGGCCGCTTTACGCAGCCAGCCGCCGGAGAGCGCCGACAGTTCCATATCGGGTTCCAGACCGAGCTGCGCCAGTACTTCATTAATGCGGTTTTCAAGCTGCCACAGACCGTGGTGATCGAGCATCTCCTGCACTTTCGCCAGTTCGTTGAGATTTTTGTCGCTCGGATCGGTCATCACCAGATGCGAAATCTCGTGATAGCGCTTCAGGTATTCAGCCTGCTCGGAGATCCCTTCCGCCACGAAATCATAAACGCTGCCGGTCACGTGACGCGGTGGATCCTGCTGCAGGCGGGAGACAATCAGATCCTGCTCGTAAACAATACGCCCGTCATCCAGCCCCTGTTCACGGTTAAGGATTTTCATCAGCGTGGATTTACCCGCGCCGTTACGGCCCACCAGACAGACGCGCTCGTTATCTTCGATGTGCAGTTCTGCATTATCGAGAAGCGGTGAGTCGCTGAAAGAGAGCCACGCGCCGTGCATACTAATTAAAGACATTTATTTTTCCTTTCAGACCGCGGTAATCAACCAGCAGTTATGGATTTGACGGTTACGGGCAAAGTCCTGAGACAGCGTTTTTTGGCTGATTTCTTGTGCTTTCAGTCCCAGGGCTGCTAAGCCGTCATGATCCATACGGAAGCCGCGTTTGTTGTTCGAGAACATAATGGTGCCGCCTTTGCGCAGCAGGCGCTTCAGGTCGGTCATCAGGCGCAGGTGATCGCGTTGTACATCAAAGCTATCTTCCATACGCTTGGAGTTGGAGAAGGTCGGCGGATCGATAAAGATCAGATCAAACTGCTCGTCGGTATCGCGCAGCCAGCCCAGCACGTCAGCCTGCATCAGGCGATGCTGACGTCCGGTTAAGCCGTTAAGACGCAGGTTGCGCTCCGCCCACTCCAGATAGGTACGGGACATATCCACCGTGGTGGTGCTGCGCGCGCCGCCCAGACCGGCATGCACGCTGGCGCTGCCGGTATAGGAGAACAGGTTGAGGAAATCTTTGCCTTTACTCATCTGGCCCAGCATGCGGCGGGCGATACGGTGGTCGAGGAACAGACCGGTATCCAGATAGTCGGTCAGGTTGACCCACAGGCGCGCGTTGTATTCGCCCACTTCGATGAAGTCACCCTTCTCGCCCATCTTCTGATACTGGTTTTTCCCTTTCTGACGCTCGCGGGTTTTCAGCACCAGCTTGTTCGGCGCGATACCCAGCACGGCGATGGTGGCGGCAATGACGTCCAGCATGCGCTGACGCGCTTTTTGCGCATCAATGGTTTTCGGTGGCGCATATTCCTGAATCACCACCCAGTCCGCGTAGCGGTCAACCGCCACGTTGTATTCCGGCAGGTCGGCATCGTACAGGCGATAGCATTCAATGCCCTCCTGCTTCGCCCACTTCTCAAATTTCTTCAGGTTCTTGCGAAGGCGGTTGGCGTAATCTTCCGCCACGCCGGACGGCTTGCTGTCGGCCGCCTTCTCCGCCAGATGGTAGTTCTTCTGCACGCAGTCCAGCGGGCCGTTTTTGGCCTTAAACTGGCGATCGGCGCGCAGCTGGAGGCAGCTCAGCAGCTCCGGCGAGGCGCTAAACAGAGACAGGTTCCAGCCGCCGAAGTGGTCCTTCATATTGCGGCCCAACAGGCTGTGCAGGGCAATCAGCGCCGGCTCGCTGTCGAGACGCTCGCCGTATGGCGGGTTGCTGATCACGGTACCGTACGGGCCTTTTGGCAACGGGTTGGTCAGGTTCGCCACGTCTTTCACTTCGAAGGTGACCAGCTCGCCGATACCGGCGCGACGGGCGTTGCTGCGCGCGCGTTCAATGACGCGCGGGTCGCTGTCCGAACCATAAAAGTGGGAGGTGTACTCTGCCAGGCCTTTGCGTGCGCGGGTTTGCGCGTCGTCTTTGACCTCTTTCCAGAGCGCTTCATCGTGCTGTGCCCAGCCTTTAAAGCCCCAGTGACCGCGATGCAGGCCCGGCGCGCGATCGGTTGCCAGCATGGCCGCCTCAATCAGCAACGTACCGGAACCACACATCGGATCGAGCAGCGGCGTACCCGGCTGCCAGCCGGAGCGCATGACAATGGCGGCCGCCAGCGTTTCTTTAATTGGCGCCATACCGGTACGATCGCGGTAGCCGCGAAGATGCAGGCCTGCACCGCTCAGATCAAGAGAAATGCTCGCCGTGTCACCGTTCAGCCAGACGTTAATACGCAGATCGGGGTTTTCACGATCGACGTTCGGACGTTCCTTATTTTTACGCGTGAAGCAGTCCACAATGGCGTCTTTTACGCGCAGGGCACCGTACTGGCTGTTGCGGATCTCGTCGTTCACGCCGTTAAAATGCACCGCAAAGGTGGCATTCGGGGTGAAGATCTCTGTCCAGTCGATCATCTGTACGCCGGTATAGAGGTCAAGGTCGCTATAAACCTTGCACTCCTTCATCGGCAGCATGATGCGCGACGCCAGACGGCTCCACATCAGGCTCTGGTAAATAAGCCGTGTGTCGCCCTCAAAATGGACACCACCCTGAACCACCTGGCACTCTTGTGCGCCCAGGCTTTCCAGTTCAGTTTTTAACAGCTCTTCCAGCCCACGGGCCGTACTGGCAAACAGAGAATTCATATCGTCACTTTTACTCTTAGAAAATTGTCGCGCATTATAGCTAATATGGCGTGTATGTCATAAAGTTGAAGGCTTATTTTCATTTGTGGGAGTGTGCAGTGGCGACGTTATCCAGGCTTTTTATTCATCCGGTGAAATCCATGCGCGGCATCGGCGTCTCTCACGCGCTGGCCGACATGAGCGGATTCGCCTTCGATCGTATTTTTATGGTCACCGAGCCTGACGGTACGTTCATTACCGCACGTCAGTTCCCGCAGATGGTTCGCTTTACCCCTTCCCCACTTCATGACGGTTTGCACCTGACCGCGCCGGACGGTTCCAGCGCGGTGATTCGCTTTGCTGATTTTGCGCTCGTCGATGCGCCAACGGAAGTGTGGGGTAACCATTTTACCGCGCGCATCGCCCCGGATGAGATTAACCGCTGGCTGAGCGGCTTCTTCTCCCGCGACGTTCAACTACGCTGGGTTGGGCCTGAACTGACGCGTCGCGTGAAGCGCCACGACGCCGTTCCCCTCTCCTTCGCCGATGGCTTCCCGTTCCTGCTGACTAACGAAGCCTCGCTGCGTGATTTACAACGCCGCTGCAAAGCCAGCGTTCAGATGGAACAGTTTCGTCCGAACCTGGTGGTGACCGGTGTTGACGCCTGGGACGAAGACACCTGGAAAGTGATCCGCATTGGCAGCGTCATCTTTGATGTCGTAAAACCCTGTAGCCGCTGCATTTTCACCACGGTGAGCCCGGAGAAAGGCCAGAAGCACCCTTCCGGCGAACCGCTGAAGACGCTGCAGTCATTCCGCACCGCGCAGGACAACGGCGATGTGGATTTCGGCCAGAACCTGATCCCGCGCTCCAGCGGTGCAATCCGCGTTGGTGATGAGGTAGAGATCCTTGCCCGAGGGCCTGCAAGAGTGTACGGCTCAGGTCAGGAAGAAGAAATGGTCGACGTTGTGACGAATGTCGCCTCTGCGGTAGATATTCACTGGCAGGGAAACATCATCCGTGGCAACAACCAGCAGGTATTACTGGAGCAACTGGAGCAGGCAGGTATTCGCGTCCCCTATTCCTGTCGCGCAGGCATTTGCGGATGCTGCCGCATCAGGCTGGTGGATGGCGAAGTAAGTGCGTTGAAAAAATCGGCAATTGGAAATGATGGCACAATTCTGTGCTGTAGCTGCATACCGAAAACGTCCGTACAGCTGGAAGCTTAAACCGCCTGTTCGAGGCTGAAAGAATCTACGCGCAGCTGTGGCTTCAGCCTGTCGTTCATCACTTTAATGGCATCGCCAAGCTGCATCGTCCGCCCGGCAATGGTTACGCCGGGCTGGGCCAGCAGGCAGAGCGCAGCATTTTCACCAGGCTCAACCACCAGCAGGCTTACCTCTTCTGCGGTATCGCTCAGATTGACGCTCGCCGCATCACCCGTTGCCGGGGTCCAGCTCATACCGTGCGCAAGAAAATGCCAGCTTTTTGGCATTTGCGGTTTCAGGAAGCGGATAGCCACCAGCGCATTTAATACCAGCTCGGCACGCTGCTCTTTAGAAAGCACCAGATCGCGGCATTTTTCCTCAAAGGAGAAATAAAGCGCCGCATCGTCAACGCAAAAGCCCGACGGGGAAAACGCGTCCGGGGTTAACATTCGGCGGGCGAAACGAGAGCGAAACAACATGCCATTGGCTAAATCGAGCATCATTCGATCATGCTCGTCGCAAAAATACCAGCGCCAGTTATCGTCAGGTTTAATTCGCATGTTTCTCTCCCGTCCCCGAAACGTCCTGTACTAAAAATGTCCTGATCGCCGCTTCGTTTATAACACCATTAATAAAAGACTATAATGTCTAAATAAGCAACAGTGACGGAATATAAAACAACCAGGGCTGGAAATAAAGCCCTGGTTGTCTGATTAAGAGAAAAGATTAGATATGAGTAACGATTTCTTTAATCAGCGGTGGTCCTTTAAAAATAAAGCCGGAATAGATTTGCACCAGTGACGCACCCGCCGCCATCTTCTCGCGCGCAGCAATCACGGAGTCGATGCCACCGACGCCAATAATCGGCAGGCGTCCTTTTAATTCCGCAGACAGGGCGCGAATAATCTCGGTGCTTTTTAATTGTACCGGACGTCCGCTTAACCCACCCGCTTCGTCACAGTTTTTCATTCCCTGCACGAGGGAGCGATCGAGGGTGGTATTGGTTGCAATCACACCATCAATATTATGGCGAACTAAACTGTCGGCAACCTGGATCAATTCTTCGACAGAAAGATCCGGGGCGATCTTAACCGCGACCGGAACATATTTATGGTGGACCGTCTGGAGTTCATTTTGCTTATTTTTAATGGCGCTCAGAAGATCGTCCAGCGCTTCGCCATATTGTAAGGAGCGCAACCCCGGAGTATTGGGTGAAGAAATATTCACCGCAATATAACCGGCATAGGCGTAGACTTTTTCCATACAAATCAGATAGTCATCTTTACCCTGCTCGACCGGTGTGTCTTTATTTTTGCCGATATTGATGCCCAGAATTCCGTCAAAGTGGGCTTTTTTAACGTTCTCAACAAGGTGATCAACGCCAAGGTTATTAAAGCCCATGCGGTTGATCAGCCCTTCGGCTTCAACCAGGCGGAACAGGCGCGGCTTGTCATTTCCCGGCTGCGGGCGCGGCGTGACGGTCCCGATTTCAATAGAGCCAAAGCCCATCGCGCCCAGGGCATCGATACACTCGCCATTTTTGTCCAGACCAGCCGCCAGACCCAGCGGGTTTTTAAAGGTCAGACCCATGCACTGCACAGGTTTTACCGGGACATTCTGACGCACCAGCGCGGCCAGCGGCGTTCCGGTAATACGACGTAATTGCTGCATTGTAAATTCATGAGCGCGCTCAGGGTCGAGCTGGAAAAGAGCTTTACGAACGAAGGGGTAGTACATGAACTCTCCTGGATTCCCGGTGTGCAAACCGGGAGGGGATTATGGGCGATCCACGCGCGAAAGGGAATTGACCTGCGGCAAAAAATCAGCGTAAAACGCAATCGTTTACCTCCCTGTCTATTTCTTATGCACTTTTTCGCATTTTAATTGCAGATAAATCATTTAGTGGAATAACCGCGCGGTGTCACACTCCTGAAAATTGTTATGAATGTTAGATAAAAGCAAACAATTAGTTATAAGGAGGAAGTATGCGCGTCATTACCCTGGCCGGAAGTCCACGATTCCCTTCGCGCTCCAGCGCCCTGCTGGAATATGCCCGCGAAAAACTCAATGCCCTGGATGTGGAAGTGTGCCACTGGAACCTGCATAACTTCGAACCTGAAGATCTGCTTTATGCCCGTTTCGACAGCCCTGCGCTTAAAACGCTCATCGAGCAGCTTAACGGCGCTGACGGCCTAATTGTGGCAACGCCCATTTATAAAGCCTCTTTTTCCGGGGCGCTGAAAACCCTGCTCGATCTGCTTCCGGAACGTGCCCTGGACGGCAAAGTCGTACTGCCGCTGGCAACGGGCGGTACGGTTGCCCATCTACTGGCCGTGGATTATGCCCTGAAGCCGGTGCTGAACGCGCTGAAAGCGCAGGAGATCCTCCACGGCGTTTTCGCCGATGACTCCCAGGTTATCGATTATCAACATAAACCTCATTTTACGCCGAACCTGCAAACCCGCCTCGATACTGCCCTGGAAACCTTCTGGCATGCTCTGCACCGCAGGGATATCCAGGCGCCGGCGTTTGGTCAGGCTCAAGGAGTCGCACATGTTTAAAACATTAACCCGTATCGGCCTGGCAGGTCTGATGGCGCTTTCCTCGCTGGCCCATGCCGCAGAAACGGCTCCGGAAAGTTTACGCATTGGCTATCAGAAAGGCAGCGTCAGCATGGTGCTGGCGAAAAGCCACCAGCTTCTGGAAAAACGCTTCCCGGACACCAAATTCTCCTGGGTGGAGTTCCCGGCTGGCCCGCAGATGCTGGAGGCCCTGAACGTCGGCAGTATCGATCTCGGCAGTACGGGTGATATTCCGCCGATATTCGCCCAGGCGGCGGGAGCGGATCTCATCTATGTTGGCGTTGAGCCGCCCAAGCCGAAGGCCGAGGTGATCCTGGTGCCTGAAAACAGCGATATCAAAAGCGTCGCCGATCTTAAAGGGCATAAGGTCGCATTCCAGAAGGGTTCCAGCTCACACAACCTGCTGCTGCGTGCCCTGCAAGAAGCCGGACTCAAGTTCACTGACATTCAACCTGTTTACCTGACGCCTGCCGACGCGCGCGCCGCGTTCCAGCAGAAGAACGTTGATGCCTGGGCCATCTGGGATCCGTACTACTCCGCCGCATTGCTGCAGGGCGGCGTTCGCGTGCTGAAAGACGGCACCACGCTGAAGCAGACCGGTTCGTTCTATCTGGCCGCGCGTCCTTATGCGGAAAAGAACGGCGCATTTATTCAGGGCGTACTGGATACCTTTACCCAGGCCGATGCGCTGACCCAGACCCAGCGCCAGGAGAGCATTACCCTGCTGGCGAAAACCATGGGCTTACCTGAACCGGTGATCGCGAGCTATCTCAACCACCGTCCACCGACCACCATCACGCCCGTGGACGCCCACGTCGCCGCGCTTCAGCAACAAACGGCTGACCTTTTCTATCAAAACCACCTGGTGCCGAAACAGGTCACTATTCGCGAACGCATCTGGCAGCCCGCAGGCAAAGAAGGAGCTAAATCATGAGTCTGAATCTTTTCTGGTTTTTACCCACCCACGGTGACGGACACTATCTTGGTACAGAAGAGGGTTCGCGCCCGGTTGACCACGGCTACCTGCAGCAGATTGCGCAGGCGGCGGACCGAATCGGTTTCACCGGAGTGCTTATCCCGACCGGACGTTCATGTGAAGATGCCTGGCTCGTGGCCGCGTCGATGATCCCGGTCACCCAGCGTCTGAAGTTCCTGGTTGCGTTACGCCCGAGCGTTGTCTCCCCCACCGTGGCGGCGCGTCAGGCGGCAACGCTGGACAGACTGTCCAACGGCCGCGCCCTGTTTAACCTGGTGACGGGCAGCGATCCGCAGGAGCTGGCGGGCGATGGGGTATTTCTCGACCATACCGAGCGCTATGAAGCCTCCGCCGAGTTCACCCGCGTCTGGCGACGTCTGCTGGAAGGTGAAACCGTTACCTTTGAAGGAAAGCATATTCACGTTCGCGACGCGAAACTCTACTTCCCGCCGGTGCAGCAGCCGCGCCCGCCGCTCTATTTTGGCGGATCGTCGGATGTGGCCCAGGATCTGGCGGCAGAGCAGGTCGATCTCTATCTGACCTGGGGCGAACCGCCTGCGCTGGTGAAAGAAAAAATTGCCCAGGTACGCGCTAAGGCGGCCGCCCATGGCCGCAAGGTGCGCTTCGGCATTCGCCTGCATGTGATTGTTCGCGAAACCAATGAAGAAGCCTGGCAGGCGGCGGACCGCCTGATCTCGCATCTGGATGATGAAACGATCGCCAGAGCCCAGGCCGCATTTGCCAAAACCGACTCCGTCGGGCAGCACCGAATGGCGTCCCTGCACAACGGCAAGCGCGAGAACCTGGAGATCAGCCCGAACCTGTGGGCAGGCGTCGGTCTGGTGCGCGGCGGTGCAGGCACAGCGCTGGTCGGCGACGGACCGACCGTGGCCGCGCGGATTAATGAATACGCCGAGCTGGGCATCGATAGCTTTATTCTCTCCGGCTATCCGCATCTGGAAGAGGCGTACAAGGTGGGCGAGCTGTTATTCCCGCATCTGGATGTCGCCATTCCGGAAATTCCACAGCCGCAGCGGCTTCAGCTTCAGGGCGAAGCCGTGGCGAACGAGTTTATTCCACGCAAAGCCGCACAGAGCTAAGGAGTGACCATGTCTGCCACCTCACATAAATGGCTGCTGCGCGCCGCGCCGTGGTTTTTACCCGTCGGCATTGTGGCACTCTGGCAGCTCGCGTCGTCCACCGGCTGGCTGTCGAGCCGTATTCTGCCCTCCCCGGAGGGCGTCGTAGAAGCGTTCTGGTCGCTGAGCGTGAGCGGTGAGCTGTGGCAGCATCTGGCGATCAGCTCCTGGCGCGCCGTGATTGGGTTTTCCATCGGCGGCGGCATCGGTCTGGTTCTGGGCCTGATCAGTGGCCTTTCCCGCTGGGGCGAGCGGCTGCTGGATACCTCTATTCAGATGCTGCGCAACGTGCCGCATCTGGCGCTGATCCCGCTGGTTATCCTGTGGTTTGGGATTGATGAGAGCGCCAAGATCTTCCTCGTGGCGTTGGGCACATTGTTCCCGATCTACATCAACACCTGGCACGGGATCCGCAATATCGATCGCGGTCTGGTGGAGATGGCGCGCAGCTACGGCTTATCGGGTTTTTCTCTTTTTATACACGTGATCCTGCCGGGCGCCCTGCCCTCCATTATGGTCGGGGTGCGTTTTGCGCTCGGCCTGATGTGGCTGACGCTGATTGTAGCGGAGACTATCTCGGCCAATTCAGGCATTGGTTACCTGGCGATGAACGCCCGCGAATTCCTGCAAACGGACGTGGTGGTGGTTGCCATCATTCTGTATGCCCTGCTCGGCAAACTCGCCGACGTTAGCGCCCAGTGGCTGGAGCGCAGCTGGCTGCGCTGGAACCCGGCCTACACTCTTCAGGAGGCGAAAGCATGAATACTGCACGACTGAACCAGGGAACACCGTTACTGCTGAACGGCGTAACCAAACGCTACGGCGAAAACATCATTCTTAACGGGCTGGATCTGCATATTCCCGCCGGACAATTTGTGGCCGTTGTCGGGCGCAGCGGCGGCGGCAAGAGTACCCTGCTAAGGCTGCTGGCCGGACTGGAAGCCCCTAACGGCGGCGACATTCTGGCAGGAACAACGCCGCTTTCGAATATTCAGGACGATACCCGCATGATGTTTCAGGACGCGCGGCTGCTGCCGTGGAAAACGGTTATCGACAATGTCGGGCTCGGTCTTAAGGGCAGCTGGCGGGATGAAGCCCGCCAGGCACTGGCCGCCGTTGGGCTGGAAAATCGAGCCGATGAATGGCCTGCCGCCCTCTCGGGTGGGCAGAAGCAGCGCGTGGCGCTGGCGCGGGCGTTGATTCACCGTCCTGGCCTGCTGCTGCTTGATGAACCGCTCGGCGCGCTGGACGCCCTGACGCGAATCGAAATGCAGGATTTGATTGGATCCCTGTGGCAGGCGCACGGCTTTACGGTACTGCTGGTGACGCATGACGTGAGCGAAGCCGTCGCGATGGCGGACCGGGTGCTGTTAATAGAGGACGGGAAAATAGGTCTGGATCTGACGGTGGATCTTCCGCGGCCTCGTCGCGTGGGCTCAGCAAGACTGGCGGAGCTCGAAGCTGAGGTATTAGATCGAGTGATGAAGCGCGGGAGCATAGAGTTACAGCGAGCTAAGGCTAATGCCTGATGCCCTCACCCGGCCCTCTCCCACGGGGAGAGGGAGGGTTAACTTATTTTACGCTAACGCTTTGGCGATCTTCTCGTACAAATCACCAGACAGATTTTCCAGCCCTTTCAGCTGCTCAAGCGCGGCACGCATCTTCGCCTGACGCTTCGCATCGTAACGCTTCAGACGGATCAGCGGCTCAATCAGACGCGACGCCACCTGCGGGTTACGGCTGTTCAGCTCGGTCAGCATTTCCACCATGAACTGATAACCGCTACCGTCTTCGGCGTGGAACGCCGCCGGGTTGCTGCTGGCAAACGCGCCAATCAGCGAACGCACGCGGTTTGGGTTGCTCAGGGTGAAAGAACGATGCTTCAGCAGGCTGCGTACGTTGCTGAGTGCATCGGCCGCCGGGCTGGTCGCCTGCAGGATGAACCACTTGTCCATCACCAGGCCATCCTGATGCCACTTGTCGTCGTACTCCTGCATCAGCGCATCGCGGCACGGCAGTTCGGCGGCAACGCTTGCGCCCAGCGCGGCCAGGGCGTCGGTCATGTTATCCGCCTCGTGATACTGCTTGCTCACCAGGGTGTTCGCCAGCTCGGTTTCACCAAACGCCAGATAGCGCAGGCAGGTGTTGCGCAGAGAACGTTTACCAATGTCCGCGTGCTCAACGCGATAAGCGTCAAGCTTGTTGGCGTTATAAATGGCGAGGAACTCGTCCGCCAGTTCAGCAGCCAGCGTACGGGTCAGCGCTTCACGCACCGCCACGATCGCGATCGGATCGATAATCTCGAACAACTCGGCGATTTCAGTCGCTGACGGCAGGGTCAGAATTTCAGCGGCCAATGCAGGGTCAATCTTCTCATCCAGCAGGATCGCGCGGAACGCGTCAGCTACGTGAACAGGCAGCGACAGCGGCTGGCCCTGCTGATGGCGGTTTACGTTGAGCTTGATGTAGGTTGCCAGCAGGCTTTGTGCGGCATCCCAGCGGGAGAAGTCGTTACGCGCGTGACGCATCAGGAACGTCAGCTGCTGATCGCTCCACTTGTACTCCAGCTTCACCGGCGCGGAGAATTCACACAGCAGCGCAGGCACCGGCTGGAAGTAGACGTTATCGAAGATAAAGGTCTGCTCGGCCTGGGTCACGTTCAGCACGTTGTGTACCGGGTGGCCGCCCTTCTGCAGCGGGATGACTTTGCCTTCGTTATCGTACAGCTCAATGCTGAACGGAATATGCAGCGGGTATTTCTCTTCCTGCTCTGCCGTCGGCGGCGTGCGCTGGCTGATGGTCAGCGTGTACTGCTCGGTTTCCGGATTGTAGTCGTCTTTGACGGTAACAATCGGCGTACCGGCCTGGCTGTACCAGCGGCGGAAGTGAGAGAGATCGACATTAGAGGCATCTTCCATTGCCTGCACAAAATCGTCGCAGGTGGCCGCGCTGCCGTCATGACGCTCGAAGTAGAGCTGCATCCCTTTCTGGAAGTTCTCTTCCCCCAGCAGGGTGTGGATCATGCGGATAATTTCGGCGCCCTTCTCGTACACCGTCAGGGTGTAGAAGTTGTTCATTTCGATGACTTTATCCGGACGGATCGGGTGCGCCATTGGGCTGGCATCTTCCGCAAACTGCAGGCCGCGCATGGTACGCACGTTGTTGATGCGGTTTACCGCGCGTGAACCCAGATCGGAGCTGAACTCCTGGTCACGGAAGACGGTCAGTCCCTCTTTCAGGCTCAGCTGGAACCAGTCGCGGCAGGTGACGCGGTTGCCGGTCCAGTTGTGAAAATATTCGTGGCCGATGACGCGTTCGATATCGAGGTAGTCTTTGTCCGTTGCGGTATCGGTACGCGCCAGCACGTATTTGGAGTTAAAGACGTTCAGGCCTTTATTCTCCATTGCGCCCATGTTGAAGAAATCGACGGCGACGATCATATAGATGTCGAGGTCATATTCGAGGCCGAAGCGCTCCTCGTCCCACTTCATGGAGTTGATGAGGGAAGTCATCGCCCACGGCGCGCGGTCAAGGTTGCCGCGGTCAACAAACAGCTCCAGCGCCACCTCGCGGCCTGAGCGCGTTTTGAAGGTGTCGCGCAGCACGTCGAAGTCCCCCGCCACCAGCGCAAACAGGTAGCACGGTTTCGGGAAGGGATCCTGCCACTGTACCCAGTGACGGCCATTCTCCAGCTCGCCTTCACCTACGCGGTTACCGTTGGAGAGCAGGAAGGGATAGAGGGTTTTATCGGCGATGATTTTGGTGGTGAAGCGCGCCAGGACGTCCGGACGGTCGAGATACCACGTAATGTGGCGGAACCCTTCCGCTTCACACTGGGTACACAGCGCCACGCCTGACTGATAAAGCCCTTCCAGCGCGGTGTTGGCAGCCGGGCTGATTTCATTCACGATGCGCAGCGTAAACTGATCCGGCAGGTTGTCGATGACCAGCTGGTTGTTTTCTTCTTTATAGTCCGACCAGGCTTCATCATTAATATGCAGGGAGACCAGCGTCAGGTCTTCGCCATCCAGACGCAGCGGCACCGCAGTTGCGCTGTGGCGCGTCACCTGACTCACCGCCGTGACAACGGTTTTAGTGGCATCCAGGTCAAAAGTCAGATCGATTTCGCTAATCAGGTAATCCGGCGCACGGTAGTCGTGGCGGTATTTGGCTTGTGGCTGTTGTGTCATAGAAAACCTTATGCATCGTTTGTCGAGTAACGTTTCAATATATTCCTGTTGCGCAAAACGCGCTATGCAGAATGTTCATCTTTTCAGGGTCAAAACCTTTTTTTGCTACATTTGTATAACACGGGGCACAAAATGCCCTCGACCATAAAACGCGCTTATGTTGTGATCGGGGTTCAATAAATCACTAAACAAGGTATACTCCGGAGTTGTTTATTGTACTAAACGCTCCTGTGAGAGGATGCTACTGCGCACCTATGACTCAATTCGCTTCTCCAGTTCTGCATACGTTGCTGGATACCGACGCGTATAAACTGCATATGCAGCAAGCCGTTTTCCACCATTACTATGACGTTCATGTCGCGGCGGAATTCCGCTGCCGTGGCGACGACTTGCTCGGTATCTACGCAGACGCCATCCGTGAACAGGTCAATGCTATGCAGCATCTGACGCTGCAGGACGAGGAATTTCAGTGGCTTTCTGGCCTGCCTTTCTTCAAAGCCGACTACCTGAACTGGCTGCGCGATTTCCGCTATAAGCCGGAGCAGGTCACCGTGCTTAACGATAACGGCAAGCTGGATATTCGCCTTGAAGGTCCATGGCGGGAAGTGATCATGTGGGAAGTGCCGCTTCTGGCGGTGATCAGCGAACTGGCTCACCGCTACCGTTCGCCGGAAACGGGCGTCGAGCAGGCGGTCGCCGCGCTGGAAAATAAACTCGCTGCCTTCTCCACGCTGACCGAAGGGTTAGAAATGTCCCGCTTCCGCCTGATGGACTTTGGCACCCGTCGTCGTTTCTCGCGCGACGTTCAGGAGGCCATCGTTAAACGTCTTCAGCAGGAGCCGTGGTTTGTAGGCACCAGTAACTACGATCTGGCACGTCGCCTTAGCCTGACGCCAATGGGTACCCAGGCGCACGAGTGGTTCCAGGCGCATCAGCAGATCAGCCCCGATCTGGCTAACAGCCAGCGCGCGGCACTGGCCGCATGGCTTGAGGAGTACCCGAATCAACTCGGGATCGCCCTCACCGACTGTATTACGATGGATGCCTTCCTGCGCGACTTTGGTCCCGAGTTCGCTGAACGTTACCAGGGATTACGCCACGACTCCGGGGATCCGGTTGAATGGGGCGAGAAGGCCATTGCCCATTACGAGAAACTCGGCATTGATCCGATGAGCAAGGTGCTGGTCTTCTCCGATAATCTCGACCTGGCGAAAGCGGTCGAACTCTATCGCCATTTCAACACCCGGGTGAACCTGAGCTTCGGCATTGGTACCCGTTTGACCTGCGATATTCCTCAGGTAAAACCTCTGAATATTGTCATCAAACTGGTGGAATGTAACGGCAAGCCGGTGGCGAAGCTCTCCGACAGCCCGGGCAAAACCATCTGCCATGACAAAGCGTTTGTTCGCGCGTTGCGCAAAGCCTTCGATCTTCCTCAGATCAAAAAAGCCAGTTAAGCGCTTACGGGAGCCTTTATGGCTCCCCTCTTCTTATTTATTTCTTAATTCTTCTCTTTTGACTGCGAAATTTACTTGTCTGATAGCGGATGGCAGGTAACATAGATATCCCCCCATAAGGGTGGACAAGTGTTTATTTTTTCCGACTATTAACAGAGAGAATATTATGAGCGTTGTGCCTGTAGCCGACGTACTCCAGGGCCGTGTCGCCGTTGACCAACAGGTCACCGTGCGCGGATGGGTGCGTACCCGCCGAGATTCTAAAGCTGGCATCTCCTTCCTTGCCGTCTATGACGGTTCCTGCTTTGATCCTGTACAGGCCGTCATTAATAATTCTCTGCCCAATTACAATGATGACGTTCTGCGCCTGACGACGGGCTGTTCCGTTATTGTCACCGGCGTGGTTGTGGCATCCCCGGGCCAGGGCCAGAGTTTCGAAATTCAGGCCTCAGCCATTGAAGTCACCGGCTGGGTTGAAGATCCGGATACCTACCCGATGGCAGCAAAACGTCACAGCATTGAATACCTGCGTGAAGTGGCGCACCTGCGTCCACGTACCAACCTGATTGGTGCGGTGGCGCGCGTGCGTCATACGCTGGCGCAGGCGCTGCATCGTTTCTTCGACGAGCAGGGTTACTTCTGGGTGTCTACCCCGCTGATCACCGCGTCCGATACAGAAGGTGCGGGTGAGATGTTCCGCGTCTCGACGCTGGACATGGAAAACCTGCCGCGCACGCCGGAAGGTAAAGTGGACTATGACAAAGACTTCTTTGGTAAAGAAGCTTTCCTGACGGTATCCGGTCAGCTCAACGGCGAAACGTACGCCTGTGCGCTGTCTAAGATCTACACCTTTGGCCCAACCTTCCGTGCCGAAAACTCCAACACCAGCCGTCACCTGGCGGAATTCTGGATGCTGGAGCCGGAAGTGGCGTTCGCCGACCTGGACGATGTTGCGGGTCTGGCGGAAGCGATGCTGAAGTATGTATTCAAAGCGGTGCTGGAAGAGCGTCCTGACGACATGAAATTCTTCGCAGAACGCGTAGACAGCGATGCTGTGGCGCGTCTGGAGCGTTTTGTGTCTGCCGACTTTGCGCAGGTGGACTATACCGACGCGGTGGCGATCCTCGAGAAATGCGGTGAGACGTTCGAGAACCCGGTTTACTGGGGCGTTGACCTGGCGTCTGAACACGAACGCTATTTGGCCGAGAAACATTTCAAAGCGCCGGTTGTCGTTAAAAACTACCCGAAAGACATTAAGGCCTTCTATATGCGCCTTAACGAAGACGGTAAAACCGTGGCAGCGATGGACGTACTGGCGCCGGGCATCGGTGAAATCATCGGTGGCTCTCAGCGTGAAGAGCGTCTTGACGTGCTGGACGCGCGTATGGAAGAGATGGGGCTCAACCCAGCGGACTACAGCTGGTACCGCGATCTGCGTCGTTACGGTACCGTACCGCACGCCGGTTTTGGTCTCGGCTTCGAGCGTCTGATCGCCTACGTTACCGGAGTTCAGAACGTTCGCGACGTGATTCCATTCCCACGTACACCACGTAACGCCAGCTTCTAATCGGTAAAAAACTAAAATGGCCAGCTTGTGCTGGCCATTATTTTATTCTGCATTGTCAGTTTTCGTCAGCGCAAAGTCAGCTTCTTTAAACCATCACCCCGTCACAACCACTACCTGTTACGTTTTGTTTCCGCGAAATATTCAGCCACAAAAAATAAACCCCATTCTTATTGCGATTATTACATCCTCAAGCGTTAGCACAAATTTCAACCACTTTTACAGCCATCCAGAAGGCTTTCTGGGGTCATAAGAAAAACTGAGTCGTTTAGCCTCTGTTTATATGAATCGCCGTTATCTCAATTAATCATAAGGAATTCATATATATAGGATATGCCCTGTCGCTTAATTCGCCAGGGCACTCTGAAGTTTGAGGTGGTTCACAAAGTTCCCAGAAATAAATATTTAGTTACATATATTTTCTTTCAGTTACTTAATCTTGAGAATTGTAGCACTTTCAGGCTAGCGAAACGCTTCGCCGAATGGAAAGATGCCTGTCAGATACATAAAGACACCAAACTCTCATCAATAGTTCCGGAAATATTTATTGACAGAATTTATTGACGGCAGTGGCGAGTGTCATAAAAAAACCAATGAGGGTAATAAATAATGATGAAGCGCAATATTCTGGCAGTGGTTATCCCTGCTCTGCTGGTAGCTGGTGCAGCTAACGCTGCAGAAATCTATAACAAAAACGCTAACAAGCTGGACTTCTACGGTAAAGCTGTAGGTGAGCATCAATGGACTACTAACGGTGCATCTAATAACAACGATACCACCTATGCCCGTATCGGTTTCAAAGGTGAAACCCAGGTTAACGACCAACTGGTAGGTTACGGCCAGTGGGAATACAACATGGACGCTTCCTCTCAGGAAGGTGCTCAGGGTACCAAAACCCGTCTGGCTTTCGCGGGTCTGAAAGCGGGTGAATACGGTTCATTTGATTACGGCCGTAACTACGGTGTGTTCTATGATGCGCTGGCTTCAACCGATATGCTGGTTATCTGGGGTGGCGACTCTCTGGCCGCAACTGATAACTTCATGACCTCACGTAGCACCGGTTTAGCTACCTACCGTAACTCTAACTTCTTCGGTCTGGTTGATGGTCTGGCACTGGGCCTGCAGTACCAGGGTAAAAATGAAAACGGCCACACCACTTCTCGCCAGAACGGCGATGGCGGCAGCTACTCTCTGGGTTATGACTTCGCAGACGGCTTCAACGTAACCGCGGCATACACCAACTCTGACCGTTCCACTAAGCAGACTGCCGATGGTAAAGGTGAACGTGCTGAAGGTTGGGCAACGTCACTGAAATATGATGCGAACAGCGTATATGCATCTGTTATGTACGGTGAATCCCGTAACATGACTCGTGAAAACGATGACGAATTCGCGAACAAAACGCAGAACTTCGAAGCTGTGGTTCAATACCAGTTCGACTTTGGTCTGCGTCCATCCATTGGCTATGTGCAGTCTAAGGGTAAAGACCTGACAGGCCGTACTGCTAACGGTGCTACTTTCGCAGGTGGCGATGCTGATCTGGTTAAATACATCGAAGTGGGTACCTGGTACTACTTCAACAAGAACATGAACGTTTATGCTGCGTACAAGTTCAACTTGCTGGATGAGAATGATTACACCCGTGCAACAGCTCTGTCTACCGACGACCAGGCTGGTGTTGGTATCGTTTACCAGTTCTAATCAGAACACCACTTTGTTATATGCTTAATGAACAGGGCTTCGGCCCTGTTTTTTTATGCGTGACAGAAAATAATGGCGACTTTTGAAAAGCCGCACGCTTTTCGTCGCAAACGGTTGGCATTTTGTAAATCTACCGTTAACCTGATAGCGGATTTCACTTCTGTAATCACAATGGAACTTCGTCATGTTTGAGAACATTACCGCCGCTCCTGCCGACCCGATTCTGGGCCTGGCCGATCTGTTTCGTGCCGACGACCGCCCTGGCAAAATCAACCTGGGTATTGGTGTATATAAAGATGAAACCGGCAAAACTCCGGTACTGACCAGCGTCAAGAAAGCTGAGCAGTATCTGCTGGAAAACGAAACCACCAAAAACTACCTCGGTATTGATGGTATCCCTGAATTTGGTCGCTGTACCCAGGAGCTGCTGTTCGGTAAAGGCAGCGCAATTGTGAGTGACAAACGTGCCCGTACAGCACAGACTCCGGGCGGTACCGGTGCGCTGCGCGTGGCGGCGGATTTCCTTGCGAAAAACACCTCTGTTAAGCGTGTCTGGGTAAGCAACCCAAGCTGGCCTAACCACAAGAGCGTGTTTAACTCTGCGGGTCTGGAAGTGCGTGAATACGCCTACTACGACGCGGCAAACCACTCTCTCGACTTTGACGGCCTGCTGGCGAGCCTCGGCGAAGCGCAGGCAGGTGACGTGGTGCTGTTCCACGGCTGCTGCCACAACCCAACCGGTATCGATCCCACGCTTGAGCAGTGGCAACACCTGGCGAAGCTGTCCGTAGAGAAAGGCTGGCTGCCGCTGTTTGACTTTGCCTACCAGGGCTTCGCCCGTGGTCTGGAAGAAGATGCCGAAGGCCTGCGCGCGTTCGCAGCCGTGCATCAGGAGCTGATTGTCGCCAGCTCTTATTCCAAGAACTTCGGTCTGTACAATGAGCGTGTGGGTGCCTGTACGCTGGTTGCTGCTAACGAAGAGACCGTCGATCGTGCGTTCAGCCAGATGAAATCGGTTATCCGCGCTAACTACTCTAACCCACCGGCACACGGTGCGTCTGTTGTTGCCACTATCCTGAGCAACGATGCGCTGCGCGCTATCTGGGAACAAGAGCTGAACGATATGCGTCAGCGTATTCAGCGCATGCGCCTGCTGTTTGTGAACACCCTGGCTGAGAAAGGCGCGGACCGCGACTTCAGCTTTATCATCAAACAGAACGGCATGTTCTCGTTCAGCGGCCTGACCAAAGAGCAGGTTCTGCGTCTGCGTGAAGAGTTTGGCGTGTACGCCGTGGCCTCTGGCCGCGTGAACGTTGCAGGCATGACGCCTGACAACATGGCTCCACTGTGCGAAGCGATTGTCGCCGTACTGTAATTTGCGCCCATAAAAAAAGCCTGCGTTATGCAGGCTTTTTTTTATTCGGGTTACCAGACAGGCATTTCATCCTGAAGGAACGGGTTATGGAGCCGTTCATAGCCCAGCGTCGACATCGGACCGTGGCCAGGGATAAACGTCACATCATCACCCAGCGGCAATAACTTCTGTTTAATCGACTGAATCAGCTGCCCGTGATCGCCGCGCGGAAAATCGCTGCGTCCTACGCCACCTTTGAAGATCACATCGCCGGAAATCAGCAGACGAGACTGGTCATCAAAGAAGACGATATGGCCTGGCGTATGCCCAGGACAATGCAACACCTGTAAAGTCACATTCCCTACGTTAACGCGCTCTCCCTCGTTCAGCCAGCGATCGGGCGTCAGGGGCTGACACTCATCAAGGCCAAACATGCGGCTTTGGGCGGGTAACCCCTGCAGCCAGAACTCATCTTCTTTTTCCGGGCCGATCACCGGCACACCGTAGTGTTCAGCCAGTTCAGCGGCAGCACCTACATGGTCAAGATGACCATGCGTCAGCAATATTTGCATCAGCGTGACACCGCTGTCAGCGACTTCCTGCTTGATTTTCTCAGCGTCACCGCCGGGATCGACAAGCGCGGCCAGTTTAGTCTGTTCGCACCAGATCAATGAACAATTCTGGGAGAACGCGGTAACCGGAATAATACGATAGTTCATACTGCTCCTGTGTTTCGTTATTACCAGTGCCGAACCGGACCGGTATCAATATGTACAAAGTTGCTGCTGGGGTAATATCCTACACCACCTGCGCGCATAGATAACGCAGCTTTGCGAATATTGGCTAACGAAACGCCTTCAATATGGAAATCCATTGCCTGTCCCTTCGTGTGATAGCTTTTTTTCGCTACCCCGCGACTGTGGGCGCGCAATTCATTGTTGGTATCAATCGAGCGATAGCCAGAAATGAGCTGCACCGGCTTGCTGGTGCCCAGCAGGCCCTGAAGGCGGAAAATCTGATCAAACAGTCCTGGATCGATGGCTTTTATTTTATTCGCGCGGAAATCACGGAAAAAATGGTTAAGTCTTGCTAATTCATCCTGAATATAGCCTCTGCCATCGAAAAACTCCGCTTTTAGCGACTCACCGGTATGAAGATTGTTGAGCGTTAAAACTCGCGGACGAGGTGTCGAGAGGGTGGCAAATGCTGGCGTCGGCAGGATGGCCGCTGCGCCGAGCGCAACGCCACCTAACGCCAGCAGTTTGCGGCGATTAGCGTCAAATTTGTCCATGATAATCAGGTCTACAGGTAAAAGAAATCGTAATATGCTTAGCGCACGAAGGGCACCATAACTGGCAAAACCAGGTACGTCAAGGCGCCCAACCCCAGTGAATACGCGGCTTGCAGCGATATAGCCCCTTATTCACCATAACTTACGACAATCATTTTTCCCGAACTGCTTCATTTACCTGATTAATTGTTCCGCTTTTGGCAAAATTTGTGCGCCGGATCGCGCGGTGAGATCATAATTGTAAATATCTGTACGATACTGGGTACGCCCGTCCTCGCCCACAAACGCCGTCAGATAGTAAAGATTGACCGGAATATTGTGGCGAATATTAACGTAACGCGTATCCCCCTGCTTCAGGGCATCCGAAATACGCGTATCGTTCCAGCCCGCATCCTGAAGCAGCATATTGGCCAGCTCCGAGGCTTTGTTCACGCGCACGCAGCCAGAACTCAGCGCGCGGGTATCTTTCTGGAACAGGTTGTGGTTCGGCGTATCGTGCAGATAGATAGCTTCTGAACTCGGCATATTGAATTTGTAGCGCCCTAAAGAGTTATGCGCCCCGGGAGCCTGCTGGAAACGGAACGGCAGATTTGACGCTGTGATCGTCGACCAGTCGACCATATAAGGATCGATGGCCTCTTTACTGTTCCATCCACGCATCACCGTATAGCCATGACGTTCCAGATAACCCGGGTCGTTCCACACCTTCGGCAGAATGTCTTTTCGCGCCAGAGTCGGCGGTACGTTCCACGGCGGGTTTACCACCACGTTATTCAGCGCGCTGCTCATCATCGGTGTTTTGCGATCCGGACGCCCGACAATCACGCGCGACGCCAGTTTTTCGCTACCGTCCTGGTAATAGACCAGGGAATACGCCGGGATGTTAACCATAATCCCGGTAGAGAGCGTTCCCGGCAGCAGGCGCAAACGCTGGATATTGAGCGCCAGCACCCCTGCCCGCTGCGCAGGCGATACGTTCAGCCAGTCGCGCGTCGTCTGGCCAATGACGCCATCGGCCCCCAGCCCCTGAGCGGCCTGGAATTGCTTAACGGCCGCAACCAGCTCGCGATCGTAAGCCGCGGGTTTGTCGCTCAGGACAACGGCTTTCTTCTCTTTCACGGGAGCTGACGGGCTGACGGCGACGTTTTGTGGATCATCACCCGGGAGAGCAATCTTTGGCCCGCCTTCCAGAATACCGGAACGCACCAGGATCTCGCGCAGGGCGGGCACATCGCTGCTCCACTGCCCCGGACGCAGCGTCGCGGTACCGCGCATTTGCGGCCACGGACGCGTGTCCCCCACCAGCGCGAGGAGCGACTGGTGCAGAGTGGCATATTGTGGGTGCGTCGGTGCCAGGCTGGCGATAAAGCGCGGCAGTTCGCCATTATCCAGCGCTAGCTGCCATTGATTAATCACCGACAGCGCTGGCGTCGCCAGTTTGTAAGGTTTATCGCTGTACAGCCAGCGGTTGCCATTGACAGGAATACCCGCCACGAACTGCAGGTAGCCCATCATGGCATCGGAAAGCACCACGTCCCGCGCCTGCCCGGTGACAGCAGGATCGGTTAACAGCTCAACCCATTTTGTAAACTGCGGCTGAAACCCTGCAATCGCGACCTCCGCCAGCTGTTGCTGGAAGGCGCGCACGGCATCGCGGTTTTCCCACATCGGTTTCATATCGCGGGCAGCATAGAGGAGCGTGAGCTGATTGATATAGACAGGCGTGTAGCCTGACGGCAGCCCCGACTGCAGCTGCTGACTGAGCGATTCGGCGTCGATGCCTTCCGGCAGCGGTTTAATACCGGCCATGACAGCCGTCGCCGGAGACTGGTCCAGCGGCTGGGACAACGACGTTGGCTGCGCGCCTGTCGTTGCCGAGCTGTCAGTCGGCACAATTTCAGGCTCGTCGGCCTGGGCGGTTAACAGCGGAGCAAACATCACTGCCAGGCACAAACTCAGCGCAGACAGCTGACGACCACATTCTTTCTTAAGCAACATCCCTTGCCCCCTGTTTTCACGACATGCCCATCACGTTGGGGCTTTCTTTCATTATAGGTAGACGGCTAAGCTGTTGCCTTACCTTATGTAAAGAAGTTTAAAGATAACGCAGCCCTAAGCACAAGTTAAGTTTAAAAAAAAAGCGGCGCCAGGGCGCCGCTTTGGGTCAGAAGATACTTCAGGAAGCGTCGGCTGTGGTTTCCGGCAATGACTCTGGCGGCTGCGGCGCAAAGCCACGCAGCCCCACAACGTGAACGTGTTCGCTGTTCTGGAACACTTTACGCACCAGCTTGTAGGTAGTGCCTTTCTCGGGGCTGATGTTCTCCGGCGCCGCAATAATGAGCTGCATATCGAGACGTTCGCAAAGCTCGAACAGCGTGGCAATGGAGCGGGCATCAAGACGCGCTGCCTCATCCAGGAACAGCAGTCGGCATGGCGAGATGTCTTTGCCGCGCAGACGGCGCGCTTCATCTTCCCAGCTCTGGACAACCATCACCAGAATTGACATCCCGGTACCGATCGCTTCACCGGTTGAGAGCGCCCCGGATTCCGCACGCAGCCAGCCGTCTGAGCCACGGTTTACCTCAACCTCCATTTCCAGGTAGTTACGGTAATCCAGCAGCTCTTCACCGATGGTTTGCGGCGTACGCTGGCCCATATCAATCTGCGGGTTCAGGCGCTGATACAGCTTCGCCAGCGCTTCGGAGAAGGTCAGACGGTTGCTGTTGAACAGATCCTGATGCTGCTCGTGCTGCTCAGACAGCACTTCCAGCAGCGTCGCGTGGGCTTCACGCACGTTGACGTTGAGGCGCACGCTGTTCACCTGGCCAAACGACACGCTCTGCAGACCCTGGTTCAGCTGGCGGATACGGTTCTGCTCGCGCTGAATGGTTTTACGAATGATGTTCGCCACGCTGCGGGAGCTGATAGCCAGCTTCTGCTCGCGGGAGGTCAGCTCCTCCGTCAGGCGACCCAGCTCGATTTCCATCTGTTCGATAGCCTCGACCGGATCGTCAGTACGGATGATGTCCTGACGAATACGTTCGCGCAGGTGCTGGTAAACCGCCACGAAGAACTGGATTTTACGTTCCGGACGTTTTGGATCTTCCGACATACGCAGCACGTCGCGCAGGTGTTCGTTATCCGCCACCGCCAGACGCAGCGCACCCAACGCCTTATCCGACATGGAACGCAGTTCGTCGGCTGAGAGATATGCCAGTTCACGGCGGTGCAGACGACGCTCAACGTTATTGTCTTTCACCATGCGCATCACCGCGCACCAGCCCGCCTTCGCGGTCACAACCTGCTCACGCATCTCAAAGTAGTCGCGCTCGAGCTTGCGCAGGCGACGGGTCAGGTTATCCATTTCCGCTTCGCAGAAGGTCAGCGCTTTTTCCAGCTGATTACGACGCGCACGGTTATTGCTGAGCTGTGCATGCAGCTCGTCACGACGAATACGCGCGCGCTCTTCTGCCCCGCTGTCGGCACGTACGCCGATGTCCTGAAGCTCTTTCTGCAGATCGTTTAACAGCTCTTTCTTGGTGTCGAAGGAGCTTTTCAGCGAGGCCAGCACCTGGTTGTACTGGTTCAGTTGAGCGGAGTGGCTGCGCATTGCTTCACGGGCGCGAGTACGTTCCGCTTCCGCCTGCTCAAGGCGTTGACGCAGTTTTTCGTTCAGGTCGCTGTTACCGCTCAGCATTTCAGCCGAATCGGAGTAGCCGAAGTGGGCGCGACGCTGCACCACCTCCGTCAGGGCAAACGCCTGCTGACGCGCCTCGCGCTGCACCTGCTGTGACCAGGCATAATCTTCTTTTAACTGCTCGAACTGTTCCGGGTCGCTCTGCAGTACAGATACGACGGGCTCCAGCTTCGCCAGCTGATTGCCGTGCTGCTGAACGAAACGCGCGGCTTCCTGCGCTTCATCCAGGCGCTCCTGGATCTCGTCCACGCGATCGGCCAGCGTGTCATCCGCCAGCAGATTCAGGCGCGGCAGAATGCGGTTAAGGGCCGCGACGCCCTCTTTCGCCTGTTCAAACTGCACGCGACTCTGCTGGTTATCACTTTCATGACTGGCAATCGCCCGCTCCAGCTCGCCACGGCGGGTATTGAGCTTGCGAATTTCCGCTTCCGGGTCAGCTTCAAAGGCCACGGCCAGATGGCTGCCGATAAAGCGGCTGAACGCCTGGTGCAGACGCTGGGTTTTCTGCACGTCAAACGACAGGGTCGCGAAACGTTCAGACAGCGTTTCACGCTCGGCGTGCAGGCTTTCGATGCGGCTTTCGCGCGCGGCGCGGCCAAACAGCGGCAGCTCAGGGAAGCGGGAATAACGCCACTGACGGTCGGCGATTTTCACCACCACCGCTTTTTCCAGCTCGTCGACGCTGAAGACGCTGTCATCGAACGACTGCGGATCCCCTTCGATCAGATAGAGGTCTTCCGGGCAATCTTCCAGGCCGGCAAGCTGCTCAGAAATCAGCGACAGATCCGGGACCACAATCGCGTTACGGGATGGACCGTACAGCGCGGAGAAGTACGGCGCGTCGTCCAGACCGACATCATCGTAAATCTCGGACAGCAGCACGCCGCCAAAACGCTCCGCCAGGGCATTGAGGCGCGGGTCTTCCGCACCGCCCGGCTGGCTTAAGCGTTCAATTTCTTCGTCGACTTCACGCTTGCGCGTGCCGACTTCGTCACGCTCAACAATGGCTTCGCGCTCGCGCTCCAGCAGTTGCTGCAGGTATTCGGTCACTTCCTGACTGGATTCAAACTGCTCGCCGCACTGTTCGCTAAGCTGATTCAGGCTGCTTTGAGCCGCCAGCCAGACCGGCGCTCGTTGCAAGAGCGTCTTCGAACGGGACTGAATCTGCTCCAGCTCCTGACGCAGGGCCATACGCTGTTCGCTGGCGTTTGATACCGTATCGGACAGGGCCGCAATACGCGCTTCCAGCTCCTGATGCAGGGCCTCAAGCTCGTCGAAATCGTAATTTTTCCCCTGACGCTTGCAGAATTCCGCCAGAAGACGCTCGGCCTCCTGCTGCTCTCGCAGGCGCTGTTCCAGCTCGTTCAAACGCATGCGCAGCGGCTGAACCTGTTCGGCCAGATGGCGCTGGTTCACACCGTCGCGCAGCAGTTCACGGGCAACGTCCCAGGCTTCGTTACGCGCCAGCGGGCCGTTAATCGCGACGACCAGCTGATAAGCCTGCTCAAACTGGCTGTGCGCCGTTTGCGCGACGCTCATTTTCTGTTCGAGGGAGAGCAGCTTCTCGGTGGCTTCCTGTTCTTTGGCCTGGAAGGTATCCAGCCACTCGTCGGCGCTATCCGGCGTCAGGTCAGGCAGATGACACAGCTCTTTCGCACGCTGTAATGCCTGCAATGCCTGGGTGTACTGAATCGCTCGTGTCTGCTGCACGTCAAGTGCCTGCTGGTAATCGGCAAGCTGGCTTTTCAGCTCATCCACTTCCAGCTCGGCCGCTTCGGCGCGAGCTTCGTTCTCTTCCTGCATGTCGGCGGCTTCGGCCACCACTTCATTTTGTTCTTCGAGACGAATTTGCAGCTCGTCGAGATCCGCTTCATAGCGCTCGATTTTTTCCTGCTGACGCAGCGCGGTCTGCACCAGGTTCAGGTGATCGCTGGCGGCCTGGTAATCGGCTTCCAGGTCGCCTTCGGCACCGTTGTGCTCACCCAGCTCGCGCGCCATTTCGACGTGCTTGTACTGCTCGGCCACCAGCTGTTTACGGGAGGTAAACAGCTCGCGGCGATATTCTAATGCCTGATCGAGATGCACGCGTCGCTCGTTGGCGTGGCGCATGTAGTCCGCCGCCACGTAGTTGGTGGCTTCGCTGATCAGGTGTTTAAACAGGTCGCGGTCGGACTGGGTAACGCGAATCGCTTCCAGCGTCATGCGGTTTTCACGCAGCGCCGCTTCCATATCCTGGAAAGCCTTACGTACGCCGCTGTTTTCCGGCAGCAGGTAGTCGCGCAGGGAGCGGGTGATGGCGCTGGAGATACCGCCATAAAGGGACGCTTCGATCAGGCGATAGTATTTGCTACGGTCTGATGCCGAGCGCAGACGACGCGCCACCACGCCCAGATCGAACATCAGCGCATGGTAGTCGGTAATCGAGTTGAACTGTTTGAACTGTACGCCTTCGATCGCTTCGAGCTTATCTTTCAGCTCCTGCAGCGTCAGCACACGCGCCTGACGTTCGTTCAGGGTTTCCGTCAGCAGCGCCGTTGGCTGCACGGACGTTGGCAGCCCCTGGATCGCAAACGGTTTGATATCCACTTTACGGTCGCGACCGGCAACCTGCTGCAGGCGTACGCCCACCACCACACGCTGATGACGGGAGTTAATGACGTCCAGAACCGAATAACAGACGCCGGCCTTCAGCTTCCCGTGCAAACCTTTATCACGGGAACCGCTTGTGGCCCCCGCTTCGGTGGTGTTACGGAAGTGAAGCAGCGTCAGGTCAGGGATCAGCGCCGTGACAAAGGCCGCCATGGTGGTGGATTTACCCGCTCCGTTACCGCCGGAGAGCGTCGTGACCAGCTCATCCAGATCGAACGTTCGGGCAAAGAAGCCGTTCCAGTTAATCAGCGTCAGTGAGCGAAATTTACCGCGTTCAATCATTACTCTTCCTCCCCGCTATCCGGCAGATTCTCTTCATGCTCATCATTGAGCTGCAAATGGTTCTCCACCGGCATCGCTTCACCGTCGCGGATCATGCGAAGCTGCGCTTCACGCGCGTCATCACCCGCACGCACGTCGGCGCCAAAGCGGAAGACAGATTCCGTGATGCGGAATTTGCTGCTGTCGTGGCCCATAAACCAGACCATCCCCAGACGACGCAGACGGTTCAGGGAAGAGCGAACCTTTTCCTGTAATTTCTGACGGTCAAGATCCGACCCCGTGGAGCGGTTGTTCACCAGCTTGAGCAGTTTGCTCTCATCTGCCAGCGTCAACAGCTCGTCGTAAAGTTCCTGCTGGGTGAAGATCCCTTCATTCGCCAGACGTTCCGGGCTGAGATAGAGGTAGCAAAGAATTTTGCCGACCATCATATCCAGCTCCGAGAGCACGGAACGCGGAATCAGCGTCGTGGAGCGTGGACGCAGGTAGAAAAACCCTTCCGGCGCGCGAATAAGCTCCACGTTGTAGCGTGCGTAAAACTCTTCCAGGTACTCCTGGAAGTCCATCAAAAAGGCGTGATTATCCAGCTCGTCTAAGCCAATGTGACGACCGGCACGCAGCTGGCTGTCCAGCGCCGGAAATAACGGATTCGCCAGCGCCTGTGCCAGCTTAACCGGCATCACTTGTTCAATATTTGTCAATGACATGCGCCTGTACCTTGGCTCCGTAATCGTTAATTGGCTGCCACTTCGGCGGCAGTCCGGTGAAATCTGCTTGTGCGACGCCCAGGCGCACCGCCTGGTCTACCACAATGCGGGCAACGTCGAAGTGGCGCGCGCGCGGATATTGCGCCAGATAGTCGCGCACCACGAGCCCAAGATCCAGCGGCACTTGTCTGGTTTTGTAGACAGCGAGCTGTTCTTCGATCATCGCCGCAAGCTGCTCGCGAATTTCGTTAAATTCTTCGTATTCCAGATCCGGTGGCAGTTCACCGGTCACCTCTTCATCGCGCAGCGCCATCTCTTCGTCGCGCATATCCAGCAGACGATCGGCATTGGCGTAGGTCAGCGCCCACGGTGCATCGAAATAGGTCTGCACCGACTGACGCAGACGCTGGGCAAAGACGCGGTTTTTATCCATATCAATCGCGGTACGGATAAATTTATGCACGTGTCGGTCGTAGCCGATCCACAGGTCGATCGACTGCTGGCCCCAGCTGATAATGCGGTCGAGTTTGCTCTGCAGATCGAATACCAGACGGTCGATAAAATGCAGATCGTCATGCGCCAGCGTTGCGTCCTGGATGCGCAGCAGGTTAGCCTGCAGCTTGTCCCCTGCGGCTTCCAGCGTATCCTGGAGTTCGCGCAGCGTGCCGGAGGTTTCTGACAGCAGAAGTTCACAGCTGGAGATAGCCGCTCGCCAGTCTTTATTCAGCAACTGCGCGATATCGTCTTTCACCTGCTGCTGCTGTTCGTCCATAAGGCGCTGGGTGAGATCGATACTGTCGAAGATTTCCGCCACCGAATATTTCAGCGGCGCGTAGACGTTACGGTGCCAGTGGAATTCGTCACCGTCTTCATCCGCCGCGTCGGCGGCGCGCTTAAGCTCACCCGCCACGATCGAGAGCTGCATGGAAAGACGCAGCGTGGAAAATTCACGCTGGCGAATATAGTAATCGGTGATGCCGATGCCCAGCGGCGTCAGGCGATAGATGGCGTTTCCTTCCGCCTGCTCGCTGGTAAAGCGGTTCAGCAGACGTTGACGCACCATATCGTTGATCGCGTTGTTGGCACGCACGCTAATGGTTTCGCTGGTTTGCTCAAACGCATCACTGACGTGGCGGAACGCATCCACCAGTTCACCCTCGCTCATTTCACCATCCAGCCGCTCGCCGTTCAGCGTGGCGACCGCCAGCAGGAAAGAGAGTCTGTCTACCGGCAGCGAGATGGAGAAATCGTTTTTCCTGGCCCAGGCAACCAGTTCGGGGACTGTCTGGGAAAATTCACTCATAGGTTATCCTTGCATCTGCGGCTTGTGCGCGGTGACGTGAATATAGCGGCCAAGGCTGACAAAAGGCTCCTGACGGCAATACCGCGTTTCCAATTCTGTTAAGGTGTCAAAACAGTCACGCTGTTTGTGTTTTTCACGCAGATAATCATGAAACACCCTGACGCCCGTCTTCCCGACAATCTGCCAGCCAATCGCTTCCAGCCAGCCATAAACCTGCTGTGGATCGCGCGGATAGTCCGGGGAAAGCGTGCGCTTTTTCTTTTTGGGCATCCCGACCTGAACATAGTCGAAGTTTCCCGCAACCATGTTGTGCATCAGGAAGCCGTTAGCATTGTAGAACATCAGCGACAGCGTGCCGCCCGGGCGCAACATCGACCACAGGGTTTGTAACACGCTTTGCGGATCGGCAACCCACTCCAGCACCGCATGAAACAATATCAGATCAACCTGGGTTTCCAAATGCTGCGCGATGTCCTGAGCGGCGCATTGTATAAAATGCATGTTGTCGCTCACACCTTTCTCTTCTGCCGCACGCGTCGCGCGGGCGACCATTTCCGCAGAAAGATCGCAAAGCGTGACGTGATGGCCGCGCTCGGCCATTTTTATCGCCGTCTGCCCTTCACCGCCACCGGCGTCCAGCACGCGCAACGTTTGACCGCCAAAGGTAGCCAGAATGGTGTCCAGATCCTGCCAGAGGATCGTCTGACGGAGCTGCCCTTTCGTGGTGCCATAAATGTTGCGCGAAAACTTTTCCGCGATGTCATCAAAATTGCGATCCCGCATTGGGAGAGTTCCACTCGCTAACTGCAAAACCGCTATTTTGTCACACCCGCGCGGAGAATGAACCTCTCTGGTGTAATATCACCGTTATTCACCTGCTATATGGTCAAAAAAGGAACCAAAAAGGATGCTTTTTACCCTTAAGAAATACATTGGAGGGATGATGCTTCCCCTTCCGCTGCTGCTCATCATCATCGCGCTGGGGCTGGCGCTGGTGTGGTTCAGTCGCTTTCAGAAGAGTGGCAAAACGCTTATCACGCTCGGCTGGTTTATCCTGCTGCTGTTGAGCCTGCAACCGGTCGCGGATGGTTTGTTACGCCCCATCGAAAACAAGTACCCGACATGGCAGGGAAATCAGAGAGTGGCGTACATCGTGGTACTGGGAGGCGGATATACCTGGGATCCTGACTGGGCCCCCAGTTCAAACCTGATCAACAACAGCCTGCCACGGCTAAACGAAGGCATTCGCCTGTGGCTGGCGAATCCGGGATCAAAAATGATCTTCACCGGCGCGGCGGCCAAAACGAACCCGGTGAGTACAGCTGAAGCGGGCGCCAGAGTCGCGGAATCGCTCGGCGTACCGCGTTCCTCCATCATCACCCTGGACAGCCCAAAAGATACCGAAGAAGAGGCTGCCGCAGTGAAGCAGGCGATTGGCGATGTCCCGTTCTTGCTGGTGACCTCCGCCTCGCACCTGCCACGCGCGATGATTTTCTTTGAGAAGCAAGGCCTGCACCCGCTTCCCGCACCGGCAAACCAGATGTCTATCGACGCGCCGCTCAACCCGTGGGAACGGGCGATACCGTCCCCGGCGTGGCTAATGCATAGCGATCGCGTCGGTTATGAAACGCTCGGACGCCTCTGGCAGTGGCTGAAAGGATCGTCAGGCGAGCCAGGGCAGGAGTGATTTTGTTGCCAGATCGAAGTTTGCGCGATTAAAACGTCCGGTATTGACCAGCTGCGCAACTTCGTCCCAGAGCAGATAAAGCCAGCGCCGCCAGAGAAACGCTTCTGCAACGGGCGCGCGTTGAAGGTAATGCCACAGTAAACCTTCCGCCGCCCCGCTGTCGCTGAGCCTGAAAAGCTCGTATTCGCGCGGAGCCCAGAGCATGATCCCCGGCCCCAGCATCGCCAGAAGCTGATCGCTGCGGGAGTCTTTGAGCATGCTGCGCAGGGTGAAATTACCGTGGATTAGCACGCAGTTGTCATTAAAACCGTCGAACAGCGCCGGTAAACACTCGCGGGTGCGAAACAGAATTCGCTTATCCTGCATGGTTAAACCGGTATTGTTGAACTGGTTAAGCGTCCCCCACAGAACCTCAACCCGCTGGCGATACCACAGCGGCCACAGGTTTTCCTGAGTGCTGTCGACCGGACCGACAAGTCCGCGGCTATCCTGACGGTGCCAGGCCAGCAGCGCCTCAACAATCTGGTCTTTTAACTGCTCCCAGCGCTCCGGCGTGCGCGCGGGCGCTTCAACGGGCACGCCGCGCAAGCGCTCAATCAGCAGCACGTCCGGGCCGGGATGTTCCTCATGGGTCATCACGCCGTACACCGTCGGCATACGGACGGTTCCCTCCCGCGCCAGCATCGACATTTTCCAGGCAAGCTGCCTGGCCACACCCGGTGAGGTGAAACTTCTGGCCATCAGAGGCATTGGGTTGCCCTGACTGTCATACAACGACCAAAGCGCGGTATCGGCCTTTTCACTCACGCATTCGACACGGCTTAATTTCTCACCCAGCAGATGGCTAAGTTCGGCACGCAGCTGTTCCATATGAGATTACCCCCATTAAGACTACTGCTTTTATAATGAGCGTCCTGAAGGAAGATGTCACCCGGAAGAGATCAATTAGGGAAAAGAAAGGGAAATTAACGGGGAGAGGAACATCCCCCCGTCAGGAGGGATGCAGGCGGTATTAGCGCAACTCAGCGCGAACGCGCTCAAGATCTTCCGGCGTGTCAACGCCCGTACCAGGCACTTCGCTGGCAACGGCAACGTGAATTTTTTCGCCATACCAGAGCACGCGAAGCTGCTCCAGCATTTCGATATGCTCCAGCGGACTCGGCGCCCAGGTCACATATCGACGAATAAAACCGGCCCGATAGCCGTAGATCCCAATATGACGCAGGAAGGTATCGCCGATGGTCTCTTTAGAGAGCGCAAAGCGATCGCGGTCCCACGGGATCGTGGCGCGGGAGAAATAGAGCGCATAGCCTTCGGCATCCATGACCACCTTCACCGCATTCGGATTGAATGCCTCTTCAGCGTGGTGAATGGGCACCGCGAGCGTCGCCATACCGACCTGGCGCTGCGCCAGGTTTTCTGCCACCTGACGGATAATCACCGCCGGGATCATCGGCTCGTCACCCTGCACGTTAACGATGACCGTATCATCACTAAAACCGCATTTCTCAACCACTTCCGCCAGACGCTCGGTGCCGGACTGGTGATCGGCGCGGGTCATGCATACCTCACCGCCTGCCGCCTCAACCGCACGGGCGACGTCGGGATGATCGGTTGCAACAATCACGCGGTCGGCACCGGATTCCCATGCACGCTCAAGGACATGCACAATCATTGGCTTGCCGTTGATATCCACCAGCGGTTTACCCGGCAGACGCGTAGACGCGTAGCGCGCAGGAATAATGACAACAAAACTCATGGTTTGCTCTCTTCTGCCACCAGGGAACGCGCTTCATTTTCCAGCAGTACCGGAATGCCGTCACGCAGCGGGAAAGCCAGGCTGTCCAGCTTGCAAATCAGCTCCTGTTTGTCCTGGCTGTAGTAGAGTTTGCCGTTGCATACCGGGCAGGCAATAATTTCAAGTAAACGGTGATCCATAGTTCCTCCGTATGGGTAATCGCTAAAGCTTAACACATTCCCTTTTCAGGGCGTGCCTGTTTCCCAGCCACTTCGACAGGATGTAAACAGTCCGTCGGGTACCCGGCCCAGCGTCACGTCGTCGGCACCCTGCCAGCGCGCGAATTCGCTAATGGCGGACGTTAACCCTTTTTCCAGGCTCGCCGTCACCCTGACGCCCTCTTGCAGATAAAGCGCAATGATTTCAAGCGTGCCGGTCTTGCGGTGCATTTTGGCGTCCATGCGCCCGACCAGCTGTCCCTTATGCAGCAGCGGTAAAACAAAGTAACCATACTGGCGCTTTGGGGCCGGGGTATAACATTCCAGCCGGTAGCTGAAATCAAAGAGCTGCTCGGCGCGTTTTCTGTCCCAGACAACCGGGTCGAAAGGCGACAATACCGCGCTGTGGGTTGCCTGAAGTTTCCCCTCCAGAGCCTGAGGCAATAACGGGAGGAGATCCGCATGCAGCCACATTTCGCCCAGCGTTTCCACGGTAACGGGAATGACGCGCTGTTCGCGTTGCCACATGTCCAGCAGCGGTTTTAGCGCGGGCTGACGCAGGCGATAATAATCTGCCAGCCACTGCGCGCGAAAAATCCCCAGGCTACGGGCGCTGTTCTCCAGCATAACGGCCTCGGCCGCCTCCTGGGTAAGCAGGTCGCGCTCGTCGTCCCAGTGCGGCATCACGCGATGCGTCAGGTCGTAGACGCGCTGAAAATTACGCCGTTCAATCACCATGACTTTGCCAGAGGTAAACAGCCCTTCGAGATGACGTTTGTGCGGCTTCCACTCCCACCAGCCGCTTGTACCCTTGCGCGGGTGTTCAAAATCGGCGGAGCGTACGGGACCGTTTTCCTGAATATGCGCGATAAGCTGCTCAATTTCGGCCGCATGTTCCAGCATCCACGCCTGTCGGTATTTCCAGCCCATCTTTTCAGGGGCAAGCATACGGTGGCGAACCAGGGCAAAATCGCTGCGGGGCAGAAAGCAGGCTTCGTGCGCCCAGTACTCCATTAATTCCCCCTTGCTGAGCGCCTCATCCAGCCACTGAGAAGGATAACTCCCCAGGCGGCTAAACAGGACAAGGTAAGGGCTGCGGGCCACAATGTTAATGGTGTCGATTTGAAGTAGCGACATGCGCTGAACGGTCGAGAGAATATCGGCAGGCTGCGCGCGGCGGCGGGGCTTTTTGAGCAGCCCCTGCGCGGCAAGGTGTAAATGACGTGCAGCTGAAAGCGAGAGTTGCGGTAAAGACATGCGTTTTCCTGTCAGTCAAAGCGCCACCAGAACCGCGTAAGCCTTTACTGCACCAACGCAATCAGTTCCTTGAGCAATTGTTCCGGCTGCTCGCCGCTGAGTTCAGCGTCAACCGGCAGATACCACCAGTTATCTTTCGCAAAGGTACGGCATTTCACCGCATCTTTTTCGGTCATGATCAGCGCCTGTCCGGGTACGGTCAGGGCGTCTACCTGCCCTTCCACCAGCGCCTGATGGTCGGCCAGCGGAACGCGTTTTTCCAGCCGGGCACCACACTGTTCCAGCGTCGCGAAGAAGCGTGGCGGATGGCCAATCCCCGCCATCGCCACCAGTGAAGGCAGCTCCGCAACCGACCGACGTTCCCCCGTCACCAGGTTGATCGCCAGACCCGGCTGAAGGTACATCGGGATTTCACCCGTTTTCGCCTCCCCCCCGTTCACGATCACCGCATCAACGGACTTAAGACGCGAAGCGCGTTCGCGCATGGGCCCTGCAGGTAACCACCAGCCGTTACCAAAACGGCGAACGCCGTCGATGACCACAATCTCTTTATCACGCGCCAGGGCGTAATGCTGCAGGCCATCGTCAGTGATAATGATTTGCACCGCGTGTTCGGCAAGCAGTGCCTGAACGGCGTCGCTGCGCACCGGGGAGACCGCAACCGGTGCGCCGGTACGCTGGAAAATCAATACCGGTTCATCACCCGCTTCGGCGGTCGTGGTTTCCGCCGTCAGCAGCAGCGGATAACGCGCCGCTTTACCACCATATCCGCGCGATACCACCCCCGGGCGGATGCCGCGTTTTTGCAATTGCTCCACCAGCCAGATCACCACCGGCGTTTTACCGTTGCCACCCGCCGTAAGATTACCGACAACCACAACCGGAACCGGCGCGCGCCAGGCACGCTTCAGCCCCAGACGGTAAAGCAGACGGATTGTGCCGCTCACCAGGCCGTATAGCCAGGAGAGCGGCAAAAGCAGCAGCCACAGCGGGGATTCACCGGACCAGATGCGTGCAATCATTCGCCAAACTGCATCTTATGAAGCTGGGCGTAAACGCCGCGGTGTTCCAGCAAATCAGCATGGCTTCCGCGTTCAACAATGATGCCGTCCTCAACCACGACGATTTCGTCAGCCTGCTCGATAGTCGACAGGCGGTGCGCAATCACCAGCGAGGTACGGTTCTTTTGCAGTTCATCCAGTGCCGACTGAATAGCGCGTTCAGATTCCGTATCCAGCGCCGAAGTCGCTTCGTCCAGAATCAGAATCGGGCTGTCACGCAGCAGCGCACGCGCAATGGCGATACGCTGACGCTGACCACCGGAGAGCAGTACCCCATTCTCACCGATTATCGTATCCAGACCGTTATCCATCTTGTTGATAAAGTCCATTGCGTAGGCCATCCGCGCGGCGTTCTCAATCTGCTCGCGGCTGTACTCATCCGTGCGCGCATAGGCAATGTTGTTAGCCACGGTATCGTTGAACAGGTGCACGTTCTGGGAAACCAGCGCCACCTGATTACGCAGCGACTGCAGGGTATATTCCCGCAGGTCATGACCGTCTAACAGGATCTCACCTTCGTTAATATCGTAGAAACGGGTGATCAGGCTGGCAATGGTCGATTTACCCGAGCCGGAACGCCCCACCAGCGCCACAGTTTTACCCGCCGGAATGGACAGATTGATATTACGCAGCGCCGGCGTTTCACGACCAGGGTAGGCGAAGGTAACGTTGCGGAATTCGACATCGCCACGGGCGCGCTCAATTTCGCGTGTACCTTCGTCTTTTTCCTGCTCGGAATCCAGAATGCTGAACAACGTCTGGCAGGCGGCCATCCCGCGCTGGAACTGGGCGTTGACGTTCGTCAGTGATTTCAGCGGACGCATCAGGGCAATCATAGAGGAGAAGACCACTGTGATGGTACCCGCCGTCAGCGTCTCCATGACGCTCGGGAAGCTTGCTGCATACAGGACGAATGCCAGTGCCAGGGAGGCAATCAGCTGAATAATCGGATCTGAGATGGAAGAGGCCGAGACCATTTTCATCCCCTGCAGACGCATTTTATTGCTGACTTTGTCAAAGCGGTGGGTTTCGACTTCCTGACCGCCAAAAATCAGGACTTCTTTGTGTCCTTTCAGCATCTGTTCCGCGCTGGTCGTTACCTGTCCCATCGTATTCTGCATATTCTTACTGATATTGCGGAAGCGCTTTGAAACGACACGGATGGCAATAGAAACCACCGGCGCCAGCACGATAAGGATGATTGACAGCTGCCAGCTGTAATAGAACATCATTGCGAACAGGCCAATGATCGACGCGCCCTCACGCACGACGGTGATCAGTGCGCTTGATGACGAGGAGGCAACCTGCTCTGAGTCGTAGGTAATACGGGACAGCAGCGTCCCGGTAGACTGCTTATCAAAGAATGAGACCGGCATCCCCATCATGTGACTGAACAGGCGACGGCGCATGGTCATCACCACTTTCCCGGATACCCAGGAAATACAGTAGCTGGAGATATAGCTGGTGATGCCGCGCAAGATCATCAGTCCGATAACCACCAGAGGCATCCATAGCAACACTGAGCGATCCGTTTTACCAAAACCGTCGTCCAGTAACGGTTTGAGAAGCGATAGCATAAAAGTATCGCTGGCTGCGTTGAGGATTAACGCTACTCCCGCCACGATCAGGCCTGTTTTAAAGGGCGCAATCATCGGCCAGAGTCGGCGGAAGGTTTGCCACGTGGAGAGATCTTTGTCGTTATGCATTCAAAAAACCAGCATTCGTTGAAATAGCCGCATATTCTACCCGTTATCGACGGGCGCGCCAAACCACTGATGATACCAAACGGGTAAATATTGTTCTCGCAAGCGCCGGATTTGCCAGTGATGTTGCGAGAATGTCACCGATATTTGTCCAGAATGAGGAGTATCATGCCAGATATACCCCTCTTTTCGATAACGTCGGACAACTTTTGTCGACGGGAATCGCCATGCGTTATAGCGGGCTGCTGAATCCAGGGCGATCTGACCTTCTACCCGCTGGACCAGCGGCAATGAAGACGAAGTGTTGCTGCCATGATGAGGCACCTGGATTAGCGTGGACGTCAGATAACGCCAGTAATGGCTAAGCATAGCCTGTTCCGCTTGTGCTTCAATATCCCCTGTTAGCAGCACGCTCTGCTTGCCGTCGCCCACCTTTACCACGCAGGAACGGTTGTTTCCCTGAGCCGGGTAATTTTCAGGGGGCCAGTGGACGCTGAAGGTAAGTCCCTGCCATTGCCATCTCTGCCCGCGAAAACAGGGGCGATGTCCCGCCTGGCGCAAGGGGCTTCTTACCCACACGTCAGGCCACGTTTTTTGCAACGATGCGAGGCCTCCCGCATGGTCGAGGTGTTCATGACTGAGAATTACGCCTTCAGGCCGCAGGTGATGCCAGCGCAGCCAGGGAATAATTAACCGCTGCGCGCTATCCCCGCCCGGCCAGGCGAGTCCGGTATCATAAAGAATGGCTTTTCCCTGTCGTTCAATGACCATGGCCAGCCCCTGCCCCACGTCCAGCATATGCAGCGTCCAGCTCTCGCTTTTTGCCGTTCGCCAGAGAGGAAATGCCAGTAAGACGCTTCCTGCAAGACAAACGGCAGGAAGGGTTTTCCATGCGCGAAAACGCCAGGCAATGATGCTCAACCACGGCAGTAATGTCATGTATTGCCAGCGTTGGTCGACATTCTGCCAGCCGTCAGGCAGGCGCATGAGGAGCCAGAACAACCCCGCTAGTGACTTATCTGCTGCGAACCAGACGACGCTTTCCAGTGCCGCCAGCGGCAGCAGATGAAGCAGCATACCGAGCAGGATCAGCGGCACGGAGACAAACGTCACCAGGGGAACGGCGAAGAGATTCGCGACCAGGGAGGAGATACTGAAGCCATGGAAAATCAGGACCTGTAACGGCATGAGCAGCATCAGCATGCCGACCTGCAGATGGAGCAGATTCAGTAGTGGCCTTATAGGTCGAGCTCGTTGCCAGTCAGGAAGAGGCAGCCACTGAAACCAGAAAATGAGCGCGGCGACGGCAAATGCGGACAGGGCCAGACTCTGCGAAAGTACGGCTAGGGGATCGCTTATGAGGATCGCCGCGATACAGCACCCCCATACCTGCCAGGGAGACCATTGACGGGCCGCGATCCGCAATATGGCAAGCACAGCAAGCGCGATGGCCGTTCGTAGCGCAGGAGGTTGCAGACCGGTAAGCCAGGCGTAGAAAGCGGCAAAGCACAACCCGGCCAGGAGAGGCATCTGCCAGTGGACCCGGTGGCTGGGTAATAAAAACTGGAGCCCACGTGCGAGTAACCAGACGAGGGATGCTGCCAGCGCGATATGCAGACCCGAAATCGCCATCAAATGCAGCGTGCCAGTTTCACGCATCAGGTCTTTTATTTCCCGGGGCACATCCAGACGTTCCCCCATTCCCAGTCCGAGGATAACCGCCCCCCAGCGGTAAGCCGAAAGTCGGTTTTGCAGTGACATCAGGTATTGCGCTCGCAGGCTGCAGCGCCCATCGACGAGTTCAGCACGGGTGAAGCGCCCGCTTAGGGTTTGATGTTGGGCAAAAGCGCTGCGCTGAGAATCATATCCGCCGTCGTTCAGTTCGCCATGGGCAGGCCTGAGCCTGAGCGTCATGGTCCAGCGCTGACCGGCGCACGATTTCTGGGGCAGATAATTGCCATACAGCGTTACGCCGGTGGAGGCCCACCAGCGCTTGCCATCGACGCGGCGAATGTTTCCCTGATGCAGAGTGGCGCCGTCGGTCGCGGTGAGCTCTACCTCGGCCTGCACGGCCCCCGTTGTTAAATGCTGCATCGGCCAGACGCTCTCCTGTGCGGCCAGAATGCCCCACGCACAAAATAACAGCGTAATACCAGCATACTTCACTCGATGGTTTTGCCATGCAGCAATCACTATCCCGCCAGCCACCATGACCCACACGGTGTAAGGTGATGGCAGTTCAGGTAACCAGAGTAACGGAACTATCGCCAGAATGGCGCAGACGCTAAGCGCGGGAATTCCCATTGCTACCTCCCTGTTTCAGGGTGGCAGTATGCAAGCAGGTTGAGCGGGTCGTCAGGTGTGAAGGATGCGATTTACAGCAAGCGCAGCAAGGTATTTAACGGGTTGCAGAAAACGAAACGAAAAATGCGGGGCACCTTCAGAATGAAAGCGACAGAGACAAAAAAAGCACCCGCAGGTGCTTTCTTTCGAACCCAGTTTAACCGGCTGGCTAAACTCAGTTGCCGTAAATATTGGCGCGATCGCGCAGTTCTTTACCCGGCTTAAAGTGTGGAACGTACTTACCTTCCAGCTCGACTTTATCGCCAGTTTTCGGGTTACGCCCGGTACGTGGAGCACGATAGTGCAGAGAAAAACTACCGAAACCGCGGATTTCAATGCGCTCGCCCTGGGCAAGAGTGGAGGCCATATGCTCCAGCATCTCTTTTACGGCATCTTCCACTGCCTTGGCAGGGATATGCGGTTGCTGACTGGCAAGTCTTTCAATCAATTCTGACTTGGTCATGATTCCTCCGGTTCCTTTCAAACCAATTAGCTGAACAGCTCATTAAACAAGGGCGGCCGTAGCCGCCCTTTGTTATTGATTACAGGACGAATCCTGCAATCTGTCAAGTTTGCTCCTCATCCTTCGCGCTGTAAATGCGTTACAGCGCAACTGATGCTGAGAACCTGATATTACTCGCCTTTAGCTGCTTTGAAAGCTTCAGCCATTGCGTTGTTAGAGAAGTTTGCATCTTCCTGTTTGTTAACAGTTGCGATTGCATCTTTCTCATCAGCTTCGTCTTTAGCACGAACAGACAGGCTGATTGCACGGTTCTTACGGTCAACACCGGTGAACTTAGCTTCAACGTCGTCGCCTACGTTCAGAACCAGAGTGGCATCTTCAACGCGGTCACGTGAAGCTTCAGAAGCGCGCAGGTAACCTTCAACGCCGTCAGCCAGTTCTACGGTTGCGCCTTTAGCGTCAACTGCAGTCACTTTACCGTTTACGATTGCGCCTTTCTTGTTCAGTGCAACCCAGTTGTTGAACGGATCTTCTGCGAGCTGTTTAACGCCCAGGGAGATACGCTCACGCTCTGCGTCAACCTGCAGAACAACTGCAGCGATTTCGTCGCCTTTTTTGTATTCACGAACTGCTTCTTCGCCTGCAACGTTCCAGGAGATGTCAGACAGGTGAACCAGGCCATCGATGCCGCCGTCCAGGCCGATGAAGATACCGAAGTCAGTGATAGACTTGATTTTACCTTCAACACGGTCGCCCTTGTTGTGGGTTTCCGCGAACTGCTGCCATGGGTTGTTTTTGCACTGTTTCAGGCCCAGGGAGATACGACGACGTTCTTCGTCGATATCCAGAACCATCACTTCCACTACATCACCAACGTTAACAACTTTGGATGGGTGGATGTTTTTGTTGGTCCAGTCCATTTCGGAAACGTGCACCAGACCTTCAACGCCTTCTTCGATTTCAACGAAGCAGCCGTAGTCAGTCAGGTTGGTTACGCGACCAGTCAGTTTAGTACCTTCTGGGTAACGCTTAGCGATAGCTACCCATGGATCTTCGCCCAGCTGTTTCAGGCCGAGGGATACACGAGTACGCTCGCGGTCGAACTTCAGCACTTTAACAGTGATTTCGTCGCCCACGTTCACGATTTCGCTTGGGTGCTTAACGCGTTTCCACGCCATGTCGGTGATGTGCAGCAGGCCATCAACGCCGCCCAGGTCAACGAATGCGCCGTAGTCAGTGAGGTTCTTAACGATACCTTTGACTTCCATGCCTTCCTGCAGGTTTTCCAGCAGCTGATCGCGTTCTGCGCTGTTTTCGGATTCGATAACGGCACGACGGGAAACAACAACGTTGTTACGCTTCTGGTCCAGCTTGATTACTTTGAACTCAAGCTCTTTGCCTTCCAGGTGCAGAGTGTCACGAACTGGACGAACGTCTACCAGAGAACCTGGCAGGAACGCACGAATACCATTCAGCTCAACAGTGAAGCCACCTTTAACTTTGCCGTTGATAACACCGACCACAGTTTCAGCTTCTTCGTAAGCTTTTTCCAGCGTGATCCATGCTTCGTGACGTTTCGCTTTCTCACGAGAAAGCAGGGTTTCACCGAAGCCGTCTTCTACTGCGTCCAGAGCAACGTCAACTTCGTCGCCAACCTGGATTTCCAGCTCGCCCTGGGCGTTTTTGAACTGCTCTGCCGGAATGGCGGACTCAGATTTCAGACCGGCGTCAACCAGTACTACGTCTTTGTCGATAGCAACAACAACACCGCGAACGATGGAACCCGGGCGGGTTTCGATTTCTTTTAAGGATTCTTCAAACAGTTGAGCAAAAGATTCAGTCATGTTTAATCTTCAGGTTAATATTAACGTCCACCTGGCTCCGTGCCGGATGGGGTTGTTTCACATACCCGCCGTCAATCCCTTGCAGCGGGGGTACTGCTAAATCGGTCGCGATTACGCGAGTGCCAGTTTTTGGCGCGCATATTGTAGCGCTTTTTCAATCACTTGCTCAATAGTTAAACTGGTTGAATCCAGAACTAATGCATCTTCTGCTGGAACAAGTGGGGCGACGGCGCGGTTACGATCGCGGTCATCGCGCTCTTTTATCTCGGATAAAAGGCGATCAAAGTTAACACTAAACCCCTTTTCCTGCAACTGAAGCATGCGGCGTTGCGCACGTTCTTCCGAAGAGGCGTCAAGGAAAATTTTCACAGGTGCATCAGGGAAGACCACGGTTCCCATATCACGTCCGTCCGCGATCAGACCCGGGGCTTCACGAAACGCGCGCTGACGACGCAACAGCGCCTCGCGAACGCGCGGGAAGGCCGCGACCTGCGAGGCCGCATTCGCCACTTCCTGAGTACGGATTTCCCCGCTCACGTCTTCCCCTTCAAGGATGACTTCCAGGTTGCCATCGGTTGACACGAAGCGCACATCCAGATGCGCAGCCAGCGGAACCAGCGCCTCTTCAGACGCGACATCCACGTGATGATGCAGCGCGGCCAGCGCCAGCACGCGATAGATTGCTCCCGAATCTAAAAGATGCCATTGCAATGCTTCCGCCATCGCTTTGCACAGAGTCCCTTTCCCTGCGCCACTCGGCCCATCAATGGTGATTACCGGGGCAATTGCCGTCATCTTTTTCTCCTTAAATAAGGCATACCGTTTACATGAACGCCGCGCATTATACGCGCCAACGTGCGCAACTGTTACCTTTGCGTGCAAATTACGGAATGATTGAAGCAGAGTGTAGAAGAAATGAGCGGAGGTGTTCGTAATGAAGCGTAAGCAAATGCCGCATCGGGTGATGCGGCAAGGCGTTATCAGGCCAGCGTGCTAATGCGTGCCAACTGTTCGAAGTAGTCCGGGAAGGTTTTCGCGGTACATTTCGGGTCAAGGATCGTGACAGGCGTATCTGACAGCGCCACCAGCGAGAAGCACATCGCCATACGGTGATCGTTGTAGGTTCCGATTTCCGCAAACTGCAGTTTTGCAGGAGGCGTGACGCGAATGTAGTCTTCGCCCTCTTCCACCTCGGCACCGACTTTTCGCAGCTCTGTCGCCATCGCGAACAGGCGGTCCGTCTCTTTTACGCGCCAGTTGTAGATGTTACGCAGCGTGGTCGTGCCTTTGGCGAACAGCGCCGCCGTGGCAATGGTCATCGCCGCATCCGGGATATGGTTCATGTCCATGTCGATGGCGTTCAGCTCACCGTGGGTACAGGAGATAAAGTCATCGCCCCAGGTGACAATGGCGCCCATTTTTTCCAGCACGTCCGCAAAACGGATGTCGCCCTGCACGCTGTTACGGCCAATACCGGTCACTTTTACCGTTCCGCCTTTAATCGCACCTGCGGCCAGGAAGTAGGACGCGGATGACGCATCCCCTTCAACCAGGTAGTTGCCCGGAGACTGGTACTGCTGTGCCCCGCGCACCACGAAGCGCTGATAAGACTGGTTTTCCACCTCAACGCCGAAAGTTTTCATCAGGTGCAGCGTGATATCAATGTACGGTTTGGAGACCAGCTCGCCTTTAATCGTGATAACTGTATCCTGCGGGGCCAGCGGCGCGGTCATCAGCAGTGCCGTCAGGAACTGGCTGGAGACGCTGCCGTCAACCTCGACGTGACCTCCGGTAAAACCGCCGCGCAGACGCAGTGGCGGATAGTTTTCCTGCTCCAGATAGTCAATCTGCGCGCCGCCCTGACGCAGGGCATCCACCAGGTGACCAATCGGGCGCTCTTTCATGCGCGGCTCGCCGGTCAGCACAACATTGTTGCTTCCCAGGCACAGGGCCGCCGCCAGCGGGCGCATAGCGGTACCCGCGTTGCCCAGAAAAAGCTCAAGCTCTTCACCCGAGCGCAGCGCGCCGCCGTTGCCGGTCACTTCGCAGCGGGTACGATCGTCGGAGAGAGTGTAATGAACGCCCAACGCTTTCAGCGCATTGAGCATATGGCGCACGTCATCGCTGTCCAGCAGGTTTGTGAGGACGGTGGTGCCGTTTGCCAGAGCTGCCAGCAGCAGAGCGCGGTTCGAGACACTTTTTGAACCAGGCAGATTGATGGTGCCATCTACCCGCGCGATAGGTTGTAACGTCAGGGATTCCATGAAAACTAAACTCTCAACTCAACATAATAAAAACCCCGCAGGGGCGCTGCGGGGGTGAAAAACAGCAAATTAACCGTGACGACGTTCGAAGTCGATCATGAAATCCGTCAGGGCTTTAACGCCTTCCAGCGGCATCGCGTTATAGATGGAGGCACGCATGCCGCCCACGACACGGTGACCTTTGAGCGCGTGCAGACCTGCCGCGAAGGACTCTTCCAGGAACACTTTGTCCAGGTTGCTGTCCGCCAGCTGGAACGGTACGTTCATGCGGGAACGGTTAGCGTTTGCTACATCGTTGCGGTAGAAATCGCTCTTGTCGATCACGCCATACAGCAGTTCAGCTTTCAGCTGATTCACCTTGTCCATCTGCGCCACGCCGCCGTTTTGCTTCAGCCATTTGAAGACCAGGCCGGAGAGATACCAGGCAAACGTGGGTGGGGTGTTGAACATAGAATCGTTATCGTTCAGCACGGTGTAATCGAGAATCGACGGGCAGGATGTATGTGCTTTACCCAGCAGGTCTTCACGCACGATAACAATCGTCAGGCCTGCAGGGCCGATATTTTTCTGTGCGCCCGCGTAGATCACGCCATAACGGCTGACGTCAATTGGCGCAGACAGAATGGTGGAGGAGAAGTCAGCGGCAACCGCGACATCGCTGCCGAAGTTTGGCGTCTCGTCGATGGCAATCCCGTCAATGGTTTCGTTCGGGCAGTAGTGCAGATACGCTGCATTATCAGAAAGCTGCCACTCGCGCATTGGCTTCACGGCGCGCAGACCGTCAACGGTCACTTTGGCGTCGATCACATTCGGCGTGCAGTATTTATGCGCTTCTTTGATGGCGCTTGCTGCCCAGTAACCCGCATCAACGTAGTCAGCCGTCGTTTTGTCACCGAGGATATTCAGCGGAATACCCGCAAACTGGCCGCGTCCACCGCCGTGACAGAACAATACTTTGTAGTTCGAGGGAATATTCAGCAGATCGCGAAAATCCTTTTCTGCCTCTTCCGCCACCTGAATAAACTCTTTACCCCGGTGGCTGATTTCCATCACCGACGTACCGAGACCGTTCCAGTCACAAAGTTCCTGTTGAGCCTGTTTAAGCACGTCTGCCGGCAACATTGCCGGACCTGAACTGAAATTAAAGACTTGAGCCATTTCCCCTCACCACGCTAAAAGCCATAAGTTATAACTGTGGATATCGGTTTTATCATTCAGTGACACGCGCCGCAATGTCTAAAACTTATGACCCGTGAAATGTGCCCCGCGTCACACAAAACAATCTGCCGCCTCGTTAAGACAAAACCGACAAAATGGCTGTCAGGTGATGCGTTTGGCCCGGCTAACCTTCGTCCATTCCGGATTTGCACAGCGAGGGCATAATTGACGATCCCCCGGCTGCATCGCCACAACATGGCTACATCTTACGCAAGCATACTCGCCTGATTCAGGCACCGTTCTGAAACGCTCAATGAGCATATCCGGCAGGATACACAGCCCCGGCTTCACCTCGTCGTCAGAATAGTAATAAACGCTGATCTGCCCGTTAGTTTCCATGATCGCCAGACGCACCTGCCCGAGCTGTTCAACGCTATTCAGGCGTAGCTCCATAAAGAACTCAAACTCGGTCATATTGGCGCTTTGTACATTTTCCCAGGCCAGCTGTCCGTCCTCGACGATAACGACCGGCTTCCCTTCAAGCAGATCTTCCAGCTTTTCGCTTTTCGACATCAGCCACATGACAAGACGATAAAGTAGCGCCAGTGAGACAAAAACGATAAACACCGGCACCATCGGCACATCATCATAGAAGGCGACGTCCCCCGCCGCTGAACCCAGCGTCAGAATAATCAACACCTCAAAGAGCGACATCTGCCGTACGCCGCGACGGCCGGTGATTTTAAGAAACAGGAAGACAAGTACGAAGGTATACAGGCTGCGCAGCGCCACTTCGCCCAGAAATTCAGGAGGAACTTTATCAAACGCCATCCGCTGGAGATCAAATGCTTTCATTTTTCTATGCCTTAACAGTCAGTTACTGCCACTAAGCATAGTCCAGCCATTTATTTTCGCCGAAGATAGCACCCGTCACGCAAAACCCGTATCATTGCGCGCTTTACGTACGATAAAAGTGACCGCCATGACTCAAACGTTTATCCCCGGCAAAGACGCCGCCCTGGAAGATTCCATCGCTCGCTTCCAGCAGAAACTGACCGACCTGGGTTTTAACATCGAAGAAGCCTCCTGGCTCAATCCGGTGCCTCATGTCTGGTCCGTGCATATTCGCGACAAAGAGTGTGCCCTGTGCTTTACCAACGGTAAAGGCGCGACAAAAAAAGCGGCACTGGCCTCCGCGCTGGGTGAGTATTTTGAGCGTCTGTCCACCAACTATTTCTTCGCTGACTTCTGGCTGGGCGAGACCATCGCTAACGGCCCGTTCGTTCACTATCCGAATGAAAAATGGTTCCCGCTGACCGAAGATGACGAACTGCCGACAGGTATTCTCGACGCGCGCCTGCGTGCCTTCTACGATCCGGACAACGAACTGACCGCCAGCATGCTGATCGATCTGCAGTCCGGTAACGAGGATCGCGGTATCTGCGCCCTGCCGTTTACCCGTCAGTCTGACGAGCAGACCGTCTATATCCCGATGAACATCGTCGGCAACCTGTATGTGTCCAACGGTATGTCCGCCGGTAATACCCGCAATGAAGCGCGCGTGCAGGGTCTGTCTGAAGTCTTTGAACGCCACATCAAAAACCGCATCATCGCTGAATCCATCAGCCTGCCTGAAATTCCGGCAGAGGTGCTGGCGCGCTACCCGGGCGTGGTGGAATCCATCGCCAAACTGGAAGCAGAAGGTTTCCCAATCTTTGCCTATGACGGCTCTCTGGGCGGTAAGTACCCGGTCATCTGCGTCGTGCTGTTTAACCCAACCAACGGCACCTGCTTCGCCTCCTTCGGCGCGCACCCTGACTTCGGCGTGGCGCTGGAGCGTACCGTTACCGAACTGCTGCAGGGCCGTAGCCTGAAAGATCTCGACGTGTTTACGCCGCCAACGTTTGACGACGAAGAAGTGGCCGAGCATACCAACCTCGAAACCCACTTCATCGATTCCAGCGGCTTAATTTCCTGGGATATGTTCAAGCAGGACGCCGACTATCCGTTCGTGGACTGGAGCTTTGCCGGAACCACGGAAGAAGAGTTCGCCACGCTGATGGCGATCTTCAACTCGGAAGATCAGGAAGTGTATATTGCCGACTACGAACATCTTGGCGTCTACGCGTGCCGCATTATTGTTCCGGGCATGTCCGACATCTACCCTGCTGAAGATCTGTGGCTGGCGAATAACAGCATGGGTGCGCACCTGCGCGAAACGCTGCTGGCACTGCCGGGCAGCGAATGGGAGAAAGAAGATTACCTGAACCTGATCGCCCAACTGGACGAAGAAGGCCACGATGACTTCACCCGCGTACGCGAACTGCTGGGTCTGGCGACCGGTAAAGACAACGGCTGGTATACCCTGCGTATTGGTGAGCTGAAAGCAATGCTGGCCCTGGCGGGTGGCGATTTGGATCAGGCTCTGGCCTGGACCGAGTGGACCATGGAATTCAACCAGTCGGTCTTCTCTGCCGAGCGCACCAACTATTACCGTTGCCTGCAAACCCTGCTGCTGCTTGCACAGGAAGAGGATCGCGAACCGCTGCAATACCTGAATGCTTTCGTGCGTATGTACGGTGCTGAAGCCGTAGAAGCAGCCAGCGCGGCCCTGAGCGGCGAAGCGCCGTTCTATGGCCTGCAGGCTGTTGATAGCGATCTGAAAGCCTTCCCGGCGCATCAGTCACTTCTGAAGGCCTACGAAAAGCTGCAGAAAGCAAAAGCCGCTTACTGGTCAAAATAAGCGCACATAACATTACCAGTAGTAGGCGTATTCAATCGTCTGGGCTATATTACGGGGCAATTTCATTGCCCCGTTTTTTATTTTCTTCGGCAATGATTGTTGATTGTAATAATAAAGTTAAATACGGGTAAATATAATAATATTGATCTGGGCTTTACTGTTACTTTTTATGGTTAATACTCCATATTAATTAACTGCTTCAGAGGTGGCTGAACGAAAAAATTCAACTCTTTTCATAACTTTTAAAATTTATTTTTATACGGATAATCAAATACTTACTCCGCATTTGTCGTAAAACCATACACACTGCGGGCCTATAAGCCAGGCGAGATATGATCTATATCAATTTCTCTTCTATAATGCTTTGTTAGTATCTCGTCGCCGACTTAATAAAGAGAGAGTTAGTGTGAAAGCTGACAACCCTTTTGATCTTTTACTCCCCGCTGCAATGGCTAAAGTTGCCGAAGAAGCGGGTGTCTATAAAGCAACGAAACACCCGATGAAGACGTTCTATCTGGCGATCACGGCTGGTGTGTTCATCTCTATCGCTTTCGTCTTCTACATCACCGCCACCACCGGTACAGCCGGAATGCCTTTCGGCATGGCCAAACTGATTGGCGGCATTTGCTTCTCTCTGGGTCTGATTCTCTGCGTCATCTGCGGCGCCGACCTCTTCACCTCAACGGTGCTGATTGTCGTGGCCAAGGCCAGCGGAAGAATTACCTGGGGTCAGCTGGCACGTAACTGGCTTAACGTCTACGTGGGTAACCTGGTTGGCTGTCTGCTCTTTGTTTTGTTGATGTGGCTTTCTGGCGAGTACATGACCGCCAACGGTGGCTGGGGCCTTAACGTCCTGCAAACCGCCGACCACAAAATGCACCACACATTTATCGAAGCCGTTGCTCTCGGCATCCTCGCTAACCTGATGGTCTGCCTGGCTGTATGGATGAGCTACTCGGGTCGTAGCCTGATGGACAAAGCCTTAATTATGGTTCTGCCGGTTGCGATGTTCGTTGCCAGCGGCTTTGAGCACAGTATCGCGAATATGTTCATGATCCCAATGGGCATTGTTATCCGCGACTTTGCGAGCCCGGAGTTCTGGACCGCAGTTGGTTCATCCCCGGAAAGTTTCTCTCACCTGACTATTATGAATTTCATTACTGATAACCTGATCCCTGTCACTATCGGGAACATTATCGGTGGGGGTCTGTTAGTTGGGTTGACATACTGGGTCATTTACCTGCGTGGCGACGATCATCATTGATGGTTTTCTCAGGCAGTAAATAAAAAATCCACTTAAGAAGGTAGGTGTTACATGTCCGAGCTTAATGAAAAGTTAGCCACAGCCTGGGAAGGTTTTGCGAAAGGTGACTGGCAGAATGAAGTAAACGTACGTGACTTCATTCAGAAAAACTATACCCCGTATGAAGGTGACGAATCCTTCCTGGCTGGCGCAACTGACGCGACCACCAAGCTGTGGGACAGCGTAATGGAAGGCGTTAAACTGGAAAACCGCACTCACGCGCCAGTTGATTTTGACACCTCCGTTGCTTCCACCATCACTTCTCACGATGCTGGCTATATCAACAAAGCCCTTGAGAAAATCGTTGGTCTGCAGACTGAAGCACCACTGAAACGCGCAATCATCCCGTTCGGTGGTATTAAAATGGTTGAAGGTTCCTGCAAAGCGTATAACCGCGAGCTGGACCCAATGCTGAAAAAAATCTTCACCGAATACCGCAAAACCCACAACCAGGGTGTATTCGATGTTTACACCAAAGACATTCTGAACTGCCGTAAATCTGGCGTTCTGACTGGTCTGCCAGATGCGTATGGCCGTGGCCGTATCATCGGTGACTACCGTCGCGTTGCGCTGTACGGTATCGACTTCCTGATGAAAGACAAATACGCTCAGTTCGTGTCTCTGCAGTCCGATCTGGAAAACGGCGTAAACCTGGAAGCGACTATCCGTCTGCGTGAAGAAATCGCTGAACAGCACCGCGCGCTGGGTCAGATCAAAGAGATGGCGGCTAAATATGGCTGCGATATCTCTGGTCCTGCTACCAACGCTCAGGAAGCTATCCAGTGGACCTACTTCGGCTACCTGGCCGCAGTTAAGTCTCAGAACGGTGCAGCAATGTCCTTCGGTCGCGTATCCACCTTCCTGGATGCGTACATCGAACGTGATATCAAAGCAGGCAAAATCACCGAGCAAGACGCTCAGGAAATGATTGACCACCTGGTCATGAAACTGCGTATGGTTCGCTTCCTGCGTACTCCAGAATACGATGAGCTGTTCTCCGGTGACCCAATCTGGGCAACAGAATCCATCGGTGGTATGGGCGTTGACGGCCGTACTCTGGTAACCAAAAACAGCTTCCGCTTCCTGAACACCCTGTACACCATGGGTCCTTCTCCGGAGCCAAACATCACCGTTCTGTGGTCTGAAAAACTGCCTCTGAACTTCAAGAAATTCGCCGCTAAAGTGTCCATCGACACCTCTTCTCTGCAGTACGAGAACGATGACCTGATGCGTCCGGACTTCAACAACGACGATTACGCTATCGCTTGCTGCGTAAGCCCAATGGTTGTTGGTAAACAAATGCAGTTCTTCGGTGCGCGTGCAAACCTGGCGAAAACCATGCTGTACGCAATCAACGGCGGCGTTGATGAAAAACTGAAAATGCAGGTTGGTCCTAAGTCTGAGCCGATCAAAGGCGACGTTCTGAACTTCGATGAAGTCATGGACCGCATGGATCACTTCATGGACTGGCTGGCTAAACAGTACGTCACTGCGCTGAACGTTATCCACTACATGCACGACAAGTACAGCTACGAAGCCTCTCTGATGGCGCTGCACGACCGTGACGTTATCCGCACCATGGCGTGTGGTATCGCTGGTCTGTCCGTTGCTGCTGACTCCCTGTCTGCAATCAAATATGCGAAAGTTAAACCAATTCGTGACGAAGACGGCCTGGCTGTAGACTTCGAAATCGAGGGTGAATATCCGCAGTTTGGTAACAACGACTCTCGCGTTGATGACATGGCGGTTGACCTGGTAGAACGTTTCATGAAGAAAATTCAGAAACTGACTACCTACCGTAACGCTATCCCGACTCAGTCTGTTCTGACCATCACCTCTAACGTTGTGTATGGTAAGAAAACCGGTAACACCCCAGACGGTCGTCGTGCTGGCGCGCCATTCGGCCCAGGTGCTAACCCAATGCACGGTCGTGACCAGAAAGGTGCGGTTGCCTCTCTGACCTCCGTTGCTAAACTGCCGTTTGCTTACGCGAAAGATGGTATCTCTTACACCTTCTCTATCGTGCCAAACGCACTGGGTAAAGACGACGAAGTGCGTAAAACTAACCTCGCGGGTCTGATGGATGGTTACTTCCACCACGAAGCGTCCATCGAAGGTGGTCAGCACCTGAACGTGAACGTTATGAACCGTGAAATGCTGCTCGACGCGATGGAACACCCTGAGAAATATCCTCAGTTGACCATCCGCGTATCTGGCTACGCAGTACGTTTTAACTCCCTGACTAAAGAACAGCAGCAGGACGTTATCACCCGTACTTTCACTCAGTCCATGTAAGTGGAATTGACTGAAATCACGCGTTAACAAGCGTACAATAAAGGCTCCACGTCAGTGGGGCCTTTTTAGCACCCTCTCCACCTCAGTCTCTTTTGTCCGCTATCTATACTGAATGGATAACAGCCAAAACAGACTTAACACAGCCGGCTTTGAGCTGTGCATACACAGGCCCGGGACGGGCCGATGATGGAGATATCACCGCAATGTCAACTATTGGTCGTATTCACTCCTTTGAATCCTGTGGCACCGTCGATGGCCCGGGTATCCGCTTTATCACTTTTTTCCAGGGCTGCCTGATGCGCTGCCTGTACTGCCATAACCGCGACACCTGGGACACGCACGGCGGTAAAGAAGTCACCGTCGACGATCTGATGAAAGAGGTGGTGACCTATCGCCACTTTATGAACGCCTCCGGCGGCGGCGTCACCGCATCCGGCGGTGAAGCCATTCTGCAGGCTGAATTTGTCCGCGACTGGTTCCGCGCCTGCCGCAAAGAAGGCATTCATACCTGTCTCGATACCAACGGCTTTGTACGTCGCTACGATCCGGTTATCGACGAGTTGCTCGAAGTGACCGATCTGGTGATGCTCGATCTCAAACAGATGAACGATGAGATCCACCAGAACCTCGTTGGTGTTTCAAACCACCGCACGCTGGAATTTGCCAAATACATTGCCGATAAAGGCATTAAAACCTGGATCCGCTACGTGGTGGTGCCTGGCTGGTCAGACGACGACGACTCCGCGCACCGCCTCGGGGAATTTACTCGCGATATGGGCAACGTCGAGAAAATCGAGCTTCTGCCCTATCACGAGCTGGGTAAACATAAGTGGGTGGCAATGGGTGAAGAGTACAAACTCGATGGCGTGAAGCCGCCGAAGAAAGAGACGATGGAACGCGTCAAAGGTATTCTTGAACAGTACGGCCACAAGGTAATGTATTAAAGAAAGGCCCGGTGAGAACCGGGCCTTTTTATATTCTATTTAAAGACGCCGTTAATAACGGACGTCACAATAGCTGTACTCAGCGCAATTAAGACCAGGTCGTCACCCACTACCCGCCACTCATAGCCTGGATAGGAAGGAAGCTGACCCAGCATTGAGGCTGGCACGGCCTTCTTCGCAATACCTGGAGGCAGTGGTTTACCGCGCGCCAGGTTTTTTGCGATCCCCGGAGGCAGTGACTTATAGCCCGTTAAGCCGTAATTCACGGCCAGATGGCGGGCATGATCGAAACTCACGCGAGCGTCGACATCGCTACCGACATCTTTACTGCTTTTAACGCTCTTATCCGATTTTCCAGGATTATCCTGACCGTTATTTTGCTTATTGCCATGGTTACCAGAATTCCCGTTACCATGACTGCCGCTGTTACCCTGTCCGCCACCGTTTCCGTGACCATTGCCATTCCCGTTTCCAGGATTAGCCATGACCGGAGCCGTTGCAAACGTTAAAGACAACACTACGGCAAGTGCGGTAGTGGAAAAACGACGAGTAGACATGATTGATGCCTTATAGTGGTAGGACTCACATGAATTATCGTCTGGCGCAATAAACAAACAATAAGTAAAACTCTGAGTTGTGACAGGGACAAAAAAGCCTGTCATCGACAGGCTTTTAATTCATCAGGCATGAGCCACAGGCGTTGGGTGTTCGCCCACTTTGCGCAGCAGCATTAAGAGATAAATAAACGATACGCTGGCGATCATGATAAACAATAAATTATCAGAGTAATTCTGCATCAGCATCGCGGTAAACGTCGGCCCTAATAAACTGCCGATGGTATAGCTCAGTAACAGCGCCTGGTTCATTGCCACCAGCTGGTGATGTTCTACTTTCTCACAGGCCCAGGCCATCGCAACCGGATAGAGCGTAAAGCCGGCGGCCCCGAGAATAAACAGCGCAGGCGCCATCGCGGCGTTGCTGAGCATGGCAAGGCATCCCATGATAACCACGAAGACCTGAACGCGCAGCACCAGCAGACGACCGAAACGATCCGCCAGACGGCCAATCGGCCACTGCCCGACAATACCCGCGCTTACCATGACCGCCATCCAGAAGCCAATTCCGGAATCGCTGACGCCCTGATGATTCAGATAGAGCGGCATCAGGCCATAGAGCGAGCCCAGTACAATCCCCGAGATAATGCAGCCGTTAACGCCCAGACGCGCCTGACGGAGTCTGAGCATTGGCCAGACGTGTGTCGCTTCCTGATGCTCGCTGTTCTGGTTCACAATGCGCGTGAAGAGCAGCGGCAGGATCGCGGCCAGCACCATGCCCGTTACCCACGGCAGAACGCTCATCAGGTCGGTTGGCAGCTTGCTGACCATCAGTTGTCCCAGCACGGTGCCGACGTAGTAAACCATCATATAGGCCGCCAGCAGGCGTCCGCGGTTGCGGGAGGTGCCGCTGCACATCAGCGCACTTTCAACCACCACCCAAATCATCGCGCAGCCTACGCCAGCGATAAAGCGCCATGCCATCCAGCTCCAGAAGCCGACCATCAGGCCCAGCCCGGCACACCCGGCGGCGAAAATCAGCGAGGCCAGATAATAGCTGCGGTTAAAGCCAAAGCGCTTAATCAGGCTCCCGGTCACCAGCGTACCAAGCAGGTTCCCGGTAAAAAAGGACGAGCTGACCATACCCACCTGCCAGGTCGGTAAGTTTTCATGGGCGAGCCAAAGCGGGACGAGCGTATTTAACACTGCGATCGCCAGGGTCAACAGAAGCAGGCCACAGAGCAACAGCAGCACTGGCCGGGTATAGGTGGTCATGGATTAAAAACCGTGAGGAAGTTCAGATTTCGTGCGCATCATGCCACTGGCAAAAACAAAGTCAATCCACTGATTTAGCCGCCTCGCACAATATGTTCCCTGTCGATTTAAAAAACTTATCCTGCTAATGCCACGCCTGCTATAGATATTAATTATGTCTCTGTTTTCATTTATTAATGGGCAAAATTAAAACAACACGACAGTCGAAAAATTTCATGATCGAAAAAAGAAAAAGCCGGGCACTCTGGCCCGGCTTGATATAACCAAATGCAACGTTAGCTGGCGACAGCCATACCAACGGTCATATGCAATCCATAGAACACGCCGCGACCAATCAGTTCACCCACCAGTACCAGCACAAAAGCCAGTGACAGCAGCGGCAGCGCAGGCTGATAGCCTTTGAGCTGAGGGGCAATCCAGAATACCAGCGCGGCGACCAGCAGAACGATACGCCAGGCCATCAGAGAACCGTAGTCCGGGACCAGGGCAGAGGCCTGCTGGATAGAGCTGTGAATGGTTGCCAGTTCAGAACCCTGCATCAGGGCGACCATCGCACTCACTACCAGCGCCAGCAGCGAAACAGCGGGCAGCAAACGCATTGCCCACCCGTCTACGCCCGCCACGCGCAGCAGCAGGTAGCCCAGCAGCGGCCCGCCGATAAACATCGTCAGGAAGAAGCTCATCGGCGTCCAGACGTTGTACCAGGTGGGAACGGTATCGATAGTGTTATAAACACGCACCATCATCCACACGAACACCACGCCCAGCACCATGGTCACGATCAGCCACAGGCTGCGCAGACCCGCAGGTAATTTCTTAAGCACGGCCAGCAGCCAGCCCAGACCACCGACGGCAAAGAAAATTGCGCCACTGGCAATCTCGTTACTCAGTGATGAGGCCCCCACGCGGTTCAGGGAGTTAAACGCGCGCATCGGCGAGCCCAGGTGCAGCGTTGAGGCAATAAAGCCAAGTCCCATCAGCACCCACAGGCCAAACATGCTCAACACCAGACGCTGCTGCTGTTCAGCATTGAGGTTCCCTTTTAACAACGCCAGCGCGAGCACAATGAAACCGCCCGCCACGCACTGACCAAAGACCGTGAAGATCATCAGCGGCCATTCATGCCATCCACTTCCCATCTCACACCTCCTTCGGATTTGCCAGGTAGCCGGTGGTGTCACCTGTAGGACGGCTGTTGGCGTTAGGTTTAATCACAATACTTGGCTTCGTGAAGTGCGCAGACGGCAGCGGCGCCACGGCGGCAAGCTGACCATGTTTTTGACGCAGCTCTTCAATGGGACCAAAGTCCAGCGCGCGCAGCGGACAGGACTCGACGCAAATCGGCTTTTTGCCATCCGCCACGCGGGTGTGGCAGCCGTCGCATTTGGTCATATGGCCTTTAGCGGCATTGTACTGTGGCGCACCGTACGGACAGGCCATATGGCAGTAGCGGCAGCCGATACAGACATCTTCATCCACCACCACAAAACCGTCTTCACGCTTATGCATCGCTCCGCTCGGGCAGACCTTGGTACATGCCGGATCTTCACAGTGGTTACAGGCAATCGACAGGTAGTACGCAAAGACGTTCTGATGCCAGACGCCGTTATCTTCCTGCCAGTCACCTCCGGCGTATTCGTAGATGCGGCGGAAACTGACGTCCGGGGTCAGGTCTTTGTAATCTTTACAGGCCAGCTCGCAGGTTTTGCACCCGGTGCAACGGCTGGAATCAATAAAAAATCCATACTGGGTTGTCATCGGCTACTCCTTAAACCTTTTCAACCTGGACAAGGTTTGTGTGGGATGGGTTGCCCTTCGCCAGCGGCGACGGACGCTGCGTGGTCAGCACGTTAATACTGCCCGCCTGGTCGATGCGGTTGGCATCAGGGCTGTACCAGGCCCCTTCCCCTAGCGCCACCACGCCTGGCATCATGCGCGGCGTCACTTTGGCCTCAATGTGCACCTCGCCGCGACCGTTGAAGATGCGTACGCGATCGCCATTGCTGATGCCGCGTGCTTTAGCATCCATCGGGTTGATCCACATCTCCTGACGGCAGGCGGCTTTCAGCACGTCGACGTTGCCGTAGGTGGAGTGCACGCGCGCTTTGTAGTGGAAACCGGTCAGCTGCAGCGGGAATTTCGCCGTCAGAGGATCGTTGTAGTTTTCGAAACCTGGCGTGTAGATCGGCAGCGGATCGATAACGTCCCCTTCCGGCAGCTCCCAGGTCGACGCGATTTTTGCCAGCTCTTCGGAGTAGATTTCGATTTTGCCCGACGGCGTGGTCAGCGGGTTCGCCTGTGGATCTTCACGGAACGCTTTGTACGCCACGTGGTGCCCTTCCGGATCGCGCTGTTTGTACATCCCCTGCTTGCGGAAGGTATCAAAGTCAGGGAGGTCCGGGATCGCCTTGCGGGAGAGTTCATGCAGATGGCGCATCCACCCTTCCTGAGTACGTCCCTCGGTAAACTGCTGCTCAACGCCAAGACGTTTCGCCAGCTCAGAGGTCATCTCATAGATGGTTTTGCACTCGAAGCGCGGTTTAATAGCCTGGTCAGTAAAGATCACGTAGGACATGTTGCCGCAGGAGGCGTCCAGCGCGAAATCCATCTGCTCAGAGGCGGTGCAGTCCGGTAGCAGGATATCGGCATATTTCGCCGAGGAGGTCATGTGGCAGTCGATCACTACAATCATCTCGCACTTCTTGTCATCCTGCAGGATTTCATGGGTGCGGTTGATTTCTGAATGCTGGTTAATGAGACAGTTACCGGCATAGTTCCAGATCATCTTGATCGGCACGTCCAGCTTGTCTTTGCCGCGTACGCCGTCGCGCAGGGCGGTCATTTCCGGACCCCGTTCGATCGCATCGGTCCACATAAACATGGAGATGCTGGTCTGAACCGGGTTATCCAGCGTCGGCATACGTTCGAACGGCACTTCATATGAGCCTTCACGCGCGCCGGTGTTACCGCCGTGAATGCCGACGTTGCCGGTCAGAATGGAGAGCATGGAGATGGCTCGGGTCGCGATTTCACCGTTCGCATGACGCTGCGGCCCCCAGCCCTGGCTGATGTAGGCCGGTTTGGCTGAGCCAATCTCACGCGCCAGCTGAACGATACGCTCTGGCGGGATGCCGGTGATGGTGGACGCCCATTCCGGCGTTTTTGCTACACCATCGCTGCCCTGACCGAGGATATACGCCTTGTAGTGACCGTTTGCCGGCGCACTGGCTGGCAGAGTTTTCTCGTCATAGCCAACGCAGTATTTATCCAGGAAAGGCTGATCGACAAGGTTCTCTGTGATCATCACCCACGCCAGGGCGGAGACCAGCGCCGCATCGGTACCCGGACGAATGGGGATCCACTCATCTTCGCGTCCGGCACCGGTGTCGGTATAGCGCGGATCGATGATGATCATGCGGGCATTGGATTTAGCGCGGGCCTGTTCGAGGTAGTAGGTCACCCCGCCGCCGCTCATGCGGGTTTCACCCGGGTTGTTACCGAACAGGACGACCAGCTTACTGTTTTCGATATCGGACGGGCTGTTGCCGTCAGCCCAGCCGCCGTAGGTGTAGTTCAGCCCTGCCGCGATCTGCGCCGAGGAGTAGTCGCCATAGTGATTGAGATAACCGCCGCAGCAGTTCATCAGGCGCGCCACCAGCGTTTTTCCCGGTGGCCAGGAGCGGGTCAGCGTGCCGCCAAGCGTCCCGGTACCGTAGTTAAGGTAGATAGATTCGTTACCGTACTCTTTGATAAGGCGCTGCATATTGGTGGCGATGATGTCGTAGGCTTCATCCCAGCTAATTCGCTCGAACTTCCCTTCCCCGCGCTTACCGACGCGCTTCATCGGGTATTTCAGGCGGTCCGGATTATAGACACGACGACGCATGGAGCGACCACGCAGGCAGGCACGGACCTGATGTAACCCTTCGTAGTTATCGTCCCCGGTATTGTCGGTTTCGACATATTTAATTTCACCATCCACCACATGCATACGTAGCGGACAACGGCTACCGCAGTTGACGGTACAGGCACTCCACACCACTTTTTCCGGCGAAGTGGCCGGAGACAGAGCCTCTGCCGCCGACGCCAGTCGGGTAAAGGGGAGCGTGAAGGCACTGCTGGCTACGGCCAGGCCACCTATGGCCGTGGTTTTCATCAACCCACGGCGAGTGACCTCTGCAGCCATTAATGCTTCAGGCGCGTTGATTTTCATAGAGACTCACTTTGGTTGCTCACAAAGAAAAGAGAGGCGGCGCATACCGCTATGTAGTTTTATATATAACGAATATCTTCGTTATCAGCTTTTTGTGCTGACTTTCATTCGGAGGAGTATTACTACTTTAGAGGGAGAGGTTATTGCTTCGTATCAAATCAAAGGCATAAAAAAAGCGCCCTGAGGCGCTTTTTTGTTTTAAGACAAATATTAGCCGATGTACTGCTGGCCTTTCATGTATGGACGCAGCACTTCAGGGATCTCAATACGACCGTCTGCCTGCTGGTAGTTTTCCAGCACGGCAACCAGCGTACGGCCTACAGCCAGACCAGAACCGTTCAGGGTATGCACCAGACGGGTTTTCTTGTCAGATTTGCTGCGGCAGCGAGCCTGCATGCGGCGCGCCTGGAAATCCCAGACGTTAGAGCAGGAGGAGATTTCACGGTAGGTGTTCTGCGCAGGCACCCACACTTCCAGATCGAAGGTCTTGCAGGCGCCAAAGCCCATATCACCGGTACACAGCGCCATACGACGGTACGGCAGACCCAGCAGCTCCAGCACTTTCTCAGCGTGGCCGGTCATCTCTTCCAGCGCGTCCATGGATTCTTCAGGACGAACGATCTGCACCATCTCAACCTTGTCGAACTGGTGCATACGGATCAGACCGCGCGTGTCGCGACCGTAAGAACCGGCTTCAGAACGGAAGCACGGAGAGTGCGCCGTCAGTTTGATTGGCAGGTCGTCTTCGTCAATGATCTCATCACGCACGAGGTTAGTCAGCGGCACTTCAGCGGTTGGGATCAGCGCGTAGTTGCTGCTGTCTGCTTCTTCGTCCAGCGGACGGGTATGGAACAGATCGCCGGCAAATTTCGGCAGCTGGCCCGTACCGTAAAGCGTATCGTGGTTAACCAGATACGGTACGTAGGTTTCGCTGTAACCGTGCTGCTCGGTGTGCAGATCCAGCATGAACTGCGCCAGCGCACGGTGCAGATGGGCAATCTGGCCTTTCATCACCACGAAGCGAGAGCCGGTCAGCTTAACCGCTGCCGCAAAGTCCAGGCCCGCGTGCATTTCGCCCAGCGTCACGTGATCGCGCACCTCGAAGTCAAACTCACGAGGCGTGCCCCAGCGTTTCACTTCAACGTTGTCGTTTTCATCTTTGCCGACAGGCACGCTGTCGTCAGGAATATTCGGGATAGCCAGGGCAATATCACGAATTTCGGCCTGAAGAACGTCCAGCTCAGCTTTCGCCTGATCCAGTTCTTCACCCAGTTTGTTCACTTCCAGGCGTAATGGCTCAATATCTTCCCCGCGCGCTTTCGCCTGGCCGATGGATTTCGATCGAGAGTTACGCTCTGCCTGCAGATTTTCAGTTTGTACCTGCAGAACTTTACGACGCTCTTCAAGAGCGCGCAGCTTATCTACATCCAGCTTAAAGCCCCGGCGTGCCAGTTTTTCAGCGACTGCGTCTGGCTCATTACGCAGCAGATTGGGATCGAGCATGCTTATCCTGTGCTTATCGAATTAAAATAGGAAAATGTGACCACAGCCTGCGGCCACAAGGATACATTGCCAACATTACCGCAACGATTGAACTAACGGTAGCGTTTTATAGGGCTATTTTGATCCTGTCCGGCGAGCCAGGTGAGCTTTTCACCAATCTTGCCCTCAAGACCTCTGTTTGTGGGGTGATAATAGCGCGTTTGTGCCATCTCCTGCGGGAAATATTCCTCCCCGGCAGCGTAGGCATTGGGTTCGTCGTGAGCGTAGCGATACTCCTGCCCGTAACCCATCTCTTTCATCAGCCTGGTCGGCGCGTTACGCAGATGAACCGGCACATCGTAGTCCGGCCTTTCGCGCGCGTCGGACATCGCCGCTTTGAAGGCGGTATAAACCGCATTGCTTTTCGGCGCGCAGGCCAGATAGACAATCGCCTGCGCTATGGCACGTTCGCCTTCCGCGGGTCCAACGCGGGTGAAGCAGTCCCAGGCCGAAAGCGCGACCTGCATGGCGCGAGGATCGGCATTGCCGACATCTTCTGACGCAATCGCCAGGCAGCGACGCGCGACGTATAACGGATCGCCGCCCGCAGTGATAATGCGCGCGTACCAGTAAAGCGCCGCATCCGGCGCGCTGCCGCGCACGGACTTATGCAGCGCCGAGATCAGGTCGTAAAAACGGTCGCCTTTGTTATCGAAACGCGCGCTGCGCTCCCCGGCAATTTCGGTGAGCAGCTCCTGCTTCAGCACCCGCTTTCCGGCATCGTCGACTTCGGCCATATCGGCCATCATTTCCAGCGTATTCAGCGCCCGACGCGCATCGCCGTTGACCAGCTCGGCAATCGCACGACGCGTGTCGTCAGGCAGAACGATATCCTGCCCGCCGTAGCCCCGCGCTTTGTCGTCCATCGCCTGAGTAAGAACCTTTTCGATATCCTCTGTCGTCAGCGATTTGAGCAGGTAAACGCGCGCGCGGGAAAGCAGCGCCGAGTTCAGCTCAAACGACGGGTTTTCGGTGGTCGCGCCGATGAAGAAGATCGTGCCGTCTTCAATATGCGGCAGGAAGGCATCCTGCTGGCTCTTGTTGAAGCGGTGGACTTCATCCACGAAGAGGATGGTGCGCCGCCCGGCATTGCGGTTCTGCCGCGCACGCTCGATCGCTTCGCGGATCTCTTTCACGCCGGAGGTGACCGCCGAGATACGTTCGACGTCCGCGTTGGCATAGCGGGCGATCACTTCTGCAAGCGTGGTCTTGCCGGTACCAGGGGGGCCCCAGAGGATCATGGAGTGAAGATGCCCGGCCTCAATAGCGCGCGGCAATGGCTTACCGGCAGCCAGCAGGTGCTGCTGGCCGATGTACTGCGCTAAATTTTCTGGCCGCATGCGAGCGGCCAGAGGTTGAAACGCGTTATCTGAAAAATCGAGCGACAGATTGCCCACTCACGCCTCTTACTTATTGCGTTGGTCGTCCACCGTTACGCCCTGCGGCGGGGTAAAGGTGAATTTCGATGCATCAACGGCGCCGTTCTGCTGAGATTTAAGCTGGTAGCTGCTGCGCTGATCGTCCTGCTCAACCGCGCCGAACTGATTAATGGTACCGTTGGTGCTTACGTTAATGGTGAACTGCTTCAGGTTGCCGTTGCTACCTTTCGGCGTCAGGACAAACTCGTCACCCGTTTGTTTAATATTGTACTGCTGCCAGTCGCTGGCCTGGTTACGGGCAATCAGCATAAACGGCGTATTACTGGTGGCATCCTTCAGCCAGGTCGCCGTAGCCTGCTCAACGAACGGGTTGAAGAACCATAAGGTTTTGCCGTCAGACACCAGGATGCTCTCATCCGGCTGGGTCATGTGCCAGTTGAACAGATTCGGGCGTTTTACCCACAAATCTCCCTGGCCTTCCTGCACCGCGTTGCCGCTGCCGTCAGTCACTTTTTGCGTGAAGCTGGCGTGGAAGCTGCTTACTTTATCCAGTCGGCTTTTAAGGTCGCTGGCTGCATCAGCCCAGACGCTGCTGGCGACAAAACTGGTGAGTAATGCACAGGCGATGGCGATTTTTTTCATTGTTATTCCTTAAAATACGTCTTCCCGATATGGGGTTTCCGTCTTCTATTCTGGACCTGCCCGAAGGCAGGCGACAGAAGAAAATGCTTAATTTTGGCTGATTTACCCTTCTTTGCAATCGCTGAAGGTTAATCAAACGGCGGCGGTGCCAGCACCTCGCGGTTACCGTTATGCCCCTGCTCGCTCACAATGCCCTGTGCTTCCATCTGCTCGATGATACGCGCCGCGCGGTTATAGCCGATGCGGAACTGACGCTGCACCCCAGAGATGGACGCTTTGCGTTTTTCGGTAACGAAGCTAACCGCCTGATCGAATAACGGATCCAGCTCTTCGCCTCCGTCGAAGCCACCGCCACCGCCTTCGCTTTCCGTATCGCTGGTAATGCCGTCAACATATTGTGGACGACCGCGCGCTTTCCAGTCCTGCACGACGGCGTGAACTTCCTCATCGCGGACGAACGCACCGTGGACACGCACCGGAGAGGTGGAGTTCGGGCCGGAATAGAGCATGTCACCCATACCCAGCAGCGACTCTGCGCCGCCCTGGTCAAGAATGGTACGGGAGTCAATTTTACTTGATACGGTAAAGGCGATACGCGTCGGAATGTTCGCTTTGATAAGGCCGGTAATAACGTCAACGGAAGGACGCTGGGTCGCCAGCACAAGGTGAATACCGGCCGCACGCGCTTTCTGCGCCAGACGGGCAATCAACTCTTCCACTTTCTTACCGACGGTCATCATCAGGTCAGCGAATTCATCGACCAGCACGACGATATAAGGCAGTTTTTCCAGCACCGGATGCTGGGCATCCATGCTGTCACCCGGTTTCCAGTAAGGATCCGGAATCGGACGTCCCATGCGCACCGCCTGGGCGATTTTCTCGTTATAACCGGCCAGGTTACGCACGCCCAGCGCAGACATCAGCTTGTAGCGGCGTTCCATCTCATTGACGCTCCAGCGCAGGGCGTTGGCGGCGTCCTTCATGTCGGTCACAACTTCGGTCAGCAGATGCGGGATGCCTTCGTAGACCGACAGTTCGAGCATTTTCGGGTCGATCATGATGAAACGCACATCTTCCGGCTGCGCTTTATACAGCATGCTGAGGATCATGGCGTTCACACCGACAGACTTACCGGAACCGGTAGTACCCGCGACCAGCAGGTGAGGCATTTTCGCGAGATCCGCCACCACCGGATCGCCCGCGATATCTTTACCCAGCACCACGGTCAGCGGAGATGGGTTATCGCGGAATTTGGTGTTATCCAGCACTTCACGCAGGTAGACGGTCTGACGTTTCTTGTTCGGCAGCTCAAGGCCAACGTAAGGTTTACCCGGAATTACTTCCACCACACGTACCGCCACGGTCGACAGAGAACGCGCCAGGTCGCGGGACAGGTTGGAAATGCGCGCGGCCTTAACGCCAGGCGCCAGATTCAGTTCAAAACGGGTGATAACAGGACCCGGCGAGTAGTTCACCACGTCCGCCTTGATGCGGAAGTCAGCCAGACGGGCTTCGACCAGACGCGCCATTTGTTCGAGCGCGAAGGTATCGACCGGTTCCACTTCTGACGGCGGCGGCGTTAACAGATCCAGAGACGGCAGCGGCGTGCTTGGACGCTGCAGCGGACGACTGTCACCGTTACGCATCAGCAGCGGGTGAATCAGGCTCTCCTGCGGCGGCTGTGGTGCCTGCTGCGGTTGAGCATACGGCTGCTGAACAGGTTGTTGAGGCTGCGAGTATGTCTGTGGTGCTGGCTGCTGGCGCAGAGGCGCTGCTTCCGGCATCACGCTCGGGGTAAATAAAGGCTCGCTCGGGCCATCATCCACCAGATCCTTCATCGGCGAGAATTCAAAATCAGACAGCGAGAACGGGTTTGCACCCGCCGGTTGCTCACCGGAATAGCGCTGCTGCTGGGTGGCGGCAAACTGGCGCGCCAGTTCTGCTTCTGCCGCGTCCTCTTCATCTTCCAGCACCGGTTCATCGTGCTGGTATTCTTCACCGTAGCGCTGATTCTGCTGCGCAGCGAACTGGCGCGCCAGCTCGTCCTGCTGCATTTCATCGGCGTCATCTTCGTAGTCAGACTCGCGCGCTTTCTCTTCAGCCATACGCTGGGAAGGCAGCTTGATACCGTAGGAGGCAAGCTCTCGGCGGGTTGGAACGCGAACGCGGTTAGGGCGAGGCAGTTGCGGACCAATCCCCTCCTTCACCTGAGGGCGTGGCGCGCCCCCTGTTGCCAGACTAAATACAGGTGCAGCTGCGGCAGCCGCCGCGGTAGCCTGCTTCACGCTTTCCGCTACCGGTGCGACTGCAGGCGTCGGGTCGATCGGTGGAACGGAAACAGAAGGCGCTTTCGTCACCGGCTCCTGCACCGGTTCAGGCACCGGCTGGTACCAGGCAGCCAGCTGCTCGCGTTCACGCGCACGTCGCTCTTCGACTTCTTCGAAATAGTACAGCGGTGGACGGGCGGGCTTCACCTCTTCCACGATTTCAGGTTCAGGCTGCGGCTCAACATAAGGCTGCACAGGTTCAACCGGTTCAGGCACATACTCCTGATAAGGTTGGGCCACCGGCTGTTCATAGTGCGGGTAATCTTGCGGTTCATACGCAGGCTGCGGCGGCTGATAAGGCTGCTGCCACTGCTCCTGCTGCACAGGGACGTAGCTTTCAGGTTCAGGTGCGATAACGGGCTCCGGCGTGTGAACACCGGGCGCAGTCTGCCAGTCAACCTGCGGCTGCTGAATAACGGATTCCGGCGGCGAAACCGGCGCGGATGGCATCACAGCGTCGACCGGCGCGGCATACGCCTGCGCAGCGGTCGTCGCGGCTGCTGCTGCCGCAACCGGCTCGGTAACCGAGTGGCCATTTAACAGCGGATCGTATTCGTCGAAGTCACCCGGCATGGCCCGGCTGCCGGAGAAGAGCACATCGTCAGGATCGACGGCGACACCCGCCGCGCGATACGCCACCTGCTCGTCTTCATCCATGCGTTTACCGGAGAAGAGCGCCGCATCGGTTTTACGGCCAAGCGGGTTGGCAAATTTCTCAGCAACACGCTGACGACGCGCCAGCGCGCCGCGCAGGATACGCGCACGACGAGACTCGCGACGCTGCACAGGCGCGTCATCTTCCTCTTCCTCTTCGTACTCGTCTTCATCAACCCACGTATCGTCACGACGGGTACGGTTGCTGGCGAAGGTCAGAATAGTGAGGATAAAACTGCCGATTTTCTCGGCAATGCTCACCCAGGACCAGCCGGTAAACAATGTCAGCCCGGCCGCCCAGATGCAGAGCAATGCGAGCGTGCCGCCGCTGCTGTGCAGCATCGGCTGTAGCGCAGAGCTCAACAAACTGCCGATCACCCCGCCAGAGGCGAAGTACCAGATATCATCCGCATTAATCGCTGCCAGCCCGCACGAGGTGAGGATCAGCGCCAGCGCGCCAATCAGGCGCAGCGACACGGCGAAATAGTCGATGTAATCATCGTTCTGACGATGACGCCACGCAAACCAGCATCCGCCAATGATAATGACGGGAAGGGTATAGGCCATCACACCGAAAATGAAAAACAGCGTGTCCGCAAGCCAGGCACCGGGGACACCGCCTAAATTATGGATAGGCTCATGCCATGCAGTTTGTGACCAGCTGGGATCCGAGGGGTTGAAACTGAGTAAGGCTGCCATCAGCCAGACGGCAAAAAGGGCAATAACAATCAGCAAAGCCTCGAGGAGACGACGTCCGCTGCTTAGCTTCGATAGTGTGACTTCTTTGTCTTCAGTGTATTCCTGGCTCAAGAAAGGCTCTCCAGGTATCAGGCATATCCTGCCTGTTTGCTAAAACGGACAACAGTGCCGGGACTCCCCGGCACTGTTGCTGTATGGATTAACAGGAGTGTAATCAAACTACGCTGATTTTGCACCTGTTCCGTGTTAGCGCGTCTTAATAACCAGACGATTGCTCTGTTTGACCTCTTCCATCACCACATAGGTACGGGTGTCGTTCACGCCTGGCAGACGCAGCAGGGTTTCACCCAGCAGCTTACGGTAGGCGGACATATCAGGCACACGGGTTTTCAACAGGTAGTCGAAATCACCGGATACCAGGTGACACTCTTGAATTTCTTCAAGTTTCTGTACAGCGGCGTTAAATTGCTCAAACACATCCGGCGCACCACGATTCAGAGTAATCTCAACAAATACCAGAAGTGAGGCATCCAGATAATGCGGGTTCAGCAGAGCAGTATAGCCCTGAATGAAACCCTGTCTTTCCAGTCGGCGCACACGCTCAAGGCACGGCGTCGGGGAAAGTCCCACACGTTTTGAAAGCTCGACGTTGGAAATACGCCCATCCTTTTGCAATTCATTAAGAATGTTACGATCGATACGGTCGAGATCTTTGCCAGGGCGCTTCTTGCTATCTACCATTATTATTGTCTCTCTGTATTCCTTCCCTACTCCTGCCTGGACCCTGTGCACATCACTGTTCAGAGCCTGTACCCGTTAGTCATCACATCGCCTGATTATGTATTAGACGCGATGCGGATTCGGGTTCTGTTGGTAAGAAGACCGTTGCCCGAAGGCAGTCACCGACATCACGTATGGCGTCTGTCCACGCCATGCGTAGATTTCACTGACCCGGTAAAAATGGCATTTACGTGCATGCCTATGCGGCATACGGTTAACACGGTTTTTTCTTCTTCCTTGAATGTTTTCGCAAAAGCGCAGGGGATTGTCAAAGCAAAACATCGTTTTTTAGTACAACATGCCGGATATTCATTGCGGCAGGGTATTAATCCTCATTTTATTGCCTTACAAACGACCGGTTTTCAGGAGAAAGCGTGATGTTATCGCGCGCTATTCATCGTCCGTGGCTATTACACAGATTGATATCAAAATTGCTGCGCTCTTTTTTTACGACAACAAATTCCCTACAATCCAGCCAAATGTCTGCCAACAACAATGGGGATCTCATGGGCACGGCCAAACACAGTAAGCTGCTAATCCTTGGTTCTGGACCTGCGGGATATACCGCGGCGGTCTATGCTGCACGCGCTAACCTGCACCCGGTACTCATCACCGGCATGGAAAAAGGCGGTCAGCTGACCACCACCACCGAAGTGGAAAACTGGCCAGGGGACCCGAACGACCTGACCGGGCCGCTGCTGATGGAGCGTATGCACGAGCATGCTGCTAAATTCGAAACCGAAATTTTGTTCGATCACATCAATAAGGTCGATCTGCAGAACCGTCCGTTCCGCCTGACGGGCGACAGCGGCGAATACACCTGTGATGCGCTGATCATCGCCACCGGTGCCTCTGCCCGTTACCTCGGTCTGCCATCCGAAGAAGCGTTCAAAGGCCGCGGCGTTTCTGCCTGCGCAACCTGCGACGGTTTCTTCTACCGCAATCAGAAAGTCGCGGTCATCGGCGGCGGCAACACCGCCGTGGAAGAAGCGCTTTACCTGGCGAACATTGCCTCTGAGGTGCACCTGATCCACCGTCGCGACACCTTCCGCGCGGAGAAGATCCTGATCAATCGCCTGATGGATAAAGTGGCAAGCGGCAACATCGTGCTGCACACCAACCGTACCCTGGAAGAGGTGACGGGCGACCAGATGGGCGTTGCCGGTCTGCGTATCCGTGATACCCAGAACACCGATAACGTCGAAACGCTGGAAGTGGCGGGTCTGTTTGTGGCGATCGGTCACAGCCCGAACACCGCGATCTTCGACGGTCAACTGGAGCTGGAAAATGGCTACATCAAAGTGCAGTCCGGCATTCACGGTAACGCGACCCAGACCAGCATCCCGGGCGTGTTCGCGGCCGGCGACGTGATGGACCATATTTACCGTCAGGCGATCACCTCTGCGGGCACCGGCTGTATGGCCGCGCTGGACGCTGAACGCTACCTCGATGGACTGGCTGAACAAGGTAAATAATCTTTACAAGTCAGTAACAAACGTAAATAAAGGCGGCGATAAGTCGCCTTTATTGTCTCCCCGTTGTAACATTGCGCTGCCCAATTTCTAATAACGTCACCTGCAAAGTACGCAATGGAAAAAACCCGTCAACAAGAGTTAACACGCTGGCTGAAACAGCAAAGCGTTATTTCCCGCCGCTGGCTTACGATTTCCCGTCTCCTGGGATTCGTTAGCGGCCTGTTGATTGTTGCCCAGGCATGGCTGCTGGCCCGCATTCTTAATCACATGATCATGGAGAACATTCCACGCGAAGCGCTCCTGCTGCCCTTTATTGTCCTGATCCTGATTTTTATCCTGCGCGCCTGGGTGGTATGGCTGCGTGAGCGCGTCGGTTTCCACGCCGGACAGCACATCCGCTACGAGATCCGCCGTCAGGTGCTCGACAGGCTTCAGGAAGCCGGGCCCGCGTGGATCCAGGGTAAACCAGCCGGTAGCTGGGCGACGCTGATCCTTGAGCAGATTGACGATATGCACGACTACTATGCGCGCTATCTGCCGCAGATGGCCCTTGCCGTCTTCGTTCCGCTGCTGATCGTGATCGCCATCTTCCCGGTGAACTGGATGGCTGCGCTGATTCTGATGGGCACCGCCCCGCTGATCCCGCTGTTTATGGCGCTGGTCGGCATGGGGGCAGCGGATGCCAACCGCCGTAACTTCCTGGCACTGGGTCGCCTGAGCGGCCATTTCCTCGATCGTCTGCGCGGCATGGAGACGTTACGCATTTTTGGCCGCGGTGAAGCGGAAACCGAAAACATTCGCCAGGCGTCACAGGACTTCCGTCAGCGCACCATGGAAGTGTTACGCCTCGCCTTCCTGTCTTCCGGCGTACTGGAATTCTTTACCTCTCTGTCGATTGCCCTCGTGGCGGTCTACTTCGGCTTCTCCTACCTCGGCGCGCTGGATTTTGGCCATTACGGCACGGCGGTGACCCTTTCTGCCGGGTTCCTGGCGCTGATCCTGGCCCCGGAGTTTTTCCAGCCGCTTCGCGATCTGGGGACCTTCTATCACGCCAAAGCCCAGGCGGTTGGCGCAGCCGATAGCCTGAAAACGTTCCTGGAAACGCCGCTGGCACACCCGGAGCGCGGTGACGTGACGCTGAATGCTAAAGAGCCCGTGACCATCGAAGCGCAGGACTTTTCCATTCTGTCACCCGAAGGCAAAGTGCTTGCGGGTCCACTGAACTTTACCTTACCTGCCGGACAGCGCGTGGTGCTCGTCGGCACCAGCGGTTCCGGCAAAAGTTCTCTGCTGAATGCGCTATCCGGATTTATGGCCTATACGGGTTCACTGCGGATCAACAGAACCGAACTGCGTAACCTCGATCCTGACGCCTGGCGTAAACAGCTCAGCTGGGTGGGCCAAAACCCGCAGCTTCCCGCCGCTACGCTGCGTGAAAACGTCCTGCTGGCGCGCCCGGATGCGCGTGAAGATGAACTGCAATCGGTTCTCGACCGCGCCTGGGTCAGCGAGTTTCTGCCTCTGCTCCCGCAAGGGGTAGATAGCGTGGTCGGTGACCAGTCCGCCGGGCTGTCAGTCGGACAGGCGCAGCGTGTGGCCGTTGCCCGCGCGTTGTTGAATCCTTGCCAGCTGATGCTGCTGGATGAACCCGCCGCCAGCCTGGATGCCCACAGCGAGCAGCGCGTAATGGAAGCCCTGAACGCCGCCTCCCGGCAGCAAAGCACCCTGATGGTCACCCATCAGCTGGAAGGCATTGCCGACTGGGACCAGATCTGGGTCATGGAGAACGGCCGTATTGTTGAGCAAGGCGATTACGCCTCTCTCGTTGCCGCGCAGGGACCGTTTGCCGCCCTGCTGGCGAACCGTCAGGAGGACATCTGATGCGTGCTCTGCTGCCTTATCTTGCGCTCTATAAACGCCACAAATGGATGCTGACGCTGGGGATTGTGCTGGCAATTGTCACGCTGCTCGCCAGCATCGGACTGCTCACGCTTTCCGGCTGGTTCCTGTCGGCCTCGGCCGTCGCAGGGTTCGCCGGATTATACAGCTTCAACTATATGCTTCCGGCTGCCGGGGTTCGCGGTACCGCCATCACCCGTACTGCCGGACGCTATTTCGAACGGCTGGTCAGCCACGACGCCACTTTCCGCGTGCTGCAGCACCTGCGCATCTACACCTTCAGCAAGCTGCTGCCCCTCTCCCCTGCCGGGCTGGCGCGTTTTCGTCAGGGTGAGCTACTCAACCGTGTCGTTGCGGATGTCGACACACTGGATCACCTGTACCTGCGCGTGATCTCCCCGATCGTGGGCGCATTTGTGGTGATTGTGGTGGTCACGCTGGGGCTGTCTGTTCTGGATGTTCCCGTGGCGCTGACGCTGGGCGGGATCATGCTGCTGACGCTCATCATTCTGCCGCCGCTGTTTTACCGCGCCGGGAAATCCACCGGAGAAAACCTGACGCGTCTACGCGGAGACTACCGCCAGCAGCTAACCTCCTGGCTTCAGGGGCAGGCTGAGCTGACCATTTTTGGTGCCAGCAAGCGCTACCGCGCGCGGATGGAAAGTACGGAGCTGAACTGGCATGAGGCCCAGCGCCGCCAGTCGGAGCTGACGGCCTTCTCTCAGGCACTGATGATGTTAATCGGCGGCGTGGCGGTGATTGCCATGCTGTGGCTGGCCTCCGGCGATGTCGGGGGAAATTCACAGCCGGGTCCGCTTATTGCCCTTTTCGTCTTCTGCGCGCTGGCGGCGTTTGAAGCGCTGGCCCCGGTGACGGGCGCCTTCCAGCATCTGGGTCAGGTCATCGCCTCTGCCCTGCGCATCACCCAGATTGCGGAGCAGGAGCCTGAAGTTACGTTCAGTGCCGGGCAAACCGCTGTTCCAGAGCAGGTTGCGCTAACGCTTGAAGATGTCACCTTCGCCTACGACAAACAGGCGCAGAACGCGCTGGACGGTATCAACCTTTCTGTTGAGGCAGGTCAGCGGATTGCGATCCTCGGCCGTACCGGCTGCGGTAAATCGACGCTGCTGCAGCTGCTGACCCGCGCCTGGGATCCGCAGCGCGGTCAGATTCGTTTTAATAACACGTCGCTGACTGATTTTAGCGAGCAGGCCCTGCGCAAGACCGTGAGCGTCGTTCCACAGCGCGTGCATCTGTTTAGCGCCACGCTGCGCGATAACCTGCTGCTGGCCGCGCCAGAGGCGTCTGATGATGCGCTTCGCGCCGTGCTGGAGCAGGTCGGACTGCAAAAGCTGCTTGAGGACGAGGGGTTGAACAGCTGGCTGGGCGAAGGTGGCCGTCAGCTCTCCGGCGGTGAGCTGCGCCGTCTGGCCATTGCGCGCGCGCTGCTGCACGATGCGCCGCTGATGCTGCTCGACGAGCCCACCGAAGGGCTGGACGCCACAACCGAAAGCCAAATCCTTGATTTACTGGCGAATGTTATGACCGGCAAAACCGTGCTGATGGTCACGCACCGCCTGCGCGGACTGGCGAGCTTTGATCGGATAATTGTGATGGACAACGGACACATTATTGAGCAAGGTAGTCACGCAGAGCTGTTGGCGAAACAGGGTCGCTACTACCAGTTTAAACAGCGTCTGTAGACTATATTTGTAGCGTCCTCACTCGCGTACTGGAGTTTTGCTGTCATGCGCCTGGTCCAGCTTTCTCGTCATAACATCGCGTTCCCTTCTCCGGAAGGGGCGCTGCGTGAGCCCAACGGGCTGCTGGCCCTTGGCGGTGACCTCAGTCCCGCTCGACTATTAATGGCGTACCAGCGCGGAATATTCCCCTGGTTTTCCCCTGGCGATCCGATTTTATGGTGGTCTCCCGATCCGCGTGCCGTGCTGTGGCCAGGGCAGTTTCACGTGAGCCGCAGCATGAAGCGTTTCCATGCGAAATCACCTTACCGCGTCACCCTCAACCACGCCTTTGGTCAGGTCATTGAAGGCTGTGCTGAAGACCGTTATGAAGGGACATGGATAACCCGCGATATTATTACCGCCTACCACCAGCTCCATGAGCTTGGCTACGCCCACTCCATCGAGGTGTGGGAAGGCGGAGCACTCGTTGGCGGCATGTACGGCGTGGCGCAGGGGACGCTGTTCTGCGGTGAGTCGATGTTCTCTCGTGCTGTTAACGCCTCGAAAACTGCACTGCTGGTCTTCTGCGAGGCGTTTGCCCAGCGCGGCGGACGCCTGATCGATTGTCAGGTGCTCAACGAGCACACGGCCTCCCTGGGTGCTGTTGAAATTCCGCGACGCCAGTACATCGAACAGCTGGATGCCAGCCGTCAGGAGAAGCTCCCGCGCGACTTCTGGATACCGAGAACGCTCTTTATGCCCAATGCCTAAATGTTTTCCGCATATTTTTTGTGAGGGTGTTATAATTACGCCGCAGAGTAGCTTCTGCCTGTTGCCCCGCCGCCGTTTGGGACCCTCGCTTCAGATAACGTCCTGACGTTTATCCTGTCGTCTCCCCTTTACGAATGCGCTTCCTGTTCGGTTGTACCGTGACGCTTGGGCAATGCGCCGAAACTGTTTTGCTGCGTTTTAATCGCGCAATTCTTTACTTAATTGATGAATTTCGGCATTATCTTGCCGGTTCAAAACTTGGTAGTGATACCCCAGAGGATTAGATGGCCAAAGAAGACAATATTGAAATGCAGGGTACCGTACTTGATACGTTACCTAATACCATGTTTCGCGTAGAGCTGGAAAACGGTCACGTGGTAACTGCGCACATCTCCGGTAAAATGCGCAAAAACTACATCCGCATTTTGACGGGCGACAAAGTGACTGTTGAACTGACCCCGTACGACCTGAGCAAAGGCCGCATTGTCTTCCGTAGTCGCTAATTGTTTTCGCCTGTAATGGCAGATGAATATTTAAAAGGTCGGGATTATCCCGGCCTTTTTTATTTATGGCTTTAGTGTTGCTGCGTCGGAAGATGTATTGTCATCCATGGTTGTACAGGAGCGATTAAATCTCCTGCCATAGAATGCGCCATGTCGTGAAGTAATCCCGTAAGATGCGGCAGCATATCGCGGTCAAAATGCGACACCAGCAGCACGTGGTTTAACGCCCGGCAGTATTCACATTTCGTTTCTGTATCTTCCAGCAGCCACTCCTTTTGTCGTGGTTGTTCCGCTTCTTCCTCAAATTCCACTATCTGAAAATCACGCATGGATTCCGTGAGGCCGGTTTTCACCTCTTCCAGATAAGCCCCCAGGCAACGGCATACGGGCTGCGTTTGAGGGAATGATTTGCAGTCGAGGAGGATTTCGGTGAGCAGTTTGCAGCGCTCGGCGAGGGTGGGGAGATCGGGGTTGAGGGAGAGTTCGGTGTAAAGTTGGGCGAAATTATTAATATCAGTCATATGTGATCCTTTATGCACGTAAGATTGTTTGTGCACACTTTCAGGACGCCAATCCCGGCACCTGATTTTGCAGGTGCGCCGCTATTTTATTACTGTATATTTACCCAGCAACTAACTTCGAAAGAAACTGGAAAGCGCCTCGCAAAATTCCCCTGCGGCCTGTTGCCCTCACCCCAACCCTCTCCCACAGGGAGAGGGAGAAAACACTAAAAACGACAACACTGTTGTCGTTTTGCTTTTACCTTGGCAGACATAAAAAAACCGGGCTATTGCCCGGTTTTTAAGACCTACGTTACAACTCAGTGAGCCGCTTCCGGCTTGTGCTTCGCCGCACTCTGGAAATCGTACGTCAGTTCGTTCTTCGCCTGGTCCAGCGCCACGGTCACCTGGCCGCCGTCCACCAGCGAGCCAAACAGCAGCTCGTTCGCCAGCGGTTTCTTCAGGTTGTCCTGAATCACGCGCGCCATCGGACGGGCACCCATCGCACGGTCGTAGCCTTTCTCGGCCAGCCAGTTGCGGGCCTCCTGGCTCACTTCCAGCGACACGCCTTTCTGATCCAGCTGAACCTGCAGCTCGACGATGAACTTGTCCACTACCTGATGGATCACGTCGGTAGACAGGTGATCGAACCAGATAATGTTGTCCAGACGGTTACGGAACTCCGGCGTGAAGATCTTCTTGATCTCCTCCATCGCATCGGTGCTGTTATCCTGGTGGATCAGGCCGATGGATTTACGCTCGGTTTCACGCACCCCGGCGTTGGTGGTCATCACCAGCACCACGTTGCGGAAGTCCGCCTTGCGCCCGTTGTTGTCGGTCAGCGTCCCGTTGTCCATCACCTGCAGCAGGATGTTGAACACGTCCGGGTGCGCCTTCTCGATTTCATCGAGCAGCAGGACCGCGTGCGGATGCTTGATCACCGCGTCGGTGAGCAGACCGCCCTGGTCAAAGCCCACGTAGCCCGGAGGCGCACCAATCAAACGGCTGACGGTGTGACGCTCCATATACTCGGACATATCAAAGCGCAGCAGCTCAATGCCCAGCGCTTTGGAGAGCTGAACCGTCACCTCGGTTTTCCCCACGCCAGTCGGGCCAGCGAACAGGAAGGAACCGACAGGCTTGTGGTCATGCCCCAGTCCGGCACGGGCCATCTTGATCGCTTCGGTTAAGGCCTCGATGGCTTTATCCTGACCAAAGACCAGCATTTTCAGGCGATTGCCGAGGGTGCGCAGCGTGTCGCGGTCGCTCTGAGAGACGCTCTTCTCAGGGATACGCGCGATGCGGGCCACCACGGACTCAATATCCGCCACGTTAACGGTTTTCTTACGCTTGCTGGCCGGCATCAGACGCGCACGCGCCCCCGCCTCGTCAATCACGTCAATCGCCTTATCCGGCAGATGACGGTCGTTGATGTATTTCACCGCCAGCTCCACCGCCGCACGGACCGCTTTTGCGGTGTAACGCACGTCGTGGTGCGCTTCGTACTTCGGCTTCAGGCCGTTGATGATCTGCACCGTTTCCTCGACGGACGGTTCGGTCACGTCGATTTTCTGGAAGCGGCGCGCCAGCGCACGGTCTTTCTCAAAGATGTTGCTGAACTCCTGGTAGGTCGTGGAGCCAATCACGCGGATCTTGCCGCTGGAGAGCAGCGGTTTGATCAGGTTAGCCGCATCCACCTGGCCACCGGAGGCCGCACCCGCGCCGATGATGGTGTGGATCTCATCGATAAACAGGATGCTGTTGGTGTCCTGCTCCAGCTGTTTTAACAGCGCCTTGAAGCGTTTTTCAAAATCACCGCGGTATTTGGTGCCCGCCAGCAGCGAGCCGATATCCAGCGAGTAGATGGTGCAGTCGGCAATCACTTCCGGCACGTCGCCCTGCACAATGCGCCAGGCAAGCCCTTCGGCAATCGCGGTTTTACCCACGCCTGATTCCCCCACCAGCAGCGGGTTATTCTTGCGGCGACGGCACAGCACCTGGATCGCGCGCTCCAGCTCTTTATCGCGACCAATCAGCGGGTCGATACCGCCAACGCGAGCAAGCTGGTTAAGGTTGGTGGTGAAGTTTTCCATACGATCCTCCCCGCCTGCTTGCTCTTCATTGTTATTGACCTGATTGCTGGAGTCCGATGCCTGGTTAGGCTCGTCTTTGCGCGTTCCGTGAGAAATAAAGTTAACCACGTCGAGGCGGCTGACTTCGTGTTTACGCAGCAGGTAGGCAGCCTGTGACTCCTGCTCGCTGAAGATGGCGACTAAGACGTTTGCGCCAGTCACTTCGCTACGTCCGGAAGACTGGACGTGGAAAACCGCGCGCTGCAGCACGCGCTGGAAGCTGAGCGTCGGCTGCGTGTCGCGCTCTTCTTCACTGGCTGGCAGCACCGGTGTGGTTTGTTCGATGAAGGCTTCGAGTTCCTGACGTAGCGCCACCAGATCCACGGAGCAGGCTTCCAGCGCTTCGCGGGCAGATGGGTTGCTAAGCAGTGCGAGCAGTAAATGCTCGACGGTCATAAACTCATGTCGGTGCTCACGCGCTCTGGCGAAAGCCATGTTTAAACTGAGTTCCAGTTCTTGATTGAGCATAGGCACCTCCCCCAATTTTATGCCTTATCAGGCCTTTTCCAGCGTACACAGCAACGGATGCTCGTTCTCCCTCGCATAGTCGTTCACCATCGCTACTTTGGTTTCCGCCACTTCGGCTGTGAAGATGCCGCAGATAGCTTTGCCACGATAATGAACGGTAAGCATCAGTTGCGTTGCACGTTCTACATCATAAGAAAAGAACTTTTGTAGCACGTCAATAACAAATTCCATCGGCGTGTAATCATCGTTCATTAACATAACTTTATACATAGATGGCGGTTTTAGCGCGTCGCGCACTTTATCTTCCGCCAGCTGGTCAAAATCCAGCCAATCGTTGGTCTTACCCATTATGCATAACCACTTTGAATCTACCTCAGATGTTAGATAACAATCATCTATTACTGTCATCCGCGATGTCTGTCACAAACTATTGCAATAGCGTTAACTGCTTCAAACTTTGGTTGATTATTGTCCCATCTCCAGCGCCAAACGCTTGACGACTTCTTTCGTTTCTCTAAATTGTACAAGCGTGAGATGGCGAGGTTTTGAACAGCCCCCACTCCACCACCGGTTCATTCCATCTTAACTTATAAGATTTACGAAGGATGTCGAAGCATGGAAATGGGTACTGTTAAGTGGTTCAACAACGCCAAAGGGTTTGGCTTCATCTGCCCCGAAGGCGGCGGCGAGGATATCTTCGCTCACTATTCCACCATTCAGATGGATGGTTACAGAACGCTCAAAGCCGGGCAGTCCGTCCGGTTCGATGTACACCAGGGACCAAAAGGCAATCATGCAAGCCTAATCGTACCCGTTGAAGCAGAGACGGTTGCATAGCTCTCTGTTTTATTGTGTACATCCCGCAGTCAAAATGCCAGCCCGATCGGCTGGCATTTTTATTTTCGGGTTATTCCCGAGCCAGCGCGTCCACCGGATCCAGCCGCGCCGCATTGCGGGCGGGCAACCAGCCAAACAAAATGCCGGTAAAGGTCGAACACAAAAATGCGGTAATAATGGCAACCGGCGAGAAGCCAATCTCCCAGCCGGGTAAAAAGAGCTGGAGTGCAAACGCGATCATCATCGAGAGCGCAATCCCCATCGCCCCGCCGACCAGACACACCAGCACGGCTTCAATCAAAAACTGCTGCAGCACGTCGCTGGCGCGGGCCCCGACCGCCATGCGGATGCCAATCTCCCGGGTGCGCTCGGTTACCGACACCAGCATGATGTTCATCACCCCGATGCCGCCGACGACCAGCGAAATCACCGCCACCAGCGTGAGGAACAGCTGAAGAGTACGTGTGGTCTTTTCCGCCGTTTTCAAGAGGCCGTCCATATTCCAGGTGAAGAAATCTTTCTTCCCGTGGCGCAGGATTAACAGCCGCTCAAGCTGCTGTTCGGCGAGCGCGCTGTCGTAGCCCTCCTTCACGCGCACGGTGATGGAGTTGAGCCAGGACTGCCCCATAATCCGCCCGGAGATGGTGGTGTAGGGCAGCCAGACGCGCAGGATCTTGCTGCTGCCAAACATCGACTGCTTCTCTTCCGCCACGCCGATGACCGTGGCAGGCATGTTGCCGACCAGGATCACTTCGCCTACCACGTTGACTTTATTGGGGAAGAGCTGCCTGCGCGAGTTCGCGTCCAGCACCACCACCTGCGCCCTGCCCGCCAGCTGTTCGGCGTTAAAGGTAGCGCCTTCACTGAAGGTCATGCCGTAGACGTTGAAATAGTCTCCGCTAACGCCGTTCGCACTGGCGGCAACGTCGACATTGCCCACGCGCAGGCGCAGGTTCTGCGACACCGCAGGCGTGGCGGAGTTGACCCACGGCTGCTTCTGAATGGCCGCCAGATCGTCGTATTTCAGCGCCTGCTGATACTGCGGCTCGTCGTCGCCAAAGTCTTTGCCGGGATAGACGTCAATGGTATTGGTACCGATGGCGCGGATATCGGCCAGCACCAGCTGCTTGGCCGCGTCGCCCACCACCACAATCGACACCACCGAGGCGATACCGATGATGATGCCGAGCATCGTCAACAGGGTACGCATTTTGTTGGCCGCCATCGCCAGCCAGGCCATGGTCAACGCTTCACGAAAGCCGCTGGAAAACTGTCCCCAGCCGGTTGATGCCGGAAGCGCTTCTTTCGGCGCCGCTGCTCTGGACTCACGCGGCGGCGGATTGCTGACCAGCTCGCCGTCGTGGATCGCAATAATGCGTTCCGCCTGCGCCGCCACCTGCGGATCGTGGGTAACAATGATGGCCGTGTGCCCCTGATCGCGAAGCTGATGGAGGATCGCCATCACCTCTTCGCCGGAATGGCTGTCGAGCGCGCCGGTCGGCTCATCCGCGAGGATCACCTGCCCGCCGTTCATCAGGGCGCGGGCAATACTCACGCGCTGCTGCTGGCCGCCGGAAAGCTGCGAGGGCAGGTACTCCACCCGCTCTGCCAGCCCCAGACGCGTCAGCAGCATCTGCGCGCGCTCGAGGCGTTTTTTACGCTCGACGCCCGCATAGACCGCAGGTACTTCCACGTTCTGCGCGGCATTGAGGTGAGAAAGCAGATGGTAACGCTGGAAGATAAAGCCGAAGTGTTCCCGGCGCAGCTTCGCCAGCGCGTCGCCATCCAGCGTGGAGACATCCGTCCCGGCCACGCGATAGGTACCGCTGGTGGGTTTATCCAGGCAGCCGAGAATGTTCATCAGCGTCGATTTACCGGAACCCGATGCGCCGACAATCGCCACCATCTCGCCCGCTTCCACGCGCAGGGAGATGCCTTTCAGCACCTCCACCGGACCGTCGCCGGAGGGATAGCTGCGACGAATGTTATTCAGCTCAAGCAGCGCCGTCATTTGGCGGCTCCGGGCAGGCTTTCGCTGACAACAACCTCCTCGCCCTCTTCCAGCCCTTTCACCACCACCACGTCAGTGTCGTTGCGCGCGCCAATCACAACCTCGCGCTCGCGCGTTTCGCCGTTGCGCAGCACTTTCACTTTATAACGGCTATCCCCGGCGGATTCGCCGAGCGCAGAGAGCGGAATGGTCAGCACGTTCTTCACGCCGGTCAGCTGGATATGCACCTGTGCGGTCATGTCCAGACGCAGCACGCCCTGCGGGTTTGGCACTTCAAAACGAGCATAGTAGAAAATAGCGTCGTTCACTTTTTCCGGCGTCGGCAGAATGTCTTTCAGCACGCCTTCGTAGCGCGTCTGCGGATCGCCCAGCACCGTAAACCAGGCGTTCTGCCCCGGCTTAAGATGGATCACATCCGCCTCTGAGACCTGGGCTTTGACCAGCATGGTGCTCATGTCCGCCAGCGTCAGAATGTTTGGCGCCTGCTGTGCGGCAATCACCGTCTGCCCCTGGAGCGTGGTGATCTGGGTCACTTCGCCCGCCATCGGTGCCACAATTTGGGTGTAGTCGAGGTTGGTTTTCGCCGTATCCAGCGAAGCCTGATTGCGTTTGATTTGCGCGTCAATCGTGCCAATCTGCGCCTGTTTCACCGCCAGTTCAGTGGTGGCGGTATCTAAATCTTGTTTTGAAATAGCCTGAGTTTTAGCCAGCGCCTGCTGACGGGTTAGCGTCACCTGGGCCAGGTTACGTTCTGCCAGCGCCTGCGCACGCTGCGCGCGCAGTTCCATCAGCGTGGCTTCCACCTCGCGGATCTGGTTCTCAGCCTGTTCTGGATCGATAACGCCGAGCAGCTGGCCTTTTTTCACCTTGTCACCAATCTCAACCGACAGCGTTTTCAACTGGCCGCTGACCTGAGCGCCGACGTCAACCTTGCGCAGCGCGTCAAGCTTGCCCGTCGCGAGGACGTTTTGCTGCAGTTCGCCCGGGCGAACAATCAGTGTCTGATACTGCGGCACCGGCGCGTTCAGCACCTGCCATAGCCAGTATCCACCGGCTAAAACCACGACCGCCAGCAGCAGAAACAGCGTTCTGCGTTTTCCCTTGAGGTTCATAAATAATCCAAATAAATGTTCTGGCAATGATAAGTGTTGATTCTATCTAAACGACTCCTCAACGAAACCCCTTCTTCTTGAAATCGTCACAATTTGTTTACGAGACGTTGAACGTTCGCCTGCTGAAATGGAGATCTTCATCAAGAAGCAGGATCTATCATGTCTTCCATCGTCGATACACCTTTTTCAAACTTGCCTCAGCCTAAATCTGGCTGGCAGCTCTTTAAAAATCTGGCTTTCGGTAAGCTCAAACCAGGACTGGCGTGGCAAAACCCCGCCTATCGACGTAAATTCATGTTACGTTCACTGGCGACACCCATTAGCACTGCGCGCCTGTTAACAAGTCTTGCAAAACAACCACGTCTGATGCAGATGCTGCAGGTACAACCAGGGCTACCGTGTCGGTTGCATCGTCCCTGGTTGACGGTGAATATGGATCGACAGCATGCGCTGGAATCCCTCAACTGGCACTATCAGACGATGAGCCGCCAGCTTCCGGTGACGCTGCTAACGGGTTATTTATCGAAGAAGGGCTTCACCCTGCTGACCTTAACCGGCAAAGATGAACAGCAATTTACCGTCCGTCTGTGCGCCGATGCGTTTCTGGATAAAGAAGGGGAAGCCACCCTCGCCTTCTGCGACCATCAGAATACGGTGCTGGCCGAGATGACCTTCACCCTGTGCCAGTTTGAGGGAAAATCGACGCTGTTCATTGGCGGTTTGCAAGGGGCAAAAGCGCATGTTCCCCATGAGCTGATCCAGGGTGCGACGAAAGCCTGCCATGGTCTGTTCCCGAAACGTCTGTTGGTCGAGGCCGCCATGACCCTCGGCACCGCCTTCCCGGTAGAACAGATTATCGCCGTCAGTAACGATACCCATATTTATCGCAGCTGGCGCTACCGCAAGAAAAAAGAGGGGAAGCTGTTGGCCGATTACGACAGTTTCTGGATCTCTATCGGCGGTGAAAAACAGGATAACGGTAACTTTATGCTGCCGCTCGTCATGCCGCGTAAACCGATGGAAGAGATCGCCAGCAAAAAACGCTCCGAATATCGCCGCCGCTACGAGCTGCTGGATAGCCTGATTCAGCAGGTGAAACAGGCGACCCAACGCTAATCCGCTTTCCCGCGTGCCAGCCACAGCACGCGGGAAAACATCTTCCGCAGCAGGGTCGGTACCGCCTCTACGCCCCGCCTTCCCGCTTCCGTCGCCACTTCAATGGCTAAATCCGGTTTTGACGAACGATGAATGGCTTTGGCGATCACGCGCCGCATGTTCATCGGGACATCGACCGGCACCATGGCAATGCGGTGGAAGACGTCATCGAACCCCTGACGGTACATAAAGTGTTCCATGTCCATCGCAGGGAGCATGGTTAAATGGTCGCGCTCTTCCTCACGCTCGTTATTCAGCAGGCTGCGTACGGTCGAGGCATATTTTTTGCCCGCCTCATCACCGTCGACCAGAACGTGCCACTCGATCCCCATCCGGCGAGCAAATTTTATCAGCGGCTTTAGTCCCGACTGGGCGAATTCAATCACCTTAATGCCTTCCGCATCAAAATGGTGGCCGCACTGGCGCGCCAGTTCGTTGATAACCCAGGTTTCCGTTTCCCCCTCCACCAGCAGCCAGCAGCGGGCAAAGAGCGACGACGCGCGGTTAAAGCGAATATGAAACGCGATGCGCCGCCCGTCTTCCGCGTTCAAACCACCCGGACCAAGCCGGAAAGCGGAGACGCGGGAGGACTCACGGACCAGACGGCAGACGTGTTCTACCGGCGTCAGCGATAATAATTCACCGGAATTGGTGGTCGTAATGCGCTGGAGCGGCAGAAGATTCAGCAGATGCCATGCCACGGAGAGCATGATGGGATGCAGCCGCGTTTCCGGGTCTTCCACCAGCAGCAGCGGCCGGGCGTCCCGGTCAAGACGAACGGTGCCTTTGGCCTGCAGAAGCGTTGAAAACAGCCCCAGCAAAATCACCCGATGGGTACGACCGCCGGGCCGGTCGATCATTCGGTTAATGATGTCGAGGTAACGCCAGCTTCGCTGCTCATCATGAGAACGGCGGCGCATCAGACGATGACGCGACTCAGAGGTTCCCTGCTCGGAAAAATAGTGCTCCAGGAGTTGCACCATTGCGGACAACCCCTGACGGATTTGACCATCGGTCAGATTTTGCGGACGCGACACCAGTTCTCTTGCCAGAAAATCCAGCTCGCGGGCGGTGACTTCCACGTCCGGCATATTGGGTACGGTACCGTTACGAATACGCCGCATAAAACGCGCATCGCGCAGGCGTAACACCGGCGTCAGGCGAATCAGGTGGCGGGCCAAATCGTCGATATTCTCAAGCGGGATCGGGTTGGCTTTCTCATCGAGAAAATCACGCAGGGTGAGTACCCCCTCGTTCTCCGCCATCTCCCCTTCCAGCCGATAGAAAATCCGGTGGAAACCGTCATCACACGGCACCCAGCAGGGTGACAGCGGGCGGAAGCGACGCACGCGATGACGTCCGGGCTCGGATTCGCGGAAGGTCAGGATGATATGCAGGTGCTTCTCGCGCCCCGTCACGTCGCCGGGCGGGAACCAGAAATCGTCGCGAACGAAGTGATACAGATCGTCTTCGGGCGAAAGCAGTAACGTCAGCGCATCCAGCAGGCTGGACTTACCCCACGCGTTCTCGCCGATCAGGACGTTGTTCTGTTCCAGCTGCAGCGACAGGCGGTTAATACCGCGAAACCCGACAATTTCCACACGTTCGAGAAGCATAAATCCCCCGCGCAATGAACACTTTTTCCTTTAAGTTATCAGCAGTATAGCGGGAGGCGTTCTGTCACGACAGCACAACGTTCACCCTTGCGAGAATTAGTCTATGCTCTATTTACCGCTAATTTGAACAAGGATTGACATCGCATTGCCTAAAATCAAACCAACAGAATTTATTTAAGTGGCGAAGGGGTGTTGTTATTTTTTAGAATAGAGACTCTTTGAGTCGTCATCCCTTTATGACGATATATCCCGCGCGCGGGAAAGCGTGCGGATAATTATTTTGAGGTGGTTATGTTTAGAAAATTAGCGGCAGAATGCTTTGGTACATTCTGGCTGGTATTTGGTGGCTGCGGTAGCGCCGTTCTGGCAGCAGCATTCCCGGAATTGGGTATTGGTTTTGTCGGCGTCGCGCTGGCGTTTGGTTTAACCGTATTAACCATGGCGTTTGCCGTGGGACATATTTCCGGCGGTCATTTTAACCCGGCAGTGACATTAGGTTTATGGGCAGGCGGCCGTTTCCCGGCAAAAGACGTGATTGGCTACATTGTGGCGCAGGTGGTTGGCGGTATTATTGCAGCTGGCGTTCTGTACGTGATTGCCAGCGGTAAAGCCGGGTTCGACGCGGCGGCCAGCGGCTTTGCCTCTAACGGCTTCGGCGAACACTCTCCGGGCGGTTACTCCATGCTGTCTGCCATCGTGATTGAAATTGTGCTGACCGCCGGCTTCCTGCTGGTGATCCACGGCGCAACGGACAAACACGCGCCAGCCGGTTTTGCCCCGATTGCGATTGGCCTGGCGCTGACGCTTATCCATCTGATTTCGATTCCGGTCACCAACACCTCCGTTAACCCGGCACGCAGCACCGCCGTCGCCATCTTCCAGGGCGGCTGGGCGCTTCAACAGCTGTGGCTGTTCTGGGTGATGCCAATTATCGGCGGTATCCTGGGCGGCGTGCTGTACCGCACCCTGCTGGAAAAACGCGATTAATCGAGCGCGGTGTAGGGTGGCGCTAACGCTTACCCGACCTACGTTAGAGTGCACTTTGTAGGCCGGGTAAGGCGTAGCCGCCACCCGGCTTTTTTATTGCTCCTTTACCTGACAGCCTTTATTGGGTAGTGTCTCTGGCGCTCAACAGATACTCAAAAGGACCGGCTGTTCATGTTTTCAGGACTCCTCATTATTCTGCTGCCCCTGATTGTGGGCTATCTTATCCCGCTGCATCAGGAATCTGCATTACGGCTTATCAACCGTTTTCTCAGCTGGATTGTTTACGTTATTCTTTTCTTTATGGGGATAAGCCTGGCATTCCTGGATAACCTGTCGGCGAATTTACTCTCCATCCTCCATTATTCTGTCGTCACCGTGGTGGTTATTTTACTGTGCAATATTGCCGCGCTGCTGTGGCTGGAACGCACTATTCCATGGAAAAATCACCATCATCAGGAAAAACTCCCTTCACGAATTGCCATGGCGCTGGAATCATTAAAACTGTGCGGCGTCGTGGTGCTCGGTTTTCTTCTTGGGCTGACCGGTTGGGCATTTTTACAGCACGCGACAGAGGCCAGCGAATATACGCTTATCTTCCTGCTGTTCCTGATCGGTATTCAGCTGCGAAATAATGGCATGACCCTGAAGCAAATTGTCCTCAACCGTCGGGGAATGATGGTTGCCGTGATTGTTGTCGCCAGTTCAATGGTCGCGGGCGTCATTAACGCCTTTATTCTCGATCTGCCGCTGAAAACCGGCCTGGCGATGGCGTCAGGTTTTGGCTGGTACTCCCTCTCCGGTATTCTGCTGACCGAATCATTCGGCCCGGTGATCGGCAGCGCCGCCTTCTTTAACGATCTGGCGCGAGAGCTGATTGCCATCATGCTGATCCCAAGCCTGGTTCGCCGCAGTCGTTCTACCGCGCTGGGCCTGTGCGGCGCAACGTCGATGGACTTTACCCTGCCGGTACTACAGCGCTCCGGGGGGCTGGAGATGGTGCCCGCCGCCATCGTGCACGGCTTTATTTTAAGCCTGCTGGTTCCGGTCCTGATGGCCTTCTTCTCTGCCTGATACTTCTTTGGCGGTAGATTTCCTGCCGCCAAAATTGCGCTAAATCAATCTCCCTCTATTTTGTAGCAGAAAGCCCTTTTCACCGTTCTGGCACAAGCATAATCTTAAACATGTATATCAAATATAACTTTAACAGGTGTGATTATGTTTTGTGTGCAATGTGAACAAACCATCCGTACCCCGGCAGGCAATGGCTGCTCTTACGCACAGGGTATGTGCGGCAAAACCGCAGAAACATCTGACCTGCAGGACCTGCTGATTGCGGCCCTGCAAGGCCTTTCCGCCTGGGCGTTCAAGGCCCGTGAATACGGCATTGTCGACCACTACGTCGACAGCTTCGCCCCGCGCGCCTTCTTCTCCACGCTGACCAACGTTAACTTCGACTCTCCGCGCATTGTCGGCTATGCCCGCGAAGCGATTGCCCTGCGTGAAGCGCTGAAGGCACAGTGCCTGAAGGCGGACGCCAGCGCCCACGTGGAAAATCCGATGTCAGAACTTCAGCTGATCAGCGACGATCTGGGCGACCTCCAGCGTCAGGCGGCAGAATTCACCCCGAATAAAGACAAGGCGGCGATTGGCGAGAACATTCTCGGCCTGCGCCTGCTGTGCCTGTACGGCCTGAAGGGCGCGGCGGCCTATATGGAACACGCGCACGTGCTCGGTCAGTACGACAACGACATCTACGCCCAGTACCACAAAATCATGGCGTGGCTGGGCACCTGGCCTGCTAATATGAATGCCCTGCTTGAGTGCTCAATGGAAATCGGCCAGATGAACTTCCGCGTGATGAGCATTCTGGATGCCGGTGAAACCAGCACCTACGGCCACCCGACGCCGACGCAGGTCAACGTTAAAGCGACCGAAGGCAAGTGCATCCTGATTTCCGGTCACGACCTGAAAGATCTCTACAATCTGCTCAAGCAAACCGAAGGCACCGGCGTTAACGTCTATACCCACGGTGAAATGCTCCCGGCGCACGGCTACCCGGAGCTGCGCAAGTTTAAACATCTGATAGGTAACTACGGCAGCGGCTGGCAGAACCAGCAGGTGGAGTTTGCCCGCTTCCCGGGCCCTATCGTGATGACCTCCAACTGCATCATCGACCCTACCGTCGGCGCGTATGACGACCGCATCTGGACCCGCAGCATCGTCGGCTGGCCGGGCGTGAGCCACCTCGAAGGCGACGATTTCGGTCCGGTTATCACCCAGGCGCAGCAGATGGCGGGCTTCCCGTACAGCGAGATCCCACACCTGATCACCGTCGGCTTTGGTCGTGAAACCCTACTGGGTGCCGCTGATTCGCTGATCGACCTCGTCAGCCGTGAAAAGCTGCGCCACATCTTCCTCGTTGGCGGCTGCGACGGCGCGCGCGGCGAGCGTAACTACTTCACCGATTTCGCCACCCGCGTGCCGGAAGACTGCCTGATCCTGACCCTGGCGTGCGGCAAATACCGTTTCAACAAGCTGGACTTCGGCGACATCGAAGGCCTGCCGCGCCTGATCGATGCGGGCCAGTGTAACGATGCTTACTCGGCCATCATTCTGGCGGTCACGCTGGCGGAGAAACTGGGCTGCGGCGTGAACGACCTGCCGCTGTCGCTGGTGCTCTCATGGTTTGAGCAGAAGGCGATTGTCATCCTGCTGACCCTGCTCTCTCTCGGCGTCACCAACATCGTGACCGGCCCGACCGCGCCTGGCTTCCTGACGCCGGACCTGCTGGCGGTGCTGAACGAGAAATTCGGTCTGCGTTCCGTGACCAACGTTGAAGATGATATGAAGCAGCTGCTGAGCGCGTAAGGAGTAACTCATGACCATGCCAACCCCACAATGTCCGTGGCGGATGCAGGTTCATCACATCCATCAGGAGACGCCGGATGTGTGGACGCTGTCGCTGCTGTGCCATGACTACTATCCGTACCGTGCGGGTCAGTATGCGCTGGTCAGCGTTCGCAACTCGGCTGACACCCTGCGCGCCTACACCCTTTCTTCAACGCCGGGCGTGAGCGAGTACATTACGCTCACCGTCCGCCGTATTGATGACGGCGCGGGCTCGCAGTGGCTGACGCGGGACGTGAAGCGCGGGGATTATATCTGGCTGTCTGACGCGCAGGGTGATTTCACCTGCGACGACAAAGCAGACGATAAATTCCTGCTGCTGGCGGCGGGCTGTGGCGTGACGCCGATCATGTCGATGCGCCGCTGGCTGGCGAAGAACCGCCCGCAGGCCGACGTGCAGGCGATCTTCAGCGTGCGCTCTCCGGAAGATGTGATTTTTGCCGATGAGTGGCGTGATTATCCGGTGACGCTGGTGGCGGAGCACAACGCGACCCACGGCTTTGTGCCCGGTCGCCTGAGCCGCGAGCTGCTGCAAAGCGTGCCGGATATGGCAAACCGTACCGTGATGACCTGCGGCCCGGCGCCGTACATGGATAGCGTGGAAAAAGAGGTGAAAGCGCTTGGCGTGACCCGCTTCTTCAAAGAGCAGTTCTTCACGCCGGTGGCGGAAGCGGCAACCAGCGGCGTTAAGTTCACCAAACTTCAGCCTGCGCAGACCTTCTTTGGCCGCGTGGGGACCACGCTGCTGGAGGCGCTGGAAAGCAATAAGGTGCCGATAGTGGCTGCCTGCCGTGCGGGCGTGTGCGGCTGCTGTAAGACGAAGGTGGTTTCGGGAGAGTATACCGTCACCAGCACCATGACGCTGTCCGACGCGGAAATTGCCGAGGGTTACGTGCTGGCATGTTCGTGCCATCCACAGGGGGATTTGGTCCTCGCATAAACAATAAACGTTCGTAGGCCCGGTAAGCGTCAGCGCCACCGGGCTTTTTGTCGGGTGGCACTGCGTTTACCCGACCTACAACAACCCTACCGCCACGCCGGACCTTTCCCTACCGCAAAGCGCCCTGCCCCTAAAAACGCGACAGCCAGCGAGCCGATAAAGAAGTACACCAGGCTTTCAATCGCCCATGCGCCTACCTTATCAAGGGCGAGCGTTTCCCCCATTCCAACCATCAGCCACGCTACGATCATCGTAAACGCCAGCACCAGCGCGGCCGGGCGCGTAAAGAGCCCGGCAATAATCAGGATCGGCGCCACCACTTCGCCAACCAACACGCCGTAGGCGATAAATCCCGGCAACCCTTTTTCCACCAGCATGCCGCTGATAAAGCCCACGCCGCCAAAAAGCTTGTGCAAACCGTGAAAAAGCATCAGCCCGCCGACGGCAAGTCGTAACAAGAGTTTGCCAAGATCGTCGCACGATAGCTTTTCATTAACAGCAATTAACAATGATTTAACCATTTGAAATGATTCCTGTTTTCACCGAGGTATTGCCAGATTATGCCGAATAATTGCGCGTGAAAAGCACCTTTTAATTAGGGGGAAATGACGGGCAATACGGAGACTTTCTTCTAAGCTTGTAAGCGATATCACAAAAAGGAGACGGACAACCATGAAACAAACCGTGGCTGCATATATTGCGAAAACGCTCGAACAGGCTGGCGTGAAACGTATCTGGGGCGTAACCGGCGATTCCCTGAACGGACTTAGCGACAGCCTCAACAAGATGAAGACCATCGAATGGATGCCCACCCGCCATGAAGAGGTTGCCGCCTTCGCCGCAGGCGCTGAAGCACAGCTCACGGGAGAACTGGCCGTGTGTGCCGGATCGTGCGGGCCGGGTAACCTGCACCTGATCAACGGGCTGTTCGACTGTCACCGCAATCACGTGCCGGTGCTGGCGATTGCCGCCCATATCCCCTCTTCCGAAATCGGCAGCGGCTATTTTCAGGAGACGCATCCGCAGGAGCTGTTCCGTGAATGCAGCCACTATTGCGAGCTGGTTTCATCCCCGGAGCAGATCCCGCAGGTGCTGGCGATCGCCATGCGCAAGGCCGTGCTGAACCGCGGCGTTTCGGTGGTTGTTATCCCGGGCGATGTAGCCCTCAAGGCCGCACCGGAAGGTGCCAGCACCCACTGGTATCACGCGCCGCAGCCGGTGGTGACGCCAGCCGAGGAGGAGCTGAAAAAGCTGGCACAGCTGCTGCGTTACTCCAGCAATATCGCCCTGATGTGCGGCAGCGGCTGCGCGGGGGCGCACAAGGAGCTGCTTGAATTTGCCGGTAAGCTGAAATCGCCCATTGTCCACGCCCTGCGCGGCAAAGAGCACGTCGAGTACGACAACCCTTACGATGTGGGGATGACCGGTCTGATCGGTTTTTCCAGCGGCTTCCACACCATGATGAACGCCGACACGCTGATCCTGCTCGGCACCCAGTTCCCGTACCGCGCGTTCTACCCGACGGATGCGAAAATCATCCAGATTGATATCAACCCGGCCAGCATCGGCGCACACAGCAAGGTCGATATGGCGCTGGTGGGCGACATTAAATCCACCCTTGCCGCCCTGCTGCCGCTGCTGGAAGAGAAAACCGATCGCAAGTTCCTCGATAAAGCGCTAAGTGACTATCGCGATGCGCGCAAGGGGCTGGACGATCTCGCCAAACCGAGCGACAAAGCCATTCACCCGCAGTATCTGGCGCAGCAGATCAGCCATTTCGCGGACGACGATGCCATCTTTACCTGCGACGTGGGCACGCCAACCGTCTGGGCCGCTCGCTATCTGAAGATGAACGGCAAGCGCCGCCTGCTCGGCTCGTTCAACCACGGCTCGATGGCCAACGCCATGCCGCAGGCGCTGGGCGCAAAAGCGACAGCGCCGGAGCGTCAGGTAGTGGCGATGTGCGGCGACGGCGGGTTCAGCATGCTGATGGGGGATTTTCTGTCGGTGGTACAGATGAAGCTCCCGCTGAAAATTGTGGTCTTCAACAACAGCGTGCTGGGCTTCGTGGCGATGGAGATGAAGGCTGGCGGCTATCTGACGGACGGCACCGAGCTGCACGACACCAACTTTGCCCGCATCGCCGAGGCCTGCGGTATCACCGGTATCCGCGTGGAGAAAGCCTCCGAGGTGGATGAAGCCCTGCAGCGCGCCTTTTCCATCGACGGTCCGGTGCTGGTGGATGTCGTCGTCGCCAAAGAGGAGCTGGCGATCCCACCGCAGATCAAGCTTGAGCAGGCCAAAGGCTTTAGCCTCTATATGCTGCGCGCGATCATCAGCGGGCGCGGTGACGAGGTGATCGAACTGGCAAAAACCAACTGGCTCAGGTAAAACATCTGGCATCGCCTTTTTAATAATAAGGACATGCCATGATCGATTTACGCAGTGATACCGTAACCCGCCCGAGCCGCGCCATGCTCGAAGAGATGATGGCCGCCCCGGTCGGGGACGACGTCTACGGTGACGATCCGACGGTAAACGAACTGCAGCGCTATGCCGCAGAGCTCAGCGGAAAAGAGGCCGCCCTGTTCATGCCAACCGGTACGCAGGCTAACCTCGTGGCGCTGCTCAGCCACTGCGAGCGCGGTGAAGAGTACATCGTGGGCCAGGGCGCGCATAACTACCTCTACGAAGCCGGCGGTGCCGCGGTGCTCGGCAGCATTCAGCCGCAGCCGATTGACGCCGCGCCGGACGGCACCCTGCCGCTCGATAAGGTCGCGGCGAAAATCAAAGCCGACGATATTCACTTCGCCCGCACCCGGCTGCTCAGCCTTGAAAACACCCACAACGGCAAAGTGCTGCCGCGCGAATACCTGAAAGCCGCATGGGAATTTACCCGCGAGCGCAGGCTCGGCCTGCACGTGGACGGCGCGCGCATCTTCAACGCCGTGGTGGCGTACGGCTGCGATCTGAAAGAGATTACGCAATACTGCGACTCGTTCACCATCTGCCTCTCTAAAGGGCTGGGTACGCCAGTGGGTTCCCTGCTGGTGGGCAATGCGGACTACATCAAACGCGCGAACCGCTGGCGCAAAATGACCGGCGGCGGCATGCGTCAGGCGGGTATTCTGGCGGCAGCGGGGCTGTATGCCCTGAAAAACAACGTGGCGCGCCTGAAGGACGATCACGACAACGCCGCGTGGATGGCGGCTCAGCTGCGCGAGATTGGCGCCGACGTGATGCGCCACGACACCAACATGCTGTTCGTCCGCGTGGGCGAGGATCGCACCGATGCGCTGGGGGAATTTATGAAAGCCCGTGGCGTGCTGATCAACGCCTCACCCGTCGTGCGTCTGGTCATGCATCTTGACGTCAGCCGCGAGCAGCTGGCGGACGTGGTGAAACACTGGCAGGCGTTTTTACAGCGATAAGGAGCATCACGTGCCGCAACGCATTCTGGTGCTCGGCGCCAGCGGATATATCGGTCAGCATCTCACCGCGGCGTTAAGCCAGCAGGGACACCGGGTGCTGGCAGCGGCACGCAACACGGAGCGCCTGCAAAAGCTCAGTTTACCTGGCGTCTCCTGCCACAACGTTGATCTCAACTGGCCGAAGGAGCTTCCCGCGCTGCTGGACGGGGTCGACACGCTTTACTTCCTGGTGCACAGCATGGGCGAAGGCGGGGATTTTATCGCCCACGAGCGTCAGGTGGCGATGAACGTCCGCGATGCTCTGCTGCAAACGCCGGTGAAACAGGTGATTTTTTTAAGCTCGCTCCAGGCGCCCGAACACGAGCAGTCCGATCACCTGCGCGCCCGCCAGCTGACGGCTGACACCCTGCGCGGCGCTGCTATTCCCGTCACCGAACTGCGCGCCGGAATTATCGTCGGCGCGGGCTCCGCCGCCTTCGAAGTGATGCGTGATATGGTGTATAACCTGCCGGTGCTCACGCCGCCGCGCTGGGTCCGTTCTCGCACCACGCCGATTGCGCTGGAGAACCTGCTGCATTATCTGGTGGCATTGCTGGATCACCCAACCGACCAGCACCGCGTGCTGGAGGCCGCCGGGCCTGAAGTCCTGAGCTATCAGGAGCAGTTCGAACATTTCATGCGCGTCAGCGGCCGCCGCCGCTGGCTGATCCCCATCCCCTTTCCAACCCGCTGGATCTCGGTGTGGTTTTTGAATGTGATCACCTCCGTGCCGCCGACGACCGCCAAAGCGCTGATCCAGGGGCTGAAGCACGATCTGCTGGCGGACGATCGCGAGCTGCGGGCACTCATACCCCAGGACCTGATCCGCTTTGACGATGCCGTGCGTAATACGCTGAAAGAGGAAGAGCAACTGGTGAACTCCAGCGACTGGGGCTACGACGCCCAGGCGTTTGCCCGCTGGCGCCCGGAGTATGGCTATTACCCGAAACAGGCGGGCTGCACGGTGAAGACTTCTGCCAGCCTCGCAGATCTGTGGGAGGTGGTGAACCAGATTGGCGGCAACGACGGTTATTTCTTCGGCAATATCCTCTGGCAAACGCGCGGGGCAATGGATCTGCTGGTGGGGCACAGGCTGGCAAAAGGCCGCCCGGCACGCCCGTATCTTGAGGTGGGCGATGCGGTCGACAGCTGGAAGGTGATCATCGTCGAGCCGGAAAAACAGCTGGCGCTGCTGTTCGGCATGAAAGCGCCGGGGTTGGGACGACTCTGCTTTACGCTGAAGGACAAAGGCGACCATCGGGAGCTGGACGTCCGCGCCTGGTGGCATCCGCACGGAATGCCGGGGCTGTTCTACTGGCTGTTGATGATCCCTGCCCACCTGTTTATCTTCCGCGGAATGGCGAAACGCATTGCGCAACGGGCAGAACAAAAGACGGAAAAGATATAAATAAAACTCTCTTTCTTTCACCTTTCCCATTGCATAGCGCCGTAATTCACGAAAGAATGCGCACGAAATTCTTTTCAACACAGTGGATAGCTATGAAGGTACTGGTTACCGGGGCGACCAGCGGCTTAGGCCGAAATGCGGTCGAATTTCTGCGCAATAAAGGCATCAGCGTCAGGGCTACCGGTCGCAACGAAGCGATGGGTAAACTGCTGCAAAAAATGGGCGCAGAGTTCGTCCATGCTGACCTGACGGAGCTGGTCTCCTCTCAGGCAAAGGTGATGCTCGCCGGTATCGACACGCTATGGCACTGTTCCAGTTTTACCTCCCCGTGGGGGACCCAGGAAGCCTTCGATCTCGCCAACGTGCGCGCCACCCGTCGTCTGGGTGAATGGGCCGTTGCCTGGGGCGTGCGTAACTTTATTCATATCTCGTCACCGTCACTCTATTTCGACTATCACCACCATCGCGACGTGCAGGAAGATTTCCGCCCTGCTCGCTTTGCCTGTGAATTTGCCCGCAGCAAGGCGGCCAGCGAAGAGGTGATTGACCTGCTGGCGCAGTCAAACCCGCATACCCGCTTTACGGTCCTGCGTCCGCAGAGCCTGTTCGGGCCGCACGACAAGGTGTTTATTCCGCGTCTGGCGCAGATGATGCACCACTACGGCAGCGTGCTGCTGCCGCGCGGCGGCGATGCGCTGGTGGATATGACCTATTACGAAAACGCCGTTCACGCTATGTGGCTGGCAAGCCAGCCGGACTGCGATAAGCTGATCTCCGGTCGCGCCTACAACATCACTAACGGCGAACCGTGCACGCTGCGCAGCATTGTGCAGCGGTTGATCGACGAGTTGCAGATCGACTGCCGTATCCGTTCCGTGCCCTACCCGATGCTGGATATGATTGCCCGCAGCATGGAGCGTTTTGGCAGTAAATCGGCCAAAGAGCCTGCGCTGACGCATTACGGCGTCTCTAAACTCAACTTTGACTTCACGCTGGATATTTCGCGTGCGGAGAATGAGCTGGGGTATAAACCGGTTGTGACGCTGGATGAAGGGATTATGCGCACCGCGGCGTGGCTGCGGGATCACGGGAAGCTTCATCGCTAGCCTTTCTGCCCGGTGGCGGCTTCGCCTTACCGGGCCTACAACTGCACCGTATTGTTCCCTCGCCCCTTTGGGGAGAGGGTTAGGGTGAGGGGAAAGAGCAAATACTAAAACGGCAACCTTTCGGTTGCCGTTTGCTTTTACAGTGCCGTCCAGGCATCAGCCCATGCCAGACCTGCGCCTGGCTCGTAGTATGCCGGGGCGTTGTTACACCAGCCGCTGTACGGGAACGGTTTGCACTGGAACAGTTTACCGTGGTTGTTCACGATATCACCTGCCTTGTACTTGCTGTTCGCGCTCCACGCGGCGTAAGAGCCGGAAGTGCCTTCGTCCTGAGACGGTGCCGCTTTCGCCTTCACGTTCAGAAGGTAAGAGGTGGTGCTGCTCAGTTCGCCATCGCTAACGGTCAGACTCACTTCAATCTGCTGTGCTGTGGCGGATTCTGGCGCCCTGAAGGTCACAACCGCTTTGTCCTGACCGGTCACGGTCTGACCATCCTGTGAACGCCAGGTGTAGGTCAGCTTGTTACCGTCGGCGTCTGTGGAACCTTCCGCGCTCAGAGAAACCTGCGCACCGGCTTCAACGGCGCCAATTGGACCCGCAATATGCGCGACCGGGGCGTGGTTCACCACCACCGGCTCAGCCGGGGTTTCATCCGGCGTCGGCGCTGGCGTCACCGGGGTTTCGTCCGGGGTGGTGGCAGAGCCATCGTCGTTCACGATGTTGACGTTAAAGAACTTCTGCACGCACTTGCTGTAGTCACCCTCTTTAAAGGCGCTGAACGGCGTCTGGTAGCCCACCAGCTGGCAGGAGTAGGTCTGGCCAGTTGGGGTATCCGCGCTCCATCCCCAGTCCTGTTCCCAGTAAATCTTCAGGGCACCAGCACCGCCTTCATCGAACTGCTTCATGTTAGCGCAGCCCAGCACTTCGTTCGCCGGAACGGGCACTTTCAGGTAGTTCGCGAACTCTTTGTAGTACTTGATACGGTTTTGCGACTGGGCAATTTCAGTTGGGCCGCCGCACTCAACGCCGCCGTTGATGATCTGGGTGGTCACGCCGAAGCCAGGGACCAGACCGTTGGCTTTATCGTGAGCGTTCGGCTGCCAGGTGCCGTCGATAACCTGCAGCATGCTTGGTTTTGGCGGCTGCGGGTAGGCGAAGAAGAAGATCGCGCTCGCCAGGTTCAGCCAGGTGTCCGCCACCAGCTCAGGTTTTTCGAGTAGGGTACGCACGTCGCCGTACATCGCCTCAGAGAACGGACCGTAGTTGTAGTTGTAGGACAGCTGCTTCGCACCGCGACCGAAGTAGCTCAGGAAGTCGCCGTCTTTATCTTTCCCGCACGGCCAGGTCTGCCCCTGCCAGACGTCAGGGTTACATTCGCCGTTATAGCCGCCCTTCTGGCCTTCGCTCCAGCCCATTTCACGCACGTGAACCAGCGCCTGACGCCATTCGGCCTCCGGACGCCAGCTCTCGTGGCCGCCGGTTTCCTGGGCAAAGTGGGCAAACATGGTAGCCAGCTCTTTACGACAGATGGCGTCGCTGTCGCGACCGTCGTTATAGGTCTTACACAGCGCCGGGAATTTACCTACCGCCTTCAGGAAGTTGCTGTAGGTGTACGCCTGCGCGCGCAGTGGGAAGAGATATTCCCAGTCGCTGGCCTTCACGATCCCTTCCACGCGCTTCACGTTTTCAGGGTTCGCCGCGCGGCCTGGCTCAATCATTTCTACCTGAGCATTGTCCAGCGTCTGAATAGTCTCTTTTACGGAGGCCATCAGCGGGAAGCTGGTCAGTTCTTTTTCCTTCTTCGCCAGATCGCTGGCTTTCATGGTGTACGGCTCGCTGGGGGTTGCTTGCAGCGAGGCAGCCTGCGCCATAAACGGGGCGACGCATGCGCCGGCAACGAGTACACTCAGTAACGTCCTTTTGTTCATTTCTGTATTCCTGTTAATAGAAGTTAAATTATAAAATCCCGGCTTATGTATTAATCCGTTAATAAATAAACCACAGACATCTGTTTTCATTTTTCGAAGAACACCCTCGGGAATTCTTCAAAAATAAAAAACCTTAATAACGTGCCGCTAATTTCAATTGCTGATATTTCGCCCAGACTTTATGGGCATATTTCATGCGTTGCGGATAATTTTCTTTTTTTAACCCGGCGTTATACGCACCTACCGCCTCCCAGTTATAGCCATAGACCTTAATCATCCCGGACAGGATGGAAGCGCCAACCATGATGGAGGTACAGGGCTCGGTCATCAGCCGGTATTCATCGATCCCCCTGCTCTCAAGCTGCGCAAAATGGGAGCTGTTAATTTGCATTAGCCCGACATCACGCGTGCCGTCATGGTTTTGACCAACCGCGTACGGGTTCATGCCGGATTCAACGTTGGCGATGGCATATAATAAGTACGGATCGACATGATAATAATGCGCCGCTTTATCCCAACAGTTTGCCAGCGCGCTTTGGCTTATTATCAATAACAACAACATTACCTTTTTCATGTTTACCTGCTGTAAGCGTCAGTGATTTCTCCTTAGCAACATCCTGTAAAATGAATTTTGAATCACTCACCACCCCAAAAGGGTGGTGAGTGATTACTGGGCTATATTATTTGCAGTCTGTTGATGGGCCTTCTTTCACCCATACATCGCTCTTAGCCGGGTTATCACCGCGGGTCCACCATTTGGCACGGTAAACATTGCCCTGGTAGGTTGTGGTTTCGCCGCCGTTGTAGACCAGGTCAGATCGCCAGTTCATCTTCACATTGCTGACCAGCTCCCAGGCATCAACACCGAAGCCGGGCTGGTTGCCCTGGGTCCAGTACTTCGCTTTCCACACCAGATGGTCGAAGCTTACGGTATCGCCATTGTTGTAGATTTTGCTGGCATCCCACGCGGCATATTTGCTGGCGTTAGCATCGACAGGCGCGTCGCAGCTACCGGCTGCAGAGCCTTCATCAGATGGCGGAATCACCTCATCAGCCGGAGGGGTAACCTCGTCAGCAGGTGGGGTCACGTCATCAGCCGGCGGCGTAACCTCAGCCGGTTTCGGATTCACGGTAACCTGCACGTTAGACTGCACGCTGGTTTTACCATCACCGACAACGACGCTCAGCGTGTAAGTAGACGTTGAAGTCACCTCTGGCGCAGTGATGGTCACGTTCGCGCTATCGGTTCCGGTTGCGTGCATATCCGCCGGAATGCTCCAGGCGTAGGTCAGCGCGTCGCCGTCAGGATCCGCCGCCTGGGCATGCAGAGCATAGGTTTCACCCGCCTGCAGCGTTACCGCTTCCATCTGATTGACTACCGGCGCCTGGTTCGCTTTTGGCGCTTTGTTCACGACCTGCACATCAATTGCGTTGCTCAGGCCTTTCGCATCCGTTACCGTCAGGCGGAACGCCAGGGTCTGGTCGCTGGTCACGGCCGCAACGTTGAAGGTCGCTTTGGCTTTGGTGCTGTTGGTGAGGGTCACCGATGGACCAGAAATCTGGGTCCACTTGTAGGTGATAGCATCGCCATCCGGGTCGGTAGAGGCAGAGCCATCCAGCGTAACGGTTGCCGGGCCTGAGACGTTCTGATCGGAAGATGACGCGATTGGCGCATGGTTAGTCACCACCGGATCAACCGGGGTAGTGCTGCCCAGCAGGCTTTCGTTCATCGCGTTCAGGATATCGCCGTTGTCAGCATCAATAGACCAAGAGAACAGACCACCCAGTTTGTTGGCCAGGACGTATTTGCCTTTCGCGGCCGCGGAGTGGGCATCTTCATAGGAGATCAGATCGCCCGTTGATTTGTTGAAGACGTAAGGCGCTTCTGCAGTCGCGTCGTAGCCATACTCCCAACCCGGCTTGCCTTTGTACTCATTTACGATCTGGCGATAGTCGACAACACCCGGTTCCCAGGTGCCTTTCACCATGCCGGTTGCAGTACCGGTGAATGGATTATCGCCGGTGTAGCCGTGCACACCGGTCCAGCCACGGCCATACATACCTGTACCCACGACGATCTTACCTGGCTGTACACCCTGCTGAAGCAGCGCATTCACGCCGTTTTCGGTGGTGTAGTTGGTATCTGGTCGCCATGACGGTGCACGCAGTGCGGCCTGGTGGCCCAGGTCGGTGTTGCTCCAGCCGCCGTAGAAGTCATAGCTCATCAGGAAGATATGATCGAGATACTGCTGAGCGGTGGTGTAATCCACATCCTCAACTTTATCTTTACCGGCGCCAATGGCGCTGGTCAGCTCGTAGGAACGGCCCGTTTCGCTTGACAGTTCATTGAGCATCGCACGGAGATCGTGCATCAGCGCAGTGTAGGTCGCTTTATCCTGCTGCGGATTACCGAGGTTTTCATTCACACCGCCGCCGCCTGGGAATTCCCAGTCGATATCCACACCGTCAAAGAACTTCCAGGTTTGCAGGAAATCTTTTACAGACGATACAAAGCGAGCGCGGATCGCAGGATCGCCCATGTGGAAGAACGGATCGGACAAGGTCCAGCCACCGATGGATGGCAGGACTTTCAGGCCGGGATGCGCTTTTTTCAGCGCCATCAGCTGGCCGAAGTTCCCTTTGTAGGGGTCATCCCATCCAGACACGCCAGCCTGCGGTTTTTGCAGGGCAGCCCATGGGTCGTGGATAGCCACGGTATAGTCCGGGCGGCCTGCACAATCACGCTGCAATACGGCGAAGCTGTTACCACCTTCAACGGTTTTCAGACCATCGTTGATGCCATCGCCACCGCAGATTGGAATAAAGCCGTAGAGGATGTGGTTCAGGTTAGCGGCAGGGATTTTATCAACCGGGAAGTTACGGCCGTATACGCCCCACTCAGGGAAATAGGCCCCGACGACCTTATCGGTATGCTCAGAGAAGGTTTTATTGTTCTCTTTCATGGTTGTATTCAGCGGCAGCAGATGGCTGCCGTCGGTGTCCGCCACAATAATCAGCTTGCTGGCACTTTTGGTACAGCCGCTGGCGTTACACAACTCAACCTGTTCCTGGTAACGGCCACCTTTTTTCACTTTAAACGTCGCGGAGCCGGAAGCGCTACCGGCCCCGGTCCAGACAGGGGTGCCATCAAGCAGAACCTTTGCAGACGTTGGCGCAGCGCCACTCCAGACATTCCACTCAACTTTCACATCCACGCCATCTTTATGCACTTTGACAAGGCTGTTGTAGTCCTGAGCCGCCTGGTCTACCTCTACCAGCGCAAATTTATCATTGCCGCTGCTGATAGTCGGTGTACCCGGTGCTGCTGCAAATGCGGAGCCGGATGCCGCCGCAATGAAGAGCGCCAGATATTTAGGCTTCATAAATTTCATTTTTATTTCCTGATAAATTTATTCGTGACGTTAATAATCCATGTCTTCCTTGAGAGCATGGAATCTATTTGCATAATGCGTATTTAACTGACCTTACAACCGTGACAAGAAAATATTTTTCTGCGTTGTATTCCCCCATAAAAAGATACAAGCCAAAATTCCGTATAGCTTATATCCCTTACGATACACTGGGCGCAAAGAGACGTCCTGCTCTTACACCGTCGAAAAAATTGACAAAAAAACTTGACCGAAATATTTAAAATATGAAAGCAAACTGCTGCCCAATAAACACCACTATTCCAGCAAATGAGAGATAGGGTCCGAAAGCAATAATGAGGTTATTTTTATTTAAGATATTCAGGATGAAATAACCGACAATACCGCTTAAGGCGGCGACTAATACCAGCATGGGTAATGCCTGCCAGCCGCACCAGGCCCCCAAAGCCGCCAGCAGCTTAAAATCGCCATAGCCCAGCCCTTCCCGCCCGGTACAAAGCCGAAATGCCCAGTAGAGCAGCCAAAGAGAGAGATAACCTGCCACGGCGCCAAAAAGCGCATCGCGTAGCGGCATCGTATGGTCAAACGTATGGAGCAACAGGCCAGCCCACAGCAGAGGCTGCGTCAGGCAATCCGGCAGCAGCTGATGCCGCCAGTCGATCAAGGCCAGAGGCAACAAGAACGCCGCCAGTACCCACAGGGAGAACAAGACCTGTACGTTTGGCATACACCAGGCGGTGACGCCAAAAAACAGCGCGGAAAAAAGTTCGATCAAAAATATTCTCAATGGGATACCCACGCCGCAGCGGCTACAACGTCCACGCAGGAGAAGCCAGCTGACCAGCGGAATATTCTCCCAGGCGGCCAGGGTGTGCTGACACGCCGGGCAGTGCGACGCCGGAAAGAGCAAATTACCGCCGTCCTCTTCCTCCATCACCATGCCCGGTACGCGCTCGGCGACGACGCCCAGAAAGCTCCCCACAATGCCGCCCAGAATCGCACTCATCAGCGGGAACCCCACCGGGTAAACCTCCCGCATCAGCGCGAAGGTGTTCATGCGGCTTTGCTCCAGGTGAGCTGGACTTCCGCTTTTACATCACTGAGGCGATCGACCGGCGTGAGGTTCATTTTTTGCAGCCTGACGCCGGAGGTCTGGTTTATTTCCCGCAGCCAGTTCTTTAATTCGTAGACGTTAACGCGATTTACGACGAACGATAAGGTTTGTCCATCCTGACGCACATCCGTCAGAGGAAGATTAATTTCCTGTGCGCTACTCTCCACCACCTTACGCGGATTATCTGTTTTGACAATCTGGACCTGGATATGGTTTTTATCTATTTCACTGCGCATCCAGTTCAGCGTCTCTTTTTGTCTGCTCAGCGTGGCTTTACTGTTCAGAATCATATTATCCAGCGGGATCATGCCTGCGTAATAAACGGCCACCCCCGCCAGGGCTACGGCACATATTTTTATAATGACTTTTTCCCTGGCGCTGTAATTCTGATAACGAGACTTAAGCTGCGCGATTCGCTCTTTCATTTATATTTCCCTGCGATCATGGCGGTATAAGGTGCAGCGGTAGAAACAGGCTGCAGGGTAAAATCAAAATTTTCCCCCGCCTGATCCACAAACGTCTGCAACGCGGTTTGGTTTTGCGCACTGACGCTCAGCGTCAGCGTGTTCTGTTGGGCGTCGTATTCCAGCAGATCGATTTCCATCGCCGGCACGGCCTGCCTGGCCTTCTCCAGCGCTTCAAGCTGCAAAAATACCCCTTTGGTCTGCTTTTTCATGTTTTGATCAAAGTGGTATTTGATGTTGGTCTTCTGGCGCATACTCGGAAAATGGTGCTGAAAAACCTGAGCGATCTCCTGCTGATTAGCATTCTCCTGCTGCACCAGCATCCAGGCCATGGCGACGCGCGGGCCGAGCAACAGGCCGAGAGACAGCAGACCCGCTGCGGCCATTGCCGCTTTGATGCCTTTCGGGGCTTTACCCGAGCCCGCTTTCGCGCTGAATTCACCGTGCATAATATTCACGCGGCAGGTTTGCCACTGCGGCTGGATCAGTACCAGCGGATGCTGCCAGGGCTGCAGGAGGTCAACGTCAACCCCTTCAGGCTGCGCGCCGTAGCAGCACACCTCGCCCTCGCCCGCTTTTTGCATCAGCAGCGGCAGCAGGCTGGCCTCCATCTCCCCGGCGGTGTGGGGGGATAAACGCAGCCAGTAGCTTTCATCCTGCTTAACCAGCGTGCTTCCTCCCTCTGCCACCGGCAGTAGCCAGGCATCCGGCAACGCCTGGATCACCTTCATTCCGGCGGCCTGAAAACGGGTTAACCATCCGCGCAGCAGGTCGGCATCAATCGCCACCGCATCGACCTCGGCGCCCTTTTTGTTGAGCACCGTCCAGTGAAGATTATCCACGTCACCAATCAGCGTCTCTTCCGCCATCCACGAGAATGCCGTCGCCTGAGAGGCAACTTTCTTCGGCAGCGTAAAGTGGCGGAAGATCATGTTGCTGGCAGGCAGCAGCAGGCAAACGCGTGCCGCCTGGGGATGGTTTATCAGCGCATCCAGGCTATCCAGCGTCTCAACCTGCTGGCTACCGGATTCACACCACATTATTTTCCCGCCCTCGCGGCTGTCGGGACGCACAAAAAGGACCTGTTTCATAGCGTTCTACTTTTCTTATTCAATCATTCGGTAACGGCGCTGCCACGTCACGATCTCACCGGCTTCGTTATTGACCTGAAGCTGGCTCACCACGCGAAGCGTTAATTCATCGGTATTGCCGGTATAATTGACGCGGAAATACCGGCTGTTAATGGAGAGATAGTCGGCCACCTGTGGAAGGTCGTCTTTCAACTGCGGGAAGGCCTGCTCCAGCGCTTTGCTGAAGGTTTCCATACTTTCCCAGCCGGTTTCAGGACGCGATTCAATCAGGCGAACGGCATCATCTTCATTGAGTTTTCCCGGGAACAGCGCGGCCAGTAAGGCGGCCTGCTCCGGTTTCAGGGTATTCACATCCACCTTGCTGGCGGCGTCCGGCAGCGCGCACAGCAGCTTGCTCACCTTCGGGTAAGCGGCAGCCGGGAATGCGGGCAGCAGCGTGATCTCCGCAATGGTGCGCATCATCTGGTTCGCCGGTTGGCGAGCGGGCACCACGCCAGCCCAGGCATCGGTCTCAGCGCCCTCTTTGGCCGTCGTCGTGTCGCCATCGAGATAGTCCACCAGCTGCAGATACACCTCTTCCGCGTTGGTCTGGCTCAGACCGCTCTGCGTCAGAAGCTGTTCAACAATCTGCTCTCTGCGGGGCTTTTCCGGCACCGCCGGGGGGTTTTGCCCCTGGGCAACTTTCTCGACCGCCAGCAGGTTGTTGACGTTAAAGCAGTCCTGCGCGTCTTCCACCTGGCCGACCACCGTGTAGTCTTCGCCCCGGGTTTCCAGCGGCTGATGCCAGTCGCCGTCGGGGGAGAGCGCTTTGCTTTCCCCGCTGGCGTCGGCCTGCAGCCGGTCCTTCGCCACCTTTTCCTGGGCCTGCATCGCCCAGCGCAGCTGCTGCTGGCTTACCTGGTAATGCGTTTTTTGCAGGTTGCGGCAGAACTGCTGGCTGATTTTGGCAGCCAGCGCCGACATCATCACCAGCAGGATCAGCACCACCAGCAGAGCTACGCCTTTCTGTTTACGCAATGCACTCATGATTTTGCTTCCGGTGGCGGTACGGGGGCGTTTTCAGGTGCAGCCGCTTCAGGCAGATCGCCCGGCGTCGTAAAGACCCAGCGCCAGGTATCGCCATTTTCCATGGTCAACGTCAGCTCCACGCCGTCCGGCAGATGCGCCGGGTCGCTCCAGCTTTTCTGCCAGCCCTGACGGTAAAAACGCCACTGCAGGGATTTCACGTCGCTGACAATCGGCACCTCGTCGGGTTTCGCGTCCGCCGGGCCGTCAATCACCGGCCAGACGTCGCGATACAGATGCCCTTGTTCCAGCCGCCAGCGCACGCGCTCCAGCTGGATCGTGCCGCTCACGCCGTTCAGCGTGGTCAGCTCAAGCGCATCGTCCGCCTGACGGAACAGATCCGGCTCGTTGCGCGGCGCGCGCGCCTGCAGCTGGTAGAAATCACGCTCCATCAGGTTCCATGCGCGCTGCAGCTGATTGAGCTTCGCCGCGCTGGCGTCGGTGGCCGAACTGGTGCGCATCGCCCCGTCCAGAATTTGCCAGGCCAGCGTGCCGATCACCGCAAAGATGGTCAGGGCAATCATGATCTCCAGCAGGGTAAAACCGCGCTGGCGTCGGGTTCTCTTCACTGGCTCTCTCCTGGCCCAACGATCTGCAGCGAAATAACCGGCTGGCTGTCGTCACCTTCGGCATACACGCGAATCGCGTTAGCCCAGCCGTTGTCGGAGGTTTTGACCCGCTGCTTGCGCCAGTTCCAGCCGCGCCCGCCCATGATTTCCGTTCCCTGCTCCTCAGCATCCGGGAAGTCGGTTTTCGCGAGCTGCGCTTCCGCCAGCTGGTTCTCGGCCACCCAACTGGCCTGCAGCGTGTCGGCCAGCCCGTGGGTGAAGCGCACGTTCAGAGAGACCGAGTTCATCAGCGCCAGCGCGGCGGTGGAGAAGATGACCAGCGCGACCATCACCTCCAGCAGCGTCATCCCGTTCTGCTTAACCTTACCTTTAGTCATCGTTCTCTACCGATACCGGGGCCGCGCCCTGCGACACCACGCGGAAATAGTGCTGTTTGTCGTAGCGTTGCAGCGTAAGCGTAAAGCGGCCAATCTCGCCGTCCGGCAGAAAGAGGATCTGCGGATCAGCCTCGACGGTGGCCGCCAGACGCTGGGGCGACAGCGATACATGCATCTCCTGCGGAAAATCGCCTTTGGTGGTAATTCGTCCGGCAGATAAAGGCACCCAGTGACGCACGCCATTTTTATCGTCTAGCGTGACCAGCTGATATTTATCGGTGGTGATTACCAGCCCAACGATATTTCCGTCCATTACCGCACGGTCTGAACCATAATCAACGAGGGCTTTTAATTGCTGGCCAAATATATCCGCACCACTGCGTGAGGGTATTGTTGACACCACCATCATGGCGCAGCTGGCAAATATCACCAGCGCCAGAATAATTTCCAGCAACGTAAAGCCGCGTTGATTTTTCATTATTTCTCTTTCTTATCCAGAGACCAGTTCGTAATATCATCGGCGGTATTGGCTTCGCCGTCTGGACCGGCAGAAAAGACGTCTACGGCGCCGTGTTCGCCCGGGCTGACGAGCAGATAATCGTTTCCCCACGGGTCCTGCGGCAGGCGGCGAATATAGCCGTCAGCGCGGTAGCCGTTCGGGATGGGTGCGATTTCAGGCTTGGTCACCAGCGCCTGCAGGCCCTGCTCTGTTGTCGGGTAGCGGTGGTTATCGAGCTTATACATATCCAGCGAGCCTTCGAGCGCGACAATATCGCTGGTCGCTTTTTGCGTATCCGCTTTTTCTTTATTTCCCATTAAGTTTGGTACCACCATACTCGCTAAAACGCCGAGAATAACGATCACCACCATTAATTCGAGCAAGGTGAAGCCCGCCTGGCGAGCCAGGTTTTTACGTTTTATAGCCATGATTTAACCTACCATATTATTAAGTTGCAGAAGCGGCTGTAATATTGACAGCACGATAAATAAAACCATCGTCGCCATGGAGACCACCAGCGCCGGTTCAAATACCGACAGCGTTAACGTAATTCGATGCTGTAATGCCGACTCCTGGTTTTCCGCCGCGCGGTCCATTAAATTGCCGAGCTCCCCGCTCTCTTCGCCGGAGGCAATCATGTACAGCATGGTCGGCGGGAATAATTTCGCCTGTTCAAGCGCGGCATATAAAGATGCCCCCTGGCGCACGGTATCGGCGGCCTGCTCCAACACCTGCCGGGCGTAGAGGTTTTCGATACCGTCCATCGCGATATACATCCCTTCAAGCAGCGGCACGCTGCTGGCCTGCAGAATACTCAGGGTTCGGATATAGCGGGCGCTGTTGATGGCGCACACCAGCTTTTTAATCGGCGAGCCGTTCACCAGCCAGCTGTGCCAGCGAAAGCGGTTTTTGGCATTTCTGAGCCAGGTCTTAAAGCCGATAAACCCACCGGCCATGATCCCGACAATATAGATGCCGTACGCCTGCAGGAAATCGCTCACCGCGATCAGCGTGCGGGTGGTGATCGGCAGCTGTTGCTTCATGTGGGTGAACTGCTCGATCACCTGCGGGACTACCGCCACCAGCAGAATGCCGATCACCGCGATGGCCACCACCGTCAGGGTAATCGGGTAGACCATCGCCTGCGTCAGCTTGCTTTTCATCTTCTGACGCTGCTCGTTGTACTCCGCCAGCTTCTCCAGCACGTCGCCCAGGTGACCGGTCTTTTCACCGGCCATCACCAGGGTGCAGTAGAGCTTGTCGAAGGTGCGCGGGAACTGGCTGAAGGCGTCAAACAGCGTGTGCCCTTCCACCACCTTTTCACGGATCTCCACCACCATCGCCGCCAGCTTTTTGTCTTCCGTCTGCTTCGAGATGGCCTTCAGCGCACTTTCCAGCGGCAGCGCGGCGTTGACCAGCGTGGAAAGCTGGCGGGTAAACATCGACAGCACCGGCGTGGAGAGCTTAGCCCCGGTCTTTGCTTTCCCGGACACCGCCGCTTCGCGGGTTTCGGTGATGCTGACAGGCATTAGCTTTTGTTCGCGAAGCCACTGGCGAACCTGTTTTTGCCCCTCGACCTGCAGCGTGCCGCGCCGGGTTTTGCCCGCCGCATCCGTTGCCGTCCAGGCGTAGAAGGCCATTACTCATCCCCTCCACGCTCGGCGGTGACGCGCATCACCTCTTCCAGAGAGGTGATGCCGCTAATCACCTTCAGCAGCCCGTTTTCGCGCAGGCTGTAGGCCTGCTTAAAGAGCTGCGTTTCGATGGACATTTCGTCCTTATCTTCATGGATGGCGCGGCGCATGGTGCTGTCCACCACCAGAAATTCATGAATACCGGCACGGCCCTGATAGCCGCTCTGGCGGCAGTGTTCACACCCCACCGCGCGGTAAATCGCTTTCGGCGGCGTCTCCATAAAGCTGAATAGCGCTTTTTCATTGGCGTCCAGCGGACTGGTGGTGCGGCAGTGCGTACACAGCCGACGCACCAGACGCTGGGCAATGACACCGAGCAACGATGAACCGATTAAAAACGACTCCAGCCCCATATCCCGCAGGCGGGTAATCGCCCCGGCGGCGCTGTTGGTGTGCAGCGTAGACATGACCAGGTGACCGGTAAGCGAGGCCTGTACCGCAATTTGCGCGGTTTCGCCGTCGCGAATTTCCCCGATCATCACCACGTCCGGGTCCTGACGCAGAATGGCGCGCAGCCCGCGGGCAAAGGTCATGTCCACGCGCGGGTTAACCTGCGTCTGCCCCACCCCTTCCAGCTCGTATTCAATCGGGTCTTCAACGGTCAGGATGTTGCGCTCATGGCCGTTCAGCGCCGAGAGAATGGCGTACAGGGTGGTACTTTTACCGGAACCTGTCGGCCCGGTGACCAGGATAATGCCGTGCGGGCGGTCAATCAGCCCTTTTAACTTCTCCAGCTCTTCATCAATCAGGCCCAGCTTGTTGATGTCGGGCTTCAGGTTGCTTTTATCGAGCAGGCGCATGACCACGCGCTCGCCGTACTGGGACGGAATGGTCGAGACGCGCACGTCGATGGCCTTGCGGCCGATGCGCAGAGAGATACGGCCATCCTGCGGCAGGCGCTTCTCGGCGATGTCCAGTTTCGACATGACCTTGATGCGCGACACCAGCAGCGGTGCCAGCTTGCGCGCCGGCTGCAGCACCGGGCGCAGCACGCCGTCAACGCGGAAGCGAATACTCAGCGTGCGCTCGAAGGTTTCGATATGAATATCCGACGCGCCGTCCTTCACCGCCTCGCCGAGAATGGCGTTGATCAGGCGGATCACCGGCGAGTTCTCGTCGTTATCAAGCAGGTCTTCGTTATCCGGGATCTCCTCGGTTAACGCCATCAGGTCGATATCCGCGTCCATATCATCCACCAGCTGCTGCGAAACGCCGCTGCTCTGCTGCCAGATCTTGGCCAGCAGCTCGTCAAAGGCTTCAGATGTCAGGGTCACCGGGACGAACGCGCGTCCCAGCACCCGGCGCACTTCCAGCAGTGCTAACGCCGGGGTGTTATCACGGATATAGACGTCGTTGTTGTAAAACAGAACGCCGTTATCTTTTGCGTAGCTGCTGCTACACAGGGTTTTAGTCAGTTCGTCCACGGTGCCCTCGCCGCCTTAGTGTTTAAACGGATTGCGCGGTGTGCTGGCGCTGGTTTTTACCGGCGCGGCGCTGGCGTCGACGGGAAACGCGGGCAGTACCGCGTTATCCGTTGGTTCGATAATGCCGAGCTTTTTCTCTTCCACGCGCTGCTGCTGGCGGGCGCGGATCTGGTCATATTTCTCTTTCGACGCCGCGCTGTAGTTGTCGTCGTCGCGCAGCACGGTGGTATGGATAAACACCATCAGATTGCGTTTCGACGTATCCTGCGAGGTATAGCGGAACAGCTGGCCGACCAGCGGGATATCGCCCAGCAGCGGCACTTTGGAGACCGATTGTTTGGTGACGTTCTCCATCAGGCCGCCGAGCACCACCGTCTGCCCGCTGTGCACCATCACTTCGTTGTTGATGGTACGGGTGTTGAAGGTTGGGCCGAGGCTGGCATCTTCCGTCGCGCTGTTGTCGACGCTGGAGACTTCCTGCTCAATCTTCAGGTGGATCATGTCGCCATCGTTGATTTGCGGCACAATTTTCAGCTTGGTCCCGACCGTCTTGCGCTCAACGGAGTTAAAGACGTTGTCGCCACTGGTGGTCTGGGAGCCGGAAAGCACCGGCACGTCCTGACCGACGTTGAACGACGCCTCTTTGTTATCCAGCGTGACCACGCTTGGCGTGGAGAGAATATCGTTTTTGCCGTCGGTGGAGAGCGCGGTCATCAGCGCCCCGAAATCGCCGTTAAAGAAGCCGGTCGCAAGGCCGGTGAAGCTCGCCCCCTTCATGGTGCCGTTTTTAATCTGGCTGATTGGCAGGCCGGTGGAGCCGAACTGCACGCCGCCGTGCTTGCTGGTCCACTGCACGCCGAGATCCAGGCCGTTACCGTCCTGCACTTCAGCAATGATGGCTTCCACCAGCACCTGTGGACGACGGATGTCGAGCTTGTCGATCACCTTCTCAAGGGAGTTCATCACGTTAGGCTGGGCGGTGATCACCAGCGAGTTGGTGGCCTCGTCGGCGGTAATGTTCAGATCGCTGGACGCGGTGGCGGTTTTCGCCTTCGGCGTACTGGCCTTGTCCTTCAGCTGTTCACCTATCCCGGTCAGCACCGGAACCACCTTCGTGGCGCTGGCATATTTGAGGTAGAAGACGCGGGTATTCCCCTCGTTGTTCTGCTCGCGGTCCAGCTGATGGATCAGAGAGCGGGTACGCATGCGCGCATCTTCCGAGCCGCTGATCACCAGGCTGTTGGTTTCGTCATCCGCCACCACTTTAGTGGCCAGCTGCGGCGCGTTCTGCCCCTTCTGCTCTTCATTGTTGAGGTTGTTCAACATGTCGGAGAGCTCTTTGGCGGAGGCAAAGCGCAGCGGCACGATCTCGCGGCGCTGAATCCCGTCTTTGTCCACGCGCTGAACCAGATCCACCAGGCGGTTCACCACCGAGGCTTTACCGGTCAACAGCAGCACGTTGGACGGTTCAAAGTGCACCACGTTGCCGATGCCGGTGGCATCGTTGAGCTGGCGCAGCAGCGGGGCAAGTTCACGTACCGGCACATTTTCCATGCGCACGACGCGGGTGATGATCTCATCACCTTTACCCGGGTTTTTGCTGTCTGCCAGCGGCGCGCCGGCGGTACGGGCCACGCTGGAACGCACTACTTTAATCATGCCGTTGTCCATCGGGATCACCGACAGGCCGTACAAATCCAGCACGCTCAGGAAGAACTGGTAATACTCATCTTCCGTCAGCACGTTGTAGGTTCGCACCGACACCGAGCCCTGCACGGACGGATCGACGAGTATGGTTTTATTCAGATTGCGGCCTACCGTATCGATAAACTCGCGGATATCGGTATTTTTAAAGCTCGCGCTAAAGTTGGCTGCAAGCAGCGAACTTGAATATAACGACAATGCGGTCAGCGCCACGCACGCCCAGGGAAATTTCTTCATGTCTGTACACTTGTTAATTGTTTAGAACATTAACCCGAATATTTTCAAGGTGAGCGTGACGTCTGACGACGACCTCCGCCTCTTTCATTTTCGACCAGTTGGCAATAATACTTTTTGCCTGTGCTTCATCGGTCATATCGACAGAATTCACTTTTACCGCCACATCACCTTTTTCGAGCCCTGAATGGCTGTAGAAGGAAGAGGCATTCCTTGGATTAATGTTGTAGCCTTCCAGCTGGCCTTTTTCGATTAACGGCTTTAACACCAGATAATCATTCAGATGCACGCTTTCCGCGCCTGCATCTTTCGTCGATTTGCTTACCGGGCCGCTGTCAACGCCGCCCTTAAAATAATCAGGTTTATTTAATGCCAGTACCTGCGTAGCACCTTCGTAATTAACCACCACATTGTCTTTGTTAATTTCCTGAATATAGGCATCGTTAAAACCGGTCAGCGGCTCGCCTTCACGGTAGCTCTTCTGACCACCCGGCGTTTTGATCACGGCGAAAGAAAGCCAGGCGTCATCGCTGCGCACAATACCTTCGATCTCCGCTGCCAGCGGGGCTTTCGCGGCGGCTGGCAGGTTGTCCTGACGCACGGCCGCCGTGAAAAGGGTGAATGTCTTTTCATCACGACGCGTTTTCAGCGGCTGCGCATCAGCGTTAGCCAACTTATTCGTAACTTTTTTATAATCTTTAAACGTCAGATACCCTTGCTGGCCGCAAAAAATTAACAGCACAAACATAATGCAAGGCGTTATCCACCGTGACAGAAATGAGAACCTCATTTTTCATCTGGCCTTTAGCAAAGCGAAAATAAGCAGCGTCGCGCTGCGCCAATATGTGAGTAAAGCGTAATTTCCCGCTGTAAAAACGACCACTCACTTTGCCGCTAACTTTCATACAGAAAAATATTGACCGCATAAAATCCAGATGTTAGGCCTCACCGGCAGGATATTTTTACCCTGTGCGCAAATTGACCACCCTATAGCGTTGCTTTACTTTCTCGTCCTGTTGCTATTCCTAATCAGAGACGGTAAGTCGTTATGTATCAAAGCCACTTTAATTTTAAAAATCCGCCCTTTCGGAAAATAACCGGGTTATCCGGGGATTTTCTGGTGCCTTATCATCAGGACGTGTTCAACCTGCTGAAAGAGAATACCCAACAGGCGGGGATTATTGGGCTCTTTGCTGACGATGCCCCGCTGCTGGGCCAGTTCAGCGACGCCCTGAAATCCGCTAATCCTGACGTTTTTGCCATCAACGCGTTTCCAAAACTGAGTGCCAGTAGCCTGCTGTATAAACTCAACCCGGGAACGAAAGAGAGCAAAAACCGGCTTCAGGCGGTGGATACCATCCTGCACCAGTGGCAAGGGGGAAAAACCAGGACGAAAGTGCTGGTGATTAGCCACACCGAAGCCATGAAGGACACCTGTCAGGAGGTGCTGGCTATGCTGCTGACGCGCGCCCAGGAGCTGGGGTTTTGCCTCTCCATCGTGCTGATGGGCGCAGCGGGTCAGGAAGCCGTCCTGATGCAGCAGCCCGAGCTGCGTGAATATACACATACCCGTCACAGCCTGCGTCCTCTTACCTGCCGGGAATCTCTCCGCTACGTTGAGGCGCAGTGTGAAGAGCACGGGTGCGAGAGCTCACCGTTAACCCCGGCGCGCGTGCGCAAGATGCATACGCTGACCAGGGGGAATATCAGCAAGCTGAACGAGCTGGCCCACCTGTCGATGCTCGCCGCCTGGACCGAGCGTGCGCATCAGGTCAGTCCGCGTCATTTACGTCTGGCCTCCGGCGAGACGCTGCCTGCGAAAAAACACGGTAAGCGCCTGGCTACCGTCGGTTTATTCGCATCCGTGCTGTTTGCCGCCTGCGGCTGGTATATGACCTCCTCGATCGGTGCAAAACTTCCGGTTCAGCTCCCGGTGCCTGCCAGCTGGAAACAGCAGACGCCACATGTTCAGGCCCCGGTGGTGCCGGTTATCGACAATGAAATGGTCAATCAGCCGGATGCCATGCATCAGCTCTATCTGATGTGGGGATATGACGCCTCAGCGGACGATGCCCTGTGTCAAAACGCCGCAAAGGTGAACCTGATGTGCAGGCAGGGTAACGCCTCACCGGACGCGCTGGCGCAGGAAGGGTATCCGTGGGTAAGTGAACTGAAAACCGGCAACCACCTCAATTATGCCGTGGTCGCCCGCGTCGGGGATAACTCACTCGACCTGCTGATGAACAACCGTACCTGGCAGGTAAGCCGCAGCTGGTTTAACCAGCATGCCACCGGCAACTTTACCCAATTGCACCGCCTGACGCCGGAAGGTAAAGACGTCATCAGTGCCGCCAGCGATGCGAAGGACATGGGTTGGCTTGACCAGCAGCTGAGCGTAGCCCTTAACCAGCCGGAAACCCATTCCCGGACCTGGACGGCGGAGATGATGAAACGCACCCGTGAGTTCCAGCAAAAAATGCATCTGCATGTGGATGGCATTCCAGGGGAAGATACATTGATGCAGTTAATGCGTGAAACCCATTCCACGCCGAGCGTGCTGATCCAGACCACCCCGAAAATGCAGGAGAAGAAAGCCTGATGTCTACCCTCTGTCTTGCGGCCCAGCGCAGCTACGCTACCGGGGAGGCGGTCTGGTTTTCGTATCGCCTCCCTAGCCTGAGTAAAATCGTCGGCAACGCCTTTTTATGGATGTTGGGTCTGTGCGTCATGTTGACGGCGGGCGTGTACGCGCATACTTACTGGAATCTGCGTCATCCTGCGCCGGAACCGGTAACAAAAGCGAGCGTCGCGAAACCTGAAACGCAGCTTTCTGATATGCACTACGTGTATGTGAGCAAGCCGTTCCCGCATCCACATCCGAAACCCGCACCGGTGCAGGCTGACATCCCTGCCATGCAGGATCTGCCGATTAACAGCGACGATGCCGACTGGCAGCAAGCGCCCGACGGCGCGGAACCGCACGATACGTCGCGGGATACGTTACCCGGCACCGAAGCGCATGATGTCGCGCCCTCCAGTACAGGCAGTGAGGATACTTCTTTAACCGAGTTGTTTAAGCAGGCGTTAAAAGAACAGGAGCAAGATTATTCGCAAGGCAAAATTCCCGCGCCACCGGTGGATGAAGCGCAGGATAATTCGCAGACGAGAGTGCAACATAACGTGGGATCCCGATCTCCTTTGAGTGAAAAAGGAGATCGGCTGGAATAGTTAGTATTTTTCAGGCAATGTGGTCAGATTAAGGAGTCGACCTTTTTCCACCACAATATATTGACCTTTTTTGAGGTCGGAGAGGATTTTAATGATGGTACTGCGCGCCAGATTGGTATATTCCTGAATATAATCGTAAATATTGATATCACGCTGATGATGAACAATCAGCTCATTAATCTCGTATAAAAACTCGCGCACTACAGAATAAGCGCTGCGGGCAACCAGTACATCGTCACGTTTGCTCAGCATGCAGATGTACCAGGCCAGCACTTTGGTGAGTTCAGGCCATAAATTGTTATCGGTCATCAGCTGCGCGAAGACCTCTTTTTTGATTGAGCGCACCACAGTGTTAGCGCGAACAAGGCCGTACATATGGGTTGCGTTATAGTACATCGACGAGAGGCCAAAAATGCACTGGCCCGTTACCGTGAACATACACAGTTCGTCGGATTCGCGTCGGAATTCAACTTCACCGCTGACGATAATATGAATATATTGTGAATCGGACGTGGAGAGTTTCTGCCATTTCTTTAAGGTTTTCTCTTCAAAGCCTGATGTAGCAGAAATAATGGCTTCCATTTCATATTGCGGACGTAATTTTTTTGCATAGATGCTTAACATTGTTATACCCGATTTAAGATGTGAAATTTAAAAATGCAGGCATAGGGCAAAAAAGCCTTAAGCCCTGAATATGTTCCTGTGAAATTCTCAATGAGAGAAATAAAGAATAAATGCGATATATTTATTTGCTATATTAATTAGCAAGCTATGTGTCTATCTTAAATCCGGATAATTTTAAGTCAATTAACTAAAAATGAATTGAGTTTGTACTTAAGATTAATCTGAAGAAAATCAGAATGCGTTAAGGCATTCGGGGTAGTCCGAAGGATTACCCCTGCCCGTACTTCTCCAGAAGCGCTTCGGCAATGGCCATCGTTTCGACGTCCGCAATACCGTTCCACAGGTCAGGCCGGAAATGCATCTGGAACGCCGTGATGATGCGCTTTTGCTGCGCAGGGGTACTGTCAACCGGCACCTCATAGCCATACCGCGCGAGGAGATCGAGTAATGCCCCGGTCGCCACCTGCTGATAGCGCGGACGCCCGTTAATATAGAACGCGACGCGCGCCGGATCGGGCCATGCGCCAATGCCCTGCTGAGCAAGCTGTCGCCACGGGAACAGCGGGCCGGGATCGTCTTTGCGCTGCGGCGCGATGTCCGAATGGGCCACCACGTTTTCAGGTTTGATGTTGTAGCGGGTAATAATATCTTTGGCGAGTGGCACCAGCGCCGCAATTTGCGCAGGCTCAAACGGGGTAAAGCGCTTAACGCCCGACGTTTTTTGCCAGCCGCGGTTCTCCAGCTCAATGCCGACAGACGTATCATTGATGCGGTTTGTGCCGCGCCAGAAGCTAATGCCCGCATGCCAGGCCAGTTCGCTCTCGGGCACCAGCTGCCAGATGCGCGGCTTACCGTCCGGTGCCGGGGGTTTAGCCGGGATCAAATAGTGAGAGCTGACATTCTTATCCGTCAGCGTGGCCAGCGAGCTGTCAAAATCATCCGCGGTGTAGTGGATAACCAGCACCTTGATGCGCGGGTAAGCCGCCTGAGCCTGATGACGCGTATCCAGCTCGTAGGCACCTTTATCGATGATTCCCTTTTCCGCGGCACACCCTGCCAGCAGCAGCGCCAGCAGGATTGTGGCAAACGAACGCCTCATCGGAGGGTTTTCACCGCCGTACCGCTCACGCTCACCATCAGCATGCTGGCATCTTTACCGACCGTTTCGTAGTCGATATCAATCCCTACGACCGCATCGGCGCCGAGGGCTTCCGCCTGTTCGCCGAGCTCTTTAAAGGCGATTTCGCGCGCTTTGCGCAGCTCTTTTTCGTATGCACCCGAGCGGCCGCCCACGATATCGCGGATACCGGCAAAAAAGTCACGGAAGATATTGGCGCCGAGAATCGCTTCGCCGGTGACCACGCCGCAGTACTCGGTTATTGTCTGCCCTTCCAGGGTTGGCGTTGTTGAAAACTGCATGGTTTCTCTCCTTCTTTAGCGTTCAATGCCTTAGGCACAGCATTATCGGTTCGTTACGCTATGATTGAAAGGATAGTTAATAAATAAGGAAATCAACATGCGCTATTCTGCTTTAACACTTTTAGTGCCCTGCGCGCTGGTGCTCAGCGCCTGTACCACCACGGTCACGCCAGCCTTTAAGGATATCGGTACCCGCAGCGGCCCCTGCATAGAGGGCGGCCCGGACACTGTGGCGCAGCAGTTCTATGATTATCGCATTCAGCACCGCAGCAACGACCTCACCGGGCTACGCCCGTATCTGAGCGATGGCCTGGCAAAACTGCTTAACGACGCCACCCGCGATCCACAGCATAACGCCCTGCTGAAATCCGATCCATTCTCCAGCCGCACCACGCTACCGGACAGCGCCGAAGTGGCGAGCGCGTCAACCATCCCGAATACGGACGCCCGTAATATTCCGCTGCGCGTGAAGCTGACGCAGGGAACCCAAACCTGGCAGGATGAAGTGCTGATGATCCGTGAAGGTCAATGCTGGGCAGTGGACGACGTACGCTACGTGGGCGGCAGCGTTCATGCCCCGGCAGGCACGCTTCGCCAGTCGATTGAGAATCGCTAAATCCGCCGATATTCCCTGGTAACCCCCGTAAAATGTGCGGCATTTCATGCGGAATGCCGACATTTATACTCGCCGACCTTGCCGTTCGCTATTTTGTGCTATGTTTAAGAGGAAATACGGGTTATATTTAACTTTTAACGCAGAAATATTGCATAACTATTCTGTCAACGGTACTATCTGCGGCCTCAATTGCTATAGATTGCCTGGATGAGTAAAGACTGCCCCGATGAGTATTAAACTAAACGGCATTAACTGCTTCTACGGCGCACACCAGGCGCTGTTTGACATCACGCTGAACTGCCCGGAAGGCGAAACGCTGGTTTTGCTTGGCCCAAGCGGTGCAGGCAAAAGCTCCCTTCTGCGTGTCCTTAATCTGCTTGAAATGCCCCGTTCAGGTACGCTGGCGATTGCCGGTAACCATTTTGATTTCGCGAAGACGCCGTCTGATAAAGCGATTCGTGAGCTGCGTCAAAACGTCGGCATGGTCTTCCAGCAATACAATCTCTGGCCGCACCTGACCGTCCTGCAAAACCTGATTGAAGCCCCGTGCCGCGTGCTGGGGTTAAGCAAGGATCAGGCGATCGCGCGCGCCGAAAAGCTGCTGGACCGCCTGCGTCTTAAGCCCTACAGCGACCGCTATCCGCTGCATCTTTCTGGTGGTCAGCAGCAGCGTGTGGCCATTGCCCGTGCGCTGATGATGGAGCCTGCGGTGCTGCTGTTTGATGAACCCACCGCGGCGCTGGATCCGGAAATCACCGCCCAGATCGTGAGCATCATCCGCGAGCTGGCGGAAACCAACATTACGCAGGTCATCGTCACCCATGAAGTGGAAGTGGCGCGTAAAACCGCCAGCCGTGTGGTCTACATGGAAAACGGCTATATCGTTGAGCAAGGTGATGCGAGCTGCTTCGCGAACCCGCAAACCGATGCCTTCAAAAACTATTTATCTCATTGATTGTGTCAGGGGAAATATAATGAAAAAAGTATTACTTGCCGTGCTGCTTGCTGGCGTTACCCTTTCCGCTACCGCAGCCCAGACCATTCGTTTTGCCACGGAAGCCTCTTACCCTCCGTTTGAGTCCATCGACGCGAACAACAAAATTGTGGGCTTCGACGTGGACCTGGCTAACGCCCTGTGTAAAGAGATCGATGCGACCTGTACCTTCAGCAACCAGGCGTTTGACAGCCTGATCCCAAGCCTGAAGTTCCGCCGTATCGACGCCGTGATGGCCGGTATGGATATCACCCCGGAACGTGAAAAGCAGGTGCTGTTCACCACCCCTTACTACGACAACTCCGCCCTGTTCATTGGTCAGAAAGGTAAATTCACCTCTGTCGATCAGCTGAAAGGCAAAAAAGTCGGCGTGCAGAACGGCACCACGCACCAGAAATTCATTACGGATAAGCATCCGGAAATCACCACCGTTCCATATGACAGCTACCAGAACGCGAAGCTGGATCTGCAAAATGGCCGTATCGACGGCGTTTTCGGTGATACCGCGGTCGTGACCGAGTGGCTGAAAGCCAACGACAAGCTGGCGCCAGTGGGCGACAAAGTGACCGATAAGGATTACTTCGGTACCGGTCTGGGGATTGCCGTTCGTCAGGGCAACACTGAGCTGCAGCAGAAATTCAACGCTGCGCTGGAAAAAGTGAAGAAAGACGGCACCTACGAAACCATCTACAAAAAATGGTTCCAGAAGTAATTCCTGATGAATGAAATTTTTCCTTTAGCAAGTGCCGCCGGGATGACCGTCGGCCTTGCCGTTTGCGCACTGATTATCGGCCTCGTGCTGGCGATGTTCTTTGCGGTGTGGGAATCCGCGAAATGGTTCCCCGTCGCCTGGACAGGCTCCGCGCTGGTCACCGTGCTGCGTGGGCTACCGGAAATTCTGGTGGTCCTGTTTATCTATTTCGGCTCTTCGCAGCTGCTGCTCACGTTGTCTGACGGCTTCACCCTCAATCTCGGTTTTGCGCAGATCCCGGTGCAGATGCAGATTGATAACTTCGACGTTAGCCCGTTCCTGTGCGGCGTGATTGCCCTTTCCCTGCTCTACTCCGCGTACGCGTCGCAAACCCTGCGCGGTGCGCTGAAAGCCGTGCCGCAGGGACAATGGGAGTCGGGTCAGGCGTTAGGGTTGTCGAAATCCGCCATCTTTTTCCGTCTGGTGATGCCGCAGATGTGGCGTCATGCCCTGCCGGGGCTCGGCAACCAGTGGCTGGTGCTGCTGAAAGATACCGCGCTGGTGAGCCTGATCAGCGTTAACGATTTGATGCTGCAAACCAAAAGCATCGCCACCCGTACCCAGGAGCCGTTTACCTGGTACATTGTGGCTGCGGCGATCTACCTGGTGATCACGTTGCTCAGTCAGTACATCCTCAAGCGTATTGACCTGCGTGCGACGCGCTTTGAACGGAGACCAGGCTGATGCTTGAATACTTTCCCGAGTTGATGAAAGGGCTGCACACCAGCCTGACGCTGACCGTGGCGTCCATTATCGTGGCGCTGATCCTGGCCCTTATCTTCACCATCATCCTGACGCTGAAAACGCCGGTGCTGGTGTGGATTGTGCGCGGTTACATCACCCTGTTCACCGGTACGCCGCTGCTGGTGCAGATCTTCCTGATTTACTACGGCCCGGGCCAGTTCCCGTCGCTGCAGGAGTATCCGGTTATCTGGCATCTGCTCTCTGAGCCGTGGCTGTGTGCCCTGATTGCCCTTTCGCTGAACAGCGCGGCCTATACCACCCAGCTGTTCTACGGGGCGATCCGCGCCATTCCGGAAGGCCAGTGGCAGTCCTGCGGGGCGCTGGGCATGAGCAAGAAAGACACGCTGGCGATCCTGCTGCCGTACGCCTTTAAGCGCGCCCTCTCCTCCTATTCCAACGAAGTGGTGCTGGTGTTCAAAAGTACCTCGCTGGCCTACACCATCACCCTGATGGAAGTAATGGGTCACGGACAGCTGCTGTATGGACGCACCTATGACGTAATGGTGTTCGGCGCGGCGGGCGTGGTGTACCTGGTGGTGAACGGTCTGCTGACGCTGATGATGCGCCTGATCGAGCGTAAAGCGTTAGCGTTTGAGCGCAGAAATTAACCACGCGAATGCATAAAACGGTATTCATAAAGCGGGTAACCTGATGGGTTATCCGCTTTTTTTTGTAACAAACACAATATTTAATCATTTTTATTGCATATAAATTCATTAACTGGCATTGTACATCCAGGCCGCAGACACGGCGCATCAATAAGACAGACGGGAGCATTACAATGAAAAAGTTAGTTCTGGCCGCATTACTCGCCACCTTCGCCGCTGGCGCATCCGCTGCGGATAAAATCAATTTCGGCGTCTCCGCCACCTATCCACCGTTTGAATCGCTGGATGCCAGCAACCAGATCGTTGGTTTCGATATCGACCTGGCGAAAGCGCTGTGCAAACAAATGCAGGCTGACTGCACCTTTACCAACCATGCCTTCGACAGCCTGATCCCGTCGCTGAAGTTCAAAAAATACGATGCGGTGATCTCCGGGATGGACATCACGCCTGAGCGCAGCAAGCAGGTCGCGTTCACCGACCCGTACTACGCCAACTCGGCGGTGGTGATTGCGAAGAAAGGCGCTTATACCTCTTTCGATCAGCTGAAAGGCAAACGCATCGGGATGGAAAACGGCACCACGCATCAGAAATACCTGCAGGACAAACATCCGGAAGTGAAAACCGTGGCCTATGACAGCTACCAGAACGCGATTATCGACCTGAAAAATGGCCGTATCGACGGCGTCTTCGGCGATACCGCCGTGGTGAACGAGTGGCTGAAAACCAATCCGCAGCTGGGCACCGCAACGGAAAAAGTGACCGATCCACAGTACTTCGGTACGGGCCTCGGCATCGCGGTACGTCCGGATAACAAAGCCCTGCTGGAAAAACTGAACGGCGCGCTGAAAGCGATTAAAGCGGACGGTACGTACCAGAAAATTAGCGAGCAGTGGTTCCCGCAGTAATCTCAGAATGCTGAGTTAACAATCACCTATAAAGGCTATTCCAGAGGCGTAGCCTTTTTAATTCGCTAACGGGCTGTTTTCAACACAGCGAAAACCTGTTGAGCGCGAGGGGGGCCCCTGAACCGTATCAGGTTTAAGGGAGTCTCGGGTCACGGTGAGTGAATCCGATGGGGCTCCCAGCCAGCCTCTAATCACCTTTTTTACCCCAGTCGCTGGTCCCTGAGGATCCTTTTCCCGGGAGTGACGGTAATAATCTGCAGCATACCAGTCCATAACCCAGTCAGTACCATTTCCCAGCATATCGTATAATCCTTGTGAATTCGGATCATAGCTTCCCACTGGTCGATTCTCTGCCGACGGGGCAAAATTACTGGCTTTATTATCTTCGTAATACCAGTGGTTATCGCTGTTCGCCAGAATCAGGAACTGACCTCTGCTGCGTGCCGCGTACTCCCACTGCGCTGCCGTTGGCAGGTCGATGTGACGCTTGCTGACTTGACCCAGCCACCGGCAGTAGGCCTGCGCATCCTGCCAGTTAGCCGATGCCGGATAATTGTCACCAAGCGCATCCCGACCACTTTTCCAGGTGTATTTGTTGTCTCGTGTATCTTTATAAAAACCCGTTAAATCCCGCCCCTGGATCTCCAGCCAGCGGTTAAATTCTCCCCACGTCACCCGGTACTTACTGATACGGAAATCAGACAATATCACCCAGTGAAGCGGTTTATTATCCGTATCTGCGCTAAATGGCAGTTTCTCTCCCGTAAGAGAGCCAAAATCCCCCATCTGAAAACGCCCGCCCTTTACCGTGACCAAGTCCTCTAGCGCGCGATTAACAAGTACATCCTGCTCTGCATGTATCTTCTGTTCATCCCGGCAACCAGTGAGTATCAGCAACACTCAAACACCCGTTACGCCATAACCTGTCAGCCTCATGCATAGTCCTTTACTTGATCAGTTCGATTTTTATAAACGTGCTGACAGATTGCTTTCAACACAGCGAAAACCTGTTGAGCGTGAGGGTGGCCCCTGAACGGTTTCAGGTCTCATACTTCCTCTGGTAATGGTGTAACCCTCTCCGGCATCTCTGGGTAGTCCCCGGATAACCCGTTTATCACCTTTCTCTGGCCCCTGAGGATCTTGCTCAGGAGAATGACTGTAATAATCCGCCGCATACCAATCTTTGACCCAGTCAGCCCCATTTCCCTGAATATCATATACACCGAGCGGATTCGGGGCATAACTTCCTACCGGACGGTTTTCCGTTGAGGGAGCGATATTGCGTGCAATGTCATTTTCATAGTGATACCAGTTATCACTGTTGCCAAAAATCAGAAACTGACCTCTGCTGCGTGCCGCGTACTCCCATTGGGCTTCTGTTGGCAGGTCGATATGGCGCTTGCTGGCCTGCCCGAGCCAATGGCAGTAAGCCTGCGCATCCTGCCAGTTAGCCGATGCCGGAAAATTATCACCAAGCGCAATTTTTAGTGAGGCATAATCTGGATCGCTATCATTGGCCGTCTTCCGAAAATAATCGTTCGGCTCCCTCCCCTGGATCTCCAGCCAGCTGTTAAATTCTCCCCACGTCACCCGGTACTTACTGATACGGAAATCAGACAACGTCACCCAGTGTAGCGGTTTATTATCCGCATCTGCGCTGTACGGCAGTTTCTCACCAATAAGAGCACCAAAATCACCCATCTGAAAACGGCCACCTTTTACTGTGACCATATTTTCCAGCGCCCTGTTAACCAGATCTGTCTGCTCAGCCTTCATTTTTTGATCATCCCGGCAGCCAGTCAGCACCAGAGTAATCAGTAATCCTGTCACACCATAGCCTGTATACGTCATGCTGTATCTCCATGCATGGAGTAAATCAGCCGCGTACAGCTATGGAGATACGTCGGCAGCACTTCTCTTAATGGTAAGGTAGACATATTGATGTGCCCTGGAGGGATAGCGGGGGCTTCAGGCAGGTGGAGGTAAAGGTTTCTCAGATTATCGGCATAATGACTGGGTTCAATCGTGATGTTCCGCGCTGCGGGGACCAACGAACCAGCAAAACCATAGGTTTTGGGTGTCTCACCTTGTGCCAGAAAAGCAATGACCCTTTGTTCATTAATACGCCAGTTGCTTTTTTCCTCTCCAGGCATTTTTGAAAGATGCTGCATAACATTTTCATATTCTCGCTGCGACTGTACCCAGCGAAGAGCATAAATAATGGCTCGTTTACGAGCGCTAAAAACAGCTCCGCCCTCACAGGTCGTCTCTCCATGACTCACTGGACTGGCGACATTATCCCAAAGGTTTGTTTCAATCAGTGAGGCAATGGCTGCGCCTTTGCTCTCCGGCGGAGTAAACTTTAAACAATCCCCTTTTGTATTCAGTATGTTAGTCATTAGCGCCACGCGGGATTCTTTTTTATCCCAACTGTTTTTAAGTTCAGCGGCTATATTTCCCCCAGCATCAATCACACGATTGATCCCATACATTCCCACCAATAACGGAATGGCGCAGAAAGCATAATAATCGTCCGCCATCATAATCTGCATCAGCCGGATATAATCCGCATTTCGCAGCATATAGGTCAGGCAGGGCATAAACTCAGACATGATTGCGGGACCGTCAACCTCAAAGCTCATCGATCCTTTACCCCCTGTCCCCCAGCACAACCCACCGCTAACCTCTATACGCACCTTACCATCTTGCCATCTGAACTTAAGCTGCCCGCTAAGACCGCCACCAGCCTGAGCAGCCCCCCCCACCCCAACCTTCGCCAACGTACTGTATTTTTCGTCGTGATCAGGATTGAGCCAGACCAGTGCACCAGACACATTCGCCCCGGCTTCTGCCCCGACAAATACGCCTAGCTCTGCCCCACCGCCTAAGGGCATATGCTCTTCTTTAGTGACGTCTATCTGCCGCCAAAATCCGTAGCCTTCATCCGGCATAGCTTTTACAGGCAACCCTTTTGCCAGATCGCCAGTAATATTGACCCCCGCCTCTATACCCAGACTTGCCCCAACGCTCCCCGACAATGTCAGCTCAATATCAAAACGAAACGTACCCAGAATCCCCATACCACCGCCGGGTATTTTTGCCGGATCTAACGGATAACAAATTTTTACGCCGACATTATCCGGCAGATGAAGCTTGCCGCTGCTTTTTGCCTCTGCAAGTGCAAGGTTGGCATAAACGCTGGTCTTACCGTGCAGCTCTGCTTTTGGCCTGTATCGTCCGGTGCGGATATCAATTTCAAACGGATTAAATACCCCCTTCATGCTCGCGCCATACGCCCAACGTAATAGCTGAGCCTGTGCATCAAATGCCATGCCGGAACCTTCATAAGGTGAATGTTCCAGGCTTTGGTTAAATTCTTGTGCCCATACGCTCCAGACGCCAGAGTTATCATCGAGCAGTTTCACTTCCCAGGCTTTCATTGACGGCTTAAGTTTTGCCAGTTGCCCCTTCAGCTTCTCCGGGTCAATTTGATGGCGGGTATGCGTATGGCCATCTTTGCCGGTATATTCAACCGCCCTCAAAAAGCTTTTACCGCCGCTTTTCTTTTCCGCGCTGTTCAACCTGTATCGACGCCAGTGGCTACGAATTTTATCTGAACGGACGTAGACATATTTGGTTCCGTTTTTCCCACCCATAACGTCTATAAGTTCCATCAGCCCTAGTGCGTTCTTTTTACTATTTTCATCCAGTAATGTTGCGGCGGGGAGGTTTTCTGTAGGGGTCAATGCTGCAAGTTCGGCCCGTAAGGTCTGACAGGCTTCATCAAGATGTCGATACTCATCCTTCAACAGATTCTGAAAGCGATTACGCTCTGGTACATCGACCCAGCCCAGAGTAGTCACGTCTTTCTGAAGTTGCTCAATACGCTGTAACGCGTCCGCTCTCTGCGCCAGACAGTAGGTGAGTCGGTTACTTTCCTGCTCAAGATCGTGCCAGTCGCATTGGTCAACTGCCAAAAGGGTTTCACTGTCGGGATGAAAATAAAGACGGGGATAAGAGGGGACAACGACTTCTTTGCAGACCCCGCCAGGGCGTGTCATCACGCTGTAGCATCCATCCCAGGGTATGACTTTTACAGTCATCACTAAGTCCTTTTAGTTTGAGTGGTTATTCTCTTCTATCATACTTCCAACGAACACCATCTCAAAGCGGTACATAAAAACGAAAAATCGCTCCCTTTTGTGCCTCCATCAGCCTGATCCCGCCCCCGTGCAGCTCCAGCATCCTTTTCACAATCAGCAGCCCTAACCCGCCGCGATTCTCCCGCGATGCCTGGGTATTCAACGCTGATGGCCGCTGGAACAGATCGTCGCGCAGCGAGGCATCCACGCCCGTTCCGCTGTCCGCCACTTCGACCTGCAGCCGTTCATTCTCCTGCCAGACAGCCAGACGAATTTCCCCGCCGCCTGGCGTATGGCGCATCGCGTTATCGAGGAGGTTGGTCACCACGCGTTCGATCATCGACACATCGGCGTTAATCAGCGGCAGCGGTCCCGGCACGTCAATATGCAGATTCACCTTGCGCGTGCGGGCGGTGAGCTCAAACTTCTGCGCCACGTCGGAAATCAGCTCCCCCATCGCGAAACGCTCGCGCTGGGGTTTAATGCCGCCGTGCTCAAGGCGCGCCAGCTCAAACAGCTGCTGCGAAAGATGACGGACTTTTTGCCCCTGACGCAGCGCGGTGGCGAGATACTGCTGGTGCTCCTGTGGCGTCAGGGTGGCGGATTTGAGCGACAGGGTTTCCAGATACCCCAGCAGCGAGGTCAGCGGGGTGCGGAGATCGTGCGAAATGTTGGCGATAAACTCCCGGCGCTGGCGATCGCTGTCGGCCAGCTGATCCCACTGGCGGGTGATTTTGCGCGCCAGCTCGATAAAGCTGTTGCGCAGGATTGCCACTTCATCTTTTGCCGCCGCGTCCGGCGTCTGTACCGCCAGCAGCCTGATTGCGCTTATGCTGTCCTGCTCCAGCCCGGCCACTTCCACCGTCAGCTGTTTGACCGGACGCGTAACCCAGTACCAGACCAGCAGCCCTGCCAGCAGCCCAAACAGCGCGACCCACAGCAGTGACCACAGGACGGTACTCCACAACGCCTTGTGCCAGGCCATTTCTGCCAGGGCGTTTGACTCCTCGCCCTGCAAGATAATGTACAGATAGCCTTTCAGCTCGCCGTCCTGCCGCAGCGGCGTGGCGCTAAAGACTTTTTGATTTTGACTGCGCGGATCGTCGCCCAGTACCGGCATGGCGGTGCCGCTCAGGAAGCTTTGCACCGGCGCCAGGTCGATTTTTTGCCGCTGAATATGACCCGGCGGTGCGGCATCGGCGAGGATATCGCCGTCAGGAGAGATAACGTAGAGCTCAACGCTCGGATTAAAGGTCATCAGCCGGCCAAACAGCGGTTTCAGCGCGCTGCGGTCGACCCGGCCCTGCGCGCCCAGAATCGGTTCGCGCTGGACGATCTGCTGCGCCAGCCCACCCGACAAACGCTGCACCATCGCGTTACCGTACTGCATGCTGCTGTAGAGCTGTACCGCGCAGGCGACGGTGGCGCAGAGCATCATCAGCAGGATGAACAACAGCGTCAGGCGCTGGCTCAGGCTAAAGCGACGCATCATGCTGCGGCTCCGCAAATTTGTAGCCCTTGCCCCAGACGGTGCGAATGATCTCCGGCTCGGCGGCGTCCTTCTCAATCTTGATGCGCAGGCGGTTGATATGGGTGTTAACGGTGTGTTCGTAGCCCTCGTGCTGGTAGCCCCAGACCTGCTCCAGCAGCGCCAGACGGGAAAACACCTCACCTGGATGACGGGCAAAGAAGTACAGCAGCTCGAACTCGCGCGGGGTGAGGTCCACCACCTGGCCGTGAAGCAGCACGCTGCGCGCCAGCGGATCGATGGTCAGTCCGTGGGCCTGAATGTGTCCGTCGGTTTGCGCCTGCCCCATCGCCTGCTGACGACGAAACAGCGCTTTGATGCGCGCAATCAGCTCCTGCACTGAGAACGGCTTAGCCAGATAGTCGTCGGCGCCGGTTTCCAGCCCTGTGATGCGGTCAGTTTCGCTGCTGCGGGCGCTAATGATGATCACCGGCAGGTAGCGCGTCATCTGACGGATGCGGCAGCAAATCTCCAGACCGTCAACGTTGGGCAGCATCAGGTCGAGGATCACCGCATCCCATGGCTGTTTTTCAAGACGCTGCAGGGCGTTGCCCCCGTCGGGCTCGTGGGTGATGGCGTAGCCTTCGTCTTCTAAATTGAGTTGCAGAAGCGCCGCGATATCGTGGTCGTCTTCCACCAGCAGGATCTGCTTCATGGGTAAGCCTTCAATCATTTCTTATGACGTAAGCTTACCTGATTTCGAGCGGGGGAAGAGTTCACATTTTGTTGAAGATTGTGCGGGGTTCATGCCGGGTGGCGGCTACGCCTTACCCGGCCTACGGGTTAACAACGTCAACACTTCATAATGCGCGGTATGCGGGAACATATCAAAAAGCTGAACGCGTTCAATGCGATAGCCCGGTAGTTGCGCAATGTCTTTCGCCATGGTCTGCGCGTTGCAGCTGGAATAGATGATGTACTCTGGCGCCATCTGGCTCAGGTAGTCGCACAGCGCATTGCCGATGCCGCGGCGCGGCGGGTTGACCAGCACCAGCTCAGGCACGTTGCCCTGGCCGGTCGCGAACTGCGTGGAGTCCAGCGCCTGGAAGTGCAGATTCGTTAACCCCAGTTCGGCGGCAGACTGTTTCGCGCAGGCAATCGCTTCGGCAGAGATCTCAATCCCGGTGAGCTGCATCTCCGGCGTCGCGCAGTGCAGGCCAAACCCGCCCACGCCGCAGAACAGATCCCACATGTGGTGAACGTTCAACGCTCGAACCCAGTCGCGGGCGGTAGCGTACAGGCCGCTTGCCACGGTCGGGTTCGTCTGGAAGAAGCTTTGCGGGCGGATCCACAGCGGCACGCCGTTGAAGCTCTCCGCCAGCGCGTGCTGGTCGGTGAAGAAAATCTCTTTTTCCCCTTCCATGATCGCCATATGCACCGGCTGAATGTTCGCCGTAATGACCTTTAGCTGCGGGAGCTGCGCCTGCAGCCACGGCAGCGCCACGCGAAGCTGCGCCAGCTTGGTTTCAGAGCGCAGCACGAAGCGCAGCATCATGCCGCCGTCGATCTGGCTTTCGGTCAGCAGAAGGTACTTCAGCTCGCCGCGCTTGCGGGCCACGCTGTAGGGCGTTAACCCCGCCCGCACGATAAACGGCTTAAGCGCCGCAAAGACCGGCGCAAAGGAGGCGGGATACAGCGGGCAGTCGGTTAAGTCTTCCGGCGTGCCGTCGCGGTGCAGCATCCCCAGCAGCGGTTTTTCTACGCTGCCGCTGACCACCATTTTGGCTTTATTGCGAAAGCCCTGCTCAGGGCCGCTGACGGGTGCGCACCACTCGCCCACCGCGTGTTCTGCCAGCAGCTGTTGCAGGTCGGCCATTTTGGCGGTGAGTTGTTGAGAGACCGGCTGTTCTATCCACTGACAGGAGCGGCAGCGTCCGGCGTCATAGAGTGCGCACTGCATATGAAAACCTTAAGAATCACGAGGGCTGCGATTATACACATTATTGCAGGCGGAAGAACCGCCGACTGGAAGCCGGAACGAAGAGTAGAAAGAGCACCAGCATGTCCGGCAGTTTTTGCATAAACAGCGCGCGCAGGATCTCGCGTTTGGATTCACCGGCAATGCTGAACAGCTCCGGGTAGCCATACCCCAGCGAGGCGGCCCACAGATAGCTCGCCGCGGTAATCTGCGTCAGCAGATAGACCCAGCGCGCCCAGTTGCGCCCTTTGACCAGCGAAAACGCGCAGTAGATCTCGATAAACACCAGCACCAGACTGCTCAAAAAGACCAGCGTCAGATTCCACGTCTGCACGCTGCGGTGAATGAATTCACCAATGCCGCGCACGCCCAGGGTATTCAGAATCATCAGCACGTCCAGGCAGCGGATCATAATAATGGCGAGCGCCGCCACCTGAACCAGTGCAGGTACGTTAGGACGCGCGTGCGTAATACGTGATTTTTTTAATAATCCCAATGTTTTACTTCCCTGAAAAACAGTGCCGCGTCATGCGCGGCACATCACTGGAAATTTTAAATCCTTCAGCCGCGTCTTGCACGCTGGATATCGCGCACGCGCTGTTTTTCCGCGCGCGCCATCAAATACCAGGCGATAAATCCGACAATTCCGACCACGCCGAGGATGATAGAGGCCAGGGCGTTGATCTCCGGGTTGACCCCCATACGCACGCTGGAGAAGACCAGCATCGGCAGCGTCGTCGCCCCCGGTCCGGAGACAAAGCTGGCGATAACCAGATCGTCCAGCGACAGCGTAAACGCCAGCAGCCAGCCGGAGATCACCGCCGGCATAATCATCGGCAGGGTGATGATGAAAAAGACCTTCAGCGGCGTCGCGCCAAGATCCATCGCCGCCTCTTCAATGGAGCGATCCAGCTCGCGCAGGCGCGAGGAGATCACCACCGCCACGTAGGCCGTACAGAAGGTGACGTGCGCCAGCCAGATGGTGAGCATGCCGCGATCCGCAGGCCAGCCTATGGCGTGCGCCAGGGCCACGAACAGCAGCAGCAGCGCGAGACCGGTGATCACGTCCGGCATGACCAGCGGCGCGGTGATCATAAAGGCGAAGCCGTTTGAACCGCGAAAACGCCCGAAGCGCACCATCACCAGCGCGGCGATCGTGCCCAGCACGGACGCCATGGTCGCCGCCAGCGCCGCAATGGTCAGGCTCAGCCCCACCGCGCTCATCATCGCATCATCGTGGAACAGCTCGCTGTACCAGCGCGTCGACCAGCCTGCCCATACCGTCACCAGCTTGGAGCTGTTAAACGAGTAGATCACCAGCATCAGCATCGGCGCATACAGGAAGGTAAAGCCGATGACCAGGATCGCAATTCGCCACGGGGAGCGCACTACCGGTAAGTTGTTCATCCGTGATCTCCCATCTGTTTCTGCTGATGCTTGTGGAACCACATGATCGGCACGATCAGCAGCAGTAGCATCACGATCGCCACCGCCGACGCCACCGGCCAGTCGCGGTTATTGAAGAACTCCTGCCACAGCACGCGGCCAATCATGATGCTGTCCGGGCCGCCGAGCAGTTCCGGGATCACAAACTCCCCCACCGCCGGGATAAAGACCAGCATCGACCCGGCGATGATGCCGCCTTTGGTCAGCGGGACAATGACGCTGAAGAAGGTTTTTAACGGGCGCGCGCCGAGATCGAGCGACGCTTCCACCAGCGAATAATCAATACGCGTCAGCGCCGTGTAGATCGGCAGCACCATAAACGGCAGATAGGCGTACACAATGCCGATATAGACCGCGAGGTTGGTGTGCAGGATCGTCAGCGGCTGATCGATAACCCCGAGCCACATGAGAAAGTTATTCAGCACGCCGTTGTTTTTCAGGATCCCCATCCAGGCGTAAACGCGGATCAGGAACGAGGTCCACGACGGCAAAATTACCAGCAGCAGCAGGATGTTACGCGTCGACGGCTTGCTGTGCGCCACCGCCCACGCCAGCGGGTAGCCCATCACCAGACAGCAGAGCGTCGAGATCGCCGCCACCTGCAGCGACTGCAGATAGGCTTCGAAATAGAGCGGGTCGTCGGTGAGCTGCAGGAAGTTGCCGAGATTAAGCGTCAGCGTCAGCTGCCCGTCGGCCCAGTCCAGCAGGTTGGTATAGGGCGGTATCGCCCGCGCCATTTCCGCCAGGCTTATCTTGAAAACAATCAGGAACGGCAGCAGGAACAGCAGAATCAGCCACACGTACGGCATGGCGATCACCAGCTTGCGGCCGTGTTTCATCTGCATGCGCGTCAGTAAACCGGCAATGGCACCCGGCTTTTCTACGCGGGCTGGAGGTTCAAGTGTGCTCATGATCGCTCCTTATACCGTCAGCACGACGCAACTGTCAGCGTCCCAGCACAGGCGCACTTCGTCGCCCCAGGTCGGCTGCCCCTTGCGATAGCGATGTTCGTTCTGCAGCTGCGCGCTGAGCATCTGCCCACTTTTCAGGCGCACGTGGTAGATGGACAGATCGCCCAAATAGGCAATGTGCACCACTTCACCCACGGCAAAGTTATAGCCATCGGCAGGCGGATCCTCACAGAGCATGATTTTCTCCGGACGCAGCGCGACGTAGACCGGCACGTTATCCACCACCGAGTTATCAGGATCGACCTTAAGCGGATGCTGCAGCCCCGGCGATTCGATAACCAGGCCATCCTCCTGACGATCTTTCAGCAGCCCTTCGAAGACGTTAACCGAGCCAATGAACTCCGCACTGTAGCGGGTGGTCGGATGCTCATAAATCTCTTCCGGCTCGCCAATCTGCACGAACTTGCCGCGGTTCATGATCGCGATACGTCCGGCCATGGTCATGGCTTCTTCCTGGTCGTGGGTCACCATCACGCAGGTCACCCCCACGCGCTCGAGGATATCGACCACTTCGAGCTGCATACGGTCGCGCAGTTTTTTATCCAGCGCGCCCATCGGTTCATCAAGCAGCAAGAGTTTCGGGCGTTTTGCCAGACTGCGGGCCAGGGCCACGCGCTGGCGCTGGCCGCCGGAGAGCTGGTGCGGCTTACGCTTCGCGAACTCCTGCATGTGCACCAGGCTCAGCATCTCGGCCACGCGCGCGGTAATTTCCGCTTTCGGCAGTTTGTCCTGCTTCAGGCCAAAGGCGATGTTCTGCTCCACCGTCATGTGCGGGAACAGCGCGTAAGACTGGAACATCATGTTGATCGGGCGCTGATACGGCGGCACGCTGGAGAGATCCACGCCATCAAGCATGATCTGCCCGGCAGTGGGCTGTTCAAAACCGGCCAGCATACGCAGCAGGGTCGATTTACCGCAGCCAGAGGCCCCCAGAAGGGCAAAAATTTCGCCTTTAAAGATCGTCAGGCTGACGTCGTCCACGGCATGCTGGCCATCGAAAGATTTGGTGAGGTTACGTATTTCAAGAAGCGGGGTCAGCGCTTTACGGACTTTCGCCTGCGGGCGGGGGATCGCGTCATTCACGGGGTGTTCTCCGGTAGAGATCAAATCATGGTGCAGGCGCACCAGAACGGTGCGCCTGTTGCCGGGCGCGCTTCGCTTGCCCGGCCTGTGACTCACGGTAACTTATTTACCGCTTTTCACCTTGGTCCACGCGCGGGTACGCACGCGGTCGATTTTAGGATCCTGTACTTTCAGGGTGAAGAGCTTGGCGAACACATCCGCTGGCGGATAGATAGCCGGGTTATTGCGGATCTCTTCGCTCACCAGCGGCACGGAGGCCTTGTTACCGTTCGCGTAGTAAACGTGGTCGCTGATGTGGGCGATCACGTCAGGACGCATCAGGTAGTTGAGGAACTGATACGCTTCGTCTTTGTTTTTAGCGTCAGTCGGCATCGCGAAGACGTCAAAGAAGGCCAGCGCCCCCTCCTTCGGAATGAAGTAAGAGACGTTCACGCCGTTTTTCGCCTCTTTCGCGCGGTTAGCCGCCTGCCATACGTCCCCTGCCCAGCCGATCGCGACGCAGATGTCGCCGTTTGCCAGGTCGTTAATGTACTGGGACGAGTGGAAGTAACGAATGTTTGGACGCAGCTTCAGCAGCAGATCGGTCGCCGGACCGGTGTAATCATCGGCTTTACTGCTGTTCGGGTCTTTGCCCAGGTAGTTCAGCACGGTGGCGAAAATCTCTTCCGGCGCATCGAGGAAGGAGACGCCGCAGCTTTTCAGCTTCTCAAGGTTTTCCGGCTTCAGCACCACGTCCCAGCTGTCCAGCTTAACGTCCGGGCCCAGCACCGCTTTGACTTTATCAACGTTGTAGCCGATACCGGTAGTCGCCCACAGGTAAGGCATGGCGTATTTGTTGTCCGGGTCATGCTTAGCCACCAGCTTCAGCACCTCCGGATCGAGGTTTTTCCAGTTCGGTAACTTGCTCTTGTCCAGCGGCTGGAAGACGCCTGCCGTCAGCTGACGCTCCAGGAAGCTTGCGGAAGGCACCACGAGGTCAAACCCGGTGCTGCCCGCCATCAGTTTTCCTTCCAGCACTTCGTTGGAATCGAACACGTCATAGACCACTTTAATGCCGGTCTCTTTTTCAAAATTTGCCACCGTGTCCGGCGCAATATAGTCAGACCAGTTATAAACGTGCAGCGTTTTTTGTTCCGCAGCGAGCGTGCCGGCAGAGACGGCCATCAGAGCACCCGCAACCAGACCCGATAACCATTTTTTATTCAAGGCGATCATAGTGTTATTCCTTCTGAAAGCTCGTTAACAAACGAACTAAAACTGTGCAATCTGAAGATATGCAATAATCATGCATAGTTTGTCGCTCTGCCCAAAATAAAAAGAAACCTCTTTACCCGGCAGTTTCCGCTCGCTTTTTGAAGCATCGCAAGAATAACTGTAGCCCGTGTCCCCGGCTATAGCCCAGACGAAAAAACGCCTTTTATCAATTTTTTATGCAGGTTATGTCTACGTGATAAGCCGAAACGGCCTTCAGGGAGGTGAATAATTCTTTAAAGAAAGGTTAAAAGCAGCAGAAAAAATGGCCTTCTGCAGCCGCCATGGCAGCGACTGCGCAAAAGTCAGACAGGCTTAGTGAAGAAAATTGGGAGATGCATCATTATTCTCTGCATCATCTTCCGCGCTATACAGCAGATGGTGTGCATTGGCTTCCATCATCACCATCGAAATTTGCTCTTCGCTCAAGCGCATAAACCAGGCGAACTGCTTGAACGACAGCCCTGCCCCGGAGAATAAAGACTGGCAAACGACCAGTTTTGGCAGATTATCATCCTGTATGTCGAGAAATGCCTTCACCGTCAAAGAACTGGCATTGATGGCCGACAGGTCGGAGGCCAGCGCCAGCAGCGCGGACGGCTTCACTTCGGCCAGCGCGGAGAAAAGGATCACGTCGTTAATGAGATCGATTTTGGCATCGAAAATGCCGTCGAAATTCTGCATATGAGGCAGATGCAGCGCCTGGCAGGAATCGCATTCGAAGAACGTAATTCCGGCATCATCAAGCCATTGACGTAACGTATCCAGTGTAGGTACGACCTGTAAATCCATCGCGATGCAGCCTCTTTAATAAAAACTTCGCATAGGGTACTCAAAAAGCGCGCGGTAATCCATTTAACCACCCGTTTTCAGACAGTAGCCCGGCGTGGCATGACGCTCGATCCATGAGATCATTTTACCCGCAATATCGACCCCGGTGGTTTTTTCCACGCCTTCCAGCCCCGGCGAGGCGTTCACCTCCATCACCAGCGGCCCGCGCGTCGCGCGCAGAAGATCTACACCCGCCACGTCCAGCCCCAGGGTTTGCGCGGCTTTCACCGCAATTTCCCGCTCGCGGTCGCTGATATCGGCTACACGCGCGACGCCGCCGCGGTGAAGATTAGAGCGGAAATCGCCCTCTTTCGCCTGACGCTCAATGGCTGCCACCACCTCGTTTCCCACGACGAAGCAGCGGATGTCGCGCCCTTTGGCCTCTTCAATATACTCCTGCACCAGAATGTGGGCATTCAGCCCGCGGAAGGCGTCAATCACGCTCTCCGCTGCCTGACGCGTCTCCGCCAGCACCACGCCAATGCCCTGGGTGCCTTCCACCAGCTTGATCACCAAAGGGGCGCCGCCCACCATGTCGATCAGATCGCTGGTGTCGTCCGGTGAATGGGCAATCCCCGTGACGGGGAGATCGATCCCCTGACGAGCAAGGAGCTGCAGCGAGCGCAGCTTGTCGCGGGCGCGGGAAATAGCAACGGATTCGTTGAGAGGATAGCTGCCCAGCATCTCGAACTGGCGCAGCGCGGCGGTGCCGTAGTAGGTAATCTGGGAGCCGATGCGGGGGATGACCGCATCGAAATGCGGCAGCTTGCGGCCTTTGTAGTGAATCGACGAGGCGGCCGGGTCGATGTTCATGTAGCAGGACATCGGGTCGAGGATCTCAACCTGATGCCCGCGTTTCGCCGCCGCTTCTCTCAGGCGCTTACATGAATAGAGCGTTCCATCCCGGGACAATATGGCAATTTTCACCCTGCACCTCTCTGAAGACATGGAAAAAGCCTGCGTATCATATACGCAGGCAGGCACAGGATAAATGGACTATCGCGTCGCCCAGCCCTGTTTGTGCAGATAATCAAGAATAAACGGGCGATTTTCTTTAATGATGGTGCGACGAATATGGTCGGTCCAGGTATCACGACGGTTATTGCTGCCGCGCGTCATGTAGTAGTTCGCCAGCTCTTCATCGTATTGATTCAGGACATCCTGATCGACCGGCTGGTAGTGGTTTTCGTGCACCAGCATCGCCGCAGGAATGCGCGGCTTCAGATCCGGGTTATCCGCCGGCCAGCCGAGGCACAGGCCAAACAGCGGCAGCACGTGTTTTGGCAGCTTCAGCAGCTCGGTCACGCTTTCGATGTTATTACGCAGGCCGCCGATGTAGACACCGCCTAACCCCAGCGACTCCGCCGCCGTGAAGGCGTTTTGCGCCATCAGCGCGGTGTCCACCACGCCCAACAGCAGCTGTTCGGCCAGCCCCAGCTCGGCCTCAGGGCAGATCTGCAGATGACGGTTAAAGTCGGCGCAGAACACCCAGAACTCCGCTGCCTGCGCCACATGCTTCTGCCCGCCGGTCAGCGTCACCAGCTGTTCACGCATGGCAGGGTCGGTGATGCGGATAATGGAGCTGCACTGCAGGAAGCTCGAGCTCGAGGTCGCCCTGGCGCTGTCGATGATCGCGTTACGCTGCGCCTCGGTAATCGGCTCATCGGTAAAGTGGCGAATGGAACGGTGGGAACGGAGCAGGTCAATCGTGGGTGTCATCTTGTCTCTCTTTGTCGTGCTTAATACGTATTGCAGCCAGTATAGGCAATGATTTGCGCGATGTAATTGGCGAAACATAGCCTGACTGTATCAAAGCGACAGGCGAAACCTTCTTTAATGGCGGCAGGTTATCGGGCACTATATGTCCTATTCGCCGTCAGGCTTGTTTTTTGAGGAGAGAGAAATGTTTGCAGTAATTTTTGGTCGTCCAGGGTGCCCTTACTGTGTGCGCGCGAAAGAGCTGGCTGAGAAACTGACCGAAGAGCGCGATGACTTCAACTTCCGCTACGTGGATATCCACGCGGAAGGCATCACCAAAGCGGATCTCGAAAAAACCGTCGGCAAGCCGGTTGAAACCGTACCGCAGATCTTCCTAGATCAGAAACACATCGGCGGCTGCACTGACTTTGAAGCTTACGCCAAAGAGCATCTGGGCCTGTTTGCTGCCCAGTAATAAAATGAAAGGACGCCCTCACCGAGAGGGCGTTTTTATTTGTGGTGCCGTCGGTGCCGAAGCAGACTGCGCACAAATAAGTAGCAGAGCGCGCCAAGGGCGCACCAGAATACGGCGCTCATCAGCCATGCCAGTTCCTGCCAGAAACTCCGCGTTGATATATATAGCAAGCGCATCAGCAGCAAACAGAGCGGCGCGGCCAGCATGGCGCCCAGCAGCGGCTTCACCACCTCCCCTTTACGGGAGAGAAAACTGGCAGCAGCCCCCGGCAGCGTAAAAAAGAGCAGCCCCAGCTCCGGATGACCCGACGCCCTGAATGCACCTTTCACGTTAAAAGCAAGCGACATGCATACTACCGTGAACAGCAAAAAGCAGCTGATCACCCCCGCCCAGTTTCGTTTAATGTTCAAACTATCCTCCTGACTTATCTCTATCAAATACACTTTCGTCGGGTAGACGCCCAGTCAGATAAAGCAATGCGGCAATCCTTGCCAAAGTACGCACAGGGTGATGCGATAATCAGTAGCTGTCAGTAGCTAATGCGATTAAACTACACGCCAGCTAATGTTTTAGGGAATAAAGCAGGAAACAGGGAGCGTTAACGCCTTTCCCTGACCCAGAAAACAGTAGCCCAAAAAGTCCTTTCATTCAACAACTTACTGGTAAACAAGAAGTTAGCCTCCGTGAATATAAACGTCGCAGACTTGTTAAATGGGAATTACATCCTGTTATTATTTGTGGTACTGGCGCTGGGCCTTTGCCTGGGTAAATTGCGCCTGGGTTCAGTTCAACTTGGTAATTCCATTGGCGTTTTAGTCGTCTCCTTATTATTAGGCCAGCAGCACTTCAGCATTAACACGGACGCGCTCAACTTAGGTTTTATGCTGTTTATTTTTTGTGTTGGCGTGGAAGCGGGACCGAACTTTTTTTCAATTTTCTTCCGCGACGGCAAAAATTATCTGATGCTGGCGCTGGTGATGGTCGGCAGCGCGCTGCTGATCGCGTTAGGGCTGGGTAAACTGTTTGGCTGGGATATCGGGTTAACGGCCGGTATGCTGGCAGGCTCCATGACGTCCACCCCTGTGCTCGTGGGCGCCGGTGATACCCTGCGCCATTCCGGCATGGCCGGCGCGCAGCTTTCTACCGCACTCGACCACCTGAGCCTCGGCTATGCCCTGACCTATCTGATTGGTCTGGTGAGCCTGATTGTCGGCGCACGCTATCTGCCAAAACTGCAGCACCAGGATCTGCAGACCAGCGCCCAGCAAATCGCCCGCGAACGCGGTCTGGATACCGATTCCAAACGTAAAGTCTATCTCCCGGTGATCCGCGCCTATCGCGTCGGGCCAGAGCTGGTGGCATGGGCTGACGGTAAAAATCTGCGCGAGCTGGGGATTTACCGCCAGACGGGCTGCTACATCGAACGTATCCGCCGCAACGGCATTCTGGCGAACCCGGACGGCGACGCGGTGCTGCAGATGGGCGACGACATCGCGCTGGTGGGTTACCCGGACGCCCACGCCCGTCTCGACCCGAGCTTCCGTAATGGCAAAGAGGTGTTCGACCGCGACCTGCTCGACATGCGTATCGTCACCGAAGAGATCGTTGTGAAAAACCATAACGCCGTTGGCCGCCGCCTGGCGCAGCTGAAACTGACCGACCACGGCTGCTTCCTCAACCGCGTGATCCGCAGCCAGATTGAGATGCCTATCGACGACAACGTGGTGCTCAACAAAGGCGACGTGCTGCAGGTCAGCGGCGACGCCCGCCGCGTGAAAACCGTGGCCGACCGCATCGGCTTTATCTCGATTCACAGCCAGGTCACCGACCTGCTGGCCTTCTGCGCCTTCTTTATCGTTGGCCTGATGATCGGGATGATCACCTTCCAGTTCAGCAACTTTAGTTTCGGCATCGGTAACGCCGCCGGTCTGCTTTTCGCCGGGATCATGCTGGGCTTCCTGCGAGCCAACCACCCGACCTTCGGCTACATTCCGCAGGGCGCGCTGAACATGGTTAAAGAGTTCGGTCTGATGGTCTTTATGGCAGGCGTCGGCTTAAGCGCGGGCAGCGGGATTGGTCACAGCCTCGGTGCCGTCGGCTGGCAGATGTTGGTTTCCGGACTTATCGTCAGCCTGGTACCGGTCGTTATCTGTTTCCTGTTCGGTGCCTACGTGCTGCGCATGAACCGCGCCCTGCTCTTCGGGGCGATGATGGGGGCGCGTACCTGTGCTCCAGCGATGGAAATCATCAGCGATACCGCGCGCAGCAACATCCCGGCGCTGGGCTATGCGGGCACGTATGCTATCGCTAACGTGCTGCTGACGCTGGCGGGTACGCTGATTATCATCATCTGGCCCGGACTCGGATAACTCCTAAGAATGCGCGTGGCGGAAAATATTTTCGTTACGCGCAGAACTTTTTTATCAGGGGGCAGTCATAACTAGTGCCACTGCTTTTCTTTGATGTCCCCAATTTGTGGAGCCCATCAACCCCGCCGTTTTGGTTCAAGGTTGATGGGTTTTTTGTTGCCATGAAAATAAAAACATTAAAATCAATCAGTTACATCATAACCTTTAGCTCTATGGCGACAAATTGGCGGCAGATAATTAGCTCTTAAAGATTTCCACGAGTTTTACGATAGAAGGTAGTGCCTGAGCGACTACAGGTAATCCGGCAAGAAGTGTCTTGATAACTGGCTTGGACGGAGTTTCAGATTTTATTTGACCCTCAACAATGTCTAAGGTCGCTTTGGTGGTCTGCGAATCAATAGGTTCCATTGCGGAAGTTTCTATGTCTTTTCTTGCTGCATGCAGTATAGCCATCGCCTGACGGATACTCTCATCGCTACCCGTGAAGTTGTTCGAGTTATCAATTGAGCTATTGTTAACCCTGCTATTATCACCATAAAAGTTATAGTTTGTGGTATGTGATGCTACCGTGCCAACTTGAGGCTGCTGATTACCTTTTCTCTTAACCTCTGTTTGATAATGCGCGGGAATCCCATGCACCCCTTGATAGAAATTGGGTTCAACAACAACATACTCTTCGAATCTTCCTGCAGGCATTTCACGATGTAATTCATCGCCGGGTTCTATCGAAATATCTCCCCTCATTATGTAAATTTTACCCTTTTGGACACTTCCTTTTAGGTCAGTTACTCGACTTCCATCCGTCTTGACCAAGGTCAATCTATCCCGCATTAATTGAGCAAAAGGCATATTTAACTCCGTTAATTAATCTAAGCAATCCGAATTACGCTCTAAGCGTCCTTTATTATTTCCCAGTTTTTGGGGCTGCACAGTCACCAATGAACAATCCATACAACAATGTGTTTACAGTTCCAATTCATTCTCTTCGGCCAGGATCATTGGGTTTGAGACGAAACAAGGAGCGAAGTACATGCTGTAAATAACCTTTTCAAGACAAGCTAAAGCAACTGCACTTCAACAACAGTTAACCTGTTTTCAAGAGTAACCACTGGAGAAGAACAACAAGAATGTACACGAAGCTTACTGAACCAAGGAAAATCAGGAACCTAAGGGCATTGATAAATGCGGGATGAAAGACTCTTTGCGGCATCAGCACTATGTTCTGAGCGACACCTTCTTTACACCTTACAGATAAGAGCACTGGTATTTGCGCATTGATGGCCAACACTTCGCAGCGTATGGTTTCTTTAGGTGCAAGGTAATCAAATACCATGACATACCTACGAGATGAGTCATTTTTTTCTGTAAAAAGGCGTGATGGCCAAACATTGAGGTACATTGGCGCATAGTTAAAGATAAGTTCTACATTCGTAGCAGGCTCTTTTCCATCATTCCTGAAAATATATGACTGAGTATGGACAGTTTGCGTATGCTGGAGCACCTCACCTTCCTTGTCCAAGAGAGGTTCATTAAGTAAATAGGTGAACTGATGCAGCTCGCCATAGCTAATTTTTGCGCTATTTTTGAAGTATTTATTGATAATCAACGTAAAGACAGGAACGATAAACGCAAAAATCTCTTTTCCATACTGGGCGAATATATTCATCCGTTATTGTCCAAAAATGTTACGTGAGTTTAATTCTCATTTTAACAAAATCTCTCTAAATGTAGTCAATATCTTGCCGCAGCTATTTCATCAATTTTCAAAAAAACTGGTACCCCGAACAAACTAACCAATTGAAATAAATAAGCTAACACAAAAATTGTCAATTCTCCTCCCTGGTTAACAATCACTCACACCTTTCATATAAAAAACAAGAAAAACATTATTTATCAATTAATTATCGACAACATCATCCCCCTAACAGATCTATAAAAGTGAAAAACACTGAAAATTCTTTTCAATGTTTTCAGTTTCGGTTTTCCGCAAAGCCGCCAGCACTGATGCGATCTGGCGATGCGGTTTGAAGAAAAATAAAACTGAAAAATATTTATGATCCAAAAACCGCAGGCGGGTGCGGTGTAGTGCGATTTTTGTCTGCGAAAGATTTTTTTGCCATGCTGTGACGCGCCAGCGCCCTGCTGAGGCTACGATCTGCTTTAAGGTTGACGCTGACTGCCTGAAAGGCTGCAACACGCCAGAGCGCTACTGATTGCGCGTGGCAAAGTCTGTTTGTGAGGATCGAGAAGAGACACCCCGCAGGGGATGAAGGGCATAAAAAAACCCGCTTGCGCGGGCTCAGGTCTTAAACGGCTTATTTGCCAATCACCGGGAAGTATTTGCCGTTCAGCGTGTCCGCTTTCGTTCCGGTGTTCCGGATAGCTCCCGCGTTGGTCGGTGAGCCAAATAATCATCCGCCTCTGATTTTTGCCGCTCCATACGAAAGCACATAACCAACGATTAATGCCCCCATACAGCCAACCAACTTCATCCATGTACTTTCAAACCAGAAGAAAGACCCCATCGCAAAAATCACAGCCAGAAAGGTGATGGTTCCCTCAATTGCGTGGGACATTAACGATTTTACAAATTTCATTCTGTATTCCTTTGCAATCAATAGGATGCCCTTCAATGAACACGAGGTAAGGCTCTAGCTGTTGTTCAACGAGGAAGTAGACCATATCCAGGTTCTCTTTTGACACCATGGCGTACGTAGTTGGATATTTGGTTTGCATCCTTCTTGATGCTCTGGCTGACTCTTCAATAATCCCCTGGAACATCACGACGTTTAATGCAGCTGAAGCACTGAACCGAATAAAATGTTTGTACGCCTGATCAATTGCCAGACGATTTAACATCAGACTCGCGGTTGTCTGTGCCAGTACGATTTGTCCAGCTGTTCGCCCACCAACACTTCCGGCACCATAACCCAATTTATTGTTTACAGCCTCTTTACCTTCATCATTGAGTTTCTTATAGAAGGATGTGAAAACAATAGTAATTAGTCTGCGTAAAGGTGACTCAGCATTACCCAGACTTTTGAGCATATAGAAAAAACGCTCTGTCTCGGCCTGGTTTCTTTGTTTGGCGCTATCACCGGCAAGTCCGCTCCCCTCCCAGCTTCTTACAACCCCCATGTAAGCTGTATTTGGTATGGAGGAGATCCCATCGAGAATCCCTAATGCAACCTGTTTAGCATCCATATCTCGTCCTTAGTAACCCTGCCCCGCACAAAGAATAACCAAAGCTCATTTGCGATTCCAGCCGATTTTTTACAGTTTAACAGCAGCCTGGTCTCCTCCCCTCTTCCATCCCCCACATTTAACATATATGATTTATCGAATATGTATTAACTACCCGAAGGTTTGATCATGCTCCACCCACTCCAGCTCTTCAAAACCCTCTCCGACGAAACGCGGCTCGCCATCGTCATGCTGCTCCGCGAAGCGGGAGAATTGTGCGTCTGCGATCTCTGCGCCGCCACCGCCGAATCTCAGCCGAAGGTTTCCCGCCATATGGCGCTGCTCCGCGAGTCCGGGCTGGTTATCGACCGCCGTGAGGGGAAGTGGGTCCATTACCGTCTCTCTCCCAACATGCCTGCATGGGCGGCAGCCGTTATCGACACCAGTTGGAACTGCCTGCGGGAAGAGACGCGCCTGAAGCTGAAAAATCGACTTCCGGGCTCGTGCTAAGCACAACACATTCACAAAAACAGATATAACGGAGTAAGCGATGTTTCTGGCAGGGACTATTTTTCTGTTTACGCTGGTACTGGTCATCTGGCAGCCCAAAGGGCTCAGTATCGGCTGGAGCGCCAGCATTGGCGCCGTGCTGGCGCTGGCCAGCGGCGTGATTAACATTAACGATATTCCGGTCGTGTGGGATATCGTCTGGAACGCCACGGCAACGTTCATTGCCGTCATCATCATCAGCCTGCTGCTGGATGAGTCCGGCTTTTTCGAGTGGGCGGCGCTGCACGTCGCCCGCTGGGGGAACGGTCGCGGGCGATTGCTGTTTACCTGGATTATCCTTCTGGGCGCAGCCGTCGCGGCGCTGTTTGCCAATGACGGCGCAGCGCTGATCCTGACGCCTATCGTTATCGCCATGCTGCTGGCGCTGGGGTTCAGCAAGCAGGCTACGCTGGCATTTGTGATGGCGGCAGGTTTTATCGCCGATACCGCCAGCCTGCCGCTGATTGTGTCCAACCTGGTCAACATCGTCTCGGCAGATTTCTTTAAGCTGGGGTTCAGCGAATATGCTTCGGTGATGATCCCGGTAGATATCGCCGCGATTGCCGCAACGCTGGTGATGCTCCATCTGTTCTTTCGCAAGGAAATTCCGCCGGAATATGACCTGGCAAAACTCCGCGAACCCGCGCGGGCCATTCACGATCTCCCCACGTTCAGAACCGGCTGGATCGTGCTGCTCCTTCTTCTCGTCGGTTTTTTTGTGCTGGAGCCGCTGGGTATTCCGGTCAGCGCCATTGCGACTGCGGGCGCGCTGGTTTTGTTTGCCGTTGCAAAACGCGGACATGCGATAAACACCGGAAAAGTGCTGCGCGGCGCACCGTGGCAGATCGTCATCTTCTCGCTGGGGATGTATCTGGTGGTGTATGGCCTGCGCAATGCCGGGCTGACGGAATATCTCTCAGGCGTACTGAATAGCCTGGCCGGACACGGATTATGGGCCGCCACGCTGGGAACCGGGTTCATCACCGCGTTCCTGTCTTCCATAATGAACAATATGCCCACGGTGCTGATTGGCGCGCTCTCCATTGACGGCAGCACAGCAACGGGGTTGATCAAGGAGGCGATGATTTACGCCAACGTGATTGGCTGCGATCTGGGCCCGAAAATCACGCCTATCGGCAGCCTCGCCACCCTGCTCTGGCTCCACGTGCTGGCGCAGAAAAACATGACGATTACCTGGGGCTACTATTTCCGGACGGGCATCATTATGACGCTGCCGGTTCTGTTTGTGACGCTCGCCGCGCTGGCGCTACGTCTCTCCTTCACACTGTAATGAGCCACTGCTATGAGCCACATCACCATTTACCACAACCCCGCCTGCGGCACCTCGCGCAACACGCTGGAGATGATCCGCAACAGCGGCATGGAGCCAGAGATTATCCTCTATCTGGAAACCCCGCCGTCGCGCGATACGCTGACCGCCCTGATTGCCGAGATGGGCATTTCGGTGCGGGACCTGCTGCGTAAAAACGTGGAGCCCTATGAACAGCTCGGCCTTGCCAAAGATAACTTCACCGACGACCAGCTTATCGATTTTATGCTGCAATACCCGATTCTGATTAACCGTCCGATCGTGGTCACACCGCTGGGCACCCGCCTGTGCCGCCCGTCTGAAGTTGTCCTTGATATTCTGCCGGACGCGCAAAAAGGAGCGTTTACGAAAGAGGATGGCGAAGCGGTGGTGGACGCCAGCGGGAAAAAAATCTCGCCAAAGTAACCCATTGATAATGGTGCAGTAAGGCCTGCCAACCGCATGCCCCACCCAACGGCTGAGTTGCATCAGCCGAAACCCGGCACATACTTTTGAGGGTTAAGTCTGGTGAGGGTATGCGGGTATGGGCTTTAAAAACAAAACCGCCGTCATCTTCGGCGGCAGCGGCGCCATCGGCAGTTCAGTGGCACACGCTCTGGCGCGTGAAGGAGCGGATGTATACCTCGCCGCACGTGGCCACACCAGGCTGGAGCAGGTCGCCAGCCGTATTCGCGCAGCGGGCGGTTCTGCCAGCACGTTTATTTTCGATGCGCTTGAGGAGTCCTCGCAACTCCCGGACCTTGCCCGCATTGATATCGTCGTCAACGCCACGGGCTTTATGCACGATCAGGGTAAACGCCTTGAGGCGTTAACGCTCGGCGAGTTCAGGCAGGGTTTCGACCCTTTCCTGGCCGCGTACTTTAACATTGCGAAAGCCGTGTCATCCCGCATGGGCGGCGAGCATGGCGGGACCATAATTACCGTCGTCGCCCCCGCCGCAAACATGGCGATGGCGGGCCACCTCGGGCATATCGTCGGCTGCGCGGGAACGGAAGCCTTGACCCGGGCGCTTGCGGCTGAGCTGGGGACACACAATATTCGCGTGCTGTGTCTTCGCTCGCACGCGATAGACGATGCGGTGCAGGCGGGTTCGTATGTGGGGGCCATTTTTGCCGCCAAGGCGCAGGCGATGGGGATAACGATTGAGCAATTTCTCGGCGGTGCCGCGCAAAGTACCCTGACGCATCGCCTGCCGACGCTGGCGCAGGTAGCAGACACGATTACGTTTCTGGCCTCAGATGCGGCAGGTGCCATCACGGGAACTACCGTCAATATGACCGCGGGCGCAACCTAGCCTTTGCCCTCGCCCGCAATCCTCCCCACCATCGCCCGAATCTCCTCCCGGGTTAACGGCGTCCGGTCGGTGACATAGTGCAGCGTCATCCCTTCGATAAACGCATCCAGCGCGCGGGTGGTGACCGGGTCGAACCACTGCTCCAGCGTGGTCTGGCTCATCTTCATCCAGTCCTGCATCACCGTTTTGAGCGCCGCGCTGCGGTGCATAAAGGCGTAGAGCTGGTACATCAGCGCCATGTTGTGCGGCGTGGTCACCTGCGAGCTGTGGATCAGGGTAGTGATGGATTCGCACGCCATCTCCGGCCCGGTGACGCCGGCAAAGAAATCCCGGTACTGCTGCGACATCTGGCGGGTAAACCACGTGAAGGCCTCCTCCAGCAGCGGCTCCATGCCGTCGAAATAGTAGGTCATCGACCCCAGCGGCACGCCCGCGCAGGTAGCGATTTTACGGTGCGTGACGGCGTGGATCCCGTGCTCGGCAATGGTATCGAGCGTTGCCTGCAGGATCTTCTCCCGGCGATGCGGATCGTTTGGTGGTCTGCTCATAAATTCCTCACGTGGTTTGTGTACAAATGTACACAAACTTGCTAGTGTTGTCGCTATTGTTGTACTTCTGGTGCTACCCCAATGACGCTGACCTCTCCCCGCAAAGCCCTGCAGCTCCGCCTGTGGGCGCTGTTTATGTTCTTCTTCATTCCCGGCCTGCTGATGGCCTCCTGGGCCACGCGCACCCCCGCCATTCGCGATATTTTGTCCGTTTCTACCGCTGAGATGGGCATCGTGCTGTTTGGCCTGTCGATAGGCTCCATGAGCGGCATTCTCTGCTCTGCCTGGCTGGTTAAGCGCTTCGGTACGCGGGCGGTGATCCGCACTACCATGTGCTTCGCGGTGTTCGGGATGATCGTGCTGAGCGTGGCGCTGTGGTTTGCCTCACCGGTGCTCTTCGCCCTGGGCCTGACGGTATTTGGCGGTAGCTTCGGTTCTGCAGAAGTTGCCATCAACGTTGAAGGGGCGGCGGTCGAACGTGAGATGAACAAGACCGTGTTGCCGATGATGCACGGTTTTTACAGCCTCGGCACGCTGGCCGGTGCCGGCGTGGGGATGGCGCTGACCGCCACCGGCGTGAGCGCCAATCTGCATATTCTGCTGGCGGCGCTGGTGTGCATTATTCCGATTCTGACCGGCATCCGGGCCATCCCGGACGGTACCGGCAAAAACTCCGCTGACGAACAGCACTCGGCCGAAAAAGGGCTGCCCTTCTACCGCGACTTCCAGCTGATGCTGATCGGCGTGGTGGTGCTGGCGATGGCGTTCGCGGAAGGGTCTGCCAACGACTGGCTGCCGCTGCTGATGGTGGACGGCCACGGCTTTAGCCCGACCTCCGGCTCGCTGATCTACGCCGGGTTTACGCTGGGGATGACCGTGGGTCGCTTCACCGGCGGCTGGTTTATCGACCGCTACAGCCGCGTGGCGGTGGTGCGCGCCAGCGCCCTGCTGGGCGGCCTGGGTATTGCGATGATCATCTTTGTCGATGTGGACTGGATTGCCGGCGTCTCGGTGATCCTCTGGGGGCTGGGCGCGTCCCTCGGCTTCCCGCTGACCATCTCCGCCGCCAGCGACACCGGCCCGGATGCCCCGACGCGCGTCAGCGTGGTGGCGACTACCGGCTATCTCGCCTTCCTGGTCGGGCCGCCGCTGCTCGGCTTCCTCGGGGAGCACTACGGGCTGCGCAGCGCCATGCTGGTGGTATTAGGGTTGGTGATCGTCGCGGCGCTGGTGGCGCGCGCGGTGGCAAAGCCGGAAACGAAACACACGACACTGGAGAAGGGATATGAGCGTTAAACTGATCGCCGTCGACATGGATGGCACATTCCTGAATGATGCCAAGACCTACAATCGCCCGCGCTTTCTGGCGCAGTACGCGCGCATGAAGGCGCAAGGCATTCGCTTCGTGGTCGCCAGCGGCAACCAGTACTACCAGCTGATCTCCTTTTTCCCGGAGATTGCGCATGAAATTTCATTCGTCGCCGAAAACGGCGGCTGGGTCGTGAGTGAGGGTGAAGACGTCTTCAACGGTGAACTGTCGAAAGCCCATTTCGAGACCGTCGCGAACGTGTTAAACGACGTGCCGGGCATCGAGATCATCGCCTGCGGGAAGAGCAGCGCCTACACGCTCAAGTGCTATGACGAGGGCTTTAAGGCCATCGCGGCAAAGTACTATCACCGTCTGGAAATGGTCAGCGATTTCGGCAACCTGAACGATACTTTCTTCAAGTTCGGGCTTAACGTATCCGATGATGAAATTCCGCGTATTCAGGCGCTGCTGCATGAAAAACTCAGCGACATCATGGTGCCCGTCACCACCGGTCACGGCAGTATCGACCTGATTATCCCCGGCGTGCATAAGGCCAACGGCCTGCGGATCCTGCAAAAGCGCTGGGGCATTGACGACAGCGACGTGGTGGCCTTTGGGGACAGCGGCAACGACGTGGAGATGCTGCGTCAGTCCGGGTTCAGCTTTGCGATGGCGAATGCCAGACCGCATATTAAAGCGGCGGCGCGTTTTGAAGCACCGCATAATAACGATGAAGGCGTGCTGGATGTGATTGATAAGGTGCTGGATGGGGAGGCGCCGTTTAATTGACCGCGTGCGGTCTGGTGCCCTCTCCCCTCACCCTGGCCCTCTCCCCAAAGGGGAGAGGGAAAAAAGATTATGGTTGCAGGGCGTTCCCGACGCGTTTGTCCTTCAGGAACACCACCATCAGGCCAACCCACAGCACGCCGTTGGCGAGGTTAAACAGGCTGAACAGCCCGTTGCCGCCCATCGCGTAGGCATGCTTGCTCACCTCGATACCGACGGTAAAAATCAGCATCTGCAGCATCCCCATCGCCGCTGACACCGTGCCTTTACTCATCTCGCTGGCAAACAGCGTCAGGCGCACCAGCCCGGCGTTCGCCACGCCAATTCCGAAGGCGTAAATGCTCAGCCCTGCAGTCATCCATAGGTAAGCGTGGGATGACGCGACGGTCGCCACCGCTGCCAGAATCAGCCCTGCCGCAATCGGCCAGCCACCCATGATAATCAGTGAACGCACGGTGCGTCGTGACGTCAGACGTGCCAGCACCAGGTTGCCGATAATCAGCGCGCCAAAGATCGGCACCTGCAGCAGACCATACTCATAGCTGCTGAGCTTTTCACCGCTGATGATAATAACCGGAGACTGCGCGATCCACGCCAGCAGCGGCAGGCTAACGAACCCGGTCGCCAGCGCGCCCGCCACAAAGCGGCCATTCTTCAGCACTTCTTTGTAATCCCGACCCAGTTCTTTCAGCGAGAGTTTCTCGCCGATGCGGGTGGCCGTTTCCGGCATCGCCCGGTGCAGGCCAAAGAACGCGAAGGCGGCGAGAAGCGCAAAGAGCACAAACATCCCTTCCCACGGCGCAACGTGCACCCACGCGGCCCCCACCAGCGGCCCGAGTAAGGGGGCGATAAGCGCCACGTTCGCCATCAGCGCGGTAATTTTGATGCACACCGCCTCTTCAAACGACTCCTGAATGGCGGCATACCCCACGGCGCCGATAAAGCACAGGCTCACCCCCTGCAGGAAGCGCAGCAGGGTAAATTGTTCAATGTTTTGCGCCAGCAGCGTGGCAAGACAGGTGACGATAAACCACACCACGCCCGTCAGCATCACCGGACGACGGCCAATACGATCCGACAGCGGGCCTAACAGCCACTGCAAAAACATGCCGCCGGCCAGATAGGCGGTCATGGAGGTCGGTACCCACTCGATTCCCGCGTTGTACTGCGCCACTACGGCCAGCATACCGGGCTGGATCATATCGTTGCCGATATAGGTAGAAAATTCGTAGAGCACCAGACACAGAGGGAAAAGCAACGCCTGACGACCCAGACGTGAACCAGAAGAAGAACGGTTTAACATGCAATCTCTTTATAATGACAAAATCGCGACGAGTTTAATGAAATGCCGCAGCCCGAGATAGTGATTTATCGAGGATAAACAGAAATAAAGCACATATCGTCTTCGTTTAAGGTTTCCTTAAGTTGACAGATTTATGATAGCCCCATTACTCGTCAACGACCCCAAATTATGGCACTCACTTCCAGCCGTTCAGAATTGTCTAACTTACAGACAAATAAGACAAAACGACTTTACCGCTTGCCGGGCCGCTTTTATGGTTATCAGCTTTTCGTACTGGTCGTCCTTGCCGTGCTTTTCACGTGGTTATCACGCAATGAAGCGCTCGACAGATGGATCACCGGTTTTTGGTATGACGCGGCAACGCAGAGCTTTCCACTGCAGAAAGATCATCTGCTGGATCTGCTGAACCACCGTCTGGCGAAGTACATTGCCATCGCCTTAGGTGCCGTGGCGCTGTTTTACGGCGCTTACAAGCGTAACGCAAGGCTGGTCACGGCGGCGCTGCTGATGGGCGTTGGCGCGCTGGTGGTGGGCGTGCTGAAAAGCGTGAGCCATCACAGCTGCCCGTGGGATCTGGTGGAATATGGCGGTAAGGCCGTCTCTTATCCCCTGTTCAGCGCCGTCCCTGCTGACAGCGGTCCGGGGCGCTGCTTCCCCGGCGGTCACGCCTCCAGCGGCTTTATGGTGATGGGGCTGTTTTTTGCCTTCTGGCGCGAGCGTCCGCGTCTCGCCTGGTCCTTCGTCGCGCTGGGCGTGGTGTTAGGCCTGGTGATGGGCTACGGCCAGATCATGCGCGGGGCGCATTTTTTCTCTCACAACCTGTGGGCTGGGTGGTGGGTCTGGTTTTCTCAGGTGGTGGTCTACGGCCTTGTTTCCACCCGGTTTGCTAAAGAGTGATAACGCTATGCTAGAGAATCTGAATTATCAGCTGTTTTATCTGATCAACGCCACCCCGGCCTCGCCTGAGTGGATGATCGACTTTGCCACCTTCCTGGCAAAAGATCTGATCAGCATCGTGCCCGCGCTGGCCGCCATCCTCTGGCTGTGGGGACCTCGTAGCCAGGTGAAAGCACACCGCCAGCTGGTGATCAAAGTGGCGATGGCGCTGGGCGTGAGCGTTCTGGTGAGCTTCGCACTGGGTCATGTGTTCCCGCACCCCCGTCCTTTTGTGGCTCACGTGGGCTATACCTTCCTGCACCACGCGCCGGATGACTCGTTCCCGAGCGATCACGGTACGGTGATCTTCACCTTCGCACTGGCTTTCCTGTTCTGGCATCGCCTGTGGTCTGGTGCGGTCCTGATGGTGGCAGCCCTGGCAATCGCCTGGTCTCGCATTTACCTGGGCGTTCACTGGCCGCTGGATATGGTGGGCGGTTTCCTGGTCGGGCTGATTGGCTGCGTGAGCGCGGCTATCCTGTGGAGTCTCTTCGGTGAAGCGCTCTACCGCACGCTGTCTTCACTCTATCGTGCCATTTTCGCTATCCCGATCCGCAAAGGCTGGATACGTGACTAACCCCAACCTGACAGGTTACACTTGAACCCCCGCCCTGCGGGGGTTCACTTTTTTATCCCGAGGAACTATGGAAACACGTCGCGATGACCGCATTGCTCAGCTGCTACAGGCGCTGAAGCGCAGCGATAAGCTGCATCTTAAGGAAGCCGCCAACCTCCTCGGCGTCTCAGAGATGACCATTCGTCGGGATCTGAATAGCGAGAGCGCGCCCGTCGTGCTGCTGGGCGGGTATATTGTGCTTGAGCCGCGCAGCGCCAGCCATTATCTGATCAGCGACCAGAAGACGCGCCTGGTGGAAGAGAAACGCAAAGCCGCGCGGCTTGCGGCCTCACTGGTACAGCCGCACCAGACGCTGTTTTTTGACTGCGGTACCACTACGCCGTGGATTATCGAGGCCATCGACAGCAGCATTCCGTTCACCGCCGTCTGCTACTCCCTGAACACCTTTCTGGCGCTTCAGGAGAAACCCGAGTGCCGGGTGATCCTATGCGGCGGCGAGTTTCACGCCAGCAACGCCATCTTTAAGCCGCTTAACCTGCAGGACACGCTCAGCAATCTCTGCCCGGATATCGCGTTTTATTCCGCCGCCGGCGTTAATGTGCGCCAGGGCGCGACCTGCTTTAATCTGGAAGAGCTGCCGGTGAAGCACTGGGCGTTGAGCGCCGCGCAGTACCATGTGCTGGTAGTCGATCACAGCAAGTTTGGTAAGGTACGTTCGGCAAGAATGGGCGAGCTTGCGCAGTTCGATGCCATCGTCAGCGATTGCCGCCCGGACGACGAGATCGTGGCCCACGCGAAGGCGCAGCAGGTGAAGTTGATGTATTAAACGGGGTGCGGTCTGATGCCCTCACCCCGGCCCTCTCCCTGTGGGAGAGGGAGAAAACGCATCGAGTTTAGCTAAACCAGCTGCCAAACCACCCGTGGAATTTCATCATCACGAAATCCCACATCCGGCTGAAGAAACCGCCCTCTTCCACCGCTTCCATCACAATCAGCGGACGCTGTTCAATCGACTTACCGTTGAGCTGGAAATCAATGGTTCCGACCACCTGACCTTTTTTCAGCGGCGCGGTGAGCTGCGGGTCGGTCAGAGTGTAGCTGGCTTTCAGGTTTTTCAGCTGGCCGCGCGGAATGGTCACCGAGCCCGCCTCACCCGCGCCCAGGTTCACTTCGCTCTTGTCACCAAACCAGACGCGCTGGCTGACGAACGTGGCATCCGGTTTAATCGGCGTCACGGTTTCATAGAAGCGGAAGCCCCAGGTAAGCAGTTTTTCTGACTCATTAAAGCGAATACGGTCGGTTTTGGTGCCCAGCACCACCGAAATCAGGCGCATGTCGCCCTGGGTCGCGGAGGCCACCAGGTTATAACCTGCACCCGCCGTGGTGCCGGTTTTCATCCCGTCCACATTGACGTTGCTGCTCCACAGCAGGCGGTTGCGGTTCGGCTGGCGGATTTTGTTGAAGGTAAACTCTTTCTCTTTGTGGATTGCGTATTCATCCGGCACGTCGTGGATCAGCGCTTTCCCCAGCAGCGCCATGTCGCGCGCGGTACTGAACTGCCCCGGCGAATCCAGACCGTGAACCGTTTTAAAGGTCGTATTGGTCAGGCCCAGCTTTTGCGCGTAGCCATTCATCAAACCAATGAAAGAATCCTGGCTGCCGGCAACGTAATCGGCCAGCGCGATGCACGCATCATTTCCCGACTGAATAATTACCCCTTTGTTCAGATCGGAAACGGAAACCTGATCGCCCGGCTTCAGGAACATCACCGATGATCCGCGCAGCGCCGGGTTGCCGGTCGCCCACGCGTCCTTACCGATGGTTACCATATCGTCCAGCTTGATCTTGCCCGCTTTTAACGCCTGACCCACCACATAGCTGGTCATGATTTTGGTCAGGCTTGCCGGATCGAGTTTCTCATCCGCATTCCCTTCCGCCAGCACTTTACCGCTGGAATAATCCATCAGGATCCAGGCGCGCGCATCCACAGGCGGCGCTTCGGGCGCAGCCTGTTCAGCTGCGTAGAGCGTTGGTGCAAACAGGAAAAGAAGCGCAGAGCCGGTCGCCAGGCTGCGCAGAGAAGTCATTTTACGCGTCATAAATGCCACCCGAGTGTCCATTCAAAAATTACGTCACATCACCGTGTCGCAAGAAGCGATGAGTAATAGCGCACTAAAACGGTTAAAGAAACCCAACGAGGGTAAAGTTATTAAAGTTTATGCAATAACATTCAGATACGCTTTGATTAAGACGATTTTTTTGTCTTCTGTTGCGTAATTGTTAGGTTTATCTCACCATGGCGAAAGGCTGACTCGGATTCACATCTCATCGGGAGTAAATATGATTACGCTGTGGGGCAGAAATAATTCGACCAACGTTAAGAAAGTGCTCTGGACGCTGGAAGAGCTGGATTTACCGTTCAATCAAATCATGGCTGGCATGTCGTTCGGCGTAAACAAAGAGGCCGACTATCTGGCCATGAACCCGAACGGCCTGGTGCCGCTGCTGCGCGATGATGAAACAGACGCGACGCTTTGGGAGTCCAACACCATTGTGCGTTACCTCGCCGCGCAGTACGGTCAGGGCCGCCTGTGGGTTGAAAACCCCGCCCGACGCGCTCAGGGCGAAAAGTGGATGGACTGGGCAAACCAGACGTTATCCCCGACCCACCGCGTGATCCTGATGGGGCTTATCCGCACGCCGGAAGCTGAACGCGACTATCCCGCAATTCACGCCGCGCAGGATGCCTGCGAAAATCTGTTTGCGATGATGGATGACGAGCTGGCGAAGCACGCCTGGTTCTCCGGCGAGGCGTTCGGCACAGGCGATATCGCCGTGGCGCCGTTCGTCTGGAACCTGACCAACATGGGTCTGAAGTGGACGCCGCGCCCTCACCTTGAGCGCTGGCTTAAACAGCTGAGCGATCGCCCGGCGTACCGCAACGTGGTGATGATCCCGGTCACCTGATTACGCTCCGGACGGGCTGACTTTCAACAGCTGCCCGTCCGTCTCGTCGGTCAGGACATACAGATACCCATCCGGCCCGACCCGCACATCGCGAATACGCTGGTCCCGGTCTCCCAGAATGCGCCCGTCCTCCGTCACCTTGTTTCCCTCCACGCTCAGCACGATCACGTCCTTCTCCTTCAGCGCCCCAATAAACAGCTTGTTTTTCCACTGCGGAAAAACGTCGCTGTTGTAGAACGCCATGCCGCTCACCGCGGGTGAGACTTTCCAGACGAACAGCGGCTTCTCGGTGCCCTCAACGTGCTCGCCTTTGGCTTCCGGTATTTTCAGGCCGCTGTAGTTAATGCCGTGCGTCGCCAGCGGCCAGCCGTAGTTCTTACCCTTCTCCGGGATGTTGATCTCATCCCCGCCGCGCGGGCCGTGCTCGTTTAGCCAGAGCGTGTCGCTCCAGGGGTTCATCGCCATCCCCTGCGGGTTGCGAATGCCGTAAGACCAGATTTCGGGCCGCGCGCCGGGGGTATTCACAAAGGGGTTATCCGACGGGACTTTCCCGTCTTCGGTGAGGCGCACCACTTTACCCTGCAATTTATCCAGATCCTGCGCCGTCGGACGCTGATTGTTCTCGCCGAGTCCGATAAAGAGAGAACCTTTGCCGTCAAACACCAGTCGTCCACCAAAATGGTTCCCGGTGGAGAGTTTCGGCATCTGGCGGAACACCACCTGGAAGGCTTCAATGCGCGTAAGATCGTCGCTCAATCGGCCATAGCCCACCGCCGTCCCGGCTTTGCCGTCACTCCCTGCTTCGGCGAAGCTCAGCCAGATGCGGCGTGATTTTTCAAAATCCGGGGCGAGGACCACGTCCAGCAATCCTCCCTGACCGTTTGCCCAGACCTTCGGCACGCCGATAATCGGATCGGAGAGCCCTTTTCCTGCCTGCCAGCGTTTGAGCTGACCGTCCTTCAGGGTTACCAGCAGGCCTTTATTGTGCGGAAGAAACGCCAGAGACCAGGGATGATCGAGTTTATTTTGCAGCACCTCGACCTTGACCGCCTCTGGTGCAGCAAGAAGCGAAAACGGAATGAACAACGCAGGCAGGAAAATCAGCGAGGATCGAGGCATAACGCGCTCCTTTATCGGCATATGGCATAAAGGTTAGCCACTGCATCCGGGCGCGTTACCACTTTTACAAAAGCTTAATCAGAAGGGGGAGTTGCCTCCCCCGGGATCAGTGCTGCTCAAGCTGTTTGTGCTCGTTCAGACACATGATGCATAGAGAGAGCGTTGTCAGGCAGTTTTCAAGCTTCTCCGCGTTTACGGCGATAAAGTTCGGGCAGTCGTGGCGTCCGTTCATCAGACACACCCCTGCAATGGAGAGCACCTCAGCGGCGCGGCGCAGCGCTATTTCTTCACTTTCGCCGCCGTTCGCCTTCAGGGTCGGTGCTTTTTCACGCATGAAATTACACAGTTCAAACAGATTATCACGCAGATGTTCGCTTTCGCTGACTGACATATACCCTTTTGCCTTCCTCAACTGCAGGTACGCGGCCAGGTCGATTCGGGCGTTGATCAGCTTGTTCAGCAGATCGCGTTTAAGTCTGTCAACGGTCATGCTCTTTCCTCCTCTGTCAGCCATGGTGCATAGTCAGGATAAGTTCATTTTTTGTACAGTTTAATGCCTGGGATCAATTTTTATTAACTGATTAACATAATTTACAATGTTACAACCTCACGCGCAGCGAAGCGCGCTACGGGGAGCTATGCTACTTTTTTATTAGGCTGAATGGCTTGCAAAATCGCACTCGCAGAGGTGAGTATGGCAGCACTCCCGGTGTCTGAAAAAATATGTTCGCTCTCTAAGGTAGACCTGAATCTTCTCACCATCTTTTGCTTAATCTATAGCGTAGGAAGCATTTCTAAGGTTGCCGATATGCTGGGCATATCCGCTTCTGCTGTCAGCCAGTCGCTGCGAAAACTGCGTGAAATGATGGGGGACAACCTCTTTGTCCGCAGCGGCAACATCCTGCTGCCGACGGTGTTTTCAGATGAGCTTTACGATAATACAATCTCGATAATCGATAGGCTCTCCACCCTTCTGCCTGACTCAGCCCCCTCACGTAAGAAGCGCGTGACGCTTTATACGGAATCCTTTATTTCTCCGCTGGTGGTGCCGGAATTAACGGAAAAGCTCCTTGAAACGAATTCAGACATTAGTCTGCTGCATCGCACTGAAGACCTGAATGAACAAAAAACCACTGAACTGCTGAACATGCATCAGGCTGATGTGGTGTTCTCTACATTCTCAGTGGAAAACAGCAACATCCGATGTCAGAAGGTGTGCGATATAGACCTGGTGCTTGTCGCCGCGCAGGATAACCCGCTTTATGGCAGTACTATCGATGAAGAGCTGTTCAGAAATGCCAGCCTGGTGGGCTATAACACTAAAAACGAAAAAATTATTTATTACCGCAGCATCGCTGATAAAAAATTCCGCTCCAGCGAACGCTGTTTACTCACCACCTCGTTTGCTTCCATTCTGATCATTATCGCCAAAACTCCATGTCTGGGGATTATTCCCGAGCGCGCCTTTGCCACTTACTCAGAGATGTACAAGCTCAGACGAGTTGGCACCCCGTTCCCGTTACCGAAATTCAGCATTTACTCCTCATACCGAAAAGAGAGCAATAAATTGCTCTCTACTGTGCTGGATGACCTGCTGGTTCCGACAACTTAGCGGCGCGTTTCAGTTCTGATTTAATTTTTCGCGGATTTAGCCCTGTTGCGACAGCAATATCGGTTAGCTTGACGCCGTGCGCATAAAGGGTTTTAGCCATAGCGACTTTGGACTGGACATACATATCTTTCATTAAGGATCTCACAAGTCATGTTGACAGGGTGAAAGATATCTTTTGATGATTTTTTAGCCAATTAGCATCGCTTAAAGCCGGGATAAGTAATTCTAAACAGTGTTGCTAAGCAAAGCGGTTGATCCAAACCTGCTGAGATCGCCACAGACCTGTATAAATCCCCCGCGATACGCTGTAAAATCCCGCCCTGACAACTCCATAATTGATGAATTTTTAACCTATGAGCAATGTTACGCACCAGCCGAAAATCGGCTTCGTCTCCCTGGGCTGCCCGAAAAACCTGGTGGATTCAGAACGCATCCTGACCGAACTGCGCACCGAGGGCTATGACGTGGTGCCAAGCTACGACAACGCCGATATGGTGATCGTTAACACCTGCGGGTTTATCGACAGCGCGGTTCAGGAGTCACTGGAAGCCATCGGTGAAGCCCTGACGGAAAACGGCAAAGTGATCGTGACCGGCTGTCTGGGCGCGAAAGAAGACCAGATCCGCGAAGTGCACCCGAAGGTGCTGGAGATCACCGGCCCGCACAGCTACGAGCAGGTGCTGCAACATGTTCATCACTACGTGCCAAAACCCAAGCACAACCCGTTCCTCAGCCTCGTGCCGGAACAGGGCGTGAAGCTGACGCCGCGTCACTACGCGTACCTGAAAATTTCCGAAGGCTGCAACCATCGCTGCACCTTCTGCATCATCCCGTCCATGCGTGGCGATCTGGTGAGCCGTCCCATTGGTGAAGTGCTGGCGGAAGCTAAACGTCTGGCCGACGCGGGCGTGAAGGAGCTGCTGGTCATCTCCCAGGACACCTCGGCCTACGGTGTAGACGTTAAACACCGCTCCGGTTTCCACAACGGCGAGCCGGTGAAAACCAGCATGGTGGGCCTGTGTGAGCAGCTGTCCAAACTCGGTATCTGGACGCGTCTGCACTACGTCTACCCGTACCCGCACGTTGACGACGTGATCCCGCTGATGGCGGAAGGCAAAATTCTGCCGTACCTGGATATCCCACTGCAGCACGCCAGCCCGCGCATTCTGAAGCTGATGAAGCGCCCTGGCTCCGTTGACCGCCAGCTGGCGCGCATCAAGCAGTGGCGCGAGACCTGCCCGGATCTGACCCTGCGCTCCACCTTCATCGTCGGCTTCCCGGGTGAAACCGAAGAAGACTTCCAGATGCTGCTCGACTTCCTGAAAGAAGCGCGTCTGGACCGCGTTGGCTGCTTCAAGTACAGCCCGGTAGAAGGCGCAACCGCCAACGAGCTGGCGGACCAGGTGCCGGAAGAGGTGAAAGAAGAGCGCTGGAACCGCTTCATGCAGCTGCAGCAGCAGATCTCTGCTGAGCGTCTGCAGGAAAAAGTGGGCCGCGAGATCATGGTTATCATCGACGAAGTGGATGAAGAAGGCGCGATTGGCCGCAGCATGGCGGATGCCCCTGAAATCGACGGTGCGGTGTACCTGAACGGCGAAACCAGCGTTAAGCCGGGTGATATTATTCGCGTGAAGGTTGAAAACGCGGATGAGTATGACCTGTGGGGTAGCCGGGTTTAATCTCCCCCTCTGTAGTAGGCCGGGTAAGGCGTAGCCGCCACCCGGCACATTTCACAGCACTACCCCTTAATCCTCGGATCCAGCGCGTCGCGCAGCCCGTCACCTAACAAGTTAAACGCCAGCACGGTCAGGAAAATCGCCAGACTCGGGAAGATCGCCACGTGCGGCGCAATCACCATATCTGCCCTCGCCTCGTTCAGCATCGCGCCCCACTCCGGGGTCGGAGGCTGTGCGCCTAACCCCAGAAATGACAGGCTGGCGGCCGAGATAATCGACACGCCGATACGCATGGTGAAATAGACCACGATGGACGACACCGTCCCCGGCAGAATATGGCTGAAGAGAATGGTGGCGTCGCTGGCCCCCATACTGCGGGCCGACTCGATAAAGGTCTGCTGTTTCAGCACCAGCGTGTTGCCGCGCACAAGACGAGCAAAGGCCGGAATCGAAAACACCGCGACCGCAATGATGACGTTTGCCATGCCGCTGCCCATGATCGCCACCACGGCAATTGCCAGCAAAATGCCGGGAAAAGCAAACAGCACGTCACAGATGCGCATGATGATGCGATCCCACCAGCCTTCGTAATACCCGGCAACGAGACCCAGCACGGTACCGATGGCCGCGCCGATCAGCACCGCGAACACCCCGGCGGCAAGCGAGATCTGCGCCCCCACCAGCACGCGGCTAAAGATATCGCGCCCGAGGGAGTCCACGCCGAACCAGTGCAGCATCGACGGTCCGTCGTTCAGACGGTCGTAGTCAAAATAGTTTTCCGCATCAAACGGCGCCACCCACGGCGCAATCACCGCCACCGCAATCAGCAGCAGCACAAACAGCCCCGCGGTCATCGCGACCGGCTGACGGCGAAAACGCCGCCAGAATTCAGACCACGGGGTGCGGACGTGGTCCGGTTTTAGCCCCGGCATCGCGTTTAAAACGGCCTGACGTCGCCAGTTCAACAATCGCATCTTACTTGTACCTGATGGCCGGGTTAATGGCGGCATAGAGCACGTCCACCACTAAGTTGATAAGAATAAACTCCAGCGAGAAAAGCAGGACTTCCGCCTGAATCACCGGGTAGTCGCGCATCTCGACGGAATCGACCAGCAGGCGTCCCAGCCCCGGCCAGTTGAAGACCTTTTCCACGACGATAGAGCCGCCCAGCAGGAAGCCAAACTGCAGTCCCATCATCGTCACCACCGGGATCATCGCATTGCGGAACCCGTGCTTGAGAATGACCCACTTCTCGCTGACCCCTTTCGCCCGCGCGGTGCGAATATAATCTTCGCTCAGCACGTCAACGAACGAGGCGCGGGTAAAGCGGGCCATCACCGCCGACACGGCAGCTCCCAGCGTCATGGAAGGCAGAATGTAATGCTTCCAGGTATCGGCCCCGACGGTCGGCAGCCAGCCCAGTTCGACGGAGAAGATCTGCATCAGCAGCATCCCCAGCGCGAATGCCGGGAAGGAGATGCCGGTCACCGCCAGCGCCATGCCGAGCTTGTCCGGCCAGCGGTTGCGCCAGACGGCCGCGATAATCCCGGCGCCCAGCCCAAACACGACCGCCCAGCTCATGCTGGCAATCGTTAACCAGAACGTCGGCATAAAGCGGCTGGCAATCTCCTCCGACACCGGACGGCGCGATACCATCGAGATACCAAAATCGCCCTGCAGAACGTTGCAAATATAATGGATGAACTGCATATACAGCGGCTGGTCGAGGCCAAGCTGCTTACGCACTAGCTCAATGACGGTGGCATCCGCTTCAGGCCCGGCAACCAGACGCGCCGGATCGCCCGGCAGCATATGGACAAACAGAAACACCAGGATCGCCACAATCAGCAGCGTCGGGATAAGCCCCAGCAGGCGTTTACACACATAATTCAGCATGAGGTTTATTTTAAATCCGCATCGTCAAAGCTAAAGCCCGTATCCGGCATGATGTAGAACCCGGTCAACGCTTTATTATGGGCTGACACCAGTTTCTCCACCACCAGCGGCACCCACGGCGACTCTTTCCAGATGATGTCCTGCGCGTCCTTGTAGAGACGCGCTTTCTCTTCCGGCTTGGTGGTTTTCAGGGCATCGGCCAGGTCTTTGTCCACCTGCGGGTTGCTGTAAAACGCGGTGTTGAACAGGGTTGGCGGCCAGTTCTGCGAGGCAAACAGCGGCGACAGCGCCCAGTCTGCTTCACCGGTCGAGGCCGACCAGCCGGTATAGAACATCCGCACCCCGCTCTCTTTCTGCCCTTTGCCCTCCACCTCTGCCGCACGCTGTCCGGCATCCATCGCGGTCACCTGCGCCTTGATGCCGACCTGCGCCAGCTGCTGCTGGGTAAACTGCAGCACCTTCTGAGCGGTACTGTGATTATGCGAGGACCACAGCGTGGTGCTGAAGCCGTTCGGGAAGCCCGCCTCTTTCAGCAACTCGCGCGCTTTGGCCGGATCGTACGGCCACGGCTGATAGCTTTGCGCATAGGCGATAGCCGGCGGCAGCACGCCGGTGGCCGGAGTGGCATAGCCCGCAAAGGCGACCTTCACCAGCGCCTGACGGTTAATGGCGTAGTTGATGGCCTCACGCACCTTCGGGTTATCGAACGGCTTTTGCGTGACGTTCATGCTGATGTAACGCTGCATGATCGACGGGCTGGCGACCAGCTCCAGCTTGCTGTTTTTCTGCAGAATGGCGGCCTGCTCATACGGGATCGGGAAGGCAAACTGCGCCTCGCCGGTTTGCAGCATCGCCGCACGGGTGTTGTTATCCACTACCGGACGCCAGGTGATGGTGTCCAGCTTCGGCAGCCCTTTCTGCCAGTATCCCGCGTATTTCTTCACCTTCACAAAATCGGTCTGATTCCAGGTGACCAGCTCGTACGGACCGGTACCGACCGGGTGGAAGCCAATCTCCTTGCCGTATTTCTTCAGCGCGGCAGGGGAAATCATCGCCGTCGCCGGATGCGCCAGAATATTGATAAACGCGGAGAACGGCTCTTTCAGGGTGATTTTTACCGTCGTCGGGTCAACCACCTCGGTTTTGGCGATGTTTTTATAGAGGTTATAACGCTTGAGGCTGTTTTCAGGATTGCTGGCGCGATCGAGGTTAACCTTCACCGCGTCTGCATTAAAGTCGGTGCCGTCCTGGAACTTCACCCCGGTTTTGAGCTTAATGGTGTACACCAGCCCGTCGTCGGACACGGTGTACCCCTCCGCCAACACGTTTTTGAGCTTCATCTCTTTATCCAGGCCAAACAGGCCCTGGTAGAACGATTTCGCCACCGCCTGGGAGAGCGTGTCGTTAGCGTCATACGGATCCAGCGTGGTGAAGTTAGAGCCGACAGCGACCACCACATCTTTGGCAGCGAACGCGGGGGCAGCGGCCAGGGCTGCCGTCACGCTCGCGGCTAACAACCATCTACGCGCTACAAATGTAACCATTGTGTTCTCCTGCCTGTTGAAAGTTATAACCGCGAAAAGGCATTGTCCTGACGCGGGGGAGCAACGAAATGACCCGGACTGACCTCGCGCAACGCCACGCGCTCTACGGCCTCGCCGCGTTTACGAATATTGCTCGGCATTTCATCCTGCAGCAGCACGCGCTGGCCGTGACGATGCGCCGGGTCGGCGACCGGGACCGCCGCGATGAGCTTGCGGGTATACGGGTGCTGTGGGTTCTCGAATACCGCTCTTCGCGGACCGATTTCCACAATTTGCCCCATAAACATCACCGCCACGCGATGGCTGATGCGCTCAACCACCGCCATGTCGTGCGAGATAAACAGGAAGGCGATCCCCATATCCCGCTGTAAATCCAGCAATAAGTTGATGATCTGCGCCCGGATAGAGACATCCAGCGCCGAGACGGACTCATCGGCAATCACCACTTTCGGGTTTAGCGCCAGCGCGCGGGCGATGCAGATACGCTGCCGCTGTCCGCCGGAAAACTCGTGCGGATAACGCCAGGCATGCTCCGGCTTCAGGCCGACGCGCTCCAGCAGCCAGGCCACGCGACGCTGTGCCGCTTCGCCGTCGAGCAGGTTATGTACCCGCAGCGGCTCCATGATCGAATACCCCACCGTATGGCGCGGGTCGAGGGAGGCATAGGGATCCTGGAAAATAAACTGAATATCCCGCCGCACCGCCTGCAGCCTGCTGTCCGGAAGGCTATCAATGCGCTCGCCGTTAAAGGTAATGCTGCCTTCCTGTGATTCCACCAGACGGAGCAACGCGCGCCCGGTGGTGGATTTACCGCAGCCGGACTCCCCCACCAGCGCCAGCGTTTCACCCGGCCAGAGATCGAAACTGACGTTTTCCACCGCGTGCACTTCGCGCTTCACCCGGTTCAGTACGCCGCTGCGCAGCGGAAAGCGGGTGACCAGATCGCGCACTTCCAGAATGGGCTTACCCGGCACCACGGTGTCCTGCTCGCGCTCATCCTCCTGCTGCTCAGACGCCTCGAGAGAAATCAGGGGGAAGCGGCGCGGCAAATCGCTGCCGTTCATCGCCCCCAGACGCGGAACCGCCGCCAGCAGCGCTTTGGTGTAAGGATGCACGGGCGCGTGAAAAATCTGCTCAACCGGGCCGGTTTCCACCGCGCTGCCCTTGTGCATCACCAGTACGCGATCGGCGATATCGGCGACCACGCCCATATCGTGGGTGATGAAAATCACCCCCATCTCCATCTCCTGCTGCAGGACTTTGATGAGCTGCAGGATCTGCGCCTGAATCGTCACGTCCAGCGCCGTCGTTGGTTCGTCGGCAATCAGCACCGCTGGACGGCAGGAGAGCGCCATGGCAATCATCACCCGCTGGCGCATGCCGCCGGAAAGCTGATGCGGATAGCGCCCCAGAATGGCCTGCGCCTCCGGAATGCGCACCAGCTCCAGCATCCGTCGGGCCTCTTTGAGCGCTTCATCGCCGCTCAGCCCCTGATGCAGGCGGATGGACTCGGCAATTTGCTCCCCGACCGGGAACACCGGGTTCAGGGAGGTCATCGGCTCCTGGAAGATCATCGCAATATCCGCCCCGCGCACGCTCTGCATCTGCGAACCGCTTAGCTCATTTAAATCAATGACCTGACGATTGCGGCGGCGCAGGAGCATTTTCTCGCTGCTGATTTGCCCGCCCGTCTGTTCCAGCAGGCGCATCAGCGCCAGCGCGGTAACCGATTTCCCGGAGCCGGACTCGCCAACAATCGCCAGCGTCTCGCCGCGCCTGAGCGTGAACGATAAATTCTGTACTGCGGGGATGAACTGCCGCTCTTCCTGAAACGCAATATCGAGCTGATGGACAGCCAGCACTTCGCGGTTGTCCAGTTCTTCACTGTGCGGCACGCGCTGCCCCCTTATTCACGATAGATGCCCGTGCTCGGTTCATCACCGGCATAACCCCAGGCGCGATACATGCCTTCGCTGTTGAACGGCAGTGCCACGTTGCCCTCACGATCCACCGCAATGAGTCCGCCGACGCCGCCCAGGGCAGGCAGTTTTTCCATCACCACGCGCTCGCAGGCCTCGCTCAGGCTTAAGCCGCCGTAATCCATCAGCGCGGTGATGTCGTAGGCCGCGAGGGCGCGAATAAATACTTCCCCGGTTCCGGTACACGACACCGCCGCCGTCGCGTTATTGGCATAGCAGCCGGCGCCCGGCAGCGGGCTGTCGCCGACGCGTCCGGGAAGCTTGTTGGTCATCCCGCCCGTTGACGTCGCCGCCGCGAGGTTCCCGGCCTTATCCAGCGCCACCGCGCCGACCGTGCCCATTTTGGTGGTTTCATCAAGCGGCGCACTGTGGTCAAGCTGCGTCATGCCCGCCGAACGGGCGTCCAGCAGCTGCTGATAGCGCGCTTCCGTGGAAAACAGATCCGGCGATACCGGCTCCATTCCATGTTCGAAGGCAAACCTCTCCGCCCCCGCGCCCGTCAGCAGCACGTGCGGGCTCTCTTCCATCACCAGACGCGCGGCCAGCACCGGGTTACGCAGGTGGCTGACGCCTGCCACGGCCCCCGCTTTCAGGGTGATACCGTCCATGACGCAGGCATCCAGCTCGTGCGTTTCATCCCGGGTAAAGACCGAACCGATCCCCGCATTAAATAACGGGCACTCTTCCAGCAGACGCACCGCCTCGGTGACCACATCCAGCGCGCTCTCGCCCGCTTCCAGCATTTTCTGGCCCGTTTCCACAATGGCGTACAGCGCGTCGATGTAGCGTTTTTCCTGCTCAGAAGTGAGCTGTGCACGGGTGATTGCCCCGGCCCCGCCATGAATTGCGATTACCGCCTTAACCATTCGCATCACCCGTTAGCCTGTTTTGCGGCTTTTTCTATAAATATCATTATCGTCGACGAAACTTCAGATGATTTTTGAATATAGAAAGACGTAACAGTGATGTAAAGCGTGCACCCTTCGGTCATACAGTTAGCCGCACTTTTCTGCCATAATGGACGCTTTCGTTGTTACTCCGCAGGAGCCCACCATGGATTTTACCGCCGGATTGATGCCGCTTGAGACGGCACTCACGCAGATGCTTGACCGAGTTTCCCCGCTGCATGACGTTGAGACGCTGCCCCTCGTGCGCTGTTTTGGCCGTATTGCCGCGCGCGATATCGTCTCTCCGCTTAACGTGCCGGGGTTTGATAACTCCGCGATGGACGGTTACGCGGTACGCCTGGCGGATCTCCAGACGGGTAACGCCCTGCCGGTGGCGGGTAAAGCCTTTGCGGGTCAGCCGTTTAGCGGTGAATGGCCTGCGGGCACCTGCGTGCGCATTATGACCGGCGCACCGGTTCCGGCAGGCTGCGACGCCGTGGTGATGCAGGAAGAGACCGAACAGACCGACGACGGCGTGCGTTTTACTGCGAACGTTAAAGCGGGCCAGAACATCCGCCGTACCGGCGAGGACATTACCCTCGGCGCGACGGTCTTTGCTGCCGGACAGAAGCTGACGGTGGCGGAGCTGCCGGTCCTGGCCTCGCTCGGCATCGCGGACATCGACGTTATCCGTAAAGTGCGCGTTGCGGTTTTCTCCACCGGCGACGAGCTGCAGCTTCCGGGCCAGCCGCTGCAGGACGGCCAGATTTACGATACCAACCGCCTGGCGGTACACCTGATGCTGGAGCAGCTGGGCTGCGACGTGATTAACCTCGGCATCATTCCTGACGATCCGGAAAAACTGCGCGCCGCGTTTATCGAGGCGGATAACGCAGCCGACGTGGTCATCAGCTCCGGCGGCGTCTCCGTGGGCGAAGCGGATTACACCAAAACCATCCTCGAGGAGCTGGGTGAAATCGGCTTCTGGAAGCTGGCGATCAAGCCGGGCAAACCGTTCGCGTTTGGCAAGCTTTCACACAGCTGGTTCTGCGGCCTGCCGGGTAACCCGGTCTCGGCGGCACTCACCTTCTACCAGCTGGTGATCCCGCTGCTGGCGAAGCTTTCCGGCAACAATGCTAACCCGCTGCCGGAACGCCAGCGCGTTCGTGCCGCCACGCGCCTGAAAAAATCACCGGGCCGCCTCGATTTCCAGCGCGGCATTCTGGCGCGCAACGCGGACGGCGAGCTCGAAGTGAGCACCACCGGGCACCAGGGCTCGCACATTTTCAGCTCCTTCAGCCAGGGCAACTGCTTTATCGTGCTGGAGCGCGAGCGCGGTAACGTGGAAGCAGGCGAGTGGGTTGAGGTCGAGCGCTTTAACCACCTGTTCGGAGGCTGACATGACGGTGGAGCTGAGCGACCAGGAGATGATGCGCTACAACCGCCAGATTGTGCTGCGCGGATTCGATTTCGAGGGCCAGGAAGCGCTCAAGGCAGCCAGCGTACTGGTTGTCGGTCTGGGCGGTCTGGGCTGCGCCGCCGCGCAGTATCTTGCCGCAGCGGGCGTGGGAAAGATGACGCTGCTGGATTTCGATACCGTATCGGTCTCGAACCTGCAGCGCCAGACGCTGCACAGCGACGCGACGGTGGGCCAGCCGAAAGTGGAATCCGCCAGGGCTGCGCTGGCGCGCATCAACCCCCACGTTCAGTTCACGTTGATTGACGCGATGCTGGATGACGACGCGTTGTCCGCGCAGATTGCGCAGCACGATCTGGTGCTGGACTGCACCGATAACGTCGCCGTCCGCAACCAGCTCAACGCGGGCTGTTTTGCCCACAAAATTCCACTGGTCTCCGGCGCGGCGATCCGCATGGAGGGGCAAATCAGCGTCTTCACGTACGCCGAGGGTGAACCCTGCTACCGCTGCCTGAGCCGTCTGTTTGGCGAGAATGCGCTGACCTGCGTTGAGGCGGGCGTGATGGCGCCGCTCGTCGGCGTGATTGGCTCATTGCAGGCAATGGAAGCGATCAAAGTGCTGGCGAATTACGGCACGCCCGCAGCGGGGAAAATCGTGATGTATGACGCGATGACCTGCCAGTTCCGCGATATGAAGCTGATGCGTAACCCGGGGTGTGAGGTTTGCGGAGGGTAAACCCTGCTGCGGCCTGATGCCCTCACCCCGGCCCTCTCCCACAGGGAGAGGGCCGGGTAAGCGCCAGCGCCACCCGGCAACCGCGTCAGATCGACGTCCGTCCAAACACCCCCTGCCAGTCCTGCTCAAACTTCACGATCGCCGCATCCACGGCCGGAGAGGTAATAAACTGCTGCGCCACGTCCAGCGGCAGCGTGATGGACTCGCACCCTGCCAGCAGGCAGTCCAGCGCCTGACGCGGGGTTTTAAAGCTCGCGGCCAGCACTTTTGACTGCGGGGCATGCAGCGTCAGCAACTGCTGTAATTCCACAACGGTCTGGATCCCGTCCCCGCCCTGCGCGTCCACGCGGTTAACGTAAGGTGCCACATACTCAGCACCTGCCAGCGCGGACAGCATCCCCTGCGCGGCACCGTATACCGCCGTACCCAGCGTCGGGATCCCTTCAGCTTTCAGCATCTTGATCGCCGCCAGCCCCTCTGCGGTCACCGGCACTTTCACCACCAGATCGTTAATGATGGCGCGCAGCTTACGCGCGTCCTCCACCATCCCTTCGGCGGTGGTCGCCATTACCTGAGCGAACAGACGACCTTTACCACCCATCGCGTCGTGCAGCGCGGGCAGCAACACGTCCAGCGGCGTTTTACCTGCCGCCACAATGCTTGGGTTGGTGGTCACGCCCGCCAGCGGGAAGATACGCGCCAGCTTTTTGACTGCCGCAACGTCAGATGTGTCGAGATAAAGTTCCATGATGTCACCCTCAAAATTAGCCTGCACTTACCCTATCACGACAAAACCTGCTCAAGAGTTGACCTGCATCAAGATAACTTTCATTCGAAAGTAATTTAATCTTCATATGCAATATGAGAGGCGAAATCATGATCTTCAATATTCAGCGTTATTCTACCCACGATGGCCCCGGCATTCGAACCGTGGTGTTCCTGAAAGGCTGCTCGCTGGGCTGTCGCTGGTGCCAGAACCCGGAAAGCCGCTCCCGCAGCCGGGACGTGCTGTTTGATGCGCGCCTGTGTCTGGACGGCTGCGACCTGTGCCAGCAGGCGGCACCGGGCTGTATCGAACGCGCGCTGAATGGCCTGGTCATCCACCGCGAAAAGCTGAATGAAGAGACGCTTAATGCCCTTACCGACTGCTGCCCGACGCAGGCGCTGACCGTCTGCGGTGAAGAGCAGCAGGTCGAGGAGATCATGGCGACCGTACTGCGCGACAAACCCTTCTACGACCGCAGCGGCGGCGGGATCACCCTCTCCGGCGGCGAGCCGTTTATGAACCCCGAGCTGGCACAGGCCCTGTTTAAAGCCAGCCACGAACACGGGATCCACACCGCCGTCGAAACCTGCCTTCACGTGCCGTGGCACTATATCGAGCCGTCATTACCCTACGTCGATCTGTTCCTCTCCGACCTGAAGCACGTCGACGGTGACGTGTTCAAACAGTGGACGGACGGTTCGGCTAAGCGCATCCTGGACAACCTGAAACGCCTGGCCGCTGCCGGGAAAAAAATCACCATCCGCGTGCCGCTGATCCAGGGCTTTAACGCCGATGAAGCCTCCATCACCGCCATCACCAACTTCGCCGCCGACGAACTCGGCGTCGACGATATTCATTTTCTGCCGTATCACACGCTGGGCATGAACAAATACACCCTGCTCGGCCAACCCTACTCTGCCCCTGACAAACCGCTGGATAACCCTGCCCTGCTGGACTTCGCGCAGCAGTACGCCTGCCAGAAAGGGTTAACCGCGACCTTACGAGGATAAACCTATGACAACCCTGAATCTCAATACCCTCAGCGAGCGCATTAAGGCGCACAAAACGGCGCTGGTGCATATCGTTAAGCCGTCGGTCTGTACCGAGCGCGCGCAGCATTACACCGAAATGTACCAGCAGCACATGGACAAGCCGATCCCGGTCCGTCGCGCCCTGGCGCTGGCCCATCACCTGGCCGAGCGTACCATCTGGATCAAACACGACGAGCTGATTATTGGTAACCAGGCAAGCGAAGTGCGCGCAGCACCGATCTTCCCGGAATACACCGTCTCCTGGATTGAAAAAGAGATCGACGACCTGGCGGATCGCCCGGGCGCGGGCTTTGCGGTGAGCGAAGAGAACAAGCGCGTCCTGCACGAGATCTGCCCGTGGTGGCGCGGCCAGACGGTGCAGGACCGCTGCTACGGCATGTTCACCGACGAGCAGAAAGGCCTGCTGGACACCGGCATTATCAAAGCCGAAGGCAACATGACTTCCGGCGACGCGCACCTGGCGGTGAACTTCCCACTGGTGCTGGAGAAAGGTCTCGACGGCCTGCGCGCCAAAGTGGCCGAGCGCCGCTCGCGCATCAACCTGACGGTGCTGGAAGACCTGCACGGCGATCAGTTCCTGAAGGCAATTGATATCGTGCTGGAAGCGGTGAGCCTGCACATCAAACGCTTCGCCGATCTGGCGCGCGAGATGGCCTCAACCGAAACCCGCGCAAGCCGCCGCGACGAGCTGCTGGCGATGGCAGAAAACTGCGACGTGATTGCTCACGAGCCGCCAAAAACCTTCTGGCAGGCGCTGCAGCTGTGCTACTTCATTCAGCTGATCCTGCAGATTGAGTCCAACGGCCACTCCGTCTCCTTCGCGCGTATGGATCAGTATCTCTATCCGTACTACCGCCGCGACGTGGAGCTGAACCAGAGCCTCGACCGCGAACACGCCATCGAGCTGCTGCACAGCTGCTGGCTGAAGCTGCTGGAAGTGAACAAGATCCGCTCCGGCTCGCACTCCAAGGCTTCCGCCGGTAGCCCGCTGTACCAGAACGTCACCATCGGCGGCCAGAAGCTGGTCAACGGTGAGCCGATGGACGCGGTGAACCCGCTCTCGTACGCGATTCTGGAATCCTGCGGCCGTCTGCGCTCCACCCAGCCGAACCTGAGCGTGCGCTATCACGCGGGCATGAGCAACGACTTCCTCGACGCCTGCGTGCAGGTGATCCGCTGCGGCTTCGGGATGCCGGCGTTCAACAACGACGAAATCGTGATCCCGGAATTCATCAAGCTCGGCATTGAGCGCGACGACGCCTACGACTACGCGGCGATTGGCTGCATCGAAACCGCGGTGGGCGGCAAGTGGGGCTACCGCTGCACCGGCATGAGCTTTATCAACTTCGCCCGCGTCATGCTGGCGGCGCTGGAAGGCGGCCGCGATGCCACCAGCGGCAAGGTGTTCCTGCCGCAGGAGAAAGCCCTCTCAGCCGGTAACTTCGACAATTTCGACGAGGTGATGGCGGCGTGGGATACCCAGATCCGCTACTACACCCGTAAATCCATCGAGATTGAGTACGTGGTGGACACCATGCTGGAGGAAAATGTCCACGATATTCTCTGCTCGGCGCTGGTGGACGACTGCATCGAGCGCGCGAAAAGCATCAAGCAGGGCGGCGCGAAGTATGACTGGGTCTCCGGCCTGCAGGTGGGCATCGCCAACCTCGGCAACAGCCTGGCGGCGGTGAAGAAGCTGGTGTTCGAACAGGGCGTCATCGGTCAACAGCAGCTGGCGGCCGCCCTGGCGGATGACTTCGACGGGCTGACCCACGAGCAGCTGCGTCAGCGCCTGATCAACGGCGCGCCGAAGTACGGCAACGACGACGACAGCGTGGATATGCTGCTGACCCGTGCCTATCAGACCTATATTGAAGAGCTGAAGCAGTACCACAACCCGCGCTACGGCCGCGGCCCGATTGGCGGTAACTACTACGCGGGCACCTCCTCGATTTCCGCGAACGTGCCGTTTGGCGCGGCGACGATGGCGACACCGGACGGACGTAAGGCGCACACGCCGCTGGCGGAAGGGGCAAGCCCGGCTTCCGGTACCGACCACCTGGGTCCAACGGCGGTCATCGGTTCCGTGGGTAAACTGCCTACCGAGGCGATTCTCGGCGGCGTGCTGCTGAACCAGAAGCTTAACCCGTCAACGCTGGAAAACGACAGCGATCGCCAGAAGCTGATGGTGCTGCTGCGCACCTTCTTCGAGGTGCATAAGGGCTGGCATATTCAGTACAACATCGTCTCGCGCGACACGCTGCTGGAGGCGAAGAAACATCCTGACCAGTATCGTGACCTGGTGGTGCGCGTCGCAGGCTACTCGGCGTTCTTCACCGCCCTGTCGCCGGATGCGCAGGACGATATTATTGCGCGTACTGAGCATACGCTGTAACGGTGTATCCCCTCTCCCTTGAGGGTGAGGGGGAAATACGCACGCTGATGCCCTCACCCCGGCCCTCTCCCACGGGGAGAGGGAGAAAACACTAAAAACGGCAACCTCGGTTGCCGTTTTGCTTTTACTTTCGAATGAAATTAAATTTGTGCTCCCCGTCACCTTGTTATTAGAATGTTTCAAAACGCAGTGACCCAGGAGCACAGTATGACCGTTAAAGTTATCGTCACCGATATGGACGGAACTTTTCTTGATGATGCCAAGCAGTACGATCGTGACCGCTTCCAGGCACAGTTTGAGCAGCTTAAAGCCCGCGGCATTGAATTCGTTGTCGCCAGCGGCAACCAGTATTACCAGCTCATCTCCTTCTTTCCGGAGCTGAAAGACAGGATCTCCTTCGTGGCGGAAAACGGCGCGCTGGTGTTCGATCGCGGGGAGCAGATTTTTCACGGCGAGCTGACCCGCCATGAATCGCAGATCGTCATTGGCGAGCTGCTGAAAGATAAAGGGCTGAACTTCGTGGCCTGCGGGCTGGAGAGTGCCTACGTGAGCGACAAAGCCCCTGAAGCGTTCGTGGCGCTGATGTCAAAGCACTACCACCGCTTAAAGCGCATCAGCGATTACCGTGAAATTGACGACGTGCTGTTTAAGTTCTCCCTGAACCTGCCGGACAGCGATATCCCTAATCTGGTGGATAAGCTGCACGTCTCCCTGGACGGCATCATGAAGCCCGTCACCAGCGGCTTTGGTTTTGTCGATTTGATTATCCCCGGCCTGCACAAAGCCAACGGCATCAGCCGTCTGCTGAAGCGCTGGAAAATCTCCCCGCAGGAGTGCGTGGCCATTGGCGACAGCGGCAACGATGCCGAGATGCTGAAGCTGGTGAAATATTCCTTTGCAATGGGCAACGCGGCGGAAAGCATCAAAGAAATCAGCCGCTACAGCACCGACGACAACAACCATCAGGGCGCGCTGAACGTTATTCAGGCCGTGCTCGACCACCACTCCCCGTTCGACGCCTGATCCTCTCCTCGCCGGAGCCTGGCTCCGGCTTATCACTCTTTTTCCGTCCTGTGGCTTGCGTCAAGTTTTTAAACTTGCATTAACTTAATTTTAACTTAAAGTATCACTTGTAGACATTTTTACTTTCGAATGAAAGAGGCGAGGCAGTTATGACCTTTACCAGTGAAACTTTGCCGGCGGATCACAAAGCGGCAATCCGTCAGTTGAAACGTGAGCTGCGTGCGCAGATCGGCGACGTGCAGGCGGTGTTCAACAAGCTCAGCGATAAAATTGCCACCCGCGTGGCGGAAATCAACGCCCTTAAAAACAAAGGCGAATCCGTCTGGCCGGCGATCCCGTTCGCGGATGTAAAAAACGGCACCATTACCGACGCGCAGCGCGAAGCCGTTAAGCGCCGCGGCTGCGCGGTGATTAAAGGTCATTTCCCGCGCGAGCAGGCGCTGGCGTGGGATCAGTCGATGCTCGACTACCTCGATCTGAACAAGTTTGACGAGGTGTACAAAGGGCCGGGCGATAACTTCTTCGGCACCCTGACCGCTTCCCGTCCGGAGATTTACCCGATTTACTGGTCGCAGGCGCAGATGCAGGCGCGCCAGAGCGAAGAGATGGCGCAGGTGCAGTCGTTCCTGAACCGTTTATGGACATTCGAGAGCAACGGCAAACAGTGGTTTGACCCGGACGTGAGCGTGATTTATCCGGACCGTATCCGCCGCCGTCCGCCGGGAACCACCTCGAAAGGACTGGGCGCGCATACCGACTCCGGCGCGCTGGAGCGCTGGCTGCTGCCGGCTTACCAGCAGGTCTTTGCCCGCGTGTTTGACGGCAACGTCGAGAAGTACGATCCGTGGAACGCCGCGCACCGTACCGAAGTGGAAGAGTATACCGTCGATAACACCACCAAATGCTCGGTATTCCGCACCTTCCAGGGCTGGACCGCGCTGTCGGACATGATCCCCGGACAGGGGCTGCTGCACGTGGTGCCCATCCCGGAAGCGATGGCGTACATTCTGCTGCGTCCGCTGCTGGACGACGTGCCGGAAGACGAGCTGTGCGGCGTGGCGCCGGGGCGCGTGCTGCCGGTTTCCGAGAAGTGGCACCCGCTGCTTATCGAGGCGCTGACCAGCATTCCGGCACTGGACGCGGGCGATTCCGTGTGGTGGCACTGCGATGTGATCCACTCCGTCGCGCCGGTGGACAATCAGCAGGGCTGGGGCAACGTGATGTACATCCCCGCCGCACCGATGTGCGAGAAAAACCTCGCCTACGCGAAAAAGGTCAAGGAAGCGCTGGAGACCGGCGCGTCGCCGGGGGATTTCCCGCGTGAGGATTATGAAAAGAGCTGGCAGGACCGCTTTACCGTGAACGATCTCAACATCCACGGCAAGCGCGCGCTGGGCATGGTCTAACTGTCGTACAGCCCTTCCCGCTCCACGGCGGTGCGTCGTTTCCCCTGACGTATCCGCCGTACCGAATCCCGCACGGTCAGCGTGCCGTTAAGCAGCAACGTCCCCACCGGCGCGTCCGGGCGCATCAGCCGCTGCTGGAGCATGTGTACCGCTTCGGTTCCCAGTTCGTCGCGGGGAACGTGCACGGCCGTTAATGGAACATCCTGGATCGCCGCCAGGTTAAACCCGTCGATGCTCATCACCGACACGTCCTGCGGCACGCGCAGACCGTGGTTTTGTAATGCGCTGATGGTGCCCGCCGCCATAAAGTCGCCGCCGACCAGAAACGCGGTAGGTAAATCTTTCCCCTGCACTTCGCTGAGCCAGCTGCTGACCGCCTGTTCCGTTTCGCGCGCGCTGAAGCTGGGCACCACCAGCAGATCGCGTTTATCGCTGAACGTCAGGTTGTGGGACTGCCACGCGTCGCGGATCCCCGACAGGCGCAGCTCCATGGTGTAGCGACGCAGGCACAGCACGTTCATCACCTCACGGTGTCCCATCTCGAACAGGTATTCCGCCGCCCGCTCGCCAATGGCGCGGTGATCCGGCGCAACGACAGGCAGACGCATGTGCCGGTCGCGGCAGTTAATCAGCATGCAGGGTTTACCCACATCTACCGCCAGATCGTGAATATGGGGATCGTCAATGCCGAGAAGGATTGCCGCCTGAGTATCCGGCTCATTCATGCGCGCCAGAAAAAGCTGGGCATCGCTGTCGTTCTCTTCCAGCGCGCAGTAGCGCAGGCGCACATCGTGGGATGCCAGGCCTTTACTCACGCTCTGGATCACGCGGTAGTAAAAGATGTCGGACCGCTCGTCGAAGGCGCGCTGGGGGGCAAAAACCACCAGGCTATTGAGCAGCAGCCGTCCCGCCGCCATGCCCTCCATCACCCCCAGCTCCCGCGCGCACGCCAGCACCTTTGCGCGCGCTTTTTCGCTGGTATTCGCTTTCCCCGCCAGCACCCGAGACACGGTGCTGATCGAGAGCTGCGTACGGGCGGCGATTTCGGTGATTTTTAGCCTTTTGTCCATTTTGTGATCTGGCTCCTTTTGCGAAATGAAAAAATTTTCATAGCGTATCCGTCAGGCAATAACTGACATAAATGCCATCATGCCAGAGTGGTTGAGTCAGTTATGAGAAATTTTGCACAAAATCCACTATTGCCCACTCATTTTCTCCCTTAAGGTGAACTTGTCACACAACTTCCATACTAGTTGTATACCAACTTAAGCAGTTTAAACGGATAGAAATCAAAGGCATAAAAATCTGTGTGACACCTGAACCTCCGTCCCCTTACCGTCCGTCTTGTGGAGAGTAAAATGAGTCAGGACATCAATAACACCGTTGCGACAAGCAAAACCCGTCGCGTCATCAAGAACCTGCGCTGGTACGTGCTGGTGCTGTTCTTACTTGGCGTCACCGTTAACTACATCACCCGAAATTCGTTAGGCATTCTTGCCCCCGAGCTGAAAGAGAGCCTCGGGATCACCACCGAGCAGTACTCCTGGATCGTTGGCGCGTTCCAGATCGCCTACACCATTTTCCAGCCCCTCTGCGGCTGGCTGATTGACGTGATCGGCCTGAAGATTGGCTTTATGGTCTGCGCCGGCATCTGGGCGCTGATGTGTATTTTCCACGCGGGCGCCGGAAGCTGGCTGCACCTGGCTATTTTGCGCTTCTTTATGGGTGCCTCTGAGGCCGCCGCTACCCCGGCTAACGCCAAAACCATCGGTGAATGGTTCCCGAAATCAGAACGACCCGTTGCCGCCGGCTGGGCGGGCGTGGGCTTCTCCATCGGCGCGATGCTGGCTCCGCCAATCATCTACTTTGCTCACGCCTCGTTTGGCTGGCAGGGGGCGTTTATGTTTACCGGCGTGCTGGCGCTGCTGTGGGTGATCCTGTGGTGGGCGTTCTACCATAACCCGGAGCAGCACCCGAACCTGAGCAAGGACGAGCTGGCGTTTATCAAGCAGGATAACGAACCACCTGCCGTCAAACTGCCCTTCCTGACCGCGCTGAAAACCGTCTCGAAAAACAAACGCTTCTACGGTATCGCCATCCCGGCCTTTATGGCGGAACCCGCCTGGGCGGTGCTGAGCTTCTGGGTGCCGCTGTACCTTGCCAAAGAGCACGGCATGGACCTGAAGCAGATTGCGATGTTTGCCTGGCTGCCGTTCCTCGCCGCCGACCTCGGCAGCGTGGCGAGCGGCTACCTGACGCGTCTGTACACCCGTCTGTTCGGCTGCTCCCGCGTTAACTCGGTCGTCGCCAGCTCCGTGACCGGCGCGTTCCTGATGATCTCGCTGGCCATCGTGGCCATTACCCGCGACCCGTATATCACCATCGTGCTGATCTCCATCGGCGGCTTCGGGCACCAGATCATCTCCTGCATGCTGAGCGCCCTGGTCGTGGAGTCCTTCGACAAAGGCCAGATGGCAACCGTCAACGGCATGCGCGGCTCGGCGGCGTGGATCGCCAGTTTCCTGTTCTCGCTGTTAATCGGTGTGACCGCCGACAAAATCGGCTTTAACCCGCTCTTTATCGCCATGGGCTTCTTTGACCTGATTGGCGCTGTCTTCCTGGTAGCATTTATTGCTGAACGTCGCGCCAAGCGCGCCTGATAGTGGATGTATTGCATATGAAAACCCTGAAAAACTGGACCGTTGATATTCAGTCAGCAAACCATCTGGAACTGCTGGTCGATAACCAGCACCGCCTGTGCCTGTATGTGCTGGAAGAGAACCTTTTCCGCGTGCTGATTAAGCGCAAAGGCGAGCTGGCGCTGGACCGCACCTGGAGTATCGCTCCGGAAAAAGACGTGCCCTGGGAAGGCCGCCGTCGTGACGACATAAGCGGTTTCTCCTGCCCGGCCTGGAACCTGACGCAGCAGGGTGAGACGCTAACCGTGGCAACCGAACAGCTGCGCGTGACCGTCCACCAGCCGCTGTGGCTGGAGTGGCACTACCGCAATGAGGCGGGCGAATGGCTGCCGCTGGTCAATGACCGCCCCACCAGCGCCTACCTGCTGAACGCCCACGGCAACGGCGTGGCGCACTACCTCAGCCGTCGTAAAGACGAGCGTTTCTACGGCCTGGGCGAGAAAGCGGGCGATCTGCAGCGCAACGGTAAACGCTATGAGATGCGCAACCTCGACGCAATGGGGTACAACGCGGCCAGCACCGACCCGCTCTACAAGCACATCCCGTTCACTATCGCCCGCCGCGACGACGTCAGCTACGGCCTGTTCTACGACAACCTGAGCAGCTGCTGGCTGGATCTGGGTAACGAAATCGACAACTACCACACCGCCTATCGCCGCTGGCAGGCGGAAGCGGGCGATATCGACTACTACATCTTTACCGGCAGGCGCGTGCTGGACGTCACCAAAGCCTTCGTACGCCTGACCGGGAAAACGCTGTTCGGACCGAAGTGGAGCCTGGGCTACAGCGGCTCGACCATGCACTACACCGACGCGCCGGATGCGCAAAACCAGCTGATGAACTTCATCCGCCTGTGCGAAGAGCACGCCATCCCGTGCGACTCGTTCCAGCTCTCCTCCGGCTATACCTCCATCAACGGCAAGCGCTACGTCTTCAACTGGAACTACGACAAGGTGCCGCAGCCGAAGGTAATGAGCCAGGCGTTCCACGACGCGGGATTGAAGCTGGCCGCCAACATCAAGCCGTGCCTGCTGCAGGATCATCCTCGCTATAACGAAGTGGCGGAGAGCGGCCTGTTCATTCGCGATTCAGAAACCGATGCACCCGAACGTTCCAGCTTCTGGGATGACGAAGGCTCGCACCTCGACTTTACCAACCCGCAGACGGTGCAGTGGTGGCAGAACGGCGTCACAACGCAGCTGCTGGAGATGGGCATCGACTCCACCTGGAACGACAACAACGAATATGAAGTGTGGGACGGGGAAGCCCGCTGCTTTGGCTTCGGTAAGGAGATCGCCATCAAGCACATTCGCCCGGTCATGCCGCTGCTGATGATGCGCGCCTCGCTGGAAGCGCAGCAGCGCTTTGCGCCGGAAAAACGCCCGTATCTGATCTCCCGCTCCGGCTGCGCCGGGATGCAGCGCTACGTTCAGACCTGGAGCGGCGACAACCGCACCAGCTGGGACACGCTGCGCTATAACATCCGCATGGGGCTGGGCATGAGCCTGTCGGGGCTGTTCAACGTCGGCCATGACGTGGGCGGTTTCTCCGGCGACAAGCCGGACGCCGAGCTGTTCGTGCGCTGGGTGCAGAACGGCGTGATGCATCCGCGCTTTACCATTCACTCGTGGAACGATGACCACACGGTGAACGAGCCGTGGATGTACCCGGGCGTCACCCCAGCCATTCGCGGCGCGGTTGAGCTGCGCTACCGCCTGCTGCCGTATCTCTACACCCTGCTATGGCAGGCGCACGCCGACGACGAGCCGATGCTGCGTCCGACCTTCCTCGACCACGAGCACGATGCGCAGACCTTCGAAGAATGCGATGACTTCCTGCTGGGCCGCGACCTGCTGGTCGCCAGCGTCGTCGAAGCCGGGCAGCGCGAGCGCCGCGTCTGGCTGCCGGATAACGACACCGGCTGGTATGATTTTTACACCCACGCGTGGTATGCGGGCGGCCAGTCGATCGTTCTCGACGCGCCGCTGGAAAAACTGCCGCTGCTGGTGCGCGCCGGAGCCGGTCTGCCGCTCAGCGAGCGCATCACGCATGTGAGTGCCGAAAAAGATACGGCCCGCGAACTGAAGCTGTTCCCTGTGAAGGGCGTCGGCACAACCTCGGGCATGCTGTTTGAAGACGACGGCGAAAGCTGGGGATACCAGAACGGCAATGCGCTGTGGGTGGAATGGGAAATGGTGTGCGACGGCGCAAGTATCAACCTGAAGGTGAATGCGCGCGGCGACTATCGTCCGGCGTGGAAGGCGCTGAAGGTATCATTACCGGCGGGGGAAAAACGTACGCTGCGGGTGAACGGGGTTGAAGGGAGTGAGTGGGTGCTGTAGTGCGGCCTGATGCCCTCACCCTAACCCTCTCCCACAGGGAGAGGGAATAGAACGTAGGCCCGGTAAGCGAAGCGCCACCGGGCTTTTTTTTAGTTCTCGATACCTTTGCTGCGCAGGTAATCTTCGTAGTTACCGGTGAAGTCCACCACGCGCTCTGGCGTAATTTCGATCACGCGGGTCGCCAGCGAGCTGACAAACTCACGGTCGTGAGAGACGAAGATCAGCGTGCCCTGATACATCTCCAGCGCCATGTTCAGGGATTCGATAGATTCCATGTCCAGGTGGTTAGTCGGTTCGTCCATCACCAGGATGTTTGGTTTTTCCATCATCAGCTTGCCGAACAGCATGCGGCCCTTCTCGCCACCGGAGAGCACTTTAGCCGGCTTTTTGATGTCGTCCTGGCTGAACAGCAAACGACCCAGAATGCTGCGCACCGCCTGCTCGTCGTCGCCTTCCTGCTTCCACTGGCTCATCCAGTCAAAGACGGTCAGGTCATTTTCGAACTCGTACTCATGGTCCTGCGCGTAGTAACCAATCTGCGCGTTTTCGGACCATTTCACGGTGCCGTTGTCCGGCTGCAGTTCGCCGACCAGGGTTTTCAGCATGGTGGATTTACCCACGCCGTTGGCGCCCAGAATGGCAATCTTCTCGCCCACTTCCAGCAGCAGGTTAAAGTTTTTAAACAGCGGGCCTTCATCGAAGCCTTTGGTAAGGGCTTCCACTTCCAGCGCGTTACGGAACAGCTTCTTGTCCTGCTCGAAGCGGATGAACGGGTTCTGACGGCTGGAGGCTTTAACCTCTTCCAGCTTGATTTTATCAATCTGACGCGCACGCGAGGTTGCCTGACGCGATTTAGAGGCGTTGGCGCTGAAGCGGCTGACGAAGGACTGCAGGTCAGCAATCTGCGCTTTCTTCTTGGCATTGTCCGCCAGCAGACGTTCACGCGCCTGGGTGGCCGCCGTCATGTACTCGTCGTAGTTGCCCGGATAGACGCGCAGCTCGCCGTAGTCCAGATCCGCCATGTGGGTGCAGACCATGTTCAGGAAGTGACGGTCGTGCGAGATGATGATCATGGTGCTGTCGCGATCGTTCAGCGTCTGCTCCAGCCAGCGGATGGTGTCGATGTCCAGGTTGTTCGTCGGTTCGTCGAGCAGCAGGATGTCCGGGTTAGAGAACAGCGCCTGTGCCAGCAGCACACGCAGCTTCCAGCCTGGCGCGACTTCGCTCATCGGGCCGTAATGCTGTTCAACCGGAATGCCCACGCCCAGCAGCAGCTCGCCCGCGCGCGCTTCCGCAGAGTAACCGTCCATCTCGCCGTACTGCGTTTCCAGGTCGGCCACTTTATAGCCGTCTTCTTCGCTCATTTCGGCCAGCGCATAGATGCGATCGCGCTCCTGCTTCACTTCCCACAGCTCCGCGTGCCCCATGATCACGGTGTCGAGCACGGTGAACTCTTCGAAGGCGAACTGATCCTGACGCAGCTTACCGATGCGCTCGTTCGGATCGAGCGACACGTTGCCGAGGGTCGGCTCCAGATCGCCGCCGAGGATCTTCATAAAGGTGGATTTTCCGCTACCGTTGGCACCAATCAGGCCGTAACGGTTGCCGCCGCCAAATTTGACGGAAATGTTTTCGAACAGCGGCTTACTGCCAAACTGCATAGTGACGTTGCTGGTAACTAACACGGGGAGATTCCTGCGAAAAGTGTGATAAACACGGCATTATGCCACAATTCCGAATTGAGATCCCGCGTTGCAACCATCCACTAAACTTTAACAAAATCGAAAAAAATGTGATTTCGTACACATCTGAATTCCCTGTGAGCGGGAATGCACATATAATGCGCTCCCATCACAGATTCAGACTTATCAACTCATCGCCTGAATGGCTTAGATACCTCGCACAACATGAACATGAAATTAACAGCGCTTTTTGCGGCGGCGTTAGCCGTAGTAGGTTTTTGTAAGACCGCGTCTGCGGTGACGTATCCCCTGCCGACCGACGGAAGCCGTCTGGTGGGTCAAAACCAGGTGGTGACGGTTCCTGAAGGTAACTCTCAGCCGCTGGAGTATTTCGCTGCGCAGTACCAGCTGGGCCTGTCTAACATGCTGGAAGCGAACCCGGGCGTTGACCCATATCTGCCAAAAGCGGGTACCGTGCTGAATATTCCTCAGCAGCTGATCCTGCCGGATACCGTTCATGAAGGTATCGTGATTAACAGCGCCGAAATGCGTCTGTACTACTACCCGAAAGGCACCAACACCGTTATCGTGCTGCCAATCGGTATCGGCCAGCTGGGTAAAGACACCCCAATGAACTGGACCACCAAAGTTGAGCGTAAGAAAGCGGGCCCAACCTGGACGCCGACCGCCAAAATGCACGCAGAATACATCGCGGCGGGCGAACCGTTGCCAGCCGTTGTACCGGCAGGCCCGGATAACCCAATGGGCCTGTACGCGCTGTACATTGGTCGTCTGTATGCGATCCACGGCACCAACGCCAACTTCGGTATCGGCCTGCGCGTGAGCCACGGCTGCGTGCGCCTGCGTAACGACGACATCAAATTCCTGTTCGAAAACGTGCCGGTCGGTACGCGCGTGCAGTTCATCAACGAACCGGTGAAAGCAACGTCTGAACCAGACGGCAGCCGCTACATCGAAGTGCACAACCCGCTGTCCACCAGCGAAGACCAGATCAACAACAACGAAGTCGTTCCTGTTACGCTGAACAGCGCGGTGCAGGCGGTGACGTCTCAGCCAGATGTCGAAACGGCGATTGTTGACCAGGCCGTGCAGAACCGCTCCGGTATGCCGGTGCGTTTGAACTGATCACGCTGAATCAATAACGTATCTTATAAGACCCCGTATTATCGGGGTCTTATTGCACTGTAATCTCCATCACGCTGACCCTTTCTGAACAGCTATTACTGCCGTAAGTGCCTTTCTTGCCATTTTCTGCTAACCCAGCGGGGTTACATCTAATCCTCTAAGTGTTATGATGCGCCCACTTATAAAATCAGTTTTATCTGGTTTTATAAGGTCTTTTTATCTCCTGGAGCACGCATAGTTTGATGATTAGCATTAACTTAACAACAACAAAATCGCGCCTTTATCTCTGTTCGCAAACGGTGTGGTCACTGGCGAACCAGAGTAAGAAGGTCGATCAAATTGTTGTGTGGGTCTCCAGTACACCTTATCTCAGTGACGAAGGCATCACTGAGGAGCCGGAGTGGGCGCAGAAAATTCGCCAGACGGGCACCAACCTGGTTTTTAAATGGGTTAAGAACACCGGCCCTTATCGGAAATTGTTTCCGGCGCTGCAAGCAGCAACCGAAGACGATATTCTGATTTATGCCGATGATGACGCAATCTATAACGAAATTTGGGCAGAAACACTGCTGGATGATTTTTATCGCCACAATCAAAAATATGTGGTTGCCGCGCGGGTGCGTGAAACAGTAAAGAAGAAGAAAGAACTTCTTGATACCTATCGTAATTTCCCGCTTATCACCGTGCCAAAAGTCGTTGAGCAGAACTATATCATCACCGGTCTTGGTGGCGTTGTGCTCAAGAAAAATATGATCCCGGAATATTTCCATTTTAACGAAGATTTTATTACGGTTTGTCCTCGCGCGGATGATATTTGGATCAGCAAACTGATTCAGCTAACCAAAACACCTGTCTATGTTTCTGCACAAAGCATTCGTTTTGTTCATGAAATAATCCATGACTATGGATTATCGCGCGAGAATACCAGCAAAATAAAACGTTCCTGGTTTCAAAAAATCCGTTTTACATTTAAGCCTGGTCAAATCCAGCATCTGTGTCAGAACGATCTTTACATAAAAGACACGGACAGCTATTTCGAGTCGTGCGCCTGAAAGACTGATTACCCGTTATTCACGATCACGATCCCGCCGTGGTCGTAGCGATAGTGGCAGTGGGCATACTCCAGCGGCGTGCCATCCTCCAGATAAATCACCTGCTCCACCTCCAGCACCGGATCGGTTTCCTCGCAGACCAGATGCTCTCTGTCCAGCGCGCTGGGCTTAAGCGCCCGCACCACCCGGTACGACCCCATAATTTTCAGCCCCAGCGTTTCCTGAACGTACTGGAACACTGAAGCTTCAAGATGGTTTTTCGTCAGGCCCGGGACCAGATTCATCGGCATCACCGTGGAATCCAGCGACATCGGTTCACCGTTCAGCAAACGGAGTCGAATAAAGTCATAGATCGGCGCATCGGCGTTAATCATCAGCGACGCCTGCTCTTTTTCATTAGGAAAGCGCAGCTCGAAATGCACCACCTGGCTCGTGACCGTGCCCAGATGTGCCCAGGTTTTGGTCGCGCCAAAGTAGTCGCTGCCGGAGAGATCCCACTGCGAGAGCTGGAGGAAGTTTTTACGGATGAACGTGCCCTGGCCCTGACGGGTATAGACCAGACCTTCGACGATCAGCTGGCGCATCGCCTGCTGAATGGTCATCCGGCTGGAGCTGAACTCCGCCGCCAGCGCAAACTGGTCCGGCAGGGGTTCGTTGGCGGCGTACTGCTGGCTGATAATGCGTTTCTTAATTTCCCGCGCTATGGTGATGTACTTCGCCGCCATCGTCCTTCCTTTCTGTTAGTTTTCTATCCCGCTGTTTTTCAACGCCACTCGCTCGGCAATCTTGAGGAAAGGCAGGTAGAAGAATACACCAAATACGATGATTGCCAACTGCACCACCACCGCCCGCCAGTCCCCCGCCGTGGCCAGCCAGGCGCTCAGGATCGGCGGCGTGGTCCACGGGATCATCACCACGCAGCGCGACATTAACCCCAGCGTGGTACAGAGCCAGGCGAAATAAATGCCGATGGCGGGCAGCAGCACAAACGGGATCATCAGCGGCAGGTTAAACACGATCGGCAGGCCAAAAATCACCGGCTCGTTGATATTAAACAGGCCCGGCGCCAGTGACAGGCGCGCCACCTGCTTCGCCGACTGCTGGCGCGAGAAGATAAATATCGCAATCAGTAGCGAGATCGTGCTGCCCGTGCCGCCTACCATGCCGAACGTCGGCACGAAGATATTGTTGATGATGTGCGGAATGGGCTGACCGTTGGCGAAGGCCAGCATGTTTTCGTTGGTATTGATCAGCAGGAACGGCTCCAGCACCACGCTGTTGACCACCGACTGATGAATACCGAGCGTGAACAAGAAGTTGCCGAAGCTGTAGATGAAAATCGTCCCGGGCAGGCTGGTGTTGATCAGCCGCAGCGGCTGCTGGATAAAGGTCGTAATGAGATGGATCAGATCCGTATGCAGCACGTTTGCCAGCACCGCCGCCAGCACCGCAAACAGCGAGAGCGTGAGGATGGTCGGGATCAGCGCGGTAAAAGATTTGCTCACGGCCGGAGGCACGTTTTCCCCCAGCGAAATGTGCAGCGCCTTCAGGCGCGAAATAGCGATAAACACTTCCGTTGAAAGCAGCCCAATCAGCACCCCGGCGAAAATCCCGGTGGAGCCGATATTGGCGAACGTCAGCACCTGGGTGACGTTCACCGTGGTATCGCTGCCGACGGGCGTAATCTGCAAGCGTATCGGCATCATGATGATGAAGCTGCTGACGGCGATAACCACTGCCGAGACCGGATTGTCGAAATCTTTGTTGCGCGCCAGCGACCAGGCAATCATCGGCGCCAGCAGCAGCGCGGCAATGTTCAGCGTGCCGTTGATAATCGCCTCGCCCCACACTTTGAAGTGTGCCAGCGTATCGCCGTGAAAAATCCACGGAAAGACCACGTTGTTCACCAGCACCGCCAGACCGGCGAGGATGAAAATCGGCATCACCGTGGCGAAGGCGTCGCGCAGGGAGCGCAGGTGCACCTGGTTTGCCAGGCGCGCCGAAAACTCGACAAATTTATCGACAAAGGACTGCATGTGCGGTGTGATTTTTGTTTCAGACATAGCGGAGTGTTCCCATCAATCAGTCACAAAAACGGCCCGGCAGCGTACGGCTTACATCTCGCGTCCGTTGGTATGGATAACCTGTTTTAACCACGCGTAGCTCTTCTTCGGCACGCGCTTCAGGTCTTTCAGGTCGTGGTTTTCCCGGTTGACATAGACCACGCCGTAGCGCTTACGCATGTCGCCCTGGGAGCTGAGAATGTCGATCAATCCCCAGCCGAGGTAGCCAATGACCTCTGCCCCGTCCTCGAACATCGCCGCTTTCATGGCCTCGATGTGCGCCCGGTGATAGTCGATGCGGTAGGTGTCCTCAATCGGGTTCACGCCGTCCCATGACTCAATCACCCCAATGCCGTTCTCGATCGGGAACACCGGCAGGCGCCAGTCGTTGGCGTAGCGGGTGATGATGGTGCGGAAGCCCAGCGGATCGATCTGCCAGTTCCACTCGGTGGCCTTCAGGTACGGGTTATTTTTCTCGCCGTGCAGCAGGTAATAGTTCACCGGCGTGCCTTCCGGAATCGCATCGCTGTCCAGCGTTTTGCTGGCGTAATAGCTGAAGGCCATATAGTCGTTCTTTGTACGAGCGAACAGCGCCAGGTCCTCGGCGCGGTAGATATCACCAAAGCCCTCCTGTTCCACCACCGCCATCACCGCCGGGCTGTAGCCTTGCCCTGCGAAGACGCGCAGCAGGTTCTGGTTGAGAAACTCGTCATACTGCTGGGCGCAGAAGATATCGCGCGGTTTGCAGGTAGCCGGGTAGATCAGCTGGTGCGCCAGCATGCCGCCCATCAGCTGGCCCGGTCTGGTCTGGTGCAGGTATTCGGTTAGCGCCATGTGCGCCACCATCGTATGGTGCTGTAGCTCGTACAGCTCGCGCAGGGTTTTCTCGCCTTTCATATAGCCGGAAATACGGAACGCTTCCGGCATATGGAAGATGTTCTGCTCGTTGAAGGTCAACCAGTACTTCACGCGGTCGCCATAACAGTCGATCATCTTTTTGCCATAGCGGATAAAGGCGTCCATTACGCGGCGGTCGTTGAAGCCGTTGTACTCCTGCGCCAGCGCCAGCGGCATATCGAAATGGTACAGGCAGATCATCGGCTCGATGCCGCGGGCGATCAGATCGTCAATAAAGCGGTCGTAAAATGCGATGCCTTCGTCGTTGAACGGGCCGTCACCCTGCGGGCAGACGCGGCTCCATGAGATCTGGAAGCGGTAGCAGTTCATGCCCAGATCCTGCATCAGATCGAAATCTTCCCGGTAGCGGTGGTAGGAGTCGGTCGCCACTTTCCAGTCGGACACGTTTTCCCCGGCTTCACGAATGTCATACACCGACATCCCCTTCCCGCCTTCGTTCCAGGCTCCTTCCGTCTGCATGCTGGAGACCGAGTTGCCCCATAAAAAGTTGGCCGGTAGCTGATGGTTCATGTTTTCTCCCTATATGACTAGTCATTTAAAATTTCATGTCTAGTCATATAGGCGATGATGAAAAGAGGATCAAAGAGGAGGATCGTTTTTTGTGAGCAAGGCGGGAAAAAAAGCCCCGGTAAGCGATGCACTCCCGGGGCAAGAAGGGTTACTGTTGCGCGAGCTGATTACGGCGATACTCTCCCTGACGCTCCAGCATCCAGCCAGGATATTCCCGCGGCAGCGCGCTGACCGCATCCAGCTGTTTAAGCTCGTCTTCGCTGAGAAGGATACCGGTGGCGGCAATGTTGTCGTCCAGCTGTTCAACGCGTTTCGCGCCAATGATGACGCTGGTCACCGCTTTTTGATGTAGCAGCCACGCCAGCGCGATTTGCGCGACGGAGACGCCCTTGCTTTCGGCGATAGTCCGCATTACGTCCACGCAGTCGAAGGCGCGATCTTTATTCACCGGCGGGAAGTCAAACTCCAGACGACGACCACCGGCTTCACTCTGCCCGTCGCGGCCATATTTTCCGCTCAGCAGACCGCCCGCCAGCGGGCTCCAGACCATCAGCCCGACGCCTTCGCTCTGCATCATTGGCACCAGCTCACGCTCAAGATCGCGTCCGGCGATGGTGTAATACGCCTGGAGTGATGCGAACCGCGCCAGCCCGAGACGCTCGGAAATGCCCAGCGCTTTGGCAATCTGCCACGCCGCCCAGTTCGAGACGCCGATATAGCGCACGTGGCCGTGCTGCACCAGGTTATCCAGCGCATACAGCGTCTCCTCAATCGGCGTGGCCGGGTCGAAACCGTGAAGCTGATAGAGATCGATATGATCGAGCTGCAGGCGGCGCAGGCTCTCCTTCACGCTGCTGATGATGTGATACCGCGAGCTGCCGCGCGAGTTCACCCCGGCGGTACCCGTTTCGCCGAACACCTTGGTGGCAACCACCACGTTCTCGCGCGGGACGTTGAGGTTTTTCAGCGCCTGCCCGAGGATCGTCTCCGAGCGCCCTTCCGAATAGACGTCAGCGGTATCGATGAAGTTAATGCCCGCATCCAGCGCGCGGCCCACCAGCTGCTCGGCTTCGTTTTGCTTAAGCTGGCCAATCTTGCCCCACATGCCGTCTTCACCACCGAAGGTCATGGTGCCGAGGCACAGTTCAGAAACAAACAGTCCGGTGTTGCCCAGTTTTTGATAACGCATAAGATAATCCTCGCATGTCGTTTAAGGGGTACCCGATAGTTATACCCGCCCCTCAGCGATCGCGAATGTGGCGTTCCTGTCCGATTCTTGCCCAATCCTCTGAATATTTATCCGCGCGGGGCGTCGCCAAAGACGCTGTAGTCCGGTAATTGCACCTGCTGATACGGCTCCCAGCCGCCGCCGAGCGCCTTGTAGAGCGCCACCAGATCGAGCGCGCTCTGCACCTGCGCCTGCGCGCGCTGCTGCTGGGCCTGCGCCAGCTGTCGCTGGGCGTCCAGCACGTCGATAAAGCTGGCGATCCCCTGGCGGTAGCTGTCGCTTGCCAGGTCAAACGCGTTTTGCAGCGCATCGATCGTTTTCGCCAGCCCCGCTTCACGCTGCTGGTCGGTGCGATAACTCACCAGCGCATTTTCGACATCGCCAAGCGCGGTGAGCACCGTCTGACGATAGTCCAGCACCGCCGCCCCCTGCTGCGCGCGCGCCACCTTCACGCTGGAAACCAGTCGACCGCCCTGGAAGATGGGAATGGAGACCTGCGGGCCAAAGCTGTAGAAGTGGCTGCTCCAGTCGGTCAGCCAGTTGGTTTCGCTGTTGCGCAGGCCAAACTGCCCGGAGAGGGTAAAGCTCGGGAACAGCTGCGCCACCGAGACGCCGATTTGCGCCGTGGCGGCATGAAGGTTCGCCTCCGCTTCGCGCACGTCCGGACGGCGTCGCGCCAGCGTCGACGGAATGCCCGTTTGCACAATATCCGGCAGCGCAGGCATCGGCTGCACGCTCTGCAGTTCCGCATCCAGCGCCCCCGGCGGTTTGCCGAGCAGGATCGCCAGGCCGTTCATCGCCTGCCGCTCCTGCGCCTGATATTGCGGAAGCTGTGCTTCAAGGTTGCCTAACTGCGCCCGGGCGTTTTCCACATCCATCTGCGGCGACAGCCCGCCCCGCTGGCGACTTTCGGTCAGATCCAGCGTCTGCTGCGCGCTTTTAATCTGGGTGTTCAGCGTGGCGATAATGCTCTGCGCCCCGCGCAGCTGGAGCCACGCGCGCGCCACTTCCGCCTCCAGCGACACCAGCGCGTCGTTACGCTGCTCGATAGCCGCTTTCTGCTGCGCTTCGGCGGCTTCCACCTGACGACGCACCTTGCCCCACAGGTCGATTTCCCACTGGGCGTCGAAGCTGCCCTGGTAGAGGTTGATCGGCTGCGTCAGCGGTCCCAGCGCGCCCTTGAGAGCGGGATCGATACTATCCACCTGGTCATATACGCCGTGGGATTTCAGCTCCCCTTCCAGCCCGAGCTGCTGGCGCGTCGCCTGCAGATTGCCGTTCACCGACGGATAAAACGCCCCGCCCGCCTGGTTAATCTGTTCACGCGCGCCGGCGATGCGCAGCACCGTTTGCTGCAGCGTCAGGTTTCCGGCGATGGCGCGCTCAACCAGGCTGTCGAGCTGCGGCGAGCCGAAGGTCTTCCACCAGCGCGGGTTGGTCGCGGCGGAGGTGGTTTGCGACTTCACCGAGCCGTCGCCTTTATCGTTCCAGTGCGTGACGGCAGGTGACGCGGGCTGCTGGTAGTCCGGCCCGACGGCGCAGCCTGCCAGCAGCATCATTATCATCAGGGGGTGTAAACGTCTGTGTATCATCAATGTGCTCCTGCACTCCCCTCGCTCTTAACCGGCGAGAGCAACAAACAAAACGGAATCAATAGCAAGGCCACGGCGCTCAGGATGGTGAAGACGTCGATGTAGGCCAGGAAGCGCGACTGCTCAATCATCGTCTGGTACATACGTCCGGTGGCGATGCCGGTGGGATCGCCCACCTGGGTGGTGAAGTTCTGGATCGCCTGCGCGCTTTCGCGTATCGCCTGCTGAAACTGCTCGTTAAACGGCGAGGCGTGGTACGCAAGGTGCGCGCTGTGCGCCTGCGAGCGCTCGGTAATCGCCGCCGTCGACAGCGAGATCCCGACCGAGCCCGCCACGTTGCGGAACATGGTGAACAGCGCCGCCGCATCGGCGTTCAGCCGCCTTGGTATCGAGATAAAGGCAATGGTAGTCAGCGGCACAAACAGGAACCCCAGCCCCAGCGACTGGGCGCTGCGGAACAATACCAGGGTTTCGAAGTCGATATCCGGGGTCAGCGTGCGCGACCAGAAGAACGACACCGCCAGGCAGGTAAAGCCAAAGGCGATAATCCAGCGCGTCTGCACCACCGGCATCAGCTTCAGCACCAGCGGAATGGTCAGCACAATCAGCACCGCTCCGGGCGACAGCACCAGCCCGGACCAGGTGGCGGTATAGCCCAGGTCCTGCTGCGCCAGCTGCGGGATCACCACCGAGCTGCCGTACAAAATCATCGCCATTCCCGCCATCAGCAGGCTGGAGATGGCAAAGTTGCGGTCCTTCATGCAGTGCAGATCCACCACCGGTTTTCTGGCATACATCAGCCAGTAAATCGCACCAATGATGCCGATCAGCGTTAATACCGCGAAAGTGCGGGTAAAGTTCGAGTTAAACCAGTCTTCGTCTTCTCCCCGGTCGAGCATCACCTGCAGACAGCCCAGCCCCAGGGCGATCAGGCCGATCCCCGTCCAGTCGATGGTCAGCTTCTCTTTAGACTTGCTCTCCCACGGCGGATCTTCCAGCAGTTGGTAGATCGCCAGCACCGTGACAATCCCCACCGGGATGTTGATAAAGAACACCCAGCGCCACGAGTAATTGTCGGTGATCCAGCCTCCCAGCGTCGGGCCGAGGACCGGCGCAACGATAATCGCGATGGACGAGAGCCCGAAGGCTTTGCCCCTGTCCTCCGGCTTGAAGTAGTCGAGCAGCACCGACTGCTGCGTCGGCTGCAGCCCGCCGCCAAAGAAACCCTGCATCACGCGGAACAGGATGATTTGCCACAGCTCGGTGGCGATCCCGCACAGGAACGAGCAGACGGTGAACATGACGATGCAGATCAGGAAGAACTGCTTGCGGCCGAAGACGCGGCTCAGAAACGCCGAGATGGGCAGCACGATGCCGTTCGCGACCAGGTAGCTGGTTAACACCCAGGTGGATTCGTCATAGCTGGACGAGAGCGAACCCGCCACGTGGGGCAGCGCCACGTTGACGATAGTGGTGTCGAGGATCTCCATAAACACCGCCAGGGTGACGACAATCGCCACCGCCCACGGATTGCTGGCGGGCTTCCAGCTGTCGTGGCTGTGATCCGTCATTCCACCGTCACCTTCGGCGCAACCGACAGCCCCAGCGGCAGCGGTCTGTTCGGATCGAGCCCCTTATCAATCACGATTTTGACCGGCACGCGCTGCACAATTTTGACGAAGTTACCGGTTGCATTTTCAGCCGGGAAGGCGGAGAAGCGCGAGCCGCTGCCCTGCTGGATGCTGTCAACGTGGCCCTCGAGCGCCATATCCGGCCACGCGTCGACGGACACGGTGACCTTATCGCCGGGCTTCATGCGCTCAAGCTGGGACTCTTTGAAGTTCGCCACCACCCACACGTTTGGCGAAACCAGGGAGAACAGCGCCGTTCCCGCCTGCACCAGGGTTCCGGGCTGTACGTTGCGTTTGGTGACAACGCCGTCGAACGGGGCGCGGACTTCGGTGTAAGAGAGGTTCAGATTGGCCGTTTCCAGCTGCGCTTTCGCCTGATCGACCTGACGCTCGCGCGCTTCAACGTTGGTTTCCTGCTGGCGGATTTGCAGCTGTACCTGCTCTGCCACCTCCAACTGCGCCTGGGCGCTGGCCAGCTCCGCCTGCGCGCTGCGCAGCTGAGCGTTCGCGGAATCAATGCTTTGCTGGGTGGTTGCCCGTGGGTCGACACCGCGCTGGCGACGGTACTCCGCCTGCGCGTTCGCCAGATCGGCCTGCGCTTTCAGCACCTGCGCTTTGGCTTCGTCACGCTGGGCGGGATACTGCACTTTTGAGAGCGCCAGCTGTGCCTGAGCCTGATGCAGCTGCGCGATAGCCAGCCCAAGCTGGGCCTGGGCCTGATCGCGCTGCGCGGTGGTATCACGCGGATCGATGACCACCAGCAGATCGCCCTTTTTCACGCGCTGGTTATCACGCACGCGCAGCTCGGTGACGTAGCCCGCCGTTTTGGGGGCAATCGTCACCACGTCGCCGTCGGTAAAGGCGTCGTCGGTCGTCTCTTCGTTACGGGTTAAAAACCACCAGACCAGCGCCACGACGACCATCACCACCACGACAATGCCGAGGATAATTAACGGTTTTTTGCCCGGGCGCTTACGCGCATTATTGTTTTTGTCCTGCTCGTCAGCAGGCGGGTTTTGATCTTCAGCCATAGGTCAGCAACGGTCCTGTCAGTGAGCGGCATCACACTATGCCGTTCACTAAAGCTAGGACGTTGCTATACGTTTGCCAGGAAAAACTGACAAATTGCGCACTATATGAGAAGGAATAGTCCGAAACCGATCGCCGCGGCCCAAACCAGCATCGGAATAGACCAGACGTGGAAACGCCACCAGATACGACGGTCGTTGGCCATACGCAGAGCAATCAGGTTTGCCAGCGAACCGGGCAGCAGGCCAAACCCGCCAATGTTAACGGCCCAGGCCAGGAGCGTATCCGGCGGGACATAGTTGAGCAGCAGAATGGTGGACGGCACGTTGCTGATAAACTGCGACAGGCCAATCGCCGTTAGCCACAATCCCGGCTGAGACAGCGTGCTGACGCTGTGCAGCACGTTCTGCAGCACCGGAAGCTGGATGAGAAGATGCACATCAATAAACATCGCCATAAAGACCAGCAGCAGCGTCCAGTCCACGCTGACCAGCACGCGCCGCGCCAGAACGACAAACCCTGCGGCAACGAGCAGGACACCCGCCAGCTCAACCTTCAGCTCCAGCGCAAACAGAAAGACAATGTATAACCCGAGACAGCTCCACACCAGACGCGGCTGCCACTGCGGGCCCGTGGTGCCGCTGTGGTACTGCAGTTTTTTATCCGGGAAGGCAAACCAGCAGACCGCCAGCAGGGAAAGCATCATCACCAGCGCCAGCGGGGCCATCTGCCAGGTAAAGGCGGCGAACGACAGACCGGAACGGCCCCAGAGCAGGATATTCTGTGGGTTCCCGATAGGCGTCAACAGAGAACCGGCGTTAACGGCGAGCGCTTCAAAGATGATCAGCCGGCTGACCGGAATTTCACAGAGCTTACGCAGCGTAAGCGTGAGGGGCACGATGATAAACAGCGCCACATCGTTGGTCAGAAACGTCGACAGCACCGCGGCGGAGAACACCATAAACAGGGACAGCCTGCGTTCGGTGGCAAACCGGCGCACCATTTTACGTCCCAGAACGTCAAAATAGCCGCTCAGCTCGACCCCTTTGGTGAGCATCATCAGGCCGCTCAGGGTAATGATGGTGCGCCAGTCAATCGCGGCGGGCCAGGCATGTGGGGCAAACGGCACAAAGAGGCTTAACGCTGCGCCAATGAGTAATAACAGATGGAAAAAACGATCGCGTGCCAGAGCCTGCAGTCCAGGGATTTTCATTCAGCGGAGGGACCATATTTAAGCGTAAATTCACGAAATTTCACCAGCGTCTCTTCGCTAACGTGGTGTTCCATTCCTTCCGCATCCCGGCGGGCGATCTCCGGGCTGACGCCCAGCACCAGTAAAAAATTCTCGACAAGCTGATGGCGCTCGCGGCTCTCCTGCGCGAGTTTCTCCCCCTCCGGCGTCAGAAAAACACCGCGCCAGGGGATCATTTCAATTAAGCCCACGGAGGCCAGGCGTTTTAACATTTTAGCGACAGTTGGCTGTGAAACCCCCAGCCTGGCGGCCATATCGACCTGGCGCGCTTCACCAACCTCACGGATCAGATCGGAAATGAGTTCAACATAATCATCAATCAGTTCACGCCGGTGCGCTTCACGGACCTGGCGAAAACCTTCGACATGTTCTTCAACATTCACCAGTTGCGTCGTTTTCCTCATTGTCGGATGACCTGCGCGACGGTTCATTGTACTTCCTCAGTGGGGTGACGCTTCCAGCGCCCGGTTTCGAGAGCGCACATTGTAAACCATAGCTCCGCAAGCACAAAAAATTAACGAAATAGCCATAGCTATACAATATAGCCTGTGCTATATCTGTATGTAATGCAGTCACCCTTCACGGATCGAAGGGATCAAAACTCAGGAGGTCTTATGAACGAATTCAAGAGGTGCATGACCGTGTTTACCCACTCTCCTTTTAAAGTGCGCTTAATGCTGTTGAACATGCTGTGCGATATGTTTAACAACAAACCGCATCAGGACGACAAATCTTCCCACTAAGCGGCGTTGCGGTACGCCGCTTCATTTTCCCGTCACAATCTCGCTCTAAACTGGCTTCCAGCCGCCTTATTCCCGATCTTTTTTACGGATTTGCAATCCCCTTCGCAAAACATCTGCTTAGCAACTGTTGATATTATTTAGCGCTCGCACTATCTTCTTGCAGCCCTGCACAATTTGCGGCTCGCTGAAGCGGACCCTCATTCCCTCTCCACGCACTGTCAGGCAGGTTATGACCCTTGACGCCAGGGTGAGCACATGGCGTTTTCATCCATGATAGTGACCTATGAATGTAACCCTGATAGATACCGTTGTGACCCGCAGCCGGGCCTTAAGCCCGTGGACGGGTTTTTACTTTTTGCAGTCATTACTGATTAACTTTGCGCTGGGTTATCCCTTTAGTCTGCTTTACGCGGTGGCGTTCACCTGCGTTCTGCATTTGCTGTGGCGATCCGCACCGCGCGTGCAAAAAGCGTTAATCGGCATCTGTTCGCTGGTTGCTGCACTCTATTTCCCGTTTGGTCAGGCTTACGGCGCGCCAAACTTTAATACCCTGCTGGCGCTGCACTCGACCAATATGGAAGAGTCAACGGAGATCCTGACGATCTTCCCGTGGTACAGCTACGTGGTCGGGATCTTTATCTTCGCGCTGGGCGTTATCGCCATACGCCGTCAGTCGGGCGAGAAAAAATCCTGGGGTAAGATCGAAATACTCTGTCTGGTGTTCAGCATTGCCGTGGCCTTTGTCGCTCCCATCCAGAATATTCCCTGGGACGGTAAGCTAAGGCTCAGCAATATCGGTTATCCGGTTTTCCGCTTCGTGAAAGACGTCGTTGTAAATAATAAAGAGGTTCTCGACGAACAGGCGCGCATGGCTGAGCTTTCCAATATGAAAGACACCTGGAACGTGCTGGCCGTTAAGCCGAAATATCACACCTATGTGGTGGTGATTGGCGAAAGCGCGCGTCGCGATGCGATGGGAGCGTTTGGCGGTCACTGGGATAACACACCGTTTGCCAGCTCAGTCAAAGGCACGCTGTTTACCGATTATGTCGCGGCCAGCGGCTCGACGCAGAAATCGCTCGGCCTGACCCTTAACCGGGTGGTGGATGGCAAACCGCAGTATCAGGATAATTTCGTCACCCTGGCAAACCGTGCGGGTTTTCAGACGTGGTGGTTCTCTAATCAGGGGCAAATTGGCGAATACGATACGGCCATCGCCAGTATCGCCAAACGCGCTGACGAAGTGCAGTTCCTGAAAAATGGCGACTTCGAAGCCGACAAAAACACCAAAGACGAAGCGCTGTTGAAAATGACGGCACAGGTCTTCGCCACCCCGCGCACCCAGCCTCAGCTGATCGTCCTGCACCTGATGGGGTCGCACCCGCAGGCCTGCGATCGGACCGGTGGGAAGTACGCGGAGTTTGTGCAGTCCAAAGAGACGTCCTGCTATCTCTACACGATGACGCAAACCGACGACCTGCTGAGCAAGCTGTACGATCAGCTACGCAATACGGGCGACAGCTTCTCCATGGTCTATTTCTCGGATCACGGGCTGGCGTTTAAAGAGCGTGGTAAAGAGGTGCAGTACCTGGCGCACGATGACAAGTTCCAGCAGAACTTCCAGGTGCCGTTTATGGTGCTGTCGAGTGACGATAAAACGCATCGCGTTATTAAAGCGCGTCGTTCGGCAAATGATTTCCTGCAGTTCTTCTCGCAGTGGACCGGGATTAAGGCTGAGCAGATAAAAAATGCTTACCCGTTTGTCTCTAACAAGAAAGCTTCCCCAGTGTACGTTACCAACTTCAAGTTACAGAAAGTTGACTACAACCATCTGGGTACGGATATTTTTGATATTAAGAATAAGTAATTGCCGTCTCGTGCGGACCGATGCCCTCACCCTGGCCCTCTCCCACGGGGAGAGGGAACAAACACTAAAAACGGCAACCTAAGGTTGCCGTTTTGCTTTTCTCTTCGACAAAAAAATCCGCCACATTGGGCGGATTTTTTATTTAATCACCGAAGTGATTAGAAGCGGTAACCAACGCCAGCGATCCAGGTGCCAACGTCAACGTTGCGGATACGGCTCTGCTCATAGGAGAAGTCCAGAGCAACGTCCTGGATTGGGTTGAACTGCAGGCCTGCGCCATAGGAGAAGCCATAGTCGCTGTTGCTTGCAGTGCGGTTCAGACCCTGGTTTTCGGTCTGCTGGAATTTACCGTAGCCAACACCTACAACACCGTAGATGCTCGCCCAGTCATTCAGACGGTAAGCCGGGCCCGCGGTGATACCGTAGTACTGGCCTTTGTTGTATGCGCCGTTTTCAGAACGATCTTTCTCGGTGTAGGTGAAAGAACCGATCACGCCCAGTGGGTTGTTATCCTGCTCGTAACGATACTTCAGGTTGAAACCGTTAGCTTTGTTCATCACGCCCTGATAGTCGCTCTGAGCGTAACCACCAGTAACAGTAGAAGTAGCAGCTACAGCGGTACCTGCGGAAACAGCCAGTACAGCGGCCAGTGCTGAAAGACATGCAATTTTTTTCATAACCACCTCAAATGTGATCCAAGTAAGTCCGTAAGTTTTAAATATATCAAAAAAATTTGCGAAACTCTTTGTGATTCGTGATGTCTAATGAAACCTTTCCTGTAACAGAACGTTTCCAGCGTCAGCTATCTCTTTCAAATCACATGCAATTTTCACTACTAAATGCGCATAGTGCGCGTCTGCGCAGTTACATTCATCCAGATTATTCCTAATCTGACAGGCGATAAATCCACCAGCGCTTAACCATTTTACGGATTTGACGTGGTTTTTTTTCAACAGCGCCTCAACCGTAGCCGCATATTTCCTTTACACTGCAACTTTTACCTCATTTGACATAAGCTGACAGGAGAAAGGATGCCTGGGTTATCCCGCACGTCGTCGGTCTGGTTGCCGGTCGCAGTCATACTCATTGCCATGTTGTCCATTCAAAGCGGTGCTTCGCTTGCAAAATCGCTTTTTCCGCTGGTCGGTGCGCCTGGGGTAACAGCCCTGCGTATCGTGCTGGGCACGGCGATACTGGTGGTTATTTTCAAACCCTGGCGTCTGCGATTCAAAAAGGAGCAGCGTTTACCGCTGCTGTTTTATGGACTCTCCCTGGGGGCAATGAACTACCTGTTCTACCTCTCGATTCAGACGATACCGCTGGGGATCGCCGTAGCGCTGGAGTTTACCGGCCCGCTGGCGGTGGCGCTTTTCTCCTCGCGACGTCCGGTCGATTTCATCTGGGTCGTGTTAGCCGTACTGGGGTTATGGTTCCTGCTGCCGCTGGGCAAGAGTGTTTCTGAGATTGATCTGACGGGCGCAGCGCTGGCGCTGGGTGCAGGCGCCTGCTGGGCCGTCTATATACTTACGGGCCAGCGTGCAGGAGAAGAGCACGGTCCGGCGACCGTCGCGTTGGGGTCACTGATCGCTGCTATCGTCTTTGTGCCCATCGGCATGGCACAGGCGACCGAATCTATCTGGCAATGGTCCGTCATGCCCATCGGGCTGGCGGTCGCGATCCTCTCTACCGCACTTCCCTATTCTCTGGAGATGATTGCCCTGACGCGTCTGCCGACGCGCATATTTGGCACCCTGATGAGTATGGAGCCTGCGCTAGCCGCCATTTCCGGGATGGTGTTTCTCGGCGAAACCCTGACATTGACCCAGACGCTGGCGCTCTGCTCGATTATCGCGGCATCAATGGGCTCGACGCTCACCATGCGCCCTGAACCTAAAGTGGAGAAAGTGGATATCCGCTAAGCCCATATATTCTGCATGGCTTCCATGCCATGCAGAATAAAGGCCAGAAAGACTGTCGTTATAATTTTTTACACACTTCGCCCTATTTTCAAAATATCCCTCTGGGTTTACATTCCCAGCCAGTAATTAAGATTGATCTGTAACAATTTTAAAATTTTAGATTACTTTCAATGAGTTAAATTCTCAACCTCCTTCTCGCTATTAAACCGATAGGCACAGCCAAACCGCAGGGAAAAAATCCGGTGCTATACTTAGTTCCGTAATTACCTGGGACATAAACATCAAGAGGATATGAGATTATGAGTACCGCTAAACTGGTGAAAACGAAAGCGTCTAATCTGCTTTATACCCGTAACGATGTATCGGACAGCGACAAAAAAGCAACCATTGAGTTGCTGAATCGCCAGGTGATCCAGTTCATCGATCTTTCGCTGATCACCAAACAGGCCCACTGGAATATGCGCGGTGCAAACTTTATTGCCGTTCATGAAATGCTGGATGGCTTCCGCACAGCACTGGTGACCCACCTCGATACGATGGCTGAACGTGCCGTTCAGCTAGGCGGCGTGGCGCTGGGTACCACGCAAGTGATCAACAGCAAAACGCCACTGAAGAGTTATCCGCTGGATATCCATACCGTTCAGGATCACCTGAAAGAGCTGGCGGACCGCTACGCGATTGTGGCAAACGATGTGCGCAAAGCGATTGGCGAAGCCAAAGACGAAGATACCGCTGACATCTTCACCGCCGCGTCCCGCGACCTGGATCAATTCCTGTGGTTTATCGAATCTAACATCGAATAATTCATACGAATTTTCTATCAAACCCTCACCCTCCGGTGAGGGTTTTGCACATCTATGGTGCACAGTTTTTGTCTGCACACCTGCAAAAGTGAACGAAATGTAATAATCACCTCACACAACCGTTAACGGAAGATTGTTTTTTCGTCATAATTTACGCTAAATATCTCCCCGTCAGTTGAGCCAAACGAAGCGCACCAAAACAGTGCTCCACTTTGGTGCAATAAAACCTCATTGCCCCATTTAATGTGCAATGTATGACATCATCCCCTTTGCAAAACAATAGCTTGTAAAGTTGGCACGATTTTTTCATTGTGCCACCTGTTCTCGCAGGGGATCGCCCCGTGGATATAAAAGGAAATGCTATGAAGTCTGTATTAAAAGTTTCACTGGCTGCACTTACCCTGGCTTTTGCGGTGTCCTCTCAGGCTGCCGACAAACTGGTTGTGGCGACCGACACGGCGTTCGTTCCGTTTGAATTCAAACAGGGTGATAAATACGTTGGTTTTGATGTGGATCTGTGGGCCGCAGTCGCAAAAGAACTCAAACTGGATTACACCCTGAAGCCGATGGACTTCAGCGGCATCATCCCGGCACTGCAAACCAAGAACGTTGATCTGGCGCTGGCTGGCATCACCATTACCGATGAACGTAAAAAAGCGATCGACTTCTCTGACGGCTACTACAAAAGCGGCCTGCTGGTGATGGTCAAAGCTGATAATAACGACGTAAAAAGCGTGAAAGATCTCGACGGCAAAGTGGTGGCAGTGAAGAGCGGCACCGGTTCGGTTGATTACGCGAAAGCAAATATCAAAACCAAAGACCTGCGTCAGTTCCCGAACATCGACAACGCGTACATGGAACTCGGCACCAACCGTGCTGATGCGGTTCTGCACGACACGCCGAACATCCTGTACTTCATCAAAACCGCGGGCAACGGCAAGTTCAAAGCGGTTGGCGAGTCTCTGGAAGCCCAGCAGTACGGTATCGCGTTCCCGAAAGGCAGCGACGACCTGCGCACGAAAGTTAACGGCGCGCTGAAAACGCTGAAAGAGAACGGCACCTATAACGAAATCTACAAAAAATGGTTCGGTACCGAGCCTAAATAATAAGACGTAACAATGACGTTCACTCGGGGGCGACCTTTCGCCCCTGCTATTTTTGAAACACGGTAACAGTAACAGGAAATTATCATGCAGTTTGACTGGAGCGCCATCTGGCCTGCCATTCCTATCTTGCTTGAAGGCGCTAAAATGACCCTGTGGATTTCGGTCCTGGGTCTGGTTGGTGGGTTGATTATCGGTCTTGTCGCCGGTTTCGCTCGCACCTACGGCGGCTGGATTGCAAACCACATCGCACTGGTTTTCATCGAAGTGATCCGCGGCACCCCAATTGTCGTACAGGTCATGTTCATCTACTTCGCCCTGCCAATGGCGTTCACCGACCTGCGCATCGATCCGTTCAGCGCAGCCGTCGTCACCATTATGATCAACTCAGGCGCTTACATAGCGGAAATCACCCGCGGTGCGGTGCTGTCGATTCATAAAGGTTTCAGTGAAGCCGGTCTGGCGCTAGGTCTTTCTCGTCGCGAAACGATCCGCCACGTTATTCTGCCGCTGGCGCTGCGTCGCATGCTGCCACCGCTCGGTAACCAGTGGATCATCAGCATTAAAGATACGTCGCTGTTCATTGTTATCGGCGTGGCCGAGCTGACCCGTCAGGGTCAGGAGATCATTGCTGGCAACTTCCGCGCGCTGGAAATCTGGAGTGCGGTAGCCGTTGTCTACCTGATCATTACTCTGGTTCTGAGCTTCGTTCTGCGTCGTCTTGAAAGAAGGATGAAAATCCTGTGATTGAATTTAAAAACGTTTCCAAGCACTTTGGCCCAACCCAGGTGCTGCACAATATCGATCTGAACATTAAACAGGGTGAAGTGGTGGTGATTATTGGGCCATCCGGCTCCGGTAAATCCACCCTGCTGCGCTGCATCAACAAGCTGGAAGAGATCACCAGCGGCGATCTTATCGTCGACGGTCTGAAGGTGAACGACCCGAAAGTGGACGACCGTCTGATTCGTCAGGAAGCGGGCATGGTGTTCCAGCAGTTCTACCTGTTCCCTCACCTGACGGCGCTGGAAAACGTGATGTTTGGCCCCCTGCGCGTGCGCGGCGCTAACAAAGCGGCAGCAGAAGCGCTGGCCAAAGATCTGCTGGCGAAAGTCGGCCTGGCTGAACGCGCGCACCACTACCCTTCTGAGCTGTCCGGTGGTCAACAGCAGCGCGTGGCGATTGCCCGCGCGCTGGCGGTCAAACCGAAAATGATGCTGTTTGATGAGCCTACGTCCGCACTCGACCCGGAGCTGCGCCACGAGGTGCTGAAGGTCATGCAGGATCTGGCAGAAGAAGGGATGACGATGGTGATCGTGACCCACGAAATCGGCTTCGCTGAAAAAGTGGCGTCCCGCCTGATCTTTATTGATAAAGGCCGTATCGCGGAAGACGGTAACCCGCAGGAATTAATTGCGAACCCGCCGAGCCCGCGTCTGCAGGAGTTCCTGCAGCACGTCTCCTGATCCATCGCTTTACGCTAAAGCCGGGCTTGCCCGGCTTTTTTACGCCAGATTGTTCCCAAAAATCCCCCTCCGCGTCCCGACTTCTATACTTATCATTTTGTTCGACATTTTCACCGGAGGACGCCGTGCCGTGGATCCTGTTGCTGTTGATTAGCCTGTTTAGTGCGCCATCGTTCGCCGTCGCGATCCCCGGCGTGACCACCGGAACAACCGCCAGCCAGCAAAATACGCCCCCTCCTGAACCCGATGTCGAACAGAAAAAAGCCGCCTACAGCGCCCTCGCCGACGTCCTTGAGAACGACACCTCCCGGCAGGAACTTATTGGTCAGCTGCGGAAAGTGGCCGCCACGCCGCCGCAGGAGCCGGTGCCTGTCATCACCCCTCCCCAGGTGGAGGAACAAAAAACGGTGCTGGAAAATATCACCGACGTGAGCCGGCACTATGGGGAAGCGCTCTCCTCGCGCTTTGCTCAGCTCTACCGCAACCTGATTGGCTCGCCGCATAAGCCGTTTAACCCACAAACGTTTACCGCCGCCGCCACGCAGTTCCTGATGCTGGCCGGCGCAGTATTTCTTTTTTACTGGCTGGTGCGCCTGTGCGCGTGGCCGCTCTACCGCAAAATGGGGCAATGGGGACGCAGAAAGAATCAGCAGAAAAGCAGCTGGCTGCACCTGCCGTTGATGATAGCCTCAGCGTTTATCATCGATTTACTGCTGCTTGCGTTGACGCTGTTTTTAGGTCAGATGTTGGCCGACAGGCTGAACGCGGACAACAAAACCATCGCCTTCCAGCAGTCGCTTTTCCTGAATGCCTTTGCCCTGATTGAGTTCTTCAAGGCGCTGCTGCGGTTACTCTTTTGCCCGCACGTACCGGCGCTGCGTCCTTTCGCCATCCGGGATGCGAGCGCGAAGTACTGGGCGCTGCGTCTGAGCGTGCTCAGCGGGCTGATTGGCTACGGTCTGCTGGTTGCCGTGCCGATCATCTCCAACCAGGTGAACGTCCAGTTCGGGGCGCTGGCAAACGTCATTATCATGATCTGCATTACCGTCTGGTCGCTGTATCTGATCTTCCACAATAAAAAAACCATTACCCAAAGCCTGCTGAATCTGGCCGATCGCTCCCTTTCGTTCTTTAGCCTGTTTATCCGCGCTTTCGCCCTGGTGTGGCACTGGCTGGCAAGCGCCTACTTCATCGTACTGTGCTTCTTCTCGCTGTTCGACCCGGGCAATAGCCTGAAATTCATGATGGGGGCGACGTTCAAAAGCCTGGCCATTATCGGTATCGCGGCGTTTGTGTCGGGGCTGCTGTCGCGCTGGATCTCGAAAACCATCACCCTGTCGCCGCAGGTACAGCGTAATTACCCGGAGCTGCAAAAACGGGTGAACGGCTGGATGTCGGTATCGCTCAAGGTGGCGCGCATTCTGACCGTCTGCGTGGCGATTATGCTGCTTCTGAATGCGTGGAGCCTGTTTGATTTCTGGAACTGGCTGCATAACGGCGCAGGCGAAAAGACCGTCGATATTTTAATTCGTATCGCCCTGATCCTGTTCTTCTCCGCGGTCGGCTGGACGCTGCTGGCGAGCCTTATCGAGAACCGCCTGGTATCGGATATTCACGGCAGGCCGCTGCCCAGCGCGCGTGCAAGAACGCTGTTAACCCTGTTCCGCAACGCGCTGGCGGTGATTATCAGCACCATCACCATCATGATTGTGCTGTCGGAAATCGGTGTAAATATCGCCCCGCTGCTGGCGGGGGCCGGTGCGCTGGGGCTGGCGATCTCCTTCGGTTCGCAAACGCTGGTGAAGGATATTATTACCGGCATTTTCATTCAGTTTGAAAACGGGATGAACACGGGCGATCTGGTGACCATCGGACCGTTAACCGGCACCGTGGAGAGGATGTCCATCCGCTCGGTGGGCGTGCGCCAGGACACCGGGGCGTACCACATCATTCCCTGGTCTTCGATCACCACCTTCGCCAACTTTGTACGCGGCATTGGTTCAGTTGTAGCGAACTACGATGTGGATCGTCACGAGGATGCCGATAAAGCGAAGCAGGCGCTGCGCGATGCGGTAGAAGAGCTGATGCAGATGGAGGATATTCGCGGGCTGGTGATTGGCGAGCCGTCATTCGCCGGCATCGTCGGGCTGACGAACACGGCGTTTACCCTGCGCGTGTCGTTCACCACCCAGCCGCTGAAGCAGTGGACGGTGCGCTTTGCGCTCGACAGCATGGTGAAAAAACACTTCGATCTGGCGAACGTGCGGATGCCGGTCCAGACCTATCAGGTACTGCCGCCGCCCGCAGCTCCGCTCCCACCGCAGGAGCCGACGCTGTAGCCTCGTTGCCGGGTGGCGGCTTCGCCTTACCCGGCCTGCGACGGAGTGCTATTTGCGACGTTTGTTATTGTCCATAAACGTCCAGGCGATAAAGCGGCTTTGCTTCTGGCCCTGCGCCATCTCTTTTTTCACCACTTTTACGGCGCCCGCTTCGGTCAGCGCGCGGTAGAGTGGCGGCAGGTTATCTCCGCGGGAAACCAGCGTTGTGAACCACTTCACCTGACGGCCAAACTGTTTGCTTTCCGCAATCATCCGCAGGATAAACGCCACTTCGCCCCCTTCACACCAGAGCTCCTGCTGCTGACCGCCGAAGTTCAGCGCGGCGTCTTCAGCCTGACCCAGATTGCGGCGCTTGCGCTCGCTGCCCGCGCGGGCCGATGCCGCCGAATCATGGAACGGCGGATTGCACATCGTGGCGTCATAGCTTTCGTTTTTGTGAATAATGCCGTTGAAGATCGACGCCGCCTCTTTCTGACGACGCAGGCGAATGGCGCGGCTCAATCCCGGGTTAGCGCTGATAATTGCCTGGGCGCTGGCAAAAGCCTCGTCACCGATTTCGCTTCCGGTAAAGCGCCAGTGGTATTCATGCGCGCCGATCAGCGGGTAAATCAGATTCGCCCCGGTGCCAATATCCAGAATGGTGGCCTGCGGTGGAACAACGCCCTCATTGCCCTCGGCAAGAAGATCGGCAAGGTGATGCACGTAATCCGCGCGGCCCGGCACAGGTGGACAGAGAAAGCCTTCCGGAATATCCCAGTGAGCCACACCGTAAAAATGCGCCAGTAGGGCTTTGTTCAACATTTTAACCGCCTGCGGGTCAGCAAAGTTGACCGAGGGCTCTCCCGCTGGGGTCTGAACCAGGTAGTCCCGCAGCGGCGGGCAGCTCAGGCATAACGCATTCATGTCGTAGCGGCTGCGGTGGCGATTTCGCGGGTGCAATCCCGGCTTTTGGGCAGTCATGGCATTCTCCTTTAAACAGCGGCGTAAGATACCCTTTGCTGGCCCAACGGTAAATCTTTCTCTGCGTCGCGCAAAAAACCGTCGTAAATCAAACACCTTTATGTCTATGATCTGTCAGCGAATTGCCAATTTATATCGTTCAAAAAATAAGCAGATCATCATCAAATATTTGCGCTAAGTCACACTCATCAGGCTTCTAAACTTAAAGGGAATCACCTGCTGTTTCCTCATGAGGATGTGATTATGAAAAAGTATCTGACCCTTGCTATTATCGCTGGCGTCCTGGCAACTGCTTCATTCTCTGCCATGGCCGTTCAGTCACTAACCCAGAGTACCGACACTAGCCAGCTCCGTCCTGCAGGCACCGTTTCAGTTAGCCGTGCCAGCAACCTTGACGATCTCCAGGCTAAACTTGCCGAAAAAGCCCGTCAGGAAGGTGCAAAAGGATTCGAGATTAATTCCGCCAGCGGCGATAACCATATGTTTGGCACCGCGACCATTTACAAGTAACCCCACTACACTCCAACACACTGCATCTGCCGCACAGATGCAGTTCTCTTTTTCCTTCGCCTTGATTGTTCATTTTTTAACCCCATAGTAAACGTATGGCTTAAACCGATTTTGGGAGGACGCTATGGCTTCCGGCTGGGCAAATGACGACGCTGTTAACCAACAGATCAACAGTACTATTGAAGATGCGGTTGCGCGCGCCCGCGGTGAAATTCCGCGCGGCGAAAGCTTAACGGAATGCGAAGAATGCGGAGAACCCATTCCGGAGGCGCGCCGGAAAGCCATCCCCGGCGTAAGGCTTTGCATCACTTGCCAGCAACATAAAGATTCAAAAAACTCATCATATTCGGGATATAATCGCAGAGGTTCGAAAGACAGCCAGTTACGTTGACTTTCCTTTACCTAAGTTAACCTCGCAGGCCCATACCTTTACGCTCACGATTTTTAACGAACCGCGTGGCAAAATGTGCCCTTCATTTCGCTTCTGTAAAGCGCATCAACAAGAAGTGTAAATCGCCAGTTTGAATTTATTAATATTCAATAAGTTATTTGTCATTCAGTTTTTTTGAGCAACCACGTCAATTCTCTTCGATTTTATCCCTCGCAAAAAAACGTGATACTCATCACATCGACGGAACATCGTCTCCTTAACAGAAACACCTGCGAGAGATTAATTATGAAAACCATCAAATATGCTGTAGCTGCTGTTGCCCTGTCCGCTCTATCCTTCGGCGCTTTCGCCGTAGAGCCAGTCTCTTCAACTCAGGCACAGAACATGAACAAAGTCGGTGTGGTGAGTGCTGATGGCGCGACCACGCTGGACGGTCTGGAAGCCAAACTGGCTGAGAAAGCCGCTGCTGCCGGTGCAAGCGGATACACCATTACCTCCGCTAACGGCAATAACAAGCTGAGCGGTACCGCGGTTATCTACAAATAATCGCCTGAACGAATGCTGTCCCCTCGCCAAACCCTCTGGTGAGCTGCTCCAACCCTCATTGACCCTGTTGTTTGTTACCCTTGCTTGCCCGTCCGCCACTGGACGGGCTTTTTTTTTAGTTAAAAAGACTGCGCCACGCGTGCCAGCCCGGCTTCTACCGTGTCCACTTCACCGGTTGCCAGCAAACAGCAGGCCATCTGCAGCTTGATCGAATGCGGAACAGGAACTTTTCCGGCAAGGCACTGCTCAATCCAGTGGGCTGTAGTATGGGGATCTTTTGCCTCAGGCAATATCACACCGCTATTTTCCTCCCCGCGTTCCAGAATGGTGCGCGTACCTGCAGAATCAATCAGCATCACCTGCGGGCAACGCTGTGGGTTCGCATAAACCTCACCTTCCGTGCCGTGCATCAGTAACGCCCTTCCACCAATAGCCGCAAAGAACTGACCCACACGCGCCACGTATTCCGGGTGCGAGACGCTGGAAAGACGAAGGGCGGCATCTTCGCCAAACGGTGTGGCCAGCTTCGCCAGCGTGTGCGCGCTGTTGCGCACGCCCATGCGCCAGCGCATATCGAGCTGCTTTTCAAGCGGCGGGCAAAGTGTGCCAACCGGGATATAAACGGGCTGATGGCCATCCAGCTTCGCCTGCGCCTGACCGGCATGACGCGTTGGCTCGATGCCCAGCATCCCGAAAATGGTTTCCGTCAGTACGCGAGTGGGGTCTTCACTAACCCCGTGCACCACCACCGGGAACCCCAGCTTGTGTAATAAAATAGCGAGAAGCGGGGTTAAATTTGCCTGCTTGCGCGCGCCGTTGTAGCTCGGGATTACGATCGGCATGGGCTTTGCCACAGGCGGCGTTAAGCGCAGCGTTTGCGCCTGCATGGCTTCATAGAACCCGCGCATCTCCGCCTCACCCTCCCCTTTGATACGCAGCGCGATCAGAATGCCCCCCATTTCCAGGTCGGGGACGTCGCCCTCAAGCATGCGGGTGTAAAGTGCACGCGCGGTTTCATGGTCCAGATCGCGGGCATGATTTTTCCCACGCCCTACCTCTTTGATAATTTTGCGGTAATCCACGACTTCTCTCCTGACAGCATCATCTTGTTAACAATATAGCCCTGATGATTGCCCGGCCGTTAGTGTTTTATCCCCTAACCCAATGCTCTGTTTTAATGAAAAAAAATATATACAAGCAATTTTTCAATTATTTGTGATTTCTGCAGAAGATTCTTAGACATGTATTTTTTGATTAAATAACCAGCGGAAAGTCTTCCAGGGTCAACGGTGAAAACGTCCAGGCAACGTTCGCACCAGTCACATATCAGGATTCACTATGAACAAGGTTGCTTTAGGTTTATTCATCGCCGCAGCGGTGGGATGTTCTGCATCCGCATTTGCGGCAACAAACGGTGAAGGGCAGATCAATTTCACCGGAGAAATTATTGATTCAGCGTGTCAGGTGGTTAATGGGTTAAGTAACCCGTTAAACGTTCAGTTAGGCAAAGTATCTAAAACGGTATTTACCGGGGCAGGCTCTACCAGCACGTTAACGAAGTTCGATATTCAGTTAAAAGACTGTCCGGAAACCGTTACCTCTGCAGCGATTAACTTCGGCGGAACGCCGGATGCGAATAACAACGCAACGCTGGCATTAACGCCGGATGTGGATGCGGCAACGGGTGTCGCTATTCAGCTGGTTGACGCTTCTGAGCAGCCGGTGAGTCTGTACACCCCTTCTCAGCAATATCCGTTAGCCTCCGGTACAGCAGTTAACGACCTGATATTCGGCGCGCGTTATATTCAAACTGGGGCCGCAATTACCGCAGGTCCGGCTAACTCCGTTTCGACCTTCACCGTTATCTATAACTGATATTATCAATCCTGAGATATTAACGCGGTTATACGCGTTAATATCTCTTATCTTATTGAGAAATATTTATGCGCCACGGTTATTTACTGAGCACGCTTTTACTGGCGGCCTCTACTGCACATGCAGGTGTCATTATTAATGGCACACGTCTGATCTACCAGGGAGAGAAAAAGGAATCGTCTCTTGGTCTTTCAAACCCAGATGCAACGGATTATCTGGTACAGTCCTGGGTCGACTCTGGCGGTAAAAACCTGGCCAAAGCGCCGTTCCTGATCACCCCTCCTCTTTTCCGTCTGGATGCGAAAGAAGATAACGTTCTGCGCGTTGTACGTACGGGCGGAAATTTACCGGAAGACAGGGAATCTCTGTACTGGTTAAATATTAAAGCGATCCCATCATCAAAGCACGTCGAAGGTGTGAATACGCTACAAATTGCCATTAATACGCGTATTAAATTGCTTTATCGCCCGTCAGCAGTAAAAGGCAGACCAGAAGAGGTGGCCGATAAGCTTGAATGGCGCCGTGAAGGTAATGAACTGGTGGTGAATAACCCCACGCCTTTCTTTATGAACTTCCAGACCGTCACGCTGAACGGTCATAAAGTAACAAAAGCCACCTGGGCGGTCCCGAAAACGGAAACGCATTTTGCCTTGCCTGGCAATATCGGAGGCTCAACCGTCACGTATTCCATTATTACTGATTACGGCAGCATCAGCCATACCTGGTCGAAAGCCGTTCGTTAATACTATCCCCCGGTAATAAAATAATCATGTACAGCCATAAAAAGCCGTTTACCTGCCGAATTTCATCCCTGCTGGTCATTCTCTGTGGCCTGGCACTGGCGATCTTTGCGCAGCAGGTTATGGCTGATGATTATTTTAACCCCGCGCTGCTGGATATTGATAATCCGCAACAGGGTAAGACCGATCTGTCGGTTTACGAAAAAGGGCCAGGGCAGGCACCGGGGAAATATCAGGTCGCTATTTTTATTAATAATAATAAAATTGATACCCGCGACGTCACGTTCACATTGCATAAAGGTTCACACGGCAGCAGTTCACTTCAGCCCTGCTTTAGCCTGAATGATTTAAAAAGCCTTGGGATCAAAACCCAAAAATATCCGGCGCTGATGGCAAAAGGCCAGTGTGCCGATTTAACCGCCATCCCGGCAGCCTCCACGTCGTTTCACGTTCGCAATCAGCAGCTGCTGCTCAGTATCCCTCAACTGGCCCTGGGCCAGGTTCCACGCGGCTATATCGACCCGAAAGAATTCGACGAGGGGATCACCGCAGGTATTCTCAACTACAGCGCGACCGCCAGCCAGAGCCATGCGCGACAGTCGGGCGAGCAGAATAACAGCAGCCAGTACGTTAACCTGCGTCCCGGGTTTAACGTTGGCGCCTGGCGCGTACGCAACTACTCCACGTGGAATCGCAGCACCCAGGGCAAGGAAGAGCAGCAAAGATTCTCTTCCGTTTATACCTATGCCCAGCGCGATATCGTGGCGATGAAAAGCGATCTCACCGTTGGACAAAGCTCTTCGCCTTCTGATGTTTTTGACAGCGTACCCTACACCGGCGTGGAGATTAAATCCGACAGCGACATGCTGCCGGACAGCGAAAAAGGCTATGCGCCCATTATTCGCGGCACCGCACACAGCAATGCGCTGGTGATGGTTCGCCAGAACGGCTACGTCATTTATCAGAACACGGTCGCCCCCGGCGCGTTTGAAATTAACGACCTTTACCCCACCGGCAGCAGCGGCGATCTGCAGGTCACCGTGAAAGAGACCGACGGCAGCGAAAGCCATTTCGTAGTGCCATATGCCTCCGTACCAGTACTGCAGCGCGAAAAAAACCTGCGCTACAGCGTGACCGCCGGGCGGTACCGTTCCTACGACAAAGACGTCGAGAAAACTCCGTTTGCCCAGGGCAGCGCGATTTACGGCCTGCCCTTTGGTTTTACCGCTTACGGCGGCATACAGCAGAGCAGCCACTATCAGTCCCAGGCGCTCGGCGCCGGGAAAAACATGGGCGATTTAGGGGCGTTCTCCATCGACGTCACCCGTGCGAAAGCCCTGCTAAAGAAGCTGCAGTCGAGTAAAGGCCAGTCCTGGCGCGTGCGCTACAGCAAAGATTTTGCCGGTTCAGGCACCAACTTCTCGCTCGCGGGCTATCGCTACAACAGCAAAGGGTTTTACACCCTGGAAGACACCATGGAGTCATATACCCGCTCTGACGACTGGTCTGCCCCCCAGCAGCGCCGCGCCCGAACCGAGGCCACCATCGACCAGACGCTGCCCGAAGGCTGGGGGTCCGTCACCCTGAGCATGGTGAAAGAGACTTACTGGAGCCAGAACCAGGACATGACCTCCATGAGCGTTAGCTACAACAACAGCTGGCACGGGGTGAGCTACAGCCTGAGCTACAGCATGAACAAGAACACCCAGAACAGCGATGAAAACGGCGACGAAGTGACGAACGACAACCAGTTCTCACTGAGCGTTTCCGTGCCGCTGGACCACTGGATGCATAACACCTGGGCCACCTACAACCTGAACAATACCAAAGACGGTACCACGCAGAATATCGGCCTGAACGGCACGGCGCTGAAGGAAGACAACCTGAACTGGAATATTCAGGAAGGGCTGAGCAGTACCGGCAGCGGTAACTCCACCAGCATGAACGCCGATTACAAAGCGACCTATGGCGAAGTGAGCGCAGGCGTCAGTCAGGATAAATACCAGCAAACCGTGAACGTCGGTTTGCAGGGCGGCGTGGTTGCCCATGCGAACGGCATCACCCTGAGCCAGCCGCTCGGTGAGACCATCGCGCTGGTGAAGGCGCCAGGAACGCACGGGACGCATATCACCAACCAGACGGGCGTTAAGACCGATTTCCGCGGCTACACCGTCGTACCATTCGTCACCGCATATCGCCATAACACCATTGCGCTGGATACCGAAACGCTGCCGGATGATGCCGACGTGACGCACGCGGCGCAGGTCGTCACCCCAACGCGGGGAGCGGTGGTGCGCGCCAGCTTTAACACCCGCGTGGGCAATCGCGTGCTGATGACGCTCACGCACAACGGTAAACCGCTGCCCTTCGGCGCGACGGTGACCACTGAGGATAAGGACAGAGAATTTATCGTTGGCTCAGATGGCCAAACGTACCTCTCCGGCCTCCCCGCACGCGGAAAACTCTCCGTTGCGTGGGGTGACAATGCCAGCGAACAATGCATCGCGCAGTACACGCTGGCTGAAGAGAGAGCTAAATCCGGCATTATTACCGCTGCCGCAACATGTCAGTAATGCACTGGCTGAGACGAAAGATGATGCAAATCGTTAAACAGAGTTTTTTATTGTTAGTGCTGGGAATATCCGCATTTTTCATGCCGCACGCGAAAGCGTCATGCACGTCACCGGATATGCCAAAGATGATTGATGTGGCCTCCATATCGGTACCCACCTCGCTGGCCGTTGGCGCAACCATTCCGGGTTCAGAACAGACGGTACACGTTGCCGGGAATTGCTCCAGTACCTACAGCCCGGGGATGGAAATAGTGGCTTGCTATTATGGTTCCGGTTCAGAAATAGCGGGCCTGCCGGGCGTGTACGACTCTGGTGTCGCCGGGATTGGTATCGCCCTGATGAACGATCAGGGGCAACGCATCCAGGGGGCCGGTGGCGTCCACTGTGATTCCCGGAATACGCCGGTGGGGTATCTCTCTTCAGATGGACAGCTCTCGTTCAATTTTGACGTGACTCTGGAGCTGGTGAAAACCAGCTCCACGGTGTCCTCAGGTTCGCTTTCTCAGGCTCAGACGGAGTTTGGGCTTGGCGTTTACAATCACGAAGGTTTAGGCAGTCCGAACACCCTTTCCTATTCAGGAAATATCACGTTTAACGAAGTCACCTGCTCCGTTTCGCCGAAAAGCCTCACCGTGACGCTGGGCAATTTCCCTGTCAGCGACTTCACCGGGACAGGAACTCTGACGTCGCCTCAGACGTTCGACATTACCGTTAACTGCAATAACACCGTACAGCCTCAAGTGATGATCACCAGTGCAAACGGCTATGAAACAGATTTCCCTGGCGTCGTAAAACTGACTCAGGAGAGTGGCGTAGCAACCGGCGTGGGAGTGCGCATGATGTTCGACGGGGAAATTGCCAACTTTGATACTTACAAGAATACGGCGGCAGTTGCACAAGCGAACGTTCCGCTGGCGATCCCGTTTGAGGTCGCATATCAACAAACGGCAGCCAGCGTCACCCCCGGGACAGCAAACAGCATTGCCACGATTACGTTGGGATATAAATGAAAAAAATCACCTTGTTACTACTGGCAGGCCTTCTCACGCAGGCTAATGCCGATGAGATCGCGATCCAGATGAGAGGCAATATCATCGCCAATACCTGCTCGGTAGACAGCCCCAGCCAGAATTTGACCGTTAACCTGGGACAAGCCGCCTCCAGCGATTTTAAGGATGTGGGGGATACCGGGGAGTGGAAGAATTTTGACCTTACGCTGTCCAAATGCCCGTCCACCACCACGCTCGCCACCGCGACCTTTAACGGCCAGGCAGACAGCGCACACCCGACGAAATTTGCCAGCACGGGCAGCGCCGGCGGGCTGGCTCTGGAGCTGGCAGACCGCCTGGATCGCATTACCATTGCCCCGCAGGCGAGCTTCAGCGCCCTGGTTAATCAAAGCGATCATACCGTCGATTTCCCACTTGCCGCACGCTACTACGCCACCTCCATGCCGGTGAGCGCGGGGACGTTCAGCAGTGTGGTACAGGTGACCTTCACTTACCAGTAGGACCGCGCCCCTTAGCACGGAGGCTTTTCCTGCGCCCGGCGGTCAGTGTTGCCGGGCGTTTTTTTACCTCGGGCACTTCTGGCTGTTCAATCGGAAAGATCGGCAGCGCGTTTAACAAACGTTGGCCGTAATTTTTGGTGAGTAGACGTTTGTCATAAATCACCACCTCCCCCCAGCAGCCGTGGCTACGGATCAGACGCCCGACCTGCTGAATGAGGTTAAACGACGCCGCAGGTAAGCTTTGCACCTCAAAGGGATAGCGATTGAGGCTTTTCAACCACTCGCCTTCGGTGATGACGACCGGGCTGTCGATGGGCGGGAAGGCAATTTTATGAATATGCACCTGCGTCAGGTAATCGCCCTTCAAATCCAGACCTTCCGCGAAGGACTGCAATCCCACCAGCACGCTGCGCTCGCCGTTATCGATGCGTTTGCGGTGCGTTTCCACCAGCCGGTAGCGCGGCTGATCGCCCTGGACCAGCAGTAATAAACGCAGATCGGTGACGTGCTCCAGGAAGCGCTGCATCGCGCGCCCGCTGGCAAACAGCACCAGCATGCCGGGGTATTTTCTGCTCTCAACCTGTTCACGGAAGTAGGCCGCCATTTCCGCAATGTGCTGCTCTTCGTTGTCGATCAGCGGCTCGAATTTCATGCGCGGGATCACCAGCTTCCCCTGCTCGCAGTGGTTAAACGGCGAGTCCAGCGCGACAAAACGATCGCCCGCTTTCTCTTTAAGCCCGCTCATTTCCTGCAAACGCGAAAAACTGTTCAGGGAGCGCAGCGTGGCAGAGGTGACCACCACGTGCGGCACGCTGCGCCAGATCAGCTTTTCCAGCTGATCGGCCACGCGGATGCCCACGCAGTGGAAAAACAGATGGACCTGCCCGTCCCGCACTTCGCGGGTGGCCCATTTGGTGACCGGCGCGCCGGACGCCTGCGCCATCGAGGCGAGCCGCCAGAGCTTGCTCTGCGCTTCGAACATGCCCAGCGCACGGTTCATTTGCAAAAGAATACGGTGCAGGCGAACAACGTCATGCGAGCCGGTTTTCTCGCTCAGATCGTTTAAGAACATCTCCGCCAGCCCGCGCAGCTTTTCCAGATGCTTCGCCAGCTGCTGGCAGATCTCCATCACCTCTTCCGGCAGCTCGCCCATCGCAAAGCGGTGTTCTGCCTCCTGAGTTGCGGGAAGATAAAGATTCAGGATGTTGTTGAGCGATGAGATCAGACCGTAGACCTCTTCACAGTGGTCGCTCAGCCGCTCGGGTACCGCCAGCGGCGGCGTGGTTTTCGGGCGGAACTGCTCCATGCAGGTGGCGACAAGCTTACAGAACAGATCGAGCTGCAGGCGGAACCAGGGCGCGGTAATTTCGGCGCTCATCTCCAGCGCGTCCCGCGCCACGTCCGGCAGGTGGTGGCCTTCGTCGAGCACCAGCAGCAGGTTTTTCGGCTCCGGCAGCACCGCTTCGCTCTCCAGCGCCGCCATCACCAGGGCGTGGTTAGCCACAACCACTTCGGCTTCCTGAATTTCGCGCCGGGCGACAAAGAACGGGCACTCGCGATAGTAGTGACAGTTGCGGTTCAGACAGCTGGCTTTGTCCGTGCTGAGCCTGCGCCACAAATCGTCGCTGATGGCTTTATCGGTGTGATCGCGCAGGCCGTCCCATTTATAGCCATCGAGATCGCCTTTCAGCGTTGCGCAGAGCTCCTGCTCGGCTTTGTTGTTTGGCGTGAGATCGTCGTCGAGGAACGCCAGCAGATCCTGCTGCGACGCCTCGCTGCTGGCAAGCCCTGCCAGGTTACGCGGACAGACGTAGCGACCGCGACCAAAGGCGGCCGTAAACCGCAGGTCGGGGATGATTTTGCGCAGCAGCGGTAAATCTTTGCTGAAGATCTGATCCTGCAGCGCCACGTTGGCGGTGCTGACCACCAGCGTTTTGTCCTCTTCCCGCGCGATGGCAATGCCTGGAATGAGATACGACAAGGTTTTCCCGACGCCGGTCGGGGCTTCAATCGCCAGATGTCGCCCGTCGTCCCCGGCGAGCGTTTTTGCCACGTCAGCAATCATCTGCCGCTGCGGCGCTCGGGGGATAAAATCGGGGATCTGCTGTTGTAGCGCCTTATACCATGCGCCAATTTGCGCCTTGAGCGCAGCGGTTAAAGCCATCGGAAAACCTGAAACACTGTATAAACAGCCACTATTGTGGCACTTTCTCTTCGCTGCCGCAAAAAGAAAAGCCCGGCTTTACGACCGGGCTTCCAGATTACTGCGGGTTAGCAGGCTTGCGCGGGCGGCGTCGGCGCTGCCCTTCCCCTGCCGGCTTGCCTTCGCCGCTGCGCCATGGATTGTCACCGGCCGGTTTGCTGTCGTTGCTACGACGCGGCGGTTTGCCCGCTGACTTCGGCGCGCCGCCTTCGGCACGACGCGGCTGCTGGCCGCGACCACCGCCGCCCTGACCGCGACCGCCCTGGCGACCGTTCTGAATCGGCTCGGCTTTGATCGACGGATCCACTTCATACCCCGGGGTTTCGATACGCGGGATCTCTTTCTTCAGCAGACGTTCGATATCGCGCAGCAGCTTGAGCTCGTCCACGCAAACCAGAGAGAGCGCTTCGCCGGTTGCCGCCGCGCGGCCGGTACGGCCAATACGGTGCACGTAGTCTTCCGGCACGTTTGGCAGCTCGTAGTTCACCACGTGCGGCAGCTCTTCAATGTCGAGGCCACGGGCAGCAATGTCGGTCGCCACCAGCACGCGGATGTCGCCAGACTTGAAGTCCGCCAGCGCACGGGTACGCGCGCCCTGGCTCTTGTTACCGTGAATGGCGGCGCTGCGGATGCCGTCTTTATTTAGCTGTTCCGCCAGGTGGTTCGCGCCGTGCTTGGTGCGGGTAAAGACCAGCACCTGCTGCCAGTTCCCCTGACCGATCATCTGGGAGAGCAGTTCCCGCTTGCGCTTTTTATCAACAAAGTGAACGTGCTGGGTCACCTGCTCAGAGGCGGTGTTGCGACGCGCCACTTCCACTTCCAGCGGGTTATGCAGCAGCTTTTCCGCCAGCGCCTTGATCTCGTCGGAGAAGGTCGCGGAGAAGAGCAGGTTCTGACGACGCGGCGGCAGCTTGGCCAGCACGCGGCGAATATCGTGAATAAAGCCCATGTCGAGCATGCGGTCGGCTTCGTCCAGCACCAGAATTTCAATGCTATTGAGCTTCACCGCGTTCTGGTGTTCCAGATCCAGCAGACGACCCGGCGTTGCCACCAGCACGTCGACGCCGCCGCGCAGCTTCATCATCTGCGGGTTGATACTGACGCCGCCGAACACCACCAGCGAGCGAATGTTGAGATAGCGGCTATAGTCACGCACGTTCTCACCAATCTGAGCCGCCAGCTCGCGAGTTGGGGTGAGGATCAGCGCACGAACCGGACGGCGGCCTTTGGCGTGCGGCTGATTTTTTACCAGCAGCTCTAACAGCGGCAGCGTAAAGCCCGCGGTTTTACCGGTGCCGGTCTGGGCGCTGGCCATCAGGTCACGGCCCTGAAGAACGGCGGGGATCGCCTGCTGCTGGATTGGGGTTGGCTCAACGTAGCCCTGCTCTGCGATCGCGCGCAGAATTTCCGGGTTCAGGCCAAGGGAATCAAAAGACATAAAAACTCCGAACCGCCCCGACCATCACAGGTGTAGTTTTCAGGGAGATATAACAATTAGGAGGACAAAAACCACAATGTCGCGAAGGGGCGGAGTGTAGCAGCTTTTGTGACGTGGCGCATAAAATATCCCTCCGCGTTCCCTCGACGTAAGCGTGAATCAGGCATAATCTTAATCAATCGATTGATTAATTTTTAATGCCACCATGAATACAATACCCACAACAACCAAAGGCGAACAGGCCAAAAACCAGCTTATTGCCGCCGCGCTGGCGCAGTTTGGTGAGTACGGGCTGCATGCGACCACGCGCGATATCGCCGCGCTGGCCGGGCAAAACATTGCGGCGATTACCTACTATTTTGGCTCAAAAGAGGATTTATATCTCGCCTGCGCCGAGTGGATTGCCGATTTTATCGGCACGCAGTTTCACCCGCACGTCGAGGAGGCCACCGCGCTGCTCAGCCAGCCGTCTCCCGATCGCGAGGCCATCCGCCAGCTGATCCTCAATGCCTGCCACAACATGATCCGCGTGCTGACGCACGACGATACGCTCAACCTGAGCAAGTTTATCTCCCGCGAGCAGCTCTCCCCCACTGCCGCCTATCAGCGGGTACACGATCGGGTCATTGCCCCGATGCATACCCACCTGACCCGGCTGCTCGCCGCCTATACCGGGCGGGATGCCAACGATACCGCGACAATTTTGCATACCCACGCCCTGCTGGGTGAAATCCTTGCCTTCCGTCTGGGCCGGGAAACCATCCTGTTACGCACCGGCTGGACACAATTTGATGAGGATAAAGCCGCGCAGATCGGTGAGGTGATCGCCTGTCATCTCGATCTGATCCTGCAAGGCTTAACGCAAAGGAGCCTGAAGTCATGAAAAAACCTGTCGCCATCATTCTGGTGGTTGTTGTTTTGCTTGCCGCGGGCGTCGGTGGATGGCTGTGGTACCAGAGCCATCAGGATAAAGGCCTGACGCTGTACGGTAACGTGGATATTCGCACGGTGAACATGAGCTTCCGCGTGGGCGGACGTCTCGCCTCGCTCAGCGTTGACGAAGGCGATGCCATTAAAACCGGGCAGACGCTGGGAATGCTGGACAAAGCGCCCTATGAAAATGCGCTGCTGCAGGCCAAAGCGGGCGTCTCCGTTGCGCAGGCACAATATGACCTGATGCTGGCCGGCTATCGCGACGAAGAGATCGCCCAGGCCGCCGCCGCCGTTAAACAGGCGCAGGCCGCCTATGACTACGCGCAGAATTTCTACGCCCGTCAGCAGGGGCTGTGGAAAAGCCGCACCATTTCCGCTAACGATCTGGAAAATGCGCGTTCGTCCCGCGACCAGGCGCAGGCAACGCTGAAATCCGCGCAGGATAAATTAAGCCAATACCACACCGGTAACCGCCCGCAGGATATCGCCCAGGCGAAAGCCAGCCTTGAACAGGCGCAGGCGCAGCTGGCCCAGGCGGAGCTGGATCTGCACGACACCACGCTCATCGCACCGTCTGACGGCACGCTGATGACCCGCGCCGTGGAGCCGGGCAGCATGCTCAGCGCGGGCAGCACCGTGTTGACCCTCTCCCTGACCCGCCCGGTGTGGGTACGCGCCTACATTGATGAGACGAATCTCGGCCAGATGCAGCCGGGTCGCGAGCTGCTGCTCTATACCGACGGTCGCCCGGACAAGCCGTATCACGGCAAAGTGGGCTTTGTCTCCCCTACCGCCGAATTCACGCCGAAAACAGTAGAAACACCGGACCTGCGTACCGACCTGGTGTATCGCCTGCGCATCATCGTGACCGATGCGGATGACGCGCTGCGTCAGGGCATGCCCGTCACCGTAAAAGTGAACGGCGGGGAACGACATGAATGACGCGGTTATTCAGCTCAACAATCTGGTTAAACGCTTTAAGGGGATGGATAAGCCCGCGGTCGCGCCGCTGAACTGCACCATCCAGAAAGGCTATGTCACCGGCCTGGTCGGCCCGGACGGTGCGGGAAAGACCACGCTGATGCGCATGCTGGCGGGGTTGCTGAAGCCGGATAAAGGATCGGCCAGCGTGCTGGGCCTTGACCCGATAAAAGATGACGGCGCGCTCCACGCCATGCTCGGCTATATGCCGCAGAAGTTTGGCCTGTATGAAGACCTGACGGTGATGGAAAACCTGAACCTGTACGCCGACCTGCGCAGCGTTACCGGCGAAGCCCGACAGAAGACCTTCGCCCGCCTGCTGGAATTTACCTCCCTCGGCCCGTTCACCGACCGGCTGGCGGGCAAGCTTTCCGGTGGGATGAAGCAGAAGCTGGGTCTGGCCTGCACGCTGGTGGGCGAACCAAAGGTGCTGCTGCTGGACGAGCCCGGCGTGGGCGTCGACCCGATATCGCGCCGCGAGCTGTGGCAGATGGTGCACGAGCTGGCGGGCGACGGGATGCTGATCCTCTGGAGCACCTCCTACCTCGATGAAGCGGAACAGTGCCGGGACGTGCTGCTGATGAACGAAGGCGAACTGCTTTATCAGGGCGAGCCGACGACGCTGACGCAGAGCATGACCGGGCGCAGCTTCCTGCTGCACAGCTCGCAGGCGTCCAACCGCTCGCTGCTACAGCGGGTGCTCAAGCTGCCACAGGTCAGCGACGGAATGATTCAGGGCCGCTCGGTGCGGGTAATCCTCAAAAAAGAGGCCACCGTCGACGATATTCGCCATGCGCCCGGCATGCCTGAGATCGACATGGAAGAGACGGCGCCGCGCTTCGAAGATGCGTTTATCGACCTGCTGGGTGGCGCGGGGACGTCCGAGTCGCCGCTTGGCGCAATCCTGCACACGGTGGACGGCACGCCGGGCGAAACGGTGATCGAAGCCAAATCCCTCACCAAAAAGTTCGGGGATTTCGCCGCCACCGATAACGTCAATTTCGCGGTAAAACGCGGCGAGATTTTTGGCCTGCTTGGACCGAACGGCGCGGGAAAATCGACCACCTTTAAGATGATGTGCGGCCTGCTGGTGCCGACGTCCGGCAAAGCGCTGGTGCTGGATATGGATCTGAAGGTCAGCTCTGGCAAGGCGCGCCAGCATCTGGGCTATATGGCGCAGAAATTCTCCCTGTATGGCAACCTGACGGTCGAGCAAAATCTGCGCTTTTTCTCCGGCGTGTACGGCCTGCGCGGGCGGGCGCAGAACGACAAAATCCGCCGCATGAGCGACGCCTTCGGGTTAACCAACATTGCTTCCCACGCCACCGACGAGCTGCCGCTCGGCTTTAAGCAGCGGCTGGCGCTGGCCTGCTCGCTGATGCACGAGCCGGATATTCTGTTTCTGGATGAGCCGACCTCGGGCGTTGATCCTCTCACCCGCCGCGAGTTCTGGCTGCATATCAACAGCATGGTGGAAAAAGGGGTGACCGTGATGGTAACCACCCACTTCATGGACGAGGCGGAGTACTGCGACCGCATCGGGCTGGTGTATCGCGGTAAGCTGATTGCCCACGGTACCCCGGACGACCTGAAAAACCAGGCCGCCGACGATGAGGTCCCGGACCCGACCATGGAGCAGGCGTTTATCACCCTCATCCACGACTGGGATAAGGAGAATGCCCATGCGCAGTAACGCCCTTTCCTGGCGCCGGGTGCGCGCGCTGTGCGTTAAAGAGACGCGGCAGATCGTGCGCGATCCCAGCAGCTGGCTGATTGCGGTGGTGATCCCCCTGCTGCTGCTGTTTATCTTTGGCTACGGCATTAACCTGGACTCCAGCAAGCTGCGGGTCGGGATTTTGCTGGAGCAGCAGAGCGAGGAGGCGCTGGACTTCACCCACGCCATGACCGGCTCGCCCTACATTGACGCCACCATCAGCGACAATCGTCAGGAGCTGATCCAGAAGATGCAGGCCGGGAAAATTCGCGGTCTGATCGTCATTCCGGTGGATTTTTCCGCCAATATGGCGCGGGCGAATACCGATGCGCCGATCCAGGTGATCACCGACGGCAGCGAGCCGAACACCGCGAACTTCGTGCAGGGCTACGCGGAGGGGATCTGGCAGCTCTGGCAGATGCAGCGGGCGGAAGATCGGGGTGAAGAATTTAAACCACTCATCGACGTGCAGACGCGCTACTGGTTTAACCCCGCCGCCATCAGCCAGCATTTTATTATTCCGGGTGCGGTGACCATCATCATGACGGTCATTGGCGCGATTCTGACCTCGCTGGTGATCGCCCGCGAGTGGGAGCGCGGCACCATGGAGGCGCTGCTTTCAACCGAAGTGACGCGCGTCGAGCTGCTGCTGTGTAAGCTTATTCCCTACTACTTCCTCGGTATGCTGGCGATGCTGCTCTGCATGCTGGTTTCCGTTTTTATCCTCGGCGTGCCGTATCGCGGCTCGCTGGTGGTGCTGTTCTTTATCACCAGCCTGTTTTTACTCAGCACGCTGGGGATGGGGCTACTCATCTCCACCATCACCCGCAACCAGTTTAACGCGGCCCAGGTGGCCCTCAACGCCGCCTTTTTGCCGTCGATTATGCTGTCCGGGTTTATCTTCCAGATAGACAGCATGCCTGCCGTGATCCGCGCCGTGACCTACATCATCCCGGCGCGCTACTTTGTAAGCACGCTGCAAAGCCTGTTCCTGGCAGGGAATATTCCGGTGGTGCTGATTATCAACACCCTGTTTTTACTGGCGTCAGCGGCGATGTTTATCGGGTTGACGTGGATGAAAACCAAACGGCGGTTAGATTAAGGAGCGCGCATGTTTTACCGTTTATGGACGTTAATACGCAAAGAGCTGCAATCCCTGCTGCGCGAGCCGCAAACCCGCGCCATTCTGGTTTTGCCGGTGCTGATCCAGGTACTGCTGTTCCCGTTTGCCGCCACCCTTGAGGTGACCAACGCCACCATCGCCATTTACAACGAAGACAACGGCAAACACGCCGTTGAGCTAACGCAGCGCTTTGCCCGCGCGAAAGCCTTTACCCACATCCTGCTGCTAAAAAGCCCGCAGGAGATCCAGCCCACTATCGACACGCAAAAAGCGCTGCTGCTGGTACGGTTCCCGGCGGATTTCTCCCGCAATCTGGATACCTTCCAGACCGCGCCGATGCAGCTGATCCTCGACGGACGTAACTCCAACAGCGCCCAGATAGCGGCCAACTATCTGCAGCAGGTGGTGAAGGATTACCAGCAGGAGCTGATGGACGGCAAACCGAAGCCCAACAATAGCGAGCTGGTGGTGCGCAACTGGTACAACCCGAACCTGGACTACAAGTGGTTCGTGGTACCGTCGCTGATCGCCATGATCACCACCATCGGGGTGATGATCGTGACCTCCCTGTCCGTCGCCCGCGAGCGCGAACAGGGCACGCTGGATCAGCTGCTGGTCTCCCCGCTTGCTACCTGGCAGATTTTCGTCGGCAAAGCGGTTCCGGCGCTGATCGTCGCGACCTTCCAGGCCACCATCGTGCTGGGAGTCGGTATTTGGGCCTATCAGATCCCGTTCGCCGGTTCGCTGGCGCTGTTTTACTTCACGATGGTGATTTACGGGCTGTCGCTGGTGGGGTTCGGGCTGCTGATCTCGGCGCTCTGCTCAACGCAGCAGCAGGCGTTTATCGGGGTATTCGTCTTTATGATGCCCGCGATTTTGCTCTCGGGGTATGTTTCTCCCGTCGAGAACATGCCGGTATGGCTACAGGATCTGACGTGGGTAAATCCGATTCGGCACTTTACGGACATCACCAAACAAATCTATCTGAAGGATGCGAGTCTGGATATTGTCTGGGGAAGTTTGTGGCCGCTACTGGTGATTGCGGCCACGACGGGCTCAGTGGCGTACGCGATGTTTAGACGCAACATTGCGTAGCTTTTTCTCTTTGGTCAGCAATGAGACGACCGCAGGCCCTGCGAGGATAGCCATACCCGCCAGGGCCAGCAGCAGGTTGTTTTGCAGCACGCGTGACAGCAGCCACAGGACGATCATCGCCGCACCAAAATACCAGGTGGTGGTGAGCTCTTCGAGCACATCACCCACCTCGCGCCAGCGTGCTTCATGGTGGCGCTGTAAGAACAGCATCGACAGCACGGTGACGCCGTAAAGGACGCATAGCCCCAGGCCAACATGCACCAGCGTGCCGCTCATCCAGCCCATCACCAGTACGGCCACGACCAGTAAATGCAACATTATCTGCCAGCAACTCAGGCCAGTTGCGACACGAACACGTTGTTGCCACTTCATGGCTTCTCTCCTGAAGGATTTTTCTCTGCTTAATCAGACTACCGCACTTTACGGAAAATTCCGTAACGCCGCATCTTTTTGTGACGCCGACTACACTTTATTTTCATTGGGATAGTCACTCAGGAAGGAGCTTATGACGAAAAAAATGCAGCATTTCTCGCTTAAAGTGCTGACGATAAACATTCATAAAGGCTTCACAGCATTTAATCGCCGCTTCATTTTACCGGAGCTGCGCGACGCGGTTCGCACCGTCAGCGCGGATATTGTCTGCCTGCAGGAGGTGATGGGCGCACACGAAGTGCATCCGCTTCACTTTGAGAACTGGCCCGACACGCCGCACTATGAATTTCTGGCCGACACCATGTGGAGTGATTACGCCTACGGCCGCAATGCGGTCTATCCGGAAGGGCATCACGGCAACGCGGTGCTGTCCCGTTATCCCATAGAACATTACGAAAATCGCGACGTTTCCGTCGGGGAGAGCGAAAAACGCGGTCTGCTATACTGCCGCGTTACCCCGCCCGATCTTGAGCTGCCCATCCATGTCGGCTGTGTTCATCTGGGCCTGCGCGAAGCCCATCGTCAGGCGCAGCTGAAAATGCTGGCCGAATGGGCCAACGCGCTTCCCGAAGATGAACCGGTGGTAGTGGCGGGCGATTTCAACGACTGGCGACAGCGGGCAAACCATCCGTTAAAGGTAGAGGCCGGACTGGAGGAAATTTTCACCCGGGCGAACGGCAGGCCTGCGCGCACCTTTCCGGTCCGTTTCCCGCTGCTGCGGCTTGACCGCATCTACGTAAAAAATGCCCATGCCAGCAGCCCGACCGCCCTGGCGCTCCTTAACTGGCGGCATCTTTCCGACCATGCCCCGCTCAGCGCGGAGATCCACCTATGAAATGTTCCTGGCAGGAAGGCAACCGGATCACGCTGCTGGTCAACGGGGACGAGTATTACCCGGCCGTGTTTAAGGCGATTGATCACGCCCAGCAAAAGGTGATCCTCGAAACTTTCATCTGGTTCGAAGACAACGTCGGCAAGCAGCTGCACAGCGTGCTGCTGCGCGCCGCACAGCGTGGCGTCAAAATTGAAGTGCTGCTGGATGGCTACGGCTCGCCGGACCTCAGCGATGCATTCGTCAATGAACTGACCGCCGCGGGGGTGGTGTTCCGCTACTACGATCCCGGCCCTCGCCTGTTCGGTATGCGTACCAACCTTTTCCGCCGGATGCATCGCAAAATTGTGGTGGTAGATGAGACGGTGGCGTTTGTCGGCGGCATTAACTACTCCGCTGAGCATATGTCCGACTACGGCCCGGAAGCGAAGCAGGATTACGCGATTCGCATTGAAGGCCCGGTGGTGCAGGACATCTTGCTGTTTGAGCTGGAGAACCTGCCGGGGAAAGAGGCCGTTCGCCGCTGGTGGAAACGCCGTCATCGCCCGGAAGAGAACCGGAAGCCCGGCGAAGCGCAGGCGCTTTTCGTCTGGCGCGACAACGGCGAGCACCGGGACGATATTGAACGTCATTATCTCAAGATGCTGGCCAACGCGAAGCGTGAAGTGATCATCGCTAACGCCTACTTTTTCCCGGGCTATCGTCTGCTGCATGCCATGCGCAATGCCGCCCGACGCGGCGTGCGCGTGAAGCTGATTGTGCAGGGCGAGCCGGACATGCCGATCGTCAAAGTCGGGGCGCGGCTGCTGTATAACTATCTGGTGAAGGGCGGCGTCCAGATCTACGAATATCGCCGCCGACCGCTGCACGGCAAAGTCGCGCTGATGGACGATCACTGGGCCACCGTGGGCTCCAGCAACCTTGATCCGCTGAGCTTATCGCTCAACCTTGAAGCCAACCTGATCATTCACGATCGCCAGTTTAATCAGACCCTGCGGGATAACCTGCAGGCGTTGATCGTTAACGACTGCGTGCGCGTGGATGAGTCCATGGTTCCCAAACGCACCTGGTGGAACCTGGGCATCAGCGTGGTGGTGTTCCACTTTCTGCGGCATTTCCCGGCGATGGTCGGCTGGCTGCCGGCGCATACGCCGAAGCTGGCGCAGGTGGACCCGCCGGTACAACCCGAAATGGAAACCCAGGACCGCATAGAAGCGGAAGACGGAGGCAAACCCTGATGTCGAAATCGCATCCACGCTGGCGGCTGGCAAAAAAGATCCTCACCTGGCTGTTTTTTATTGCGGTCGCTGTGCTGCTGGTGGTCTACGCGCAGAAAGTTGACTGGGAAGAGGTGTGGAAGGTCATCCGCAACTATAACCGGATGGTGCTGCTGGGCGCTGTGGGGCTGGTTATCGTGAGCTACCTGATGTACGGCTGCTATGACCTGCTGGGCCGCGCTTACTGCGGCCACAAGCTGGCCAAACGTCAGGTAATGCTGGTGTCATTTATCTGCTACGCCTTTAACCTGACGCTGAGCACCTGGGTCGGCGGCATTGGCATGCGCTATCGCCTTTATTCGCGCCTTGGCCTGCCGGGCGGAACCATCACGCGCATTTTCTCGTTAAGCATCACCACTAACTGGCTGGGCTATATTCTGCTCGGCGGGGTGATCTTCACCATCGGCGTGGTGCAGCTCCCCGCGCACTGGTATATCGACGAGGCTACGCTGCGCATTCTGGGCATCGTACTGCTGCTGATTATCGCCGTTTATCTCTGGGCCTGCGCCTTTGCCAGACGCCGTCATATGACCATTAAAGGGCAAAAGCTGGTCCTGCCCTCGTGGAAGTTTGCGGTGCTGCAGATGGCGGTTTCCAGCGCTAACTGGATGGCGATGGGAGCCATCATCTGGCTGCTGATTGGCGAGGACGTAAATTACTTCTTCGTGCTGGGCGTGCTGCTGGTGAGCAGTATTGCCGGGGTGATTGTGCATATTCCGGCGGGGATCGGCGTGCTGGAGGCGGTGTTTATTGCCCTGCTGGCCGGGGAGCACGTTTCTCAGGGTGCCATCATCGCTGCCCTGCTCGCCTACCGCATGCTGTATTACTTCCTGCCGCTGGCGCTGGCAACGGTCTGCTATCTGGTGCTGGAAAGTCGGGCGAAAAAGCTGCGGGCGAAGAATGAGAGGATGCTAGCGAAGTGAATAAGTCGGGTGGCGGCTTCGCCTTACCCGACCTACGGTTCGCGCTTCGTAGGCCGGGTAAGGCGAAGCCGCCACCCGGCAAAGCAACCTTAACGACGGTTGCCGAAAATACGCAGCAGCATCAGGAACAGGTTGATGAAGTCCAGATACAGCGTTAGCGCGCCCAGGATCGCGTATTTGCGCAGGTTTGAACTGTCGCGCACGTCGATCTGCTCGCCGATGTTTTTCAGTTTCTGGGTGTCATACGCCGTCAATCCAACGAAGATCACCACCCCGATGTAGGTCACGGCCCACATCAGCGCTTCGCTCTTCAGCCACAGGTTCACCAGCGACGCCAGCACAATCCCGATCAGCCCCATAAACAGCATACTGCCGAAGCCGCTCAGATCGCGTTTCGTGGTGTAGCCGTACAGGCTCATCGCACCGAACATCCCGCCGGTGACCACGAAGGTGCTGGCAATGGATGAGTAGGTGTAAACGATAAAGATGCTGGAAAGCGTCAGCCCCGTTAGTGCCGAATAGAGCATAAACAGGGTCGTTGCCATGCCGGCACTCAGCTTTTGCACCAGACCGGAAAGCACAAACACCAGCGCCAGCTGCGCGATAATCAGCCCAAAGAAGGTGATCTTACTGGAGAAGATAAACATCATCAGCTCCGGCGTGTTCGCCGCATACCACGCGATAAACGCGGTAAGCAGCAGGCCAACCGTCATCCAGCCGTACACCTGAGCCATATACGTCTGCAGGCCGCTACGGGTCTGCTGTACTATTGAATCGGAACGCGGAAATCGGTCCATGATTCACTCCTGATTAAGATTAAGTAGACACACACGTTAAGATTAACACATCCACGTAAACCGACTACCAACGGCTGGCGGCTTGTTTATCGCTGTCGCGAGATTCTACCCAGCGATCGCCTTCCGGCGTGGCTTCGCGCTTCCAGAACGGCGCTCTGGTTTTGAGGTAATCCATAATGAACTCCCCTGCCGCAAACGCGCTGCCGCGGTGCGCGCTGGTCACTCCAACGAAGACAATCTCCTCGCCAGGCCACATCTCGCCGATGCGGTGAATTACCGTGATGCGGCCGAGCGGCCAGCGGCCCCGCGCCTCCTCCACAATCTCCGCCAGCGACTTCTCCGTCATCCCCGGATAGTGCTCCAGCGTCAGCGCCTTCACGCTGTCGCCGAGGTTGTGGTTGCGCACCTTGCCAGTAAAGGTCACGACCGCGCCGTCTTCATCGCGTTCCGCCAGCCAGCTGTATTCGGTCCCCACGTTAAAACGCCCGGGGCTCACCAGAATGCGGGTGTCAGCCATCTTAGCCCCCCGTTACCGGCGGGAAGAAGGCCACTTCATCCCCTTCGGCCAGCGAGTGGGTGAATTCCACCAGCGTCTGGTTAACGGCGGCCAGCAGCTTGCCTTCGTCCAGCGCCAGCGCCCAGCGGTCGCTCTGTGCCGCGAGATGCGCGCGCAGGGCAGCAACGTTTTCAAAAGACGCATCCAGCGTCAGGCTGTCGGTATTCACCAGCTCGCGCACCTGCGCAAAAAAGAGCACCTTAATCATGGCTGTCCACCTTAAAATCACCGGATTTTCCGCCGCTTTTTGCCAGCAGGCGAACCGGGCCAATCACCATATCTTTCTGCACCGCTTTGCACATGTCGTAGATGGTCAGCGCGGCGACGGAGGCCGCCGTCAGCGCCTCCATCTCCACGCCGGTTTTGCCGGTTAAGCGGCACAGCGATTCAATCCGCACCCGATTATGCTCCGGCTGCGCCTGAAGGTTCACTTCCACCTTGCTCAGCATCAGCGGATGGCACAGCGGGATGAGATCCCAGGTGCGCTTGGCGGCCTGAATCCCCGCGATGCGCGCGGTGGCAAAGACATCACCCTTGTGATGGCTGCCGTCGATGATCATCGCCAGCGTTTCCGGCAGCATGGTGACGAACGCTTCCGCGCGCGCCTCGCGCACCGTTTCGTCTTTGGCGGAAACATCCACCATATGCGCTTCACCGGCGGCGTTAATGTGGGTCAGTTGTGACATAGCTTATTTCTTTAAATGGGGATGGAAATTACACGGACGGGTACGGGCGTCCAGCTGCGGGGCGATGATGTTTTCCCACGCGGTGCGGCAGGCTTTGGTCGAGCCCGGCATGGCGAAAATCAGGGTTTTGTTCGCCACCCCGGCAACGGCGCGCGACTGCAGCGTGGAGGTACCGATCTCTTCAAAGGAGAGCATGCGGAACACCTCGCCGAATCCTTCCACCTCGCGGTCGAACAGCGGGATCAGCGCTTCGGGCGCCTGATCGCCTGCGGTAAAGCCGGTGCCGCCGGTGATCAGCACCACCTGCACCTCATCGCTGGCGATCCACTGAGAGACCTGCGCGCGAATGGCGTAGCGGTTCTCCTTCACGATCGCTTTATCGACGATGTGATGCCCCGCGTCATGGGCCGCCTCGCGCAGCCAGTGGCCGGAGGTATCATCCTCTTCGCCACGACGGTCGGAAACGGTAAGGATCGCAATGCGTGTCGGGATAAATTCTGCGCTTACCTGACTCATTTTCTGTTTCCTTCTTAAGCCTGATTACCCGCCGATGTAGGACAGGTTCTGAGTAATGCCGGTATTGCCCTGATGCAGGAAGTGGGTCTGTTTTTTATGCGTCAGCGCTTCAGAAATGCGTGCTTCAAGCGCGTCCTGCTGCGCATCGTCTTCCAGCAGATCGCGAAGGTCTACGCCGCCGTCACCAAACAGGCAAAGATGGAGCTTGCCCACGGAGGAGACGCGCAGGCGGTTGCAGCTGGCGCAGAAATCTTTCTCGTAAGGCATGATAAGCCCGATCTCGCCTTCGTAATCCGGGTGGCAGAAGACCTGCGCCGGGCCGTCGCTGCGCTGGCGGATCTGATGGAGCCAGCCGCGTTTTAGCAGCTCGTCGCGCAGCACCATGCCGGAGATGTGATGGCGGCGGAACAGCTCGCTACCCTCGCCGGTTTCCATCAGCTCAATAAAACGCAGCTGAATGGGGCGGGATTTAATCCACGCCAGGAAGGTATCAAGCTGGTGATGGTTTACATCACGCATCAGCACCGTGTTGACTTTGACTTTTTCGAAGCCGGCCGCAAATGCCGCATCGATACCGTCCATGACCTGCTGGAATTTATCCTGGCCGGTAATGGCGTGGAACTGGCGGGCGTCCAGGCTATCGACGCTGACGTTGATCGCCGTCAGCCCCGCATCGCGCCAGGTCGCCACGTCGCGCGCCATGCGGTAACCGTTGGTGGTCACCGCAATCTGGCGGATACGTTCGTTTTCACGTACCGCGGCAATGATGTCAGGGAAATCGCGGCGCAGCGAGGGTTCACCGCCGGTAAGGCGCACTTTTTCGGTGCCGAGCTCAGAGAAGGCGCGCGTGACGCGGCGCACTTCATCCACGGAGAGAAAGCCGTTATTGGTGACGCTGCCCGGTTTGTAGCCATCGGGCAGGCAGTAGGTGCAACGGAAGTTGCACACATCGGTAATCGACAGACGTAAGTAATAAAACTTACGCGCGAAAGCATCAGTAAGTTGTGAAGCCATGTACACCTTTCCAGATCGGGAGGCACAGTCATTTCTTTCTGTACCCTGGTGGCAAATTCGCCACGGCCAGAGCGCCATATCTTTCGACACAGGCACAAGGGCTAGAGTGTATGTTTTCAATTTAGAAAACGTGGTTAGGGCGATAGTAGCGCGGAAATTCTGACGGCGCCATTATCGCTTTTCGCTATATAATTAAGTATATAGCGAGTCATTCGTCCATTTTCGCTACAGAATACCTAAAAACCGCATTTTCACATTGATATACGTCATTTTGCATCGGGTGAGGCATCGTCTTTTAGGGGTAGTTAGGTTACTGTTACGCGATCGAACGTGATAAGGAATACGTATGCGCAATCGCACTTTTGCGGATCTTGACCGAGTGGTCGCTCTTGGCGGAGGACACGGCTTAGGCCGGGTTATGTCCTCTTTGTCGTCACTGGGCTCAAGGCTGACAGGGATAGTGACCACCACCGATAACGGCGGCTCAACCGGGCGCATTCGTCGTGCCGAAGGCGGCATTGCCTGGGGAGATATGCGCAACTGCCTGAATCAGTTAATTACCGAGCCGAGCGTCGCGTCGGCGATGTTTGAGTACCGTTTTGGCGGTAATGGCGAACTTTCCGGGCATAACCTCGGAAATCTGATGTTAAAGGCGCTGGATCACCTGAGCGTACGGCCTCTCGAAGCCATCAACTTAATCCGTAATCTGCTCAAAGTGGACGCATTCCTGATCCCCATGTCTGAACAACCGGTTGACTTGATGGCCATCGACGCCGAAGGGCATGAAGTTTACGGCGAGGTGAATATTGACCAGCTCCTTCTGCCGCCAACGGAGTTGATGACCTATCCGAGCGTGCCCGCCACGCGTGAAGCGATAGAGGCAATCGGGGAAGCGGATCTTATCCTGATCGGTCCAGGCAGTTTTTATACCAGCCTGATGCCCATTCTGCTGGTGAAAGAGCTTGCGCAGGCACTGCGCCGCACCCCGGCGCCGATGGTTTACATCGGTAATCTGGGACGTGAACTGAGCCCGGCGGCGGCGAGCCTGTCGCTGGCAGACAAACTTGAATTAATGGAGCATTACGTCGGCAAGAAAATCATTGACGGCGTAGTCGTGGGACCAAAAGTGGATGTGTCAGGGATTGGCAATCGTCTGGTGGTGCAGGAGCCGCTGGAGGCCTCAGACATCAAGTATCGCCACGACCGCCATCTGCTGCGCGAGGCGCTGGAGAAGGCGATTCAGGCGCTGGGTTAGCAAAAACCCCCCGGTGGCGCTGCGCTTACCGGGGCTACAAAAGACGCTAACCCCGTAGGCCCGGTAAGCGCAGCGCCACCGGGCAAAACCGTCTCACGATGCCGCGATAAACAGATCCCGCAGTTGATGAAGCTGGTCGCGGATCTGCGCCGCCTCTTCGAACTCCAGGTTCTGCGCGTGCTGCATCATCTGACCTTCCAGCTCGTGGATTTTCTGCTGCAGCGCTTTCGGCGTCAGCACGACGGTATCTTCTTCCACCACTGAACGCGCCTTGCCGCGGCCTTTCGCTTTGGTTTTGGCAATGTTCTGACCCAGCGCCAGAATATCCACCACCTTCTTGTTCAGACCCTGCGGCGTAATACCGTGTTCTTCGTTGTAGCGCTGCTGTTTCTCGCGGCGGCGCTCCGTTTCACCAATCGCTTTCGCCATCGACGGGGTAATTTTGTCACCGTACAGAATCGCTTTACCGTTGACGTTACGCGCGGCGCGGCCGATGGTCTGGATCAGGGAGCGTTCAGAACGCAGGAAGCCCTCTTTGTCCGCATCCAGAATCGCCACCAGCGAGACCTCCGGCATATCGAGACCTTCTCGCAGCAGGTTAATCCCCACCAGCACGTCAAACTCGCCCAGACGCAGGTCGCGGATAATCTCCATGCGCTCCACGGTATCGATATCCGAGTGCAGATAACGCACCTTCTCGCCGTGCTCTTCGAGATACTCGGTCAGGTCTTCCGCCATACGCTTGGTGAGCGTGGTCACCAGCACGCGCTCGTTGATGGCGGAACGGGCGCGAATTTCCGAGAGCAGATCGTCCACCTGGGTGGCCACCGGACGAACTTCAATAATCGGGTCGAGCAGACCCGTTGGACGCACAACCTGATCGACAACATCTTCACCGGATTTCTCCAGCTCGTAGTTGCCCGGCGTGGCCGAGACGTAGATGGTTTGCGGCGCGAGCGCCTCAAACTCTTCAAACTTCATCGGACGGTTATCCAGCGCCGACGGCAGGCGGAATCCGTACTCCACCAGCGTCTCTTTACGCGCCCGGTCGCCGCGGTACATCCCGCCGATCTGCGGGATCGTAACGTGGGATTCATCGATCACCAGCAAACCGTCTGCCGGAAGGTAATCAAACAGCGTCGGCGGCGGCTCGCCCGGCCCGCGCCCGGAGAGGAAGCGGGAGTAGTTTTCAATGCCGGAGCAGTAGCCCAGCTCGTTCATCATCTCAAGGTCAAACTGGGTACGCTGGCTCAGGCGCTGCTCTTCCAGCAGCTTATTGTTGGCCAGCAGCACCTTACGGCGCTCGGCCAGCTCCACTTTGATCTCTTCCATCGCCTGCACGATACGCTCGCGCGGCGTCACGTAGTGCGTTTTCGGGTAGATGGTGAAGCGCTGGATCACCGACTCAACGTGTCCGGTCAGCGGGTCGAAGAGCGACAGGCGTTCAACCTCTTCGTCGAACAACTCGACGCGCAGCGCCATATCGTCCGATTCCGCCGGGAAGATGTCGATCACCTCACCGCGTACGCGGAAGGTGCCGCGCTGGAACGCCTGATCGTTACGGGCATACTGCAGCTCAGCCAGACGACGGACGATGGCGCGCTGGTCGATGATCATCCCCTGCGTCAGGTGCAGCATCATCTTGAGATAGAGATCCGGATCGCCCAGGCCGTAGATCGCGGAAACCGATGCGACAACGACCACATCGCGACGCTCCAGAAGCGCCTTAGTGGCCGACAGACGCATCTGCTCGATGTGTTCGTTCACCGAGGCATCTTTCTCAATGAAGGTGTCAGAGCTCGGTACATAGGCTTCAGGCTGGTAGTAATCGTAGTAGGAGACGAAATACTCCACGGCGTTTTCCGGGAAGAACTCTTTCATCTCGCCGTAAAGCTGTGCGGCCAGGGTTTTATTGGGTGCCAGCACCATCGTGGGGCGCTGGAGATCCGCAATCACGTTGGCGATAGTGAACGTTTTACCCGAGCCGGTTACCCCCAGCAGCGTCTGGTGCGCCAGCCCATCTTCCAGCCCTTCTTCCAGACGACGGATCGCCTCAGGCTGATCGCCAGATGGACGGAAAGCAGAATTCAATTTGAACGGTTTACTCATGGGCGACAACCTGATGACGTTATAAGCGGCAGGTGAGTAATTTTACTCCTTGTTGCCAGGAATGCCAGTAAAAAACACTGGATGAAAAACCAGTAGCATGTCAGGATATTTAGAGTAGCGCCTGAATGATTAGCGCGATAGCGACCAAAATTTGGACTGTGACAATATAAAACACCAGTCAGGTCAGGTTATCCCCAGAACTTTTTCTTTTTTAACATTTGTCAAGCCAGGTAATGATAGTTTTGTGGCAACGGGTGACACTTTCATGACGGGAATTGCTTTTATCTAAGCAATTAAATAATAAACGATATTTTCTAAAGCCGCGTTTCGCGTCAATTTGGGCGTAAGCCGCGTCTTCTCTCGCTTATCGCGTGTTTTCTAACTCTAATGCACATGGTTATCCACAGGAATAGTGGATAACTGCTTCCAGCCCATGCAGACTGGCGCTCGGCAAATTCCCGGATTTTCCCACGAGACGGCGGTAAAAAATTTTTATAGCTATTTTTTGCTGATTAACAGTTGCGTCATTCATAACCAACCGATGCGATCTTGCTCACATTTTCAGCATTTCGGGTTCTGCACCACAACTCAACACCGCCAGCACCGTCGATGTGCAATCCCGTTTTTTCTCGGCCCCTCTCCGATGACTTATTCCTAAAAAAGCCGGTTTTTTAAACATTTTTCGGTTTCTGGCAGGGGTTTTGCAGATTCAAACCCGAGCCTCACCTACACACATTTTTAAGGAGAGAAAGATGTTGAGTCTGCGTGCTGTGAATCAGTTTTACGGAAGCCAACATACGCTATGGAACGTGAATTTGGATTTTCCGCAAGGAATGTGTACAGGCGTCGTTGGCCTGCCGGGAATGGGGAAAACCACCCTCATGAATTGCATCGCCGGGAGAGTGCCCGTCGAAAGCGGCAGCATCATCTGGCATGAGGCAGGCGCGCCGCCGCGCGATTTGCTTAACCTGCCGCCAGAACAGCGTTCAGGAACGGAGATAGGCTATGTCCCGCAGGACAGGCGGATCTTCTCCCAGTTAACGATTGAGGAGAATCTGCATATCGCCATGCGGGCGATGGGGAAACCCAATCCGGAAGCGAAAAGCGACGTTTACGACCTGTTTCCGGCGCTCTACGCATTGCGACAGACCCGCGCCAACACGCTCTCTCCGGACGACCAGTACCAGCTGGCGCTGGCTAATGCGCTGGTGAACCGTCCTCACCTGCTGATCCTCGATGAGCCCCTGCACGGCGCAGGACACAGCTTCGCCCAGAAGCTGGGGCAGCTGCTGGTGCGCTTAAACCGGGAGTTAGGTATGACGGTGCTGTTAGCGGAGCAGCAGCTGTCGTTTATCCGCCGGGTTGCGGACCGTTTCTGTATGCTCTATCGCGGGCGTAACGTGGCGCAGGGCCACGTTAACGAACTGGATGACGAGCTTATCGCGCACTGGATGTCGCGGGAAGCAAGACGCTGAGATCGAGATAACGCCCGGTTTCGGCATTTTCCGCGCCGTCAGCAAGCCAGGGAATTTCCCCGAGGCACGGGGCGGGAAGAACGCGCCTGAGCGTCGCCAGATACTCCTGATGTCGTTTCCCCGGCGCAACCACGTCGTTGGCTATCCAGCCCGCCAGACGCAGCCCGGCCTGCCGTATGGCCTGCGCGGTCAGCATGGCGTGATTGATACAGCCCAGCTTAACGCCGACGACCAGAATGACCGGAAGCTGCTCGGCCTGCACCCAGTCAGCAAACGTCTGCGTGTCCGAAAGCGGCGTAAACCAGCCGCCAGCCCCTTCCACCAGCACCCAGTCGGCCTGGCTTTCCAGCGCCCGTAACCCGGCTGAAAGCACGGCGAAATTAATCGGACGACCTTCGTCAGCGCTGATGATGTGCGGCGAGGTCGGCTCGGCAAAGGTGTACGGATTGACCGCTGAATAGGCGAGTTCACGCGTGCTGTTACGCTGGAGCGCCAGCGCGTCGGTGTTGCGTAACCCTTCCGCCGTCATCTCGCTGCCGGAAGCAACGGGCTTATATCCGGCGGTGTTTTTTCCGAGCTTTCGTGCCGCCTGCAGCAGCGCAGAGCTGGCCACCGTTTTGCCCACTTCTGTGTCCGTGCCGGTGACAAAATAACGTTCAGTCACGTTCGATAATCCCATGAAAAAGTTGATAGGAGAGCGGGAATTGACCCCGCTGCTGCGGCCAGGCCAGCTCAAGGCGCTGCAGCTGACCGCGGGTGAGCGGTTTTTTCTCGCGTCCGGTATGCAGGTGCGTGGCGCCTATGCCCTTCAGCGAACGCATGGCGCTGAACGCATCGCTAAAATTGAGCGTGATGGTCTGCACCACGCTGCGAGCGCGCCAGCCTGCCAGCGCCTGCATCACCTGCTCATGCGATAAAAACCGGTTAGCGTGCGGCTGTTCATCGACTGCCTGCCAGGCCTGATTCAGCTCCGGCAGCGAACTTTCCAGCAAGGTGGTAAAGGCCACCTTCCCGCCCGGTCGCGCCACGCGATAAAGCTCGCGCAAGGCCTGCGGCAGGCTGCTGCACCACTGGACCGCCAGATGGCTCCAGACCAGATCGAACTGCGCATCCGCCAGCGGGATCGCCTCGATATCGGCCAGCAGATAGCGATCCGCTGCCTGCCTTTGACGCGCCTCGTCGAGCATCTGCTCTGAGAGGTCGATAGCCGTGACCTGGCTTCCCGCCCCGCGCCAGTAGCGGCTGTTGCTGCCCGGACCACAGCCGGCGTCCAGCACCTGGGGAAAACGGCTCTCGCCAAGCGCGGTCAGAAGCCCCTGCGCGCTCAGACGCTGCAGCTCATCGTGCTGCGAATAGCTCTGCGCGGCGCGACCAAATGCCGCCGCGATGGCCTGCTTATTCACCGGCAACATGGAGCGCCTCCAGCAACGTCTCAATATCCTGTCGTTCATGCGCCGCCGTCAGGGTTAAGCGCAGCCGCGCGGTACCTGGCGGGACCGTTGGCGGGCGGATGGCGGTCACCCACATGCCGCGCTGGCGCAGCGCCTGTGCCAGGGCCAGCGCGCGGGCATTTTCACCGACAATCACCGGCTGGATAGCGCTCTGCGAATCGGTGCTGCGGAAGGGCAGCGCCGCGAGTCCCTGACGGAAGTGGGCGATATGCTCTGCCAGCCGCTGGCGACGCTCATCCCCTTCCGCGCTGCGTATCACCGCCAGCGACGCTGACAGCGCCACGGCCTGCGCCGGAGGCATGCTGGTGCTGTAAATCAGGTGTCGGGCAAACTGCAGCAGATAGTCGGCGACGGATTCGCTGCACAGCACGGCGGCACCACTAACGCCAAAGCCTTTGCCGAAGGTGACAATCAGCAGTTCCGGCTTCACGTTTTGCTGATACGCGCTCCCGCGCCCTTCGTCGCCCATCACGCCAGTGCCGTGGGCATCGTCGACCAGCAGCCAGGCATGCTGCCGCTTTGCGGCCTCGTGCAGCGCGGCAAGCGGCGCGCTGTCGCCGTCCATGCTGAACACCCCTTCCGTGACCGCCAGCTGTTGTCCTTCGCAGGGTTTATCCAGCAGCGCAGCAAGCTGTCCCGCATCGTTATGGGCAAAACGCCGCAGCTGCGCCGGGCTTAAATTTGCCGCCTCCAGCAGGGAGGCGTGGCTCAGGCGGTCGGCGACAATGCGATCGACCTTCCCCATCAGGGCCGTGATGACCGCCTGGTTGGCGGCAAAGCCGGAGATAAACAGCAGCGCGCGCGGGTAGCCGAGCCAGTCAGCCAGTTCCTCTTCCAGCGCCTGATGCGCCGTGGTGTATCCGCTGACGTGTCCCGAGCCGCCGCTGCCCACGCCAAACCGCTCAGCGCCCTGCTGCCAGGCGCGGATAATGGCCGGATGCTGGCTCAGCCCGAGATAGTCGTTGCTGGAGAAATTACAAAACTGCCGCCCGTCGCGGGTAAGAAAACGGCCCGCGCCGTTTTCCACCACCCTGCGAACGCGAAATGCCTCTGCCGCCCGACGGTCGTCAAGCGCAGAGTTGATACGTGCCTGCCAGGTCATACGGCTGCCGCGTTGTAGAACTGGTCGGTGTCGGCGTTGAAAATCTGCTGCTCCAGCTGCTGCTGTTGCTCGTTATCGCCCGTCAGCACCTCGGTCTGATGCGGGTTAAGCCCCAGCTTGCGGAACAGCTGAACGTCTTTGTCCTCTTCCGGGTTCGGCGTGGTCAGCAGCTTGCAGCCGTAGAAGATAGAGTTGGCTCCGGCCATAAAGCACATGGCCTGGGTCTGCTCGTTCATCTGCTCGCGACCGGCAGAGAGGCGCACGAAAGAGGTCGGCATCATGATGCGCGCCACCGCGATGGTGCGAATAAAATCAAACGCATCCACGTCGTCGTTGTCCGCCAGCGGCGTGCCCTTGACCTTCACCAGCATGTTGATCGGCACGCTTTCCGGCGGGGTCGGCAGGTTAGCCAGCTGCAGCAGCAGGCCCGCGCGGTCTTTCACCGTTTCTCCCAGGCCCACGATACCGCCGGAGCACACTTTGATTCCGGCATCACGCACTTTATCCAGCGTATCCAGACGCTCCTGGTAGGTACGCGTGGTGATGATGTTGCCGTAAAATTCCGGCGAGGTGTCGAGGTTGTGGTTGTAGTAGTCCAGCCCCGCCGCCGAGAGGCGCTGCGCCTGCTCCTCGTTGAGCGTGCCGAGCGTCATACAGGCTTCGAGACCCATCTCCTTCACGCCTTTTACCATCTGCTCCAGGTAAGGCATGTCGCGATCGTGCGGGTTCTTCCACGCCGCGCCCATGCAGAAGCGGGTCGAGCCGGCGTTTTTCGCCTTGCGCGCCGAGTCGAGTACCTGCTCCACTTCCATCAGCCGTTCGGATTCCAGGCCGGTTTTGTAGCGCGCGCTCTGCGGGCAATATTTGCAGTCTTCAGGGCAGGCACCGGTTTTGATCGACAGCAGCGTGCTGACCTGAACATGGCGAGGATCGAAGTGCTGACGATGCACCTGTTGGGCTTCGAACATCAGCTCAAGGAAAGGTTTATTGAATAATTCAGTGACTTGCGACATCGTCCAGCGTGCGTGGTGAGCCATGGGGCTTCTCCAAAGGGTTTTGTTAATTTTCGGTTCGGTTTATACTCGTAAACCTAAAACTTTTCAAAATGGTTTACAAGTCGATTATGACCCAGGACGATCTCGCCTTCGACAAGCAGCATATCTGGCACCCTTACACCTCCACGACCCGCCCCCTTCCCGTCTATCCGGTGACCTCCGCCCACGGCTGCGAGCTGCATCTCGCCAGCGGCGAACAGCTCGTTGACGGGATGTCCTCCTGGTGGGCGGCCATTCATGGGTACAACCACCCGCGCCTGAATGCGGCAATGAAGGCGCAGATTGACCAGATGTCGCACGTGATGTTCGGCGGGATCACCCATCAGCCCGCGGTGGATTTATGCCGTCGCCTGGTGGCGATGACGCCTGACTCGCTGGAGTGCGTGTTCCTGGCGGATTCCGGCTCCGTGGCGGTGGAAGTGGCGATGAAAATGGCGCTGCAGTACTGGCACGCGAAAGGCGAAACGCGCCAGCGGTTCCTCACCTTCCGCAACGGCTATCACGGGGATACCTTCGGGGCGATGTCGGTATGCGATCCGGACAACTCCATGCATAGCCTGTGGAAGGGCTATCTGCCGGAAAACCTGTTTGCCCCGGCCCCCCAGAGCCGCTTCGACGGCGAGTGGAACGAAATGGACATGGTCGGCTTCGCGCGGCTGATGGCGGCGCATCGCCATGAAATCGCCGCCGTGATACTTGAGCCGATTGTGCAGGGCGCGGGCGGGATGCGGATGTACCACCCGGAATGGCTGAAGCGTATTCGCAGGATGTGCGACCGCGAGGGCATTCTGCTGATTGCCGATGAGATCGCCACCGGCTTTGGCCGCACCGGCAAGCTGTTTGCCTGCGAACATGCGGGTATCGCCCCGGATATTCTGTGCCTCGGCAAAGCGCTGACCGGCGGCACCATGACGCTCTCCGCCACGCTCACGACCCGCCAGGTCGCCGACACCATCAGCGACGGCGAAGCAGGCTGCTTTATGCACGGCCCGACGTTTATGGGTAATCCTCTCGCCTGCGCCGTCGCAAGCGAAAGCCTCGCCATTCTGGAGAGCGGCGAGTGGCAAACGCAGGTGGCGGCGATTGAAGCGCAGCTGAAAGCAGAGCTGAGCGCCGCCTCAGGGGCGAATTTCGTCGCGGACGTGCGCGTGCTGGGCGCCATCGGGGTGATTGAAACCACCCATCCGGTGAATATGGCGGCGCTACAGCGCTTCTTCGTGGACCAGGGCGTGTGGGTACGGCCTTTCGGCAAGCTTATCTACCTGATGCCGCCGTACAGCATTACGTCGGAGCAGCTGCGTAAATTAACCGACGCGGTTGTAACAGCCGTTAACATTCCCGCGCATTTCACGATTTAACCCTATGCATTACACTTGCTGAACGAGCGATCAACGAGGGTAAACCGTATGAAAATCATCAGCAAAGATCTGCGCGACGGCGAAAAACTGCCGGAGCGTCACGTTTTCAACGGCATGGGGTATCAGGGAGACAATATCTCCCCACACCTGGCATGGGATGAGGTTCCGGCAGGCACCAAAAGCTTTGTCGTGACCTGCTACGACCCGGATGCGCCTACTGGCTCCGGCTGGTGGCACTGGATTGTGGCGAACCTGCCTGCCGACACGCGCGTCCTGCCGCAGGGTTCCGGTTCAGACCTGGTTGCCCTGCCTGAAGGTGCCATTCAGACGCGCACTGACTTCGGTAAAGCGGGCTACGGCGGCGCGGCGCCGCCAAAAGGGGAAACCCACCGCTATATCTTCACGGTGCACGCGCTGGATGTGGAGAAGATTGAGGTCGATGAAGGGGCGAGCGGCGCGATGGTCGGGTTTAACGTGCATTTCCATACGCTTGGCAGCGCGTCGATTACGGCGATGTATTCGTAATAGTGCGGGCTGATGCCCTCACCCCGGCCCTCTCCCACAGGGAGAGGGAGAAAACCTGGCAATTCCCTCTCCCTTTGGGAGAGGGTTAGGGTGAGGGGAAAAATCACAGCACCGAAGGTAACAGCCCCACCAGCCGCCCCTCTTCCAGAAGCTGCATCGCCTTATCAATATCCGGCGCAAAGAAGCGGTCGTCATCGTAATGCGATACATGCTCGCGCAGCGCATGACGCGCCTGCTCCAGCAGCGGACTGGATTTTAGCCCTTCACGCAGATCGATACCCTGACTTGCCGCCAGCCATTCCACCGCCAGCACGCCGCGGGTGTTGGAGGCCATTTCCCAGAGACGACGCCCAGCAGCCGGTGCCATCGAAACGTGATCTTCCTGGTTTGCAGACGTTGGCAGGCTGTCCACGCTGTGCGGGTGCGACAGGGCTTTGTTCTCGCTTGCCAGCGCTGCGGCCGTCACCTGAGCAATCATAAAGCCCGAGTTGACCCCGCCGTTACGCACCAGGAACGGTGGCAGCTGGGACATATGTTTATCCATCATCAGCGCGATACGGCGCTCGGACAACGCGCCGACTTCGGCAATCGCCAGGGCGATATTATCCGCCGCCATTGCCACAGGCTCGGCGTGGAAGTTACCGCCGGAGACCACCTCGTTTTCCTGGGCGAACACCAGCGGGTTATCGGACACCGCGTTGGCCTCCACCAGCAGCACCTCCGCCGCCTGGCGCAGCTGCGTCAGGCACGCGCCCATCACCTGCGGCTGGCAGCGCAGGGAATAAGGATCCTGTACCTTCTCACAGTTGTGGTGTGAATCCGCGATCTCGCTGGTGTCGGTAAGCACGTGACGGTACATCGCGGCAGCATCGATCTGCCCGCGCTGACCGCGCACCTCGTGGATGCGGGCATCGAACGGGCGACGCGAGCCCAGCACCGCTTCGGTAGTCAGCGCACCGCACACCACCGCCGAGGCAAACAGATCTTCCGCTTCAAACAGGCCGCGCAGCGCGAAGGCGGTCGACGCCTGGGTGCCGTTCAGCAGCGCCAGCCCCTCTTTCGCCGCCAGCGTGATCGGCGTTAAGCCGGCTTTTTTCAGCGCCTCTTTCGCCGGAAGCCACTCCCCCTGCCAGCGCGCTTTGCCTTCACCCAGCAGCAGCAGCGACATGTGCGCCAGCGGTGCGAGATCGCCGGAGGCCCCGACGGAACCCTTCGCCGGGATCCACGGATAGACCTCCGCATTAACCAGCGCCATCAGCGCCTGGATCACGCTCAGGCGGATGCCGGAGAAACCGCGCGCCAGGCTGTTGATTTTGAGCACCATCATCAGACGGACAATCTCATCGTCAAGCGGCTGGCCGACGCCCGCCGCATGCGACAGCACCAGCGAACGCTGCAGGTTTTCCAGATCGTGCGTCGCGATGCGGGTCTGCGCCAGCAGCCCAAAGCCGGTATTAATCCCGTAAGCCGTGCGCCCTTCGGCCACAATGGCTTCCACACAGGCAACGCTGTCATTAATGGCCGCGTGCGCGCTTTCATCAAGCGAAAGGGTGACCGGTTTACGCCAGACGTTACGCAGCTGTTTGAGCGTCAGCGAGCCGGGAGTGAGTGTTAATGCGTTCATTCATGCTTTCCTTGTGTGGCAGGGATCATCGGCAGGTTAAGGCCCTGCTCTTTGGCACAGTCAATGGCAATCTCATAACCCGCATCCGCGTGACGCATCACGCCGGTTGCCGGGTCGTTGTGGAGTACGCGAGCGATACGCGCGGCGGCTTCATCGGTTCCGTCGCAGACGATGACCATCCCGGAATGCTGGGAGAAGCCCATCCCCACGCCGCCGCCGTGGTGCAGCGATACCCAGGTCGCGCCGCTGGCGGTATTCAGCAGAGCGTTCAGCAGCGGCCAGTCGGAGACCGCATCCGAGCCGTCGCGCATGGCTTCGGTTTCGCGGTTCGGGCTGGCGACGGAGCCGGAGTCCAGGTGGTCGCGGCCAATGACGATCGGCGCGGAGACTTCACCGCTGCGCACCATTTCGTTGAAGGCCAGACCGAGTTTTTGCCGCCACTCCAGCCCTACCCAGCAGATACGCGCCGGCAGCCCCTGGAAGTTAATGCGCTGGCGGGCCATGTCCAGCCAGCGGTGCAGGTGTTCGTCATCGGCGACGATCTCCTTCACTTTGGCGTCGGTTTTGTAGATATCCTCCGGGTCACCGGACAGGGCAACCCAGCGGAACGGACCGATACCGCGGCAGAACAGCGGGCGGATATAAGCAGGCACGAAGCCCGGGAAGTCGAAGGCGTTATTCACGCCCATCTCTTTCGCCATCTGGCGAATGTTGTTGCCGTAATCAAAGGTCGGAATGCCCATCTGGCTGAAGGCCAGCATGGCGGAGACGTGTTCCGCCATGGAGCGTTTCGCGGCAAGCACCGTGCCTTCCGGATCGGTTTCCGCTTTTTGCTGATAGTCTTCCCACGTCCAGCCTTTTGGCAGGTAACCGTGCAGCGGGTCATGGGCGCTGGTCTGGTCGGTAACCAGATCCGGGCGTACGCCGCGGGCGACGAGCTGCGGGAGAATGTCTGCCGCGTTGCCGCACAAGGCAATCGACACCGCTTTGCCTTCAGACGTGTATTTTTTGATGCGCGCCAGCGCATCGTCCAGATCGGTTGCCTGTTCGTCGACGTAACGGGTACGCAGGCGGAAATCAATGCGGCTCTGCTGGCACTCAATGTTCAGCGAGCACGCGCCGGCAAGCGTGGCGGCCAGCGGCTGCGCGCCCCCCATCCCACCGAGACCCGCGGTCAGTACCCAGCGGCCTTTGAGCGAGCCGTTATAGTGCTGGCGACCGGCTTCCACGAAGGTTTCGTAGGTGCCCTGCACAATCCCCTGACTGCCGATGTAGATCCAGCTACCCGCGGTCATCTGGCCATACATCGCCAGCCCTTTCGCGTCCAGTTCGTTGAAGTGTTCCCAGGTGGCCCAGTGCGGCACGAGGTTAGAGTTGGCGATCAGCACGCGCGGCGCGTTTTTGTGCGTTTTGAACACGCCCACCGGCTTGCCGGACTGCACCAGCAGGGTTTCGTCGTGTTCGAGTTCGGTCAGGGATTTTACAATTGCGTCATAGCATTCCCAGTTGCGCGCGGCGCGGCCTATGCCGCCGTAGACCACCAGCTCGTGGGGGTTCTCCGCCACCTCAGGATCGAGGTTGTTCATCAACATGCGCAGCGGGGCTTCGGTGAGCCAGCTTTTGGCGGTAAGGGTGGTGCCGCGCGCGGCGCGGACATCCTGCTGGCGGTATTTACCTGACGACATTGTGTGCTCCTCATACGGGACAGTGATGCATTTAGATATACTTGTATAGACAAGCACACACAAGGTCAGTTTTAACAAAAAAGATACAATTTTGTTATATTGCGTTAGCTATCACGCTTTTAAAACTTATGACATAAAGTGGCCCTGCAGCCGGTAACGGTTCCCCGGGAAAAGCAGTCGGGCATGCGACACAATGTGCGACGAGGACCAGGTCCGACGGCGAATCAGCAGGCACGGATCGTGCTCTTTAATGCGCAGCCGCTCGCACTCCTGCGGCGTGGCGCGCACGGCCTCCACAATGTGCTCCCCTTCCGTCAGCGGTGCGACGAGCGAGAGATAGGCGTGCGGCGTCGTCTGGGTGTAATCCTGGTTCAGATAGTCCGGTATCCGTTCAGCGTTCACGCAGCGATCTTCAATCTGCACCGGAATGTCGTTCTCAAAATGCACCATAACCGAGTGGAAGATCCGGCTACCTTCTTTGACATTCAGCTCTACCGCCTGCTCGGCGCTGGCCTGGGTCTCTTCGAGCACCAGCACCTCACAGCGGTGCTGGTGATTACGCGAGGTTATCTCATCGGCAATACTGCGGATTTCAAACAGGGCGGATTGCCCTTTCGGTTCCGCCACAAATGTCCCCACGCCCTGCAGGCGCACCAGAAGCCCTTCGTCGGTCAGCTCGCGCAGCGCCCGGTTGACGGTCATCCGGCTAAAACCGAACTGCGCCACCAGCTCGGCCTCCGAGGGAATGCGATCGTGCGGCCGCCAGACGCCGGTGGCGATTTTTTCGCTGATCGCCTGCTTCACCTTTTCGTAGAAAGGCGCGGGAGGGCTCGACTGCGGCAGAGGTGAGCGTGAAAACATCGTAACTCCTTGAATAATATTATGCCCACCAGTGAGCAATTTGCCAGGCCAGACGGGCGGCAAGCTTTGCGCCCTGTCCGTCCCGATCGTACTGCGGGTTAAACTCTACCAGATCGGCGGCCTGTAGCTTACCGCTACGGCAGATTTGTTCGATAACCGGCAGAAGATCCAGCGCCGGTATGCCTAACGCAGCCGGAGCGGAAACGGCAGGCATTTCACTGGCGGGCAGGACGTCCAGATCGATCGTCAGATAGATACGGTCAGCCTGCGCCAGCACTTTTTCCAGCGCAGATAGCGCATCGCGCCTGAAATGGAGATCTTCCACCAGCGTGACGTTCAGGCGTTCGGCCTCATCCCACAGAGCCTGCGTGTTGGCCGCCCGGCTCACGCCAAAGCAGGCGTACTGAAATGCCCGCCCGCGCTCATCGCAATAGTGCGCCAGCTGGCGAAACGGGGTGCCGGACGTCGCCCGGTCGGCCTTGCGCAGGTCAAGATGCGCATCAAGATTGATCACCGCCACGCGCTCGTTGGGGAACGCGTCCAGCACGCCCCGACCGTGTGCCCAGGCGGTTTCGTGCCCACCGCCAAAGACCAGCGTACGCATCCCGGACTGCTGACAGGCCGTAACGGCATCGCTTAACGCCTGCTGTGCCGCTTCCAGCTCGTCGCCTTCAACGTAAACCGAGCCCATATCCGCCAGCCGATCGTGTCCCTGATGGCTTGCCATATTCGCCAGCGCCTTTCGCAGCATATCAGGCGCCTGCACGGCGCCGGGCCTGCCCTGATTGCGTTTTACCCCTGCATCACATTCAAAGCCTATCAGCGCGATGCCGGATGAAAGCGGCGTGAACTGCCCCTGCTGCTTTATCGTCTGGAAAATGCGCGTCGCATTGCTGGCCTCGGCGCTGTCGTCGCGCCCCTGCCAGACCGTTTCGGCTACGGACCGCCATAACCTCATACTGCCTCCCCACGGAAAATACGTTGATACAGCGGATTGCGTCCCGGCTCGTAGACCATCTCAACCGGATGATGAGCATCCCAGACGATAAAATCGGCGACAAACCCGGCCCGCAGCTGTCCGTGGGTTGCACCACGCCCCAGCGCCTGCGCCGCGTGTCGCGTCACGCCAGCCCAGGCCTCTTCCGGCGTCAGGCCGAACTGGACGCAGGCCATGTTCATCGCCAGGTGCAGGCTGGCAAACGGGCTGGTGCCGGGGTTGTAGTCGGTGGCGACCGCCATCGGCACACCCTGTTTTCTGAGCTGTTCAACCGGCGGACGCTGGCGCTCCTGCAGAAAATAGAACGCCCCCGGCAACAGGACCGCAACCGTGCCGCTTTCCGCCATCGCCTGAACGCCTGCGTCGTCAAGATATTCGATATGATCGGCGGAGCGTCCCTTATACCGGCTAACCAGCGCCGCACCGCCCTGATTCGACAGCTGTTCGACATGTCCTTTCACCGGGATGCCGAGCGCGGTTGCCGCCTGAAAGAGGCGCTCGGTTTGCGACGGGGTAAAGCCAACGTTTTCGCAGAACACATCTACTGCTTCATATAACTCTTTTTGCCACAGCGTGGGCAATATCTGCTCACAGACCAGCGTGAGATACGCATCTGGATCCTGTCGGTATTCCGGCGGAACCGCATGGGCCGCCAGCAGCGTAGGGCTGATATCGATCGGATTATTGAGGCTCAGCTGGCGGGCAACCTGCAGCATCTTCTCTTCGGCCTCGGGGTTTAGACCGTATCCCGACTTGATTTCAACCGTAGTGACGCCTTCATTCATCAGTCGCTGAAGCCGCTGCTGCGCCAGCTTAAGCAGGGTTTCGGGTGAGCTGCTGCGCGTCGCCGTCACGGTCGCGTTAATCCCGCCCCCCTGGGCGCTGATGGCTTGATAAGAGACGCCGTTCAGACGCTGCTCCCACTCCGCCGCGCGATCGCCGCCAAACACCAGGTGGGTATGGCAGTCAATCAGGCCAGGCGTGACCAGACGCCCCTGGAGATCGACACAGTGAGGGTGTCCGGCAGGAATGTCAGATTCAGGGATCACGGCCAGAAGGGTGTGGCCGCGCACGACCAGGGCATGTTGCTCTTTCAGTCCATAGGGCGCAGAGACGTCCGGCACCATCGTAGCCAGTCGCGCATTTCGCCATATTACATCGTCGGGATGAATCTGCTGCATGGGCATTCCACTTGTCATAGGTTGTATAGACATTTATTTTCATCTGTTGCTTGCTGTCAACCGACTTTGTGGAAAATGTTATTTATTTGTGATCACTTACCTGCGGCTTCGGGGCTAAAAATGCAACTTTTACCCTTTTTATCTTCCCGTTTCGCTCAACTTAGTATAAAAAAGCAGGCTATTTCGTCTATCCCGTAAAGACTTGCATACCCAGGAGCTTCACCTTGAACATTTCCAGGATTTCCCGTCTGGCGTTAGCACTCGCCTTTGGCGTGACCTTATCCGCATGCAGTTCAACCCCACCGGATCAGCGACCTTCTGAGCAGGTTGCGCCCGGTACCGCCTCCCGCCCGATTTTGTCCGCTGATGAAGCGAAGAACTTCGATCGTGCGCACTACTTCTCAGCGATGGATCCTAACGCTGCACCGTGGACACCGTCGTCTATTAACCTGCCTAAACAGCCTGACTTCGTGGTAGGCCCGGCGGGTGCGCAGGGCGTAACGCATACCTCTATTCAGGCTGCGGTTGATGCTGCCATCACTAAACACAGCGCGTCTCGCCAGTACATCGCGATCCTGCCAGGTGAATATGAAGGCACCGTGTATGTTCCGGCCGCACCAGGCAGCATTACGCTTTACGGTCTGGGCGAAAAAGCTATCAACGTAAAAATTGGCCTGGCGATTGATTCCGAAATCGACAGCAACACCTGGCGTCACCTGGTGAACCCGGCCGGTAAATATATGCCGGGTAAACCGGCGTGGTACATGTTTGATAACTGCCAGAGTAAGCGTTCCGCCACCATTGGCGTGATGTGCTCAGCGGTGTTCTGGTCTCAGAATAACGGTCTGCAGCTGCAGAACCTGACCATCCAGAATACCCTGGGCGACAGCGTTGATGCCGGTAACCACCAGGCCGTTGCGCTGCGTAGCGATGGTGACCAGGTGCAGATTAACAACGTCAACATTCTGGGCCGTCAGAACACCTTCTTCGTGACCAACAGCGGCGTGCAGAACGCCCTGCAGAATAACCGCCTGACCCGTACCCTGGTGACCAACAGCTACGTTGAAGGTGACGTGGATCTGGTGTCCGGTCGCGGCGCGGTGGTGTTTGATAACACCGATTTCCGCGTGGTGAACTCACGTACTCAGCAGGAAGGTTACGTGTTTGCTCCGGCAACCCAGTCTAACCTCTTCTACGGCTTCCTGGCCGTGAACAGCCGCTTTAATGCTGCCGGTGACGGCGTGGCGCAGCTGGGACGTTCCCTGGACGTGGACTCTGCCACTAACGGCCAGGTCGTGATCCGCGACAGCGTGATCAACGAAGGCTTCAACATGGCGAAGCCGTGGGCTGATGCAGCAATCTCCAAACGTCCGTTCTCCGGCAATACCGGTGCGATGGATGATAAAGGGAACGTGCAGCGCAACCTGAACGACGCTAACTTCAACCGCATGTGGGAATACAACAACCGCGGTCTGGGTAGCAAAGTGGTTGCTGAGCCGAAGCAGTAATAAGATGAGAGTAAAAGGGGGAGTTTAATCCCCCTTTTTACTGCGACTGAATGCGTCAGGCTCCAAACTTAAGATACGCATCCAATAGTTGCATAATCGCAACCATGAGTTGCAGGAACAGAATTGCCCATTCCACACCGCTCATACGCCACTCCTTTGGTATAGAGCACTTCTCCCCTGATTTACCTTTCCGCGGCCTGTCACCAGAGGTGTGTTGGTTATGTTTTGATGTGCTCCGCAGTTTAGGCACTGTCGGCACCACCCGACAGCCAGGACTGAATACGGATCCTGAATTGCGGAACTGCAACACATCAAGCCAACGGACAGAATGATATCAAATCACTACTGTACATAAAAACAGATAAGGTCAGTTTAGGAATTTATAAAGAAAACGCCTCTAAACAACTGATTATTTTAAAAATAACAACCGATAATCATTCTGTGTTCTTTGTCCTTCGTTGACGATGCGTTTACTTCACCTTGAGTCGACATTATGATGACCATGTTGGTTACGTTTTGATGTGCTCACCCGGCAACCACCGGGCATAAAAAAACCTCGCGTTCGCGAGGTTTTTTGTTTTAAGCCGCTTAGTGAGCGTTAACCACGACCCACATTGGCCCCTGTCCGACGGCGTAACGTCCTTTCTCTTCCAGCAGACCCTGCTCGCCTTTAATTTCATACAGCGCGATGTGGTGGGATTTCTGCCCCGCTGCAATCAGGTATTTACCGCTGTGATCGATATTAAAGCCGCGCGGCTGGGTTTCCGTTGGCTGGAAGCCTTCAACCGCCAGCACGCTGCCGTCTTCAGAAACGCTAAACACGGTAATCAGGCTGGAGGTACGGTCACAGGCGTACAGATGGCGGCCATCTGGCGTAATGTGGATATCCGCCGCCCAGCGGGTGTCGGAGAAGTCAGGCGGCATCATGTCCAGCGTCTGCACGCACTCAATCTGGCCGTTAGGATCTTTCAGCTCCCAGACGTCCACTGAGCTGTTCAGTTCATTAACCACGTAGGCGTATTGCTGGTTCGGATGGAAGACCATATGGCGCGGACCCGCGCCTTCAACGGTAGTCACTTCGGCAGGATTCTGCGCCACCAGGTGACCATCGTCGCTCAGGGTGAACAGGCAGATACGATCCTGCTTCAGCGCAGGCACCCACAGCGTGCGGTTATCCGGCGTGATATTCGCCGAGTGGCAGCCTTCAAGCCCTTCCACCACATCCACGGTTTCGACCGGAATGCCATTTTCCAGACGCGTTACGCTGACGCAGCCCGCGTTATAAGAGCCGCTGAAGACAAAATTGCCTTTACGATCGGTAGAGATATGGGTTGGGCTGCCCGGCAGCGGGGCTTCGGCAGTGTACGTCAGCGCGCCATCGTCCGGAGAAATGCGATAGGCCAGCACGCGGAACTCCGGGCGCACACCCACGTACAAGAAACGTTTATCCGGGCTGATGACCATCGGTTGCACCTGGCCTGGCACATCAACAACCTGCACCAGCGTGAGTGTCCCTTCGGTATTTAAACGCCAGACGTGGATCTGCTGGCTTTCAGGACTGGCGGTATAAACGGTTTGTTTCATGAATATTCACTCCTCACTGCGCATGAAAGTAGTTAACTTTTGACGGTGAATGCTGAATTGTCGACAGGAGTTTTGAAGCATTCGCCTCTCGGTGTACCATCCCATCAAAACGTAAATTCAATATTAACCCGGGAAAACAGATGACCTCGCGTGTGATTGCTCTGGATTTAGACGGTACCTTACTGACGCCGCAAAAAACCCTTCTTCCCTCTTCTCTGGAAGCGCTTAAACGCGCACAGGAAGCGGGATATCAACTCCTTATCGTAACGGGTCGACATCACGTTGCAATTCACCCTTTTTATCAGGCACTGGCGTTAGATACACCTGCAATTTGTTGTAATGGCACCTATTTGTATGATTATCAGGCAAAAAAGGTTTTAGCATCCGACCCGCTGCCGGTTCCCCAGGCGCTGCAACTGATTGATCTGCTGGATGAGCATGCCGTTCACGGTCTGATGTACGTAGATAATGCGATGGTGTATGAGCGCCCTACCGGCCATGTGGTGCGCACCAGCAACTGGGCGTTGTCCCTGCCTGAAGCGCAGCGTCCGGTCTTTACCCAGGTTTCCTCCCTGCGTCAGGCGGCCCAGGACGTTGAGGCTATCTGGAAATTCGCCCTGACGGATGAAGACACCACCAAACTGAATGCCTTCGCAAAACACGTGGAACAGACGCTGGGTCTGGAGTGCGAATGGTCCTGGCACGATCAGGTGGATATTGCCCGCAAAGGCAACAGCAAAGGCAAACGGCTGACGCAGTACGTGGAATCGCAGGGCGGGTCAATGCAGGACGTGATCGCCTTCGGTGACAACTACAACGACATCAGCATGCTGGAAGCCGCCGGTACCGGCGTGGCGATGGGCAATGCCGACGACGCGGTCAAAGCGCGTGCTAACGTGGTGATCGGCGACAACACCACCGACAGCATCGCGCAGTACATTTATACCCACCTGCTGTAATCAGGCGGTGATCGAGACACTCTTGATTTGCGCGTAAAGCCACAGGCCGGGTTTGATCCCTAACTCATCCCTGGCCCACGGGCTGATGCGCGCCCAGAGCGTTCTGCTTCCCACTTCAAGCTTCACTTCCACCTGCCCGTTATCATCAAAACACTCCGCGACTTTGGCGCGCAGAATATTTCGAATACTGGTTTGCAGCGGCGGTTGCAGCACCAGCGAGACGTCCGACGCCTGAATGCGAATTCGCAGTACGGACTGTAACGGTTTATCAATCTTATTGACCCAAAGATGCTGGTCACCCAGAGCCAGGGCGGTCATCGCATAGTGCGGGTGGTGTTCCAGCACGCTCACTTTCAGGATGCTGCTCTGCTGTTCCCGGGGTAACCACGGGTGCATTACGCTGCTGCCCCACACCTCTTCCAGGTTGCCGAAGGCCTTGACGCGGCCCTCTTCCAGCACCAGCACCTTGTCGGCGAGATGCAGGATCTCATCCAGCGAATGGCTGACGTAGAGCATCGGAATATTAATTTCCCGCGTCAGGCGCTGTAGATAAGGCAGAAGTTCACGTTTACGCGGAATATCCAGCGAGGCCAGCGGTTCGTCGAGCAGCAGCAGTTCGGGTGCGGTCAGCAACGCGCGGCCAATGGCCACGCGCTGCTTTTCTCCGCCGGAAAGCGAGGAAGGCAGCCTGTCGAGCAGAGGTTCAATGCCTAGAAGCGTTACCAGCTTCTCAAACTGCGAAGCCATGCTTTTCGCCATGCCGTAACGCAAATTGCCGCGCACGCTGTAGTGCGGGAATAGGCGCGCGTCCTGGAAAACATAGCCGATGCGGCGCTTATCCGGCGAGAGGTAAACCTTATTCTCCACGTCATTCAGGACGCGGTCATTCAGGACAATACGGCCTGACTGCGGGCGGGTCAGACCGCTGATGGCATTAATCAGCGACGTTTTTCCCGCCCCTGACACGCCAAAGATGGCGGTGATGCCGCTTGCCGGCAGCGTCTCGTTAAGCGTCAGGGTATGGTTTCCCAGCGTCTGGGTGAAATGGAGTTCCAGCATGCTTATTTCCCCATTCGCTCGCGGCTGAGGCGCGCCAGCCATTCAGACACCATTAGCGATGCCAGCGCCAGCACAATTGAAATAATACACAGCCGCGCCGCCGCGCCTTCACCACCCGGCGTTTGAATCAGGGTATACATCGCCGACGGGATGGTTCGCGTCTCGCCGGGGATGTTCGACACAAACGTGATGGTCGCGCCAAACTCGCCCAGCGAGCGGGCGAAGGCCAGCACCGTGCCAACAATAATGCCGGGTAACGTCAGGGGAAGCGTGATGGTGAAAAAGACGTGCCAGCGGCCTGCCCCCAGCGTGCGGGCCGCCTGTTCGAGCTTCATGTCCACGCCTTCCAGCGCGAGGCGTATCGCCCTCACCATCAGCGGAAATGACATTACCGCCGCCGCCAGTACCGCACCGCGCCAGCTAAACGCAAACGTCAGCCCAAACCAGTCGTAGAGCTTCTCGCCGATAAAACCGCGCCGCCCCATCGAAATCAGCAGCAGGTAACCGACCACCACGGGCGGCAAAACGAGCGGAAGATGAAGCACGCTGTCGAGCAGCGTTTTGCCGGGAAACTGACAGCGAACCAGTAACCAGGCAAAGAAGATCCCAAAGGGCAAACTCAGCGCAACCGCCAGGGAAGAGACTTTAAGGCTCAGCAGAACAGCCTGCCATTCAGGATCGGTCAATATCATCAGTGAGTCGTAAATCCGTAACGTTTAAAGATTGCGGACGCTTCCGGCCCCTTCAGGTAATCGCGGAAGGCCGTCACGGTCGCATTTTTATGTCCATCAACAATCGCAACAGGATATTCCACTTTCTTGTGGGAGTCTTCCGGGAACGTTGCGACCACTTTTACACCTTTACTGGCAACGGCATCAGAGCCATACACAATGCCCAGCGGGGCTTCGTTGCGTTCCACCAGCGCCAGCGCACCGCGTACATCTTCCGCCGGAGCCAGCTTCGGCGACAATGTCTCCCATGCACCCAGCTTTTGCAGCGCCTCTTTGGCATAAATACCGGCCGGAACGTGCTCCGGATCGCCCACCGCCAGACGGCCACCGTTCAGCAGGCTCGTCCAGTTGGTCTCTTTGTTGATGGTAATGTCCGCCTGGGCGCTGGCTTTTGGCGCCACGACAACCAGGCTATTCCCCAGCAGCGTTTCGCGGGTTGCCGCATCAATCGCTTTCTTCTCCACCGCGTAATCCATCCACTTCTGATCGGCAGAGATGAACAGATCCGCCGGTGCGCCCGCTTCTATCTGGCGCGCCAGCGTCGAGGAAGAGGCAAAAGAAGAGACCACCTCGACGTTTTTCTCTTTTTTATACGTCGCCGCGATATCCTGCAGCGCGTTGGTCAGCGACGCCGCCGCAAAGACCGTGATTTTACCGTCGTCCGCCAGCGCGTGGCCGGTAAGTGAAAGCGTCAGCGTTGCCCCTGCGAAAAGGCGTACCCAGGTACGTGCCATTTTTAACTCCTGTGAGTAGCGTTATATACATATTAATATAACGGTAACGTCAGGGAGATCCCAGCGTTAAATCGTACCGCTGAAGAGGTAAACCGGTGTGATACGTTAAATATTATCGGCGAAAACGGGAAAATCTTGAGAGCAAAACGCCCGGACAAGCCGGGCGTTTTGTGGGGAATCAATGCTGCTTTTTAGCCTGGTCTCTGTGACCAATGTTCGAAAAGACGTTGAACACTTCACCCAGGCCGTAGATGGCACCGAGGATGATGGCCATCACTACTGGTACCATGATCACGGCGAATACCAGACTTTTCAACAACTCTAACATGGTTTTCTCCAGATATTGTGAATAGCTTATTCTACCCTTTCAAGTGAGAAAAACATCCCCTTTTGTGCGGTACCCTTTGCGCCCTGCACCATTTGGGTCACAATACTCTTTTTTCCAGGACACTGTTATGCAGGCCGAAATTCTTCTCACACTCCGACTTCAGCAAAAGCTTTTCGCCGATCCGCGACGTATCGCCCTGCTTAAACAAATAGAACAAACAGGCTCGATTAGCCAGGGGGCGAAAAACGCGGGCATCAGCTATAAAAGCGCCTGGGACGCCATCAACGAGATGAACACCCTGAGCGAACAGCCGCTGGTAGACAGAGCCACGGGCGGCAAAGGCGGCGGCGGTGCAATCGTGACACGTTACGGTCAGCGCCTTATTCAGCTTTACGATCTGCTGGCCCGAATCCAGCAAAAAGCGTTTGATGTGTTGAGCGACGACGACGACGTTCCGCTGGACAGTTTGCTGGCCGCCATTTCCCGCTTCTCATTACAAACCAGCGCCCGCAACCAGTGGTTTGGCACGGTGACGGCGCGCGATAATCTGCAGGTACAGCAGCATATTGAAATCCTGCTTGCCGATGGCACTACCCGTCTGAAAGCCGCCATAACGGCGCAGAGTGCAGAGCGCCTTGAGCTGGACGAAGGGAAAGAGGTGCTGGTGCTGCTGAAAGCACCGTGGGTCAATATCACGCGCGATCCCGACACCGCAAAGGCAGCAGATAACCAGCTGCAGGGCGCAATTAGCCATATCGAACGCGGCCAGGCGCAGTGCGAAGTGCTGATGACCCTGGCAGACGGGCAACGGCTTTGCGCGACAATACCGCTTAGCGAGGCGGACGGTTTAGAAGAAGGTACTGTCGTCACCGCCTGGTTCAACGCAGATCGGGTGATTATCGCCACATTGTGCTGAGCACATTGACAATCGCGCCGACAGTGCGTATCCCTGATATCTATTGCTGCAAAAACAGGGATAAATCATGTCATCATTGCATATTTCGCAAGGCACGTTTCGTCTTAGCGATACCCGAACGCTGACGATTGCTGATTTGACGATACGCGCAGGTGAAAGCTGGGCGTTTGTCGGCACTAACGGCAGCGGTAAATCTGCGCTGGCCCGCGCGCTGGCGGGCGAGCTCAACCTCCTCAAGGGCGAATACCAGAGCACCTTTACGCGCCTGACGCGCCTGTCGTTTGAACAACTGCAAAAGCTGGTCAGCGACGAGTGGCAGCGCAACAACACCGATTTACTCAGCCCTGGCGAAGACGATACCGGCCGTACGACGGCAGAAATTATTCAGGATGAGGTGAAAGACCCCGCCCGCTGTCAGCGCCTGGCAGAACGGTTCGGTATCACCGCCCTGCTGAACCGGCGCTTTAAATACCTTTCGACCGGCGAGACGCGGAAAACGCTGCTTTGTCAGGCGCTGATGAGCGAGCCTGACCTTCTTATTCTGGACGAACCGTTCGACGGTCTTGACGTGCAGTCCCGTGCGCAGCTTGCTGCTCTGCTGGAGTCGCTTAATCGGCAGGGATATACCCTGGTGCTGGTACTTAACCGCTTCGATGAAATTCCGGACTTTATCCAGCACGCGGGCGTCCTGGCCGACTGTAACCTGACCGAGACCGGCGAAAAAACCGCACTGCTTAAGCAGGCGCTCATTGCCCAGCTCGCGCACAGCGAACAGCTCGATGGTATTACCCTTCCGGAACCTGACGCCCCTTCGGCCCGCCATGCGCTTGACCCCCACCAGCCGCGCATCGTGCTGCGGGACGGGATGGTTGCTTATGACGATCGCCCGATTCTTAACCGCCTCAGCTGGACGGTCAATCCGGGCGAGCACTGGCAGATTGTCGGCCCCAACGGCGCGGGGAAATCCACGCTGCTGAGCCTGATCACCGGCGATCACCCGCAGGGCTATAGCAACGATCTGACGCTGTTCGGTCGGCGTCGCGGCAGCGGCGAAACCATCTGGGATATTAAAAAACATATCGGCTATGTCAGCAGCAGCCTGCATCTGGATTATCGGGTTAGTACCACGGTACGCAACGTGATCCTCTCCGGGTATTTTGACTCGATCGGCATTTATCAGGCGGTGTCGGACAAACAGCACAAGCTGGCCCAGCAGTGGCTGGATATCCTGGGCATGGACAACCGGGTCGCTGACGCGCCGTTTCATAGTCTGTCGTGGGGGCAGCAGCGTCTGGCCCTGATCGTTCGCGCGCTGGTAAAACACCCTACGCTGCTGATCCTCGACGAACCGCTGCAGGGACTCGATCCGCTGAACCGACAGCTTATCCGCCGCTTTGTGGACGTGCTGATTAGCGAAGGTGAAACGCAGCTGCTTTTCGTTTCACACCATGCCGAAGATGCCCCCTCCTGCATCACCCATCGGCTGGAGTTTGTTCCGGACGGTGAGCAGTATCGTTATCTGCAAAGCAAAATCGATTAACTCCCGGAGGGCACCGCCCTCCGTTTTTCAGATAACCTGCACTAAGACATTGCTATCCCGTTGATCTACAATGCCCCACAGCGGCTGATAATCGGACTTTAAAAACAGTGTAAACGATTCCACTATTTTATCCCATGTCACACTTTTCGCGTCTCTGTTATGCTATGGTTATTACATACCATAAGCCCAATGGAGCGAAATATGCGAGTTCTGGTAACAGGTGGTAGCGGTTACATAGGTAGTCATACCTGCGTGCAACTGCTGCAAAACGGTCACGACGTCATCATCCTCGACAACCTGTGCAACAGTAAGCGCAGCGTGCTGCCTGTGATTGAACGTCTTGGCGGTAAACAACCGACTTTTGTAGAAGGCGACATCCGCAACGAAGCGCTGATGACCGAGATCCTTCACGACCACGCCATCGAAGCGGTGATCCACTTCGCAGGTCTGAAAGCGGTCGGTGAATCCGTTGCGAAACCGCTCGAGTATTACGACAACAACGTCAACGGTACTCTGCGTCTCATCTCCGCCATGCGTGCGGCCAACGTCAAAAACTTCATCTTTAGCTCTTCGGCTACCGTCTACGGCGATCAGCCCAAAATCCCTTACGTTGAAAGCTTCCCAACCGGGACACCGCAAAGCCCGTACGGCAAAAGCAAACTGATGGTGGAGCAGATCCTGACCGACCTGCAAAAAGCGCAGCCGGAGTGGAGCATCGCGCTGCTGCGCTACTTCAACCCGGTCGGCGCCCATCCGTCCGGCGATATGGGTGAAGATCCGCAGGGCATCCCGAACAACCTGATGCCGTATATCGCGCAGGTTGCCGTGGGTCGCCGCGACTCGCTGGCGATTTTTGGCAATGACTACCCTACCCAAGACGGCACCGGCGTGCGTGACTACATCCACGTCATGGATCTGGCCGACGGCCACGTGGCGGCGATGCAGCAGCTGGCCAACAAGCCGGGCGTGCATATTTACAACCTCGGCGCCGGGGTCGGCAGCAGCGTGCTGGACGTGGTTAACGCCTTCAGCAAAGCCTGCGGTAAGCCGGTGAGCTACCACTTCGCACCGCGTCGTGATGGCGACCTGCCTGCTTACTGGGCCGATGCCACCAAAGCCGACAAAGAGCTTAACTGGCGTGTCACGCGCACGCTTGATGAAATGGCACAGGATACCTGGCACTGGCAGTCACGCCACCCGCAGGGCTATCCGGACTAAGGATCCGTCATGACGCAATTTAATCCCGTCGATCATCCGCATCGTCGTTTTAACCCGTTAAGCGGGCAATGGATTTTGGTTTCTCCGCATCGCGCCAAGCGCCCCTGGCAGGGGGCGCAGGAAACGCCTGCGAAACAAACGCTGCCACAGCACGACCCGGACTGCTTCCTCTGTCCGGGCAACACGCGCGTCACCGGGGATAAAAACCCGGACTACAAAGGCACCTTCGTCTTCACCAACGATTTTGCCGCCCTGATGACCGACACCCCGGACGCGCCGGAAAGCCACGACCCGCTGATGCGCTGCGAAAGCGCGCGCGGAACCAGCCGCGTGATCTGCTTCTCCCCCGACCACAGCAAAACGCTGCCGGAGCTGAGCGTGGAAGCGCTGAAAGAGGTGGTAAGCACCTGGCAGGCGCAAACCGCCGAGCTGGGTCAAACTTACCCGTGGGTGCAGGTGTTCGAAAACAAAGGTGCGGCAATGGGCTGCTCTAACCCACATCCGCACGGTCAGGTCTGGGCGAACAGCTTCCTGCCTAACGAAGCCGAGCGTGAAGACCGTCTGCAAAAAGCGTATTACGCGGAAAACGGTTCCCCAATGCTGGTCGATTACACCCGCCGTGAGCTGGCCGACGGCAGCCGCACCGTGGTGGAAACCGAACACTGGCTGGCCGTCGTGCCTTACTGGGCAGCCTGGCCGTTTGAAACGCTGCTGCTGCCGAAAGCGCACGTACAGCGCATCACCGATCTCAGCGACGCGCAGCGTGACGACCTTGCTCTGGCGCTGAAAAAGCTGACCAGTCGTTACGACAACCTGTTCCAGTGCTCCTTCCCGTACTCCATGGGCTGGCACGGCGCCCCGTTTAACGGCGAAGAGAATCTACACTGGCAGCTGCACGCCCATTTCTATCCGCCGCTGCTGCGCTCTGCGACGGTGCGTAAATTTATGGTGGGCTATGAAATGCTGGCGGAAACCCAGCGTGACCTGACGGCGGAACAGGCGGCAGAACGTCTGCGTGCCGTTAGCGACGTCCACTATCGCGAATCAGGAGTCTAAAAAAATGAGTCTGAAAGATAAAACACAATCCCTGTTTGCTGAAAAATTTGGCTACCCTGCCACCCACGTTATCCAGGCCCCTGGCCGCGTCAACCTGATTGGTGAACACACCGACTATAACGACGGTTTCGTCCTGCCGTGCGCCATCGATTACCAGACGGTGATCAGCTGTGCGAAGCGCGACGACCGCCAGGTTCGCGTGATTGCGGCGGATTACGGTAATGAGACGGACGCGTTTTCCCTCGATGCCCCAATCGTGACGCACGACAGCCAGCAGTGGTCAAACTACGTGCGCGGCGTGGTGAAGCATCTGCAGAAGCGTAACAAAAACTTTGGCGGCGCGGATTTAGTGATCAGCGGCAACGTGCCGCAGGGTGCGGGCTTAAGCTCCTCTGCGTCTCTGGAAGTCGCCGTGGGTACCGTGTTCCAGCAGCTTTATCATTTGCCGCTGGACGGCGCGCAAATCGCCCTGAATGGTCAGGAAGCGGAAAACCAGTTCGTGGGCTGTAACTGCGGCATTATGGACCAGCTGATCTCCGCGCTGGGCAAAAAAGAACACGCGCTGCTGATCGACTGCCGCTCGCTGGGCACTAAAGCCGTTCCCCTGCCAAAAGGCGCGGCTGTGGTAATCATCAACAGCAACTTTAAGCGCACGCTGGTGGGCAGCGAGTACAACACCCGCCGCCAACAGTGCGAAACCGGTGCCCGCTTCTTCCAGCAGCCCGCCCTGCGCGACGTAACGCTCAATGAATTTAACAAAGTGGCGCACGAGCTGGATCCGGTCGTTGCCAGGCGCGTTCGTCACGTGCTGACGGAAAATGCCCGTACCGTTGAAGCCGCCTCCGCGCTGGCGAAAGGCGACCTGAAACGTATGGGTGAGCTGATGGCGGAATCTCACGCCTCCATGCGCGATGATTTTGAAATCACCGTTCCACAGATCGATACCCTGGTGGACATCGTCAAAGCCACCATCGGCGACAAAGGTGGCGTGCGCATGACGGGCGGCGGTTTTGGCGGCTGCGTCGTTGCGCTGGTGCCTGAAGAGCTGGTTCCTGCCGTACAGGATGCCGTGGCGAAGCAGTACGAAGCAAAAACAGGTATCAAAGAAACCTTCTATGTTTGCAAAGCATCACAAGGAGCCGGACAGTGCTAAACGAAACGCCTACCCTCGCACCGGATGGTCTGCCGTATCGCCTGTTAACCCTGCGCAATCGCGCAGGGATGGTCGTTACGGTGATGGACTGGGGTGCTACCCTTCTTTCTGCCCGCGTACCAATGCCGGACGGCAGCGTGCGCGAGACTCTGCTGGGCTGCGCCTCGCCTGAGCAGTACGTCAATCAGTCCGTCTATCTGGGCGCGTCCGTTGGGCGCTATGCTAACCGAATCGCGAAGAGCCGTTTTGAGCTCGACGGCGTCCAGTACGCCCTGCTTCCAAGCCAGGGTGAGAACCAGCTGCACGGCGGACCGGACGGGTTTGATAAACGCCGCTGGAAGATTGTTCGTCAAAACGACGGGGAAGTGCTGTTCTCGCTGGATTCGCCTGACGGCGATCAGGGCTTCCCGGGGAACCTTATCGCGTCCGCGCGCTTTACGCTGACCGACGACAACCGTATCGCCATTGAATACCGTGCGACGGTCGACAAGCCGTGTCCGGTCAACCTGACCAATCACGCGTACTTTAATCTGGACGGTAACCAGTGCGACGTGCGTAACCACAGGCTGCAGATCCTGGCGGATGCCTGGCTGCCGGTTGACGAGATGGGCATTCCGCATCAGGGCCTCAAAGACGTGAGCGGCACCAGCTTTGACTTCCGCAGCGCGAAAACGATCGCCCAGGATTTCCTGAGCGATGACGATCAGCGCAAGGTGAAAGGCTACGACCACGCGTTCCTGCTACAGGCCAAAGGTGATGTGAAACAACCTGCCGCGCAGGTCTGGTCTGCGGATGAGAAGCTGCAGATGACGGTGTATACCACTGCCCCTGCCCTGCAGTTCTACTCAGGTAACTATCTCGGCGGAACGACGGCGCGCGAACACGAAGAGTACAGCGACTGGCAAGGCCTGGCACTGGAGAGCGAGTTCCTGCCGGACAGCCCGAACCATCCGGAATGGCCCCAGCCGGACTGCGTGCTGCGCCCGGGTGAAGAGTACGTTAGCGTCACAGAGTATCATTTCATTCCGCATTGATTTCCAGCCCTCCCATCGGAGGGCTTTTTTCTGCGCGCCTTGCTGAAAATAGCGCCGATCGCAGACAAAATCATAACCCTGGATTCACAAGCATCTTACACTCAGAGACTATTTTCGCTATGGTTAGGGTTAAGCGTTGCTGGTGGCACGGCCACGGCAATATAATGAGAATTGTTATCATTCTAAAAATGCTTGAGGAGTAAGAGATGGCTATAACTAAGCTGGTCCTGGTGCGTCACGGCGAAAGCCAGTGGAACAACGAAAACCGCTTTACCGGTTGGTACGACGTTGATCTGTCTGAGAAAGGCGTAAGCGAAGCAAAAGCAGCAGGTAAACTGCTGAAGGAAGAAGGCTTCAGCTTTGATTTTGCTTACACCTCTGTGCTGAAACGTGCCATCCACACCCTGTGGAACGTGCTGGACGAACTGGATCAGGCCTGGCTGCCGGTTGAGAAGTCCTGGAAACTGAACGAACGTCACTACGGTGCGCTGCAGGGCCTGAACAAAGCGGAAACCGCTGAGAAATATGGCGACGAGCAGGTTAAACAGTGGCGTCGCGGCTTCGCAATCACCCCGCCAGAGCTGACCAAAGATGACGAGCGCTACCCGGGCCACGACCCGCGTTACGCGAAGCTGACCGACGCTGAGCTGCCAACCACCGAGAGCCTGGCGCTGACCATCGACCGCGTTGTGCCTTACTGGAACGAAACCATTCTGCCACGCCTGAAAAGCGGCGAGCGCGTGATCATCGCTGCTCACGGTAACTCCCTGCGCGCGCTGGTGAAATACCTGGACAACATGGGTGAAGACGAAATCCTCGAACTGAACATCCCAACTGGCGTACCGCTGGTGTATGAGTTCGACGAAAACTTCAAGCCAATCAAACACTACTATCTGGGTAACGCAGAAGAGATCGCGGCGAAAGCAGCGGCTGTCGCGAACCAGGGTAAAGCGAAGTAATTTTCGCCAGACATAAAAAAAGCGCGGAGCCTTCCGCGCTTTTTTATTTGTGCCTGAGAATTCAGCCGCGACGCGCTTTTACCGCATTCGCCAGCTGACGCAGGATGGCGTCGGTATCGTCCCAGCCGATGCAGGCATCGGTCACGCTCTTGCCATACACCAGCGGCTCGCTGCCTTCCAGGTTCTGGTTACCTTCAACCAGATGGCTTTCGATCATCACCCCAATCACCGCCTTCTCACCACCGGCAATCTGCTGACAGACGTCTGCGCCCACTTCCATCTGCTTTTTAAACTGCTTGCTGGAGTTGGCGTGGCTGAAATCGATCATCACCTGCGGTGGCAGCCCGGCTTTTTCCAGCCCGACCTTCACTTCTGCCACGTGTTTTGCGCTGTAGTTCGGCTCTTTGCCGCCGCGCAGAATGATATGGCAGTCGCCGTTACCGCTGGTGTTAACGATGGCGGAATGACCCCATTTGGTCACCGACAGGAAGCAGTGCGGTGCACCTGCAGCATTGATAGCGTCAATGGCGACCTTGATGGTGCCGTCAGTGCCGTTTTTGAAGCCCACCGGACAAGAGAGACCGGACGCCAGCTCGCGGTGCACCTGAGATTCAGTGGTACGGGCACCAATTGCGCCCCAGCTCATCAGGTCTGCCAGGTATTGTGGCGTAATCATGTCCAGGAATTCACCGGCCGCAGGCAGGCCGCTGTCGTTGATCTCCAGCAGCAGCTTGCGCGCAATGCGCAGACCGTCGTTGATCTGGAAGCTGTTGTCCATGTGCGGGTCGTTAATCAGCCCTTTCCAGCCCACGGTGGTGCGCGGTTTTTCAAAGTAGACGCGCATGACGATTTCCAGCTCGTCCTTCAGCTCTTCACGCAGGGTGAGCAGACGGGCAGCGTATTCTTTCGCGGCTGCAGGATCGTGAATGGAGCACGGGCCAATCACCACCAGAAGACGATCGTCATTACCTTTCAGGATCTTATGGATCGCTTTACGTGCATGAGAAACCGTGTTTGCGGCATTTTCAGTGGCGGGGAATTTCTCAAGGAGCGCTACAGGAGGTAATAACTCATTGATCTCTTTGATGCGTAAATCGTCGTTCTGATAATTCATTTTCTTTCCAGCTCTGCCATATCTTTAGTAATGAAAGCAATCCTTTCAATCTATCTTGTCGACCAGGAAGTGTAAACACGGTTTTACACTTCACGCAGATAATTCCTGGAATTCGCCTAAAAATCGCCACAAAATAGCGAAAAATGAGATCTAACCTAAGCTTTTTAACTGTAACAACCAATTTTACACGCTTAAACGCGATTCCCTACTGACGTAAGTCCGTAAGGCGGAATCTTTCGCCTCTGAAAAAGATGCACTGTTGGAGAATGTTATCCAGCGTAACGACAAGAACAGGAGCACCATGATGAAAATGACAAAACTGGCAACCCTCTTCCTGACCGCCACACTCACTCTGGCCAGCGGCAGCGTCCTGGCCGCGGAAACGGGCACATCAGACAGCAACGGGGATGCAAATGCGGCTGCGGCAGCAGGCCAGCCCGCTCCGGATGCGAAACAGAATATCGCCCCGAATAATGTCGACAACAACCAGATCAATACCGGGAACACCAACACCGGCGGCACGATGCTGCATCCCAACGGCAGCGGTTCCGGCACCATGAATCATGACAATATGAGTTCGGATGAGGTTCATAAGAACTCGATGTGTAAGGACGGCAAATGCCCGAACCCTAACGACAAAGTGGGTAACGACGCCAATACCAAAACTGATGGCACCACCCAGTAATTTGTTATGAACCGTCAGAAAAAGGAGAGCCCAGGCTCTCCTTTCTTTTTGGAGTAACCTATTAAAAACGCTACACTAAAAACAATAACACTTCAGGAAAGCAGACATGGCGCACTCCCATTCCCACTCGCATTCTCCCGGCAACGACAACGCTAAACGACTGATGCTGGCCTTTGGCGTCACGGCAACGTTTATGATTATCGAGGTCATTGGCGGCCTGGTTTCCGGCTCTCTGGCGCTTCTGGCCGATGCCGGACATATGCTGACCGATGCCGCCGCCCTGCTCTTCGCCCTGCTGGCGGTGCAGTTCGCGCGTCGTCCACCAAATGCGCGCCACACATTCGGCTGGCTGAGGCTGACCACCCTGGCCGCGTTTGTTAACGCCATTGCGCTGGTGGTCATTACCATGCTTATCGTCTGGGAGGCCGTACAGCGCTTCCGGCATCCTCAGCCGATCGCCGGAGCGACCATGATGGTGATTGCCGTGGCAGGGCTGCTGGCGAATATCCTGGCCTTCTGGATTCTGCACCGCGGCAGCGGAGAAAAGAACCTCAACGTGCGCGCGGCAGCGCTGCATGTTCTGGGGGATTTACTCGGTTCCGTCGGGGCGATTGTCGCCGCGCTGGTGATCCTCTATACCGGCTGGACGCCTGTCGATCCGATTCTGTCCGTGCTGGTGTCGTGTCTGGTCTTACGCAGTGCCTGGCGGCTGTTGAAGGAGAGCGTGAATGAACTGCTCGAAGGGGCACCGGCATCCATGGATATTGACGAACTGAAGCGCAACTTGCGCCGTTCAGTCCCGGAAGTCCGCAATGTTCATCATGTGCACGTCTGGCTGGTGGGGGAAAAACCGGTCATGACGCTGCACGTCCAGGTGATCCCGCCTCACGACCACGATGCGCTGCTGGAACGCATCCAGCATTTTCTTGAGCATCACTACGAAATTGGCCACTCCACCATCCAGATGGAGTATCAGCCCTGTAACGGGCCGGACTGCCACCTTAACGAGGCGCAGTCCGGACATTCACATCATCATCACCACTAGCTGGAAAGCGCGTGAGAGCCTCGCTCACGCGCGCTGTTAATCCACATCCGGCTGCCGTTCAGCGCAATGAAGGTCAGCAGCAGATATTCCAGCGACATCGCATAGACGCCCTGCAGGGCGAAGATCGCCACGCTGATCACGTTGATGATGACCCACAGCAGCCAGTTCTCAACGTATTTACGGGTCATCAGGATCATCGCCGCAATCGACAGCACCATCATGCAGGAATCCCAGAACGGGAAAGCATCCGGCTGCAGCTCTGGCATCGTCACGTTCAGGCCGATACCGGACATGACCGAAACGGCGACGCGGGTCAGGAACGCAAACACCGGGTTGATGTAGACGGTCATTAAGCCAATGGCCAGCACGCAGGCGACGAACCAGGCGATGGCTTTCGGCAAGGGCAGCCAGCGGATCTGCAGCTCTGCCTCCTGCTGGCTGTTCTGACGCGACCACGCGTACCAGCCGTAGATATTGGCGGCGAAGAAGAACAGCTGTAAAAGCAGGCTGGCGTAAAGCTGGATCTGGAAGAAGATAATCGCAAACAGCGTGACGTTAATCAGCCCGAACGCATAGTTGCTGATCTTCTCCAGGCTTGCCAGCCAGATACAGAGTAATCCCGCCAGCGTGCCAACGGCCTCAATCCATGACAGGTCATAGCCACCTGCACCAATCGGTATATGAACCAGAATGTTATGTGTGCTAAAAAAATCCATCTTTTCTCCGCGGCGTGTTGAATTAAGTACGTAGTGTAGCCGCAAAATCCAGCATGCGGTTAAGCGGAATCAACGCACCTTCACGCAGAGAGGCATCCACATGGATTTCATGTGCTGCACCGCCGGTCTCGAGCCCTTCGGCAATGGCCTTCAGGCCGTTCATCGCCATCCACGGGCAATGCGCACAGCTGCGACACGTTGCGCCCTCACCCGCCGTTGGCGCTTCAAGGAGCTCTTTCTCCGGCACGGCCTGCTGCATCTTATAGAAGATACCGCGATCGGTCGCCACGATGAGCTGCTTGTGAGGCAACGTCCTTGCCGCGTTGATAAGCTGGCTGGTTGAGCCCACGGCATCCGCCATGTCGACAATTGACCGCGGTGACTCAGGGTGAACAAGAATGGCGGCCTCAGGATAAAGTGCCTTCATGCGCGCCAGCGCCTGGGTTTTGAATTCATCATGCACGATGCAGGCGCCCTGCCAGCAGAGAACGTCAGCCCCCGTCTGCTTCTGGACATAATTTCCAAGATGACGATCTGGCGCCCAGATAATTTTCTCTCCCAGGCTGTCCAGATGTTCAATCAGCTCAACGGCGATGCTCGACGTGACTACCCAGTCGGCCCGCGCTTTTACCGCCGCAGAGGTGTTGGCATAAACCACCACGGTCCGATCGGGGTGGGCGTCACAGAAGGCCGTGAATTCGTCAATCGGACAGCCCAGATCCAGCGAACACTCCGCGTTAAGCGTGGGCATCAGAATGGTTTTTTCAGGGCTCAGGATCTTTGCCGTTTCGCCCATAAAACGCACGCCAGCAACCAGAAGCGTGGAAGCGGGGTGTCGTGCACCGAAGCGTGCCATCTCCAGTGAGTCAGAAATGCAGCCTCCGGTCTCTTCAGCCAGCTGCTGAATTTCCGGGTCGGTGTAGTAATGGGCCACCATTACCGCATCGCGCTCTTTAAGAAGACGTTTGATCTTCTCGCGGTAGAATTGCTTTTCATCCTGGCTCAGCGGGACAGGCTTTGGCGGAAACGGATAGATTGCGGCTTCAGGATCAAACATCACACTCATTATGGCTTCTCGTTTTACTGGCTTAACAATATTGCCTTTCTTTTGCCTGACATAGCAAAACGCGTGGCAATTGTGTTTTGTATACTAAACAAGATAGCGAATCTGGAGTGAAAAGTCACCGGAAATAGGTGCGGATAGCATTTGTCGGGTGGCGGCTTTGCCTTACCGACCTACAAAACAGACAGATAGCAAAAAGGCGCCTTTAGGGCGCCTTTCTACACTGGTGGGTCGTGCAGGATTCGAACCTGCGACCAATTGATTAAAAGTCAACTGCTCTACCAACTGAGCTAACGACCCCTTGCGGGATTTTTTTCTTCGAAGTGGTGGGTCGTGCAGGATTCGAACCTGCGACCAATTGATTAAAAGTCAACTGCTCTACCAACTGAGCTAACGACCCATTCGGGTGCTGACTTCGAAGATTTTTACTCGGTACCACCGGAGAGTGGTGGGTCGTGCAGGATGACTCGGCTTCGCCTCGCCCTTCGGGCCGTTGCTAAAGCAACGTTATCCTTCACGTTTAATATCTGAGTAAGATATTAAAATTGGTGGGTCGTGCAGGATTCGAACCTGCGACCAATTGATTAAAAGTCAACTGCTCTACCAACTGAGCTAACGACCCGAGTGGTGGGTGATGACGGGCTCGAACCGCCGACCCCCTCCGTGTAAAGGAGATGCTCTACCAACTGAGCTAATCACCCACTCTGTACTGCCGGTATGCGTTAAGTGGTGGGTCGTGCAGGATTCGAACCTGCGACCAATTGATTAAAAGTCAACTGCTCTACCAACTGAGCTAACGACCCACTTTTACGCTGTTTTCACGTTGTTTGATATCCCGTGGCAACGGCGGCATATATTACTGATTTAAGAATTCAGCGCAACAAAAATTTCGATGAAGATCACTTAACTGCTTACGAATCATGCTGCACGACCAGAAATAACGCGATTTCTGGTCATGCGATAATCATCCCATCGAATTCAGACGTTTTTGCGCCTGCTTAGCACCTTCGGTACCCGGGAATTTAGAGACCACCTGCTGATAAACCGCTTTGGCTTTCGCAGTGTCGCCTTTGTCCTGCATGATGACGCCCACTTTGTACATCGCATCAGGCGCTTTTGGCGATTTCGGGTAGTTTTTTACCACGGAGGCAAAATAAAACGCCGCATCGTCCTTTTTACCCTTGTTGTAATTCAACTGACCGAGCCAGTAATTCGCATTTGGCTGATAAGTGGAATCAGGGTATTTCTTAACAAAGTTCTGAAACGCAGCAAGCGCGTCATCCTGACGAGATTGATCCTGCACCAGGGCAATGGCCGCGTTGTAGTCCGTATTCGCGTCACCGCTCTGTACAGGCGCACCTGTTGAAGCAGAAGCATCCGCAGCCGGAGCTGATGTCGCTGCACCGCTCTGATCGCCCGCGGCTGGCTGTGCTTGTGCTGCTGCACCACCGCTGCTCAGGCTATCCATCTGCAGCAAAATCTGCTTCTGACGTTCCACAACCTGGTTAAGCTGATACTGGCTTTCCTGAATCTGACCGCGGAGAGCGTCAATATCATTCTGGTTATCGGAGAGCTGTTGCTGGAGTTGGGTTAAAAGCTGGCTGTGAGCGTTAGAAATACGCTCGAGTTGAGTGACCCGGTCTTCTACCGAGCCTGAGCCGACACTACTGATTGGTGCCTGAGCAAAAGCGGCCCAGGGGGCCGCTATTCCAACCAGTAACGACAGACTCAACAGATGATGTCTGAAGTTACTGCTCATGCAATTCTCTTAGTAAACCAGTACGGCACGACGGTTTTTGGAGTAAGCCGCTTCGTCGTGACCCAGTACTGCAGGTTTTTCTTTACCGTAAGAAACGATGGAGATCTGGTCAGCAGAAACGCCTTTACCCTGCAGGTACATTTTAACAGCGTTAGCACGACGTTCACCCAGGGAGATGTTGTACTCTGGAGTACCACGTTCGTCCGCGTGACCTTCTACGGTGACTTTGTAAGATGGGTTGCTACGCAGGAAGTTAGCGTGCGCATCCAGCATCGCAGCGAAGTCAGAACGGATGTCGTATTTATCCAGATCGAAGTAAACGATGTTGTTCTGCTGCAGCTGCTGCATCTGAAGACGCGCTTGCTCTTCAGAAGACATGTTGCCATTGCCGTTCGCGTCCATACCGGTGCCGGCACCCATCATGCCTTCGCCGCTCTGGTCATTGCTTGCGTTCTTGTTAGAAGAACACGCTGCGATTGCCATTACAGGCAGAGCGATCATCAGCCCCTTCAGCACTTTGTTCAGTTGCATTTCTATGATTCCTTTAGTAATCAATTAATTATTATTTACAGATACGGCGACCAGGCAGGAGATTTTACCTGTCCATCAGTTGCCGGAATACGCGCTTTGAAACGCCCATCTGTAGAAACCAGATTCAGCACAGATCCCATCCCCTGAGAAGAGCTGTAGATTACCATCGTGCCGTTAGGTGCCAGACTTGGCGTTTCATCCAGGAACGTTGACGACAGAACTTGAACGCCACCCGCTACCAGATCTTGTTTGGCAATGTGCTGCTGCCCACCGTTGGAGCTCACCATTACCATAAATTTACCGTCGCTGCTCACGTCTGAGTTCTGGTTCTGCGAACCTTCCCAGGTAATACGCTGCGGAGCACCGCCGTTGATGTTGACTTTATAGATTTGTGGACGGCCAGCCTGGTCAGAGGTAAACGCCAGGTTTTGACTGTCCGGGAACCATGAAGGTTCGGTGTTGTTGCTGCGACCGTCGGTCACCTGACGGATCTGGCCAGAGCCAATGTCCATCACGTACAGGTTCAGGCTACCGGTTTTTGACAGCGCAAACGCCAGTTTAGAACCGTCCGGAGAGAACGAAGGCGCACCGTTGTGACGTGGGAAAGATGCTACCTGACGAACAGCACCGTTTGCCAGCGTCTGGATAACCAGTGCTGAACGGCCACTTTCGAAGGTGACATAGGCCAGTTTAGAACCGTCCGGAGACCAGGCTGGAGACATCAGCGGCTGTGAAGAACGTTTCACCAGGAACTGGTTGTAGCCGTCGTAGTCAGATACGCGCAGCTCATACGGGAACTGACCACCGTTGGTCTGCACCACATAAGCAATACGGGTACGGAACGCACCTTTAATACCGGTCAGTTTTTCGAATACCGCATCGCTGGCAGCGTGAGCCGCGTAGCGCAGGTACTGCTTAGTGACCTTGTAAGAGTTCTGAGCCAGAACGGTACCCGGTGCACCGCCGGTATCCACCAGCTGCCAGGCCACGTTGTAAGAGCCGTCCGGGTTAGGCGTAACCTGACCCACAACCACGGCATCAATACCCAGCGCAGACCATGCTGCAGGCTGTACTTCCTGCGCGCTACCCGGCTGCTGAGGCAGACGAGAACGATCTAACGGGTTGAATTTACCGCTGTTACGCAGGTCAGCCGCCACGATGCCACCGGCATCTTCAGGTGCAGCGCCAGGACCGGCCCACTGGAACGGAACAACACCGATTGGGCGTGCCGAGTCCACCCCCTGGGTGATCTCGATACGTACTTCTGCGTGCAGTACTGCTGCCCACAGCATTAAAAAACCAAATGCTACACGTAATGCCTGCTTCATCATATCTCCCTTATCCGGGTAACCTTACCCACGATAATTTAGCAGAATGTTAACAAACTCAAATAGACAAAACTACCCGAACCCTGTGACTAAACCTGGTCTATTTTTCCCCGTTTGCACGGGGAAAATGTAACTTAAGGTTTGAAGTCCAGCGGCGCATTTTTGAAGACTTCGTAAACTGCCTGAGACGGCGGTTTCGGCATCTTCGCCTGACGCGCTGCAGCCAGGGCCGCAGTACATAAAGCCGGGTCGCCACCTTCCGACTTGATATCCAGCAGCATGCCGTCCGGAGCCAGTTTTATACGCAACGTACACGTTTTACCGGTATAGGAAGACGCATCATAGAATCGGCTTTCAATAGCGGATTTAATCTGCGCGGCATAACCGTTGATTTCAGCCCCGGTCGCACCGTTACTCTTAGTGTTACCACTTCCGGTCGGCGCTGCGTTGTTTCCTTTCGCCCCACCGCCCGTTTTCGGTGCATTCTTACCGGAGCTCAAATCGCCCAGCAGATCGTCAACCCCTGCGGCAGCAGCAGCTTTTTCAGCGGCGGCAGCCTTTTTAGCAGCCGCTTTTTCAGCTGCGGCTTTCTTATCGGCAGCGGCCTTCTCAGCTGCAGCTTTTTTATCAGCAGCGGCTTTTTCCGCGGCAGCTGCTTTTTCTGCTGCCGCTTTCTCAGCAGCAGCCGCTTTCTTAGCGGCCTCGGCAGCAGCTTTCTTCTCTGCGTCCTGAGCGGCTTTCTTCTCTGCGTCCTGAGCGGCTTTCTTCGCGGCTTCCGCTTCAGCTTTCTTCTGAGCATCTGCAGCAGCTTTCTTCGCGGCTTCTGCTTCAGCTTTCTTCTGAGCATCAGCAGCGGCTTTCTTCGCCGCTTCTGCCGCTAATTTTGCCTGGGCATCAGCCTGTGCTTTCGCGTCCGCTGCGGCTTTTGCTGCCGCCTCTTCCGCCTGCTTTTGCTGTTCCTGTGCTTTCTTCGCGGCCTCTTCGGCTTGTTTCTGCTGTTCCGCCTGCTCTTTTGCGGCTTCCTGCGCCTGCAAACGTTCTTTCTCAAGCTGCTTCAGACGTTCCTGCTCTGCGGCCTGCTTTTCACGCAGCTCTTCCGCCTGCTGTTGCGACTGTTTTTCACGCTGCTCTTCAGCCCGTTTGGCACTCGCCTTCTGCTGTTGTTCGCGATTATAGTTCTGTACTACCGCACCGGGATCCACCATCACGGCGTCAATGGAAGAGCCTCCACCGCCGCCGGCTGATGCATCAATATGCTCGTCGAACGAACTCCAGATCAGCGCTGCAAAGAGAATAACGTGCAGCACTGCGGAGACGATTATCGCTCGCTTAAGCTTGTCGTTCTGTTCGGTTGCCTTTGACACTATCGGTTCCCAAAAACTACGCGGATGATCAAATAGGTTGGGTCATTAAGCCAACTGACTTAACACCCGCACTATGTAGCAAGTTCAGCGCTTTAATAATTTCATCGTAGGGTACGTCTTTCGCGCCACCGATTAAGAAGACCGTTTTCGGATTTGACTCCAGGCGATGCTGCGCTTCAGCAATCACCTGCTCAGGCGGCAGCTGATCCATACGATCTTTCTCTACCACGACGCTGTATTGCCCTACGCCGGAAACCTCAATGATAACCGGAGGATCGTCATTGGTGCTCACCGCCTGTGATTCTGTCGCATCCGGCAGATCCACTTCCACGCTCTGGGTAATGATTGGCGCTGTCGCCATGAAGATCAGCAGCAGTACCAACAGGACGTCCAGCAGTGGAACGATATTGATTTCGGACTTGAGCTCGCGACGACCTCGTCCACGCGATCTGGCCATGGTTTACCCCTTGTTGCTCTCGGTGCTGGTAAACGCCTGACGGTGCAGAATCGCAGTGAACTCTTCCATAAAGTTGTCGTAGTTCAGTTCCAGTTTGTTCACACGCTGGTTCAGACGGTTGTATGCCATAACCGCCGGAATTGCCGCAAACAGACCGATAGCGGTCGCAATCAGTGCTTCAGCGATACCCGGTGCAACCATCTGCAACGTCGCCTGCTTCACCGCGCCCAGCGCGATAAAGGCGTGCATGATCCCCCACACGGTACCAAACAGGCCGATATACGGGCTGATGGAACCGACAGTGCCGAGGAAAGGAATATGCGTTTCAAGGTTTTCCAGCTCGCGGTTCATAGAGATGCGCATCGCACGCGAGGCACCTTCCACCACCGCTTCCGGCGCATGATTGTTTGCACGATGCAGACGGGCAAACTCTTTGAAACCGCTATAAAAAATTTGCTCGGAGCCTGTAAGGTTTTCACGGCGTCCCTGGCTTTCCTGATACAGACGAGAAAGCTCAATACCCGACCAGAACTTATCTTCAAACGCTTCAGCTTCACGGCCAGCGGCATTGAGGATACGCGTTCTCTGGATGATGATGGCCCAGGATGCGATTGAAAAACCAATCAAAATCAACATGATAAGTTTAACCAGAAGGCTTGCCTTCAGGAACAAATCAAGGATATTCATGTCAGTCACTGCTTAAACTCCGCGACAATAGACTTAGGAAGCGCACGAGGCTTCATTATGGTTGGATCAACACAAACAATCAGTACTTCAGCTGAGTTCAGTACGGTATTCTCTGCGTTGACTATCCGCTGCGTGAAAACCAGTGAGGTCCCGCGCATTGATGTAATTTCAGTTTGGACTTCGAGCATATCGTCGAGTCTGGCAGGCGCAAAATACTCAAGCGTCATCTTGCGAACCACGAAGGCAACTCGCTCAGCCAACAGTACCTGTTGACTAAAGTGATGATGGCGCAGCATCTCTGTGCGTGCCCGTTCATAAAAAGCAACGTAGCTGGCGTGGTAAACCACACCACCGGCATCGGTATCTTCGTAATAGACACGAACCGGCCATCGAAACAGCGTTGTATTCACTTTACATCCCGGTAATGCAACAAAAGTTAATGCTTTTAAACTTCGCTACTATACGCGCGGGAAAGAGGGTTGGGAATGGGGGAAAGTAAACGGAGAGTAAATTTTTATGGGCTCGGGTAAGCCCATAACGTTAACGGACATTTCTTATTCAGAAGAAGAAGAAAATCAAACCGGCGAGAAGCACCAGATCGGCAATCAGCGGGCAAAAAATTCCCTGCCAGTGAACGGCTTTCGGACGAAAGCCCACGCCGTGGATCACACCTGCACACACCGCCCACATAATGAGGAAGCCGTGCCAGATTTCAAGCTCGCTGGTTTTCGCTGCAAAGCGCGAAGGGTCCCAGAAGATACAACCTGCCAGCAGTAATGCCATCACTAAAGAAAGCGCCCGTAACGGGCGCTTGTCCATTACCGCGTAAAGTTTCGCGATAATATTCATCAGTGTTTTTCTTCACCCGCTTTGGTCGCTTCTACGTGCTCAAGCGCCAGGGCAGTGATGACACCAAATGCACAGGCAAGAAGCGTCCCTAAAATCCATGCGAAATACCACATATTCAGCTCCTTACTTAGTACATAGAGTGGGTGTTGCTTTCGATATGTTCTTTCGTGATGCGACCGAACATTTTCCAGTAACACCAGATGGTGTAGGCCAGAACGATCGGAACGAACACGCAAGCAACATACGTCATCAGGTTCAGCGTCATATGGCTGGACGTTGCATCCCACATGGTCAGGCTAGCATTCAGCATGGTGCTGGATGGCATGACGAATGGGAACATCGCAATACCCGCCGTCAGGATAATGCACGCCAGGGTCAGTGATGAGAACACGAACGCCAGCGCGCCTTTCTCCAGACGAGACGTCAACACGGTCAGCAGCGGCAGCAATACGCCCAGCGCCGGGATAGCCCACAGCGCAGGGGTATTGTTAAAGTTCACCAGCCATGCACCTGCCTGACGCGCCACTTCTTTGGTCAGCGGATTAGACGGCGCAGTATGGTTAATCGCAGACGTCACCACGTAGCCATCAATACCGTACACCACCCACACACCGGCCAGTGCGAAGCAGACCAGCGTGACCAGCGCAGCGACCTGAGCCGTCGCGCGAGAACGCAGGTGCAGTTCACCAACCGTACGCATCTGCAGGTAGGTTGCGCCCTGAGTGATGATCATCGCCACGCTCACCACGCCGGCCAGCAGACCAAACGGATTCAGCAGCTGGAAGAAGTTACCGGTGTAGTAAAGACGCATGTACTCGTCCAGATGGAACGGTACGCCCTGCAGCAGGTTACCAAACGCCACGCCGATCACCAGCGGCGGAACGAAGCTACCGATGAAGATGCCCCAGTCCCACATGTTGCGCCAGCGGGTATCTTCAATCTTGGAACGGTAGTCGAAACCGACCGGACGGAAGAATAAAGAGGCCAGCACCAGAATCATCGCCACATAGAAACCGGAGAACGCAGCCGCGTAGACCATCGGCCAGGCAGCGAACAGCGCGCCGCCTGCGGTGATCAGCCACACCTGGTTACCGTCCCAGTGTGGGGCGATGGAGTTGATCATGATTCGACGCTCGGTGTCATTACGACCGAGGAAACGGGTGAGCATCCCCACCCCCATGTCGAAACCATCCGTGACGGCGAAACCGATCAGCAGAACGCCAACCAGCAGCCACCAGATAAAACGCAATACTTCATAATCGATCATTTGATGACTCCTGTCTTAGCGTGCCGGCTGAGTAGTCGCAGTGGACTGCTCGTAGTGATAGCGACCGGTTTTCAGGCTGCTTGGGCCAAGGCGCGCGAACTTGAACATCAGGAACAGTTCAGCCACCAGGAACAGGGTGTACAGACCACAAATCAGCAGCATGGAGAAGATAAGGTCGCCCGCTGTCAGGGAGGAGTTCGCTACCGCCGTTGGCAGTACCTCACCAATCGCCCATGGCTGACGGCCATACTCCGCCACAAACCAGCCGGATTCGATTGCGATCCACGGCAGTGGAATACCGTACAGCGCAGTGCGCAACAGCCATTTTTTCTCGCCGATGCGGTTGCGAATCACGGACCAGAAGGACGCCGCAATGATCAGCAGCATGATGATGCCGCAGCCCACCATGATACGGAATGCGAAGTACAGAGGCGCAACGCGTGGAATCGAGTCTTTGGTTGCCATCTGGATCTGTGCTTCTGTCGCATCAGACACGTTCGGGGTATAGCGCTTCAGCAGCAGACCGTAACCCAGATCTTTCTTCACGTTGTTGAACTGGTCGCGAACGGCCTGGTCGGTAGAACCGGCACGCAGCTGTTCCAGCAGCGAGTAGGCTTTCATACCGTTACGAATACGCTCTTCATGCTGAACCATCAGCTCTTTCAGCCCCGTCACCTGCTTATCAACAGAACGGGTGGCGATGATACCCAGCGCGTAAGGGATCTGAATCGCGAAGTGGTTTTGCTGCGCGTCCTGATCCGGAATACCGAACAGCGTAAAGGCCGCAGGCGCCGGTTGGGTTTCCCATTCGGCTTCGATAGCGGCCAGTTTGGTTTTCTGCACGTCACCCATTTCGTAACCGGATTCATCACCCAGAACGATAACAGAGAGGATTGCAGCCATACCGAAGCTTGCCGCGATAGCAAAGGAGCGCTTCGCAAACGCGAAGTCACGACCGCGCAGCATGTAGTAAGAACTGATACCCAGGATAAACATTGCGCCGCACACATAGCCAGAAGCGACGGTGTGAACGAATTTAACCTGCGCTACCGGGTTCAGGACCAGCTCGGCAAAGCTGACCATCTCCATACGCATGGTTTCGAAGTTGAAATCAGACGCGATCGGGTTCTGCATCCAGCCGTTCGCCACCAGGATCCACAGCGCGGACAGGTTCGAACCTAATGCCACCAGCCAGGTCACCGCCATATGCTGGACTTTACCCAGACGGTCCCAACCGAAGAAGAACAGACCTACAAAGGTGGATTCGAGGAAGAATGCCATCAGACCTTCAATGGCCAGCGGCGCACCGAAGATATCCCCTACATAGTGGGAATAGTAAGACCAGTTAGTCCCGAACTGGAACTCCATAGTCAGACCGGTTGCCACGCCCAGTGCGAAGTTGATACCAAACAACTTGCCCCAGAACTTGGTCATATCTTTATAAATCTGTTTGCCGGAGAGAACGTATACCGTTTCCATGATGGCCAGCAGGAACGCCATACCGAGCGTCAGTGGCACAAACAGGAAGTGGTACATCGCGGTCAAGGCAAACTGTAAGCGCGACAGTTCGACTATATCTAACATCATGACTCCTTGCTCATCGCATGAAGACTCCGAGAGTGAACCCCGTCAGAGAGAGATCCACACGCATGCCCCAATACAAATTATTCGCATCCTTGTCGTCGTTATTACCCTGAAGGAGGATAAAAACGATGACGTGAGGTTACAAATACGTTAATAAAAATCTCAAATTGATCCCGCAAATATAATACGCTGCAAAACCCTTACAATAAACAGGTTTTTATTGAATCACATTTACGTTTTTCGACGGTGATCAATTTATAGCAAAATTACCACTTTTCGACCATTTTGATCGCGGACAATTTAGCGCTTTTCGGTGTCTTTTTCCAAGGATTAAACTTTGATTTAAATCAAAAACAACCACTGATGTTAACCATGTTTAATCATGGTAAGAATGGTAAAAACCATGTTAACGATATGTGCATACGAAGATGGAGTTAGTTATCGAAGACGGGAAAAAATATAAACAGAAGTGATTTTAATTAACGCTAAAGAAAGCACCATTTCGACGAGGGACAAACAATAAAGCGTAGTCGGGCCAGAATATTTTTCCATTGCATTTATGCAACCCTTCAAAATTACATTTAATTTACTTTTGGCACCCCATAAGTTAACACCACTGTGTGACTATTTAATGAAAAAAGGCCGCCTTCTCTGCAGCCTTTTGTGTATCACGGGTTCAGGCGATAAGAATACTAAAGGTTCGCGACTGCCCCGGCCTGAATGCCCCGACAATGCCCTCTTCTCCACACCGCTCCATTATCCGTTCGTTCATGTCCGTTTCGCGCCACCGTTTCACCGTCGGATTCATGGATAACGTCGTGTCACAGGCGCTGGACGCCGAAGGGTTGAACAGTCGGAGAATGAGCTCATCACGATCTTCAGCCTTTTTGAGCGTACTGAGCACGCATCCCGTTGGCGGAAGCGCTAACAGACTGTAATTTTCCGGCGTGATAAACGACGCGCGATTCAGTTTCATCGCATCCCAGGGAATTTTGTTATAGCACTGCACCGGCGTTAACCACGATTTAGCCTGCTGTGCGACGCCTGCGTTTTCCGGCGCGCCACTAAAGCTGAAGAGGCTAAAGCGACAGGTTAACGGTCCGCGCACCTGAGAGTCAGGAACAGGCATTTTGATCCCCGAAGGTCTGCCTGGACGCAACAGCAAATCCTCTTTCCCGAGCAGCCCCACGCCACGCAACAAGGTTAAGGCGAATGCTTTTTTGTCATTGCCCACCACTTCAAACTCGCGCAGTCCCTCGGTGAAGAGCGCCAGCCCGTTTCGCTTTTCCTGCAGGACGGCATAGTTGAGTAAATTCCAGACGGGAACCGGCGCTTCTTTCCACCCCTCCTCCTGCCAGTTTTGCATCGCTGCGTCCTGCACCGGGCGAGTGATCGAGCCAAACTGCGTATCCGCTAACACTTCCTCTGTCATAAACGGCGTTGGGATCAGCACGCGAACGCGGTGGTCATCGGCCTGATTATCCAGGCACACCACCACGTCAATGCGTCTGCTGTTATGGCTTAGCGTAATCTCAAATTCAGCGTCGAGATAGCCGTTTCGCTGGCGCGCCGCGCGTTCGGCCAGGTTCGCCGGAACGGCGATTCGATGGCGGATAACCGCCCTGCTCTGCCAGCCTTCATGCGTAACCTCAAATTCATGCCCGCCCTGCGCGGAAGTGAGTCTCCACTCTTCCCGCGAAGGCGAGTAGTCGTACTCGTCGCCATCATCCGAGCTCTCTTCGATTTCCAGCACGCGGTCATAAACAAGCCCGGTTTCTTTGTCGCGCAGGCGCAACGTACCGTCGTCATTTACGTCAATCTGCCAGAAGGCGTTTTCAAGTAAGGATGCGGTGTTTTCCCCCGGAGAGAGTACCTTCCCGGCCACGTTAGGTTCGATAAACAGCGTACGGTAGCCCATCGCCGGCAGTATCTGGCTGAGCTGAATATCAAACTCCATAAACGGTTCGTAATTGCCGTAGTGAACAATCTGCCGGTCAATGAGGCCCGGGTCGAGCTCGCGCGCGCTGCGGATGAAATAGGGGATCTCATTGCCTTTGTCATCCCGCAGACGGAACTGACTGGCGCGCAGTCGAATCGTGGTGTTCATCACCTCTTCACGCGGCCAGGGCATCAGGTTGAACATCACCAGCTTATCGGCATCGCTTTGCGGCATGTTGTCGACAATCTTGCGCATATAGAAACGCGCCAGGTTATCTGCCATATCCTCAGCCAGCGCAAAGCGGGAGACAATCTCGCGATGCACCTTGTCGCTGCAGCAGCAGCCGATGCTGTCGTGAGCGTGGTTTTTGAGGATCTCTTTCCACATTTTCTCCAGCAAGCCGTGGTGGTAGTCGAAGCCCAGCGTCCAGGCAAGCGTCGCCAGCGGCTCAAGGATATTGACAATTTTGTTCTCAATACGCGCATGGGCGATTTTGATATCCATGCGCGTGGAGCCGATGGTCCGGTGCACGCGCATGTATTTACCGTCGATAAACTCACCTTTTAAGGTCGCCAGGTCATCGCGGTGCGCGTCGATGCGATCAAAGACCTCCTCAAACCGGCTCATCACAAATTGACGCTGCGGATAGATTTCACGCAGCTTCCCCATCACCGTGAAAATGTTCTGCTGCAGCGGCATCTGGTCGTGTCCGTTGGGCAGCAAAATCGCTTTGGTGACGGACGCCTTTTCCAGAACCTCGAAATAGCTGTCGAGCCGTTTTCGCAGCCCCACTTCGTCCTCCGGTAAGTACTTACCAATCGCGTAGCCCAGTGGCAGCACCTGTGCCGTCACTTCACTCCCGTCCTGGCTCTGCCAGAGAAATTCGGTTTTATCGGTCCCGTGGCGTTCAGAACAACCGCGCCAGAACATCGTGCGTGTAATGCCAAACCCGTTATAGATATGCGGAAGCTGGCCGGACATGCCAAACGAATCCGGCAGATAGCCGATCTTCATCGGCTCGCCGAAGGCCATACAATCCCGGATGCCGTACATCAGGTTGCGGACAATCGACTCGCCGCTCACGATCGTGGTATCGGTCTGGGTATACCAGGGGCCGATAATCAGCTTTCCACGCTCGACAAGCGCCTTCACGCGAGAGCGGTTTTCGGGCACAACGGCAAAATAATCCTCCAGAACAGCCGTCTGTCCATCGAGGACATAATATTTATACTCGTCATCCTGCTCCAGACGGGTCAGGATCTCTTCCATATTATTGACCAGAAGAATACGCGACTCTTCGGTGGTGAAATACCACTCACGGTCCCAGTGCATATGCGGCGTGATATGAACGCGAGATACAGCTTTCATCTTCGTTTCCTGTTTGTGCGTTTTTACGATAAGGCGTCTTCAGTGACGTAGTTGCCCTTTTTTACCGCCTGGCGTCGCCAGAGCAGCAGAACCAGAGTGGAGATAGCGGTACCCACCAGCGCCGCACCAAACCAGCCCGCCGCAGCAACCACACCACCCAACCCGGCATCGTGAAGTAAAAAAAGAGAGAAAATCCCGGCCCCCGGCGTAGACAACCCGATCCCCATCGCACCGACAGCCGCGCCTGTCACCATGGATCCGAGTACAAATGAGCCAATAACGCGAAGCGGATCTTCTATCGCCATCGGAATCGCCCCTTCGGTAATGCCCGCGAGGCCGAGCAACCAGGTCGATTTGCCGGTTTCAATTTCAAACGACTTAAACAGCTTCGGTGCCAGCATCGTTGACGCCGTGACGGTGAAGGCTGAGACCATTTTGACGGAGGCAAAGATCGCATAGGGACCGTATACCCCGTTCGCCATCGCCCCCAGGCAGAACGCGTAAGAGGCTTTGTTGACCGGGCCACCCAAATCGAATGAGCACATAAACCCGAGGATTGCCCCCAGAAGCAGCGCATTCGCGCCGGACAGACCGTTAAGCCAGACGGTGAGCGTGTTATTGAGCCAGGCCACCGGTTCGCCAATCACAAACAGCATCAGGCTGCCCGCGCCCAGCACGCCAATCACCGGATAGAGATAAAAAGTCAGAAAGCCGTTGTAGCGGCTACTGAGCCGGATGTGGTTTTTCACCCAGCGCATCAGATAGCCCGCGATCAGCCCGCCGACGATAGCGCCAAGAAAACCGGAGCCGATCATGTTGGCAGCCAGACCGGCCGCAAAGCCCGGCGTCAGCGCAGGTTTATCCGCCAGCGAGTAGGCGGTGTAGGCCGACAGGACAGGCACCATCAAAATGCCAAGCATGCCGCCGCCAAGCTTGCGGTACATCCACAACCACGAGTTTTCCTGGTCAAACAGGTGCTGCAGGCCAAGGATTTGCGCCAGCAGTACCGATACGGCCAGCACCGTACCGCCGGCGACAATCAGCGGCACCGCAAAGGAGATGCCGCTCAGAAGCGCCTGCTTGAGTTCAGTTTTAACGCTCTTTTTCGTTTCGGTATCGACCTGCGCATGACGCGCATCGGTGGAGGGCTTTAGCGCCAGCGCGCGCTCAATCAGCGCTTCAGCATGGCGCAGGGGTTCCGCGACGGGTACGGAAATGGCGGGGATCCCCTGAAAGCGCTCGCTCTCTTTGATCGCCACTTCTGCGGCAAAAATGCACGCTTTCGCCTCCTGCAACTGCTGGGCAGTAATGCGCCCTTCAATGCCGTTCGCCCCCTGCTTTTCGACCACCACGTTGACGCCGAGCTTACGTCCCGCTTTTTCCAGGTACTCAGCTGCCATATAGGTATGGGCAATCCCGGCCGGACAGGCGGTAACACAGATGACGGTTGGTGCATTCACCAGTGTGGCAACCTCGTCTTCCTGCGAGATACCGTTTAGCGCATCAAGCAGATCCTCCGCCGTCGCTGCAGCCATAACGCGTTCCCGGAGGGCATCATCAGCCAGGCGAGACGTCAGCGCCGTCAGCACCTGGATATGCGTGGATCCCGCTTCAGCAGGCGGAATGGCAAGCAGGACGATTAGCTCAACGTTTTCAGGGCCGTCCACCCCCTCCCACTCCAGCGGTTCGCTTAGCGTAGCAACTGCAAAAGCCGCTTCGTTCACCACGCTCGATTTACCATGGGGGACAGCGAGCCCTTCACCCAGTGCGGTTGGCCCCTGCGATTCGCGACGGTAGACCTCCGCCAGAAATGCATCGCCATCTGTGATTTTGCCCAGCGCCACCAGTCGCATCGCAAGCTGGCGAATGGCCTCATCACGGCTGGCATAGTGCGCCTGCACGCAGACAGCGCTGGTGTGGGTCAGAGTCGTCAGGTTCATAAGATCCTCACACGTAAATTGTTATTGTCTGACGGCAATTGTGACAGGCAACACAATACATTTATGTGATCACTTTCACTAACAACGCATATTTGTATTTAATTTGTATTATTTACAAATTTTAAGGTGAAGGCATAATTCCGTGAAAAGGTATTAGAAAGGCAGGTTCTATGGGTAACAAACCGATGTACCGGCAGATAGCCGATACGCTTCGCGAGAAAGTCAATGCGGGTGAGTTAAAACCCGGCGATGCGTTACCGACCGAATCCAGCCTGCAGGAGGCGTTCAACGTCAGTCGTGTAACGGTGAGACAGGCACTGAAGCTGCTTACGGAAGAGCAGATAGTCGAGAGCATTCAGGGCAGCGGTACTTACGTAAAAGAAGAGCGCGTTAACTACGACATTTACCAGCTCACTGGCTTTTACGAAAAACTGGCGGACCGGAACGTCGATACCCACAGCGAGGTGAGCATTTTCGAAGTGCTGAAAGCCGATGCAAAACTTGCCGAAAAGCTGAATCTCTCTCCTGACGATAAAGTCTGGCACGTCAAACGCGTCCGCTTTATCAAACAAAAACCGGTGAATCTGGAAGAAACGTGGATGCCGCTGGCGATGTTCCCCGACCTCACCTGGGAAGTGATGGAGAATTCGAAATACCACTACGTTGAGCAGATCAAAAAGCTGGTTATCGATCGCAGCGAGCAGGAGTTGGTGCCAGTCATGCCGTCAGAGGAAGCGATTGCCGCGCTGTCGCTCGATCCGGCAAAGCCGATCCTGGAAAAAGTCTCCCGCGGGTTTCTCAAGGACGGACGGGTATTTGAATACAGCCGCAACGTGTTCAATACCGACGATTACAAGTTCACGCTTGTCGCCAGACGCAGGCAATAAAAAAGGCCGCTTTACAGCGGCCAACCATGTCGAAACGGACATTTTTATACTTCAACGCCCCCCTTTCGGGGAGCAGAGAGGACTTACTTAATGATGGATTTCAGTGCTTCGCCGATATCCGCCAGGCTGCGAACGGTTTTCACGCCTGCGGCTTCCAGCGCTGCGAATTTCTCATCAGCCGTACCTTTACCACCGGCGATGATCGCGCCTGCGTGACCCATACGCTTGCCTTTCGGCGCAGTCACACCCGCGATGTAACCCACAACTGGCTTGGTCACGTGTTCTTTGATGTAAGCAGCCGCTTCTTCTTCCGCGCTACCACCGATCTCACCGATCATCACGATCGCTTCGGTCTGTGGATCTTCCTGGAACATCTTCAGGATGTCGATGAAGTTAGAGCCCGGGATCGGGTCACCGCCGATGCCCACACAGGTGGACTGGCCGAAACCGTAGTCGGTGGTCTGCTTAACCGCTTCATAGGTCAGGGTACCGGAACGGGACACGATGCCCACTTTACCCGGCTTGTGAATGTGGCCCGGCATGATGCCGATTTTGCATTCGCCCGGGGTGATAACGCCTGGGCAGTTCGGGCCGATCATACGCACGCCAGCTTCATCCAGCTTCACTTTCACGGTCAGCATATCCAGCGTCGGGATGCCTTCTGTGATGGTGATGATCAGTTTGATGCCTGCGTCGATCGCTTCCAGAATAGAGTCTTTGCAGAACGGAGCCGGAACGTAGATCACGGTCGCGGTTGCGCCCGTCGCTTCTACGGCTTCACGCACGGTGTTGAACACCGGCAGGCCCAGGTGGGTGGTGCCGCCTTTACCTGGCGTTACGCCGCCAACCATCTGCGTGCCGTAAGCAATCGCCTGTTCGGAGTGGAAAGTCCCCTGGCTACCGGTGAAGCCCTGGCAGATAACCTTGGTATCTTTATTAATTAAAACTGACATTATTTCCCCTCCACTGCGGCAACAACCTGCTGAGCTGCATCCGTCAGACTTTTCGCTGCAATAATATTCAGGCCGCTGTCAGCCAGTTTTTTCGCGCCGAGTTCAGCGTTGTTACCTTCCAGACGTACAACAACCGGAACGTTAACACCCACTTCTTCTACCGCACCGATGATACCGTCGGCGATCAGGTCGCAACGGACGATACCGCCGAAGATGTTAACCAGAACGGCCTTCACGTTGTCGTCGGAGAGAATGATCTTGAACGCTTCGGTAACGCGCTCTTTGGTTGCGCCACCGCCCACGTCGAGGAAGTTTGCTGGCTCACCGCCGTGCAGCTTAACGATGTCCATGGTGCCCATCGCCAGGCCCGCACCGTTAACCATGCAGCCGATGTTGCCGTCCAGCGCCACGTAGTTCAGCTCCCACTGTGCAGCCTGCGCTTCACGCGGATCTTCCTGAGACTGATCGCGCATTTCGCGCAGATCCGGCTGGCGGAACAGCGCGTTGCCGTCAGCGCCCAGCTTGCCGTCGAGGCAGATCAGGTCGCCCTGGGTGGTGATCACCAGCGGGTTAATCTCGATCAGCGCCAGATCGCGCTCCAGGAAGATGGTTGCCAGACCCATGAAGATCTTGGTGAACTGCTGAACCAGTTTACCTTCCAGACCCAGTTTGAACGCCAGCTCGCGACCCTGGTAAGGCATTGGGCCCGCCAGCGGATCGATAGCCACTTTGTGGATCAGGTGCGGGGTCTCTTCCGCCACTTTTTCGATTTCCACGCCGCCTTCGGTAGACGCCATGAACACCACGCGACGGGAGCTACGGTCAACAACCGCGCCCAGGTACAGTTCTTTCGCGATGTCGGTCGCCGCTTCAACCAGGATCTGGTTAACCGGCTGGCCGTTCGCGTCTGTCTGGTAGGTCACCAGACGCTTGCCGAGCCAATGTTCAGCAAACGCACGAATCTCTTCTTTACTCTTAACAACCTTCACACCGCCCGCTTTACCACGGCCACCAGCGTGAACCTGACACTTAACTACCCACGGGCCGGAACCGATTTTAGATGCAGCTTCTTCTGCTTCACGCGGGGTAGTACAGGCATAACCCACCGGAGCCGGTAAGCCATACCGGGCAAACAGCTGTTTGGCCTGATATTCATGTAAGTTCATGTGTTCTATCCATCCTTCAGGGTAATCGTTATCTTCAAACCTGTAGACCGGCGCAGTCTGTGTGCCGGATGGCGCTACGCTTATCCGGCCTACAGGGCAGGTGATGCTAAATAGTCACTAGACGTCCAGCAGCAGACGCGTTGGATCTTCCAGCAGCTCTTTAATCGCTACCAGGAAGCCCACGGACTCGCGGCCGTCGATCAGGCGGTGGTCGTAAGAGAGCGCCAGATACATCATCGGCAGGATCTCAACTTTACCGTCTACCGCCATCGGGCGATCTTTAATGGCATGCATACCCAGGATCGCGCTCTGCGGCGGGTTAATGATCGGGGTAGACATCAGCGAGCCGAATACGCCGCCGTTGGTAATGGTGAAGTTACCGCCGGTCAGATCGTCTACGGTCAGCTTGCCGTCGCGGCCTTTAACAGCCAGCTCTTTAATGTTTTTCTCGATATCAGCCATACCCAGGGTATCCACATCACGCAGAACCGGCGTTACCAGGCCACGTGGGGTAGAAACCGCCATGCTGACGTCGAAATAGTTGTGGTAAACCACGTCATCGCCATCGATAGACGCGTTCACTTCCGGGTAGCGTTTCAGCGCTTCAACTACCGCTTTCACGTAGAAGGACATAAAGCCCAGACGGATACCGTGACGTTTTTCAAACGCGTCACCGTACTGCTTACGCAGGTCCATGATTGGCTTCATGTTCACTTCGTTGAAGGTGGTCAGCATCGCGGTGGAGTTTTTCGCTTCCAGCAGACGCTCGGCCACGCGCTTACGCAGGCGAGTCATCGGCACGCGTTTTTCGCTGCGGGCGCCCAGAGCAGGCTGAGCTGCTGGTGCTGCCGCAGGGGCTTTCGCTTCTGCCTGAGCAGGCGCTTTCGCCAGGTGTTTGTCGATGTCTTCGCGGGTCAGACGACCACCCACACCGGTGCCTTTGATGGCTGCCGGGTCAAGGCTGTGTTCAGCCAGCAGGCGACGGATCGCCGGGCTGAGGGCGTCGTTAGACTGTTCTTCCAGCGAAGCCTGCTGGCGCTGAGCCGGCGTAGAGGCTTTCTCTTCAGACTTCGCGCTGGACTCTTTGCCCGCGCTATTACCTTCACGCAGGCGACCCAGGATCTGACGAGAGGTGACGGTGGTACCTTCATCTTCCAGCACCGCGTCCAGAACGCCATCCGCCGAAGCCGGTACTTCCAGTACCACTTTGTCAGTTTCGATTTCTACCAGCACTTCATCGCGCTTAACGGCATCGCCTGGTTTTTTGTGCCAGGTAGCGACGGTCGCATCTGCTACGGATTCAGGCAGGTCGGGAACAAGAATATCTACGCTACTCATTTTGTATCCTTTAATTAATCGACGTTCAGCGCGTCATTGACCAGATCTTGTTGCTGCTTCTGGTGAACGGACATATACCCTACCGCCGGAGAGGCGGAGGCCGGGCGACCTGCGTAACGCAGGGCTGACCCAAATGGAATCACTTCACGGAAATGATGCTGGCTGCAGTACCATGCGCCCTGGTTGAGCGGCTCTTCCTGGCACCAGACAAAATCATGTACGTGAGCATATTGTTTCAGCACTTCCTGCATCGCCTGATGCGGGAACGGATAAAGCTGTTCGATACGCACAATGGCGACATCTTTCTGATCGTTCTTGCGGCGCTGTTCCAGCAGGTCGTAATAAACCTTACCAGAACACATCACCACGCGCTTCACGCCCTGCGGATCCAGCTCGTCAATTTCGCCAATGGCCGGCTGGAAGGTACCGTTCGCCAGTTCTTCCAGGCTGGACACCGCCAGCGGATGACGCAGCAGGGATTTCGGCGACATCACCACCAGCGGACGACGCATACCGCGCAGCGCCTGACGACGCAGCATGTGGTACACCTGAGCCGGGGTGGACGGCACGCAGACCTGCATGTTCTGCTCGGCGCAGAGCTGCAGATAACGTTCCAGACGCGCGGAGGAGTGCTCCGGACCCTGTCCTTCATAACCGTGCGGCAGCAGCATTACCAGGCCACACATACGGCCCCACTTCTGCTCGCCGGAGGAGATGAACTGGTCGATAACCACCTGCGCGCCGTTGGCGAAGTCACCAAACTGCGCTTCCCAGATGGTCAGGGTGCGTGGTTCAGCGGTGGCGTAGCCATATTCGAAGGCCAGTACCGCTTCTTCAGACAGCACGGAGTCCCAGACCTTGAACTGGCCCTGACCGTTGTGCACGTGCTGCAGCGGGGTGTAGGTTGAACCGTTGGACTGGTTGTGAACAACCGCGTGACGGTGGAAGAAGGTCCCACGGCCCGCATCTTCACCGGACAGACGAACAGGAATGCCTTCGTCAACCAGCGTTGCGTAAGCCAGCGTTTCCGCGCCGCCCCAGTCGAACAGCTTCTCGCCTGCCGCCATGGACTGACGGTCAGCGTAGATTTTCTGCACGCGAGACTGCATCTCGATAGCGTCCGGTACGGTGCTGATGCGTTTAGCCAGCTCCTGCAGGCGCTTCATCTCAACCTTGTTCGGGTAGCTCTCATCCCACTCGTGGTTGAGGTACGGAGACCAGGTAAAGGAGTGCATGTTCATCGGACGCAGCTCTTTCACCACGCATTCGCCCGCATCCAGCGCGTCGCGGTAGAGGTTGACCATTTCGGTCGCATCTTCCAGCGTCGCCACTTTGTCGCTCTCCAGCTTGTCAGCATAGATTTTGCGCGGGGTCGGGTGTTTTTTGATTTTCTGGTACATCAGCGGCTGGGTTGCACTTGGCTCATCCGCTTCGTTGTGGCCGTGACGGCGGTAGCAGAAGAGGTCAATGAACACATCGCGTTTAAAGGTATTACGGAAGTCCAGCGCCAGACGGGTAACGAAAGCAACGGCTTCCGGGTCATCCGCGTTAACGTGGAAGATCGGCGCCTGTACCATCTTACCGATGTCGGTGCAGTACGGGGTAGAACGCGCATCCAGCGGGTTAGAGGTGGTGAAGCCCACCTGGTTGTTGATCACGATGCGAACGGTACCGCCCACTTCGTAACCACGCGCTTTCGACATGTTCAGGGTTTCCTGAACCACGCCCTGCCCTGTTACCGCCGCATCACCGTGGATGGTGATTGGCAGCACTTTATTGCTGCTTGGCTCGTCCAGACGATCCAGACGCGCACGTACGGAACCGATAACCACCGGGCTGACGATTTCCAGGTGTGACGGGTTAAACGCCAGCGCCAGGTGAACCAGACCGCCTTCGGTTTCGATATCAGACGAGAAGCCCATGTGGTACTTCACGTCGCCGGTGCCGAGGTGTTCTTTATGTTTGCCCGCGAATTCGTCGAACAGGTCCTGTGGTTTTTTACCCAGCACGTTGACCAGTACGTTCAGACGACCGCGGTGCGCCATACCCAGTACCACTTCACGGGTACCGCTCTTGCCTGCGTGACGAATCAGCTCTTTCAGCATCGGCACCAGCGCGTCGCCGCCTTCCAGCGAGAAGCGTTTTGCGCCCGGGAATTTCGCGCCCAGATAACGCTCAAGCCCTTCCGCTGCGGTCAGTTCGTTCAGGAAGCGTTTTTTCTCGTCAGCCGAGAAGGTCGCGTGGCCCGCTACGGATTCGATGCGCTGCTGGATCCAGCGTTTCTCTTCAGTAGAGGTAATGTGCATGTATTCCGCGCCGATGGAGCCGCAGTAGGTTTGCTTGAGCGCGTCAATCAGATCGCCCAGCTTCATCGTGTCTTTGCCGATGGCAAAGGAACCTACGTTAAAGCTTTCCTGGAAATCGGCCTCGGTCAGATCGTGATACGCCGGATCGAGATCGGCCACACGGTCTTGTTTCCACAGTCCCAGCGGATCGAGATTCGCATGCTGGTGACCGCGGAAGCGATAAGCGTTGATAAGCTGCAGGACTTTAACCTGCTTCGCATTGGTGTCAGGGTCGGAAATCGCAGAAGAGTAACGTGAGGCATCCTTCGCCAGACGACGGAAATAATCACGTGTTTTGGAATGGAATTGATCCGGTTTGACCCCTGTGCCAGGCAACTGCTGGAACATGGAACGCCAGTTTGCGTCCACTGAGTCAGGATCGGTTAAGAAGTCTTCATAGAGCTGTTCTATCCAGCTCTGGTTCGCACCAGAGAGGTAAGAAGAGTCCAGCCAGGCTTTCATTGCGCCGTTCTGCATCGTGATCCCTTAAGCATTTTTATGCTTACTTTCGCCGTAGAAACTACCACGCACACCGCGTGTACGTGCCGGGGTTCACCTGCGAGCTCTTTTCATTTGGCCCGCGAAGGAACCTTTAGAAACTGTCTGGACTTCAGGGTAGTACAGGGCAGTTTTTAAAGGTTTCTGCAATCTGTTCCCTCTCCCTTTGGGAGAGGGTCAGGGTGAGGGGAACAGCGCTCCCCTCTCACTACTTACGCACTGCGCTGCAGCAGCATCGACTTAATATGGCCGATGGCGCGCGTCGGGTTCAGCCCCTTCGGACACACACTGACGCAGTTCATGATGCTATGGCAGCGGAATACGCTGAAAGCGTCACTCAGTCCTTCCAGACGGCTGTCGGTTTCGGTGTCGCGGCTATCGATCAGGAAGCGATAGGCAGCCAGCAGACCGGCCGGGCCGATAAACTTGTCCGGGTTCCACCAGAACGACGGGCAGGACGTTGAACAGCATGCGCAGAGAATACACTCGTACAACCCATCGAGTTTTTCACGCTGCTCTGGAGACTGTAAGTGCTCGCGAGCGGGTGGATTTTGCCCATTATTCAATAAGTAAGGCTTAATCTTCTCATATTGTGCATAGAATTGCCCCATGTCTACCACCAAATCACGCACAACCGGCAGGCCTGGCAGAGGACGGATAACAATTTTCTGACCAGGACGCTGCAACGCTGAAATTGGCGTGATGCAGGCCAGGCCATTTTTGCCGTTCATGTTCACCCCGTCAGAACCACAAACCCCTTCACGGCAGGAGCGGCGGAACGACAGCGTTGGATCTTTTTCTTTCAGCTGGATTAACGCATCCAGCAGCATCATGTCGCGACCTTCTTCCGCTTCCAGGGTGTAGTCCTGCATGCGCGGAGCGTCATCAACATCCGGGTTATAACGATAAACTGAGAATTCGAGTTTCATTATCCTGTCTCCGCATTAGTAAGTACGAATCTTCGGCGGGAACGCCGGACGCAGTTTCGGTTCCATATTGACGCTACGACGCGTCATGGTTTCCGACTCTGGCAGATACAGGGAATGGCACAGCCAGTTTTCGTCATCACGCTCCGGGAAGTCGAAGCGGCTATGCGCGCCACGGCTTTCGGTACGGAAGTTTGCCGACATCGCCGTCGCGAACGCGGTTTCCATCAGGTTATCCAGCTCCAGGCACTCAACGCGCTGGGTGTTGAACTCGCTGGAGGTGTCGTCCAGACGGGCATTTTTGAGACGCTCGCGGATAGCTTTCAGCTGCTCAAGGCCTTTGGCCATCGCATCGCCTTCACGGAATACCGAGAAGTTGTGCTGCATGCATTCCTGCAACGCTTTACGGATTTCCACCGGATCTTCGCCGTTACGGTTACCGTTCCAGCGGTTGAGGCGCTCAAGAGAGGCATCAATTTCGTCATCGGTCGCGTCACGAAGCGCGCCCTGCTCGGCAATAGATTCCTGCAGATGCAGACCCACCGCGCGACCAAACACTACCAGGTCCAGCAGGGAGTTACCGCCCAGACGGTTTGCGCCGTGTACGGATACGCAGGCAATTTCGCCTACCGCGAACAGGCCAGGAATAACCACGTCTTCGCCCTGCTCGTTCACGGTCAGCGCCTGACCGGTCACTTTGGTTGGAATACCGCCCATCATGTAGTGGCAGGTTGGGATAACCGGAATCGGCTCTTTCACCGGGTCGACGTGTGCAAAGGTGCGGGAGAGTTCCAGGATGCCCGGCAGACGGGATTCCAGCACTTCTTTACCCAGATGGTCGAGTTTCAGCTTCGCGTGTGGACCCCATGGGCCATCACAGCCGCGGCCTTCACGAATTTCGATCATGATGGAACGCGCCACCACGTCACGACCCGCCAGGTCTTTCGCATTCGGGGCATAACGCTCCATAAAGCGCTCGCCGTGTTTGTTCAGCAGGTAACCACCTTCACCGCGGCAACCTTCTGTTACCAGAACGCCCGCACCGGCGATACCGGTTGGGTGGAACTGCCACATCTCCATATCCTGCACCGGCACGCCCGCGCGGATAGCCATACCGACACCGTCACCGGTGTTGATGTGGGCGTTAGTGGTGGACTGATAGATACGGCCTGCGCCGCCGGTCGCCAGCACGGTAGCGCGGGCTTTGAAGTAAACCACTTCGCCGGTTTCGATGCACAGCGCGGTACAACCAACAATTGCGCCATCGGCGTTTTTCACCAGATCCAGCGCATACCACTCGGAGAAGATGGTGGTGTGGTTTTTCAGGTTCTGCTGATACAGGGTGTGCAGCAGCGCATGACCGGTACGGTCAGCCGCCGCCGCGGTACGTGCCGCCTGCTCGCCGCCGAAGTTTTTCGACTGGCCGCCAAACGGACGCTGATAGATAGTGCCATTTTCCAGACGGGAGAACGGCAGCCCCATATGGTCCAGCTCCAGAATCGCTTCCGGGCCGGTTTTACACATATATTCGATGGCATCCTGGTCGCCGATGTAGTCGGAACCTTTTACCGTGTCATACATGTGCCATTCCCAGTTGTCTTCATGGGAGTTACCCAGCGCAACGGTGATACCGCCCTGCGCAGACACGGTGTGGGAACGGGTCGGGAATACTTTAGAGAGCAGCGCACAGGTCTGGCCGCTCTGGGAAATTTGCAGTGCGGCACGCATACCTGCGCCACCGGCACCAATCACAACAGCATCAAATTCTCTGACTGGCAGTTTCATTACACACCCCACACCACAACGAATCCATAAATAACGTAAACCACCAGTGCAACCACAATGGCCAGTTGCAGCGGGAGGCGAATCGCCAGCGGTTTAACGTAATCGGTCAACACCTGCCACATACCAATCCAGGCATGAATAAGGATGGAGAACAGAGCCAGCAGGGTGAACACTTTGGTGAAGGCGGATCCGAAGAACCCACTCCAGATTTCCCACGTCAGCGTGCCGCTGGTCGCGAAGAAACCGATCATATAGATGATGTAAAGGGTGAGAACGATGGCGGTAGCACGGACCAGGATGAAGTCATGTACGCCGTTGCGTCCTAATGCGGAGGCGTTGCTTACCATACGAGAACTCCTGCGAGAAGTGAAAGCACGACTGTAATCACAAATGAAATGTTAGCGGAGCGTTTCCCGGCTTCGAAAGTCTCTTCCAGATAGCCAAAGTCCATCAGCATATGGCGAACACCCACGACGACGTGGTACGCCAGCGCGGTCAGAATGCCCCACATGATGAATTTCACGAAGAAGCTGTTCATGATGGCAGAGGCCTGGAGGAATCCTTCAGGGGAAGAGAGGCTGGTGCCCAGTAACCACAGCAAAATACCGACCGCCACAAACGTAATCACACCAGAAACACGGTGCAGAATGGACGCTATTGCTGTTACAGGGAACCGGATCGTTTTGAGATCCAGATTGACAGGTCTTTGTTTTTTCACATTTCTTATCATGAATAACGCCCACATGCTGTTCTTATTGTTTCCTTCCTCCGGACTGCGATGCGGGTCAAGCAGCGTTCCTTTTCTATAACTGCGCGTCATGCAAAACATTGCTTCCAGATGCTAAAACGACACGTTACAACGCTGGGTGGCTCGGGATTGCAGGGTGTTCCGGAGACCTGGCGGCAGTATAGGCTGTTCACAAAATCATTACAATTAACCTACATACAGTTTGTCGGGTTTTCTCTGGAACAGTGATCAGGGTCACGATAACAACATCTTTTTAATTTTTAATCATCTGATTTGACAAATGTTAAACAATATTGTTACAAACGTCATCAGAAAAGGCATATAATGCGCAAAAGTTATGAGGTCTCACTTTCACCTGACAAATAGTTATGTAACAGTGTGATGGTATTGACCGAAGTTATCAGGACAGTTATTAGTGATATACAGGTTTGAATAATTCGGACTGCAAAAACGCTGATTTGCTGTTGTTTCACTGATATTTCATTCGTTTACCTGCAAGGCGCCATAGCTCTGTACCCTGGTTTGTCCTCGTGAGCTGAGCGGTAAGCCAAATAACAATCTGGTAACGGTGATTTACAGCTGAAAGCAAATCCGGTGAAGCGCAGTCTTAAGCATAAGGCGCTAAGGAGACCGTAAATGGCTGATACAAAGGCAACGCTCACCCTAAATGGTGACACTGCTATTGAACTGGATGTGCTAAAAGGCACGCTCGGTCAGGATGTTATTGATATCCGTACGCTGGGTTCTAAAGGTGTGTTCACCTTTGACCCTGGATTTACCTCTACCGCATCTTGCGAATCCAAAATCACCTACATTGACGGTGACGAAGGTATCCTGCTCCATCGCGGCTTCCCCATCGATCAGTTAGCCACCGAATCCAACTATCTGGAAGTGTGCTACATCCTGCTGAACGGCGAAAAACCGACGCAGGCCCAGTACGATGAATTCAAAACCACCGTGACCCGTCACACCATGATCCATGAGCAGATTACCCGTCTGTTCCATGCGTTCCGTCGTGACTCTCACCCAATGGCGGTGATGTGCGGGATTACCGGTGCGCTGGCGGCGTTCTACCACGACTCCCTTGACGTGAATAACCCGCGTCACCGTGATATCGCGGCGTTCCGCCTGCTGTCCAAAATGCCTACCATGGCGGCGATGTGCTACAAATATTCCATCGGCCAGCCGTTTGTGTATCCGCGCAACGACCTCTCCTACGCGGGTAACTTCCTGCGCATGATGTTCTCCACGCCGTGCGAAGAGTACGAAGTGAACCCGGTACTGGAACGTGCGATGGACCGTATTCTGATCCTGCACGCTGACCACGAACAGAACGCCTCTACCTCTACCGTCCGTACCGCGGGCTCTTCAGGCGCGAACCCGTTCGCCTGTATCGCTGCGGGTATCGCCTCCCTGTGGGGACCGGCGCACGGCGGCGCGAACGAAGCGGCACTGAAGATGCTGGAAGAGATCAGCACCGTTGAGCACATTCCTGAGTTCGTGCGTCGTGCGAAAGACAAGAATGACTCCTTCCGCCTGATGGGCTTCGGTCACCGTGTTTACAAAAACTACGACCCGCGCGCCACCGTCATGCGTGAGACCTGCCACGAAGTGCTGAAAGAGCTGGGCACCAAAGATGACCTGCTGGAAGTGGCGATGGAGCTGGAACACATCGCGCTGAACGACCCGTACTTCATCGAGAAGAAACTGTACCCGAACGTCGATTTCTACTCTGGCATTATTCTGAAAGCGATGGGCATTCCGTCTTCCATGTTCACCGTCATCTTCGCCATGGCCCGTACCGTAGGCTGGATTGCGCACTGGAACGAAATGCACAGCGAAGGCATGAAAATCGCCCGTCCTCGTCAGCTGTATACCGGCTACGAGCAGCGTGATTTTAAGTCTGATATTAAGCGCTAACAGACGTTGGGTGCGGCCTGATGCCCTCACCCCGGCCCTCTCCCACAGGGAGAGGGAGAAAACATTAAAAACGGCAACTTTCGTTGCCGTTTTGCTTTTATTTCTGGCAGTGCGGGCACCAGTAAAAGGGTCTCGAAGAGAGCATAATCTTGTCGATAATCCCGCCGCATCGCTCGCACATTTTCCCCTCCCGATGAAACACCTTGAACCGGAACAGCGCCCCGTGATGCTTGTTCTCATCCACCACGCCGCGCGTGTTGTACGACAGCCGCGGAATATCCAGCAGCGCGTGGGATAACGCCTCCAGCTGTTCATCATTCAGCTGAGACGCTTTATGCTGCGGTGCCATCCCCACTTCCCACAGAATTTCCACACGCAGATAGTTACCTAGCCCTGCCAGGAACGCCTGATCGAGCAATAACCCGGAAAATTGCCGGTTGCGGAATTTGGGGGATAACAAGCGGGTTTTAACATCGCTCGCCGTCAGGCGCATGTCCAGCACGTCCGGCCCGACCCGCTGCAGAAACGGGTGCGTCAGCAGCTGCTCCGGCGTTAACATTTCGATATCCGACGCGCTGTAAAGCAGGATCGCTTTATCCGCCGTTTGCAGCCTGACGCGCAGCACGCGGGTGGTTTGCGGCTGCTCGTCCGCCTCCACCACGCGCCAGACGCCGTAAAGCTGGTTATGGCTATATAACGTCAGGTTATGGGAAAAATGCGTGAGCAACGCTTTGCCGCGCGTTTCAATATGGGTCACCGTCTGCCCCACCAGCTGTGATTCAAACGGTTTTAGCTGAGGAAAAGCAAACCAGACATGCGTCAACGGTTTGCCCTTTATCGCCGCCTCCAGGCTATCCGCCGCGCGGCGGATCTCCGGACCTTCTGGCATGTTATTGTCCTTTCATGATTATTCTGCGCTGACCAGAATGCCCTCTTCAGAGAACGCCGCCCGCAAGCGGCGCGCGAACTGGAGCGCATGCTCGCCGTCGCCGTGTAAACATACCGTATCAGCCTGAACGTTTGCCTGTGTGCCATCCACGGCGGTCACCCGCCCGGCGCGCACCATCTCCAGCGTCTGCGCCAGCGCTTTAGCTTCGTCGGTAATCAGCGCCCCGGCCTGTGTACGTGGAACCAGGCTGCCGTCCGGCAGGTATCCCCGGTCGGCAAACACTTCCTGACGGGTGGTCAGGCCCAGCCGCTGTCCGGCACGAATAAGCTCGCTACCCGCAAGGCCTACCAGAATCAGCTGCGGATTACAGTCCCGCACCGCGCGGGCAATCGCCTCCGCCAGCGCCGGAGCTTTTGCCGCCTGGTTGTAGAGCATACCGTGCGGCTTCACGTGGCGCAGCACGCCGTTCTCAGCGCGCACCAGCGCCTCCAGCGCGCCGATCTGGTAGAGCACCTGAGCGTAGACCGTCTCCGGCGGCAGATCCATCGCCGTGCGGCCAAAGTTTTCCCGGTCAGGGAAGCTCGGATGAGCGCCAATCGCGACGCCGTTTTTGATGGCATTACGCACGCTCTCCAGCATGGTTTGCGCATCGCCCGCGTGAAAGCCACAGGCGATGTTGACCGAGGTGACCAGCGTCATCAGCGCCGCATCGGCGCTGCTGCCCTCGCCCAGATCGGCATTCAAATCAATCTTTACCATCAAGCCTCCACGCCAGCTGTTCGAGATAACGCTGCTGATCCTGCCGCGCCTTCAGCGCCTCTTCCAGTGAACACTGCACGAAGTGAATCGGCTGCCCGAGAGGAATTTGTGCCAGATGGTAGCGATCGGCTTCAATGATGCAGGCAATTCGCGGGTAACCGCCGGTCGTCTGCGCGTCGTTCATTAACACGATCGGTTGCCCGTTGCCTGGAACCTGAATAACCCCAGGCAGTAAACCGTGGGAGAGCAGTTCCCGGTCAGTCGTGCGGGTCAGCGGCTGCCCCTGCAGGCGGTAGCCCATGCGGTTACTCTGCGGGCTAAGCTTCCACGGCGAGCGCCAGAAGGACTCTTTGGAAGCCTCGTCAAACTCATGATATTCCGGCCCCGGTAAGGCGCGGATCTGGTTTCCCCACAGCAGCTGTTTTACGCCCTGCGCGGTCGAGAAATGGCGTGCCGAGGGCTTGATTGCCAGCCGGTCGCCGTCGCGCAGCAAACGTCCTTCATGACCGCCGATCCCGGCTTTCTGATCGGTGCTGGATGAGCCCAGCACCTCAGGCACGTCGATGCCGCCCGCCACCGCGAGATAGCTACGCACACCGTGCAAAGGACGCTTTAAGGTCAGACGCTGTCCGGCTTTCGCCCGCAGCCGCCAGCCGGTCCAGACCGCTTTGCCATCCAGCGTCGCATCACACCCCGCGCCGGTTAAGGCAAACCAGGTCTCCTGACTAAACTCAATGACGCACTGGCCGAGCGTAATTTCGAGCGCGGCCGTATTGCCGGGGTTGCCCACCAGCACGTTAGCAATCTCCAGCGCAGGCCTGTCCAGCGCGCCACAATAGCTCACGCCAGACTGGCGCATACCAAAGCGGCCCGCATCCTGTACGGAGGTATAAAGCCCGGCGCGAATAAGCGTTAACATACCCCCTCCTTCTGCGGGATAAAGCGAAGGGTATCGCCGGGACGCAGGAGTATTGGCGTCTCCAGCCCCGGGTCAAATAACGGTGTGGCGGTATGCCCAATAAGCTGCCAGCCGCCGGGCGATGTCAGCGGATAAACGCCGGTCTGCTCGCCGCCGATAGCCACCGTCCCCGCCGGTACGCTCAGGCGCGGTTCGGCACGACGTGGCGTATGCAGCTGAGGGGCTAATCCCCCCAGATACGGGAATCCGGGCTGAAACCCCAGGAACCAGACCACGTAGTCAACCGAGCTGTGCAGCTCAACAACCTGCTTTGCTGTTAAACCACAGTGGTCCGCCACCACGTCGAGATCCGGTCCCCCCGTGCCGCCATACACGACCGGGATCTTGATGGCACGCGATTCCGGCTCCAGCGCCTCACTCTCTTCCCACCAGCGCTGCAAACGTTCGATGGCATCCAGCGCCAGCGTATGCGGGCTACGCAGCACCACCGTGATGTTATTCATCCCCGGAATGGCTTCAACCACTTCCGGCAGATCGACCAGACGCTGGGTTAGCCGCCAGATACGTTTTTGCGTGGCAAGGGTCACCGGCGGCTCGAGCTCCAGAACCACTGCCGTTTCTCCCAGAAGATAACAACGCGCTCGCTGCACTCAGGCACCTCTCATCAGGCCGGGTTAGGGATATCAATAAAGGTCACATCCAGATCTGTGTTTTCCGTCAGCCACTCGCTGAGGGCGCGAATGCCGCCGCGCTCGGTGGCATGATGGCCTGCCGCGTAAAAATGCAGCCCCTGCTCACGCGCCGAATGAATAGTCTGCTCGGACACCTCGCCGGTGATAAAAGCATCGACGCCAAAACGCGCGGCGCTGTCGATAAAGCCCTGCCCGCCACCGGTACACCAGGCCACACGCTTCACCGTATCCGGGCCGGTATCACCGCTCCATAGCGGACGACGCCCCAGGCGCGCTTCAATCCACGAGGCCAGCTCCAGCCCCGGAACCGGCATCGCCAGTTCGCCCCACGGCACCAGCGGCTCAATCTCGCCCATCACGGTAATGCCCAGTAGCTGCGCCAGCTGGACGTTGTTGCCGAGCTCCGGGTGCGCATCCAGCGGCAGGTGGTAACCGTACAGGTTAATGTCATTTGCCAGCAGCGTTTTCAGGCGGTTGCGCTTCATGCCGCGAATAATCGGCGATTCGTTTTTCCAGAAGTAACCGTGATGGACAATCACCGCATCAGCGTTCTGACGGACCGCCTCGTCCAGCAGCGCCTGGCTTGCCGTGACGCCGGTGATAATTTTTTGCACCGTTTCACGTCCTTCGACCTGGAGCCCGTTCGGGCCGTAATCGCTGAAGGAGGCACTATTCAGTTTTTCGTTAATCAGGCGTTCCAGTTCGCTGTTTTTCATCATCACTCTCTTATGCTTTGCGGGCCGCTTCGTACGCAGCCAGCGTGGCGACACGCGCCTGTTTATGATCGACAATCGGACGGGGATAATTCAGTTTTACACGCTGTTTATCCGCCCATGCCCACGGTTCGTGGATCGCTTTAGCCGGTATCTCTTTAAGTTCAGGGACCCAGCGGCGGATAAACTCGCCGTCCTCATCAAATTTTTGTCCCTGAGTGGTTGGATTAAAAATCCGGAAATAGGGAGCCGCATCGGTGCCCGTTGAGGCTGCCCACTGCCAGCCGCCGTTATTCGCGGCAAGATCGCCATCGATCAGCTGAGAGATAAAATAGCGCTCTCCGATGCGCCAGTCGATAAGCAGATCCTTCACCAGAAAGCTGGCGGTGATCATTCGCAGGCGGTTGTGCATCCACCCCGTCTCATTGAGCTGACGCATCGCGGCATCGACTATCGGATAGCCCGTCAGCCCTTTTTGCCAGGCCTGTAAAAGTGCCTCGTCGTGCTGCCATTTTACGTTGTCGGTCCAGGGAATGAACGGACGATGCTTACAGAGATCGGGATGATACGTCATCAGATGGCGATAAAACTCACGCCAGATCAGTTCATTCAGCCAGACGGACCCAGCGCCGCCCTCCAGCGCCTGCGGCTGCTCCGCCAGCAGACGATGTAAACACTGGCGAGGAGAGATCGCGCCCAGCGCCAGACAGGCCGACAGGCGGCTGGTGCCCTCGATGGCGGGAAAATCCCGACGCGCGTCGTAGTTGGCCGCATCCTGTTTGCAGAACTGGCGCAGTTGGGCGATGGCCGCTTTCTCATCGGCGGGGAACAGCGCTTTATCAAACGGCTGCTGAGGATAATCGAACGTCAGTTCAGGCAGGTCCTTTATGGCTTCGCCCCTCGCGGCAGGCGCAGCAACGCACTCCGGCAACGCCTCTTTCAGACGTTTGATAAAGGCATTTTTAAACGGTGTGAAAACTTTATACATCTCACTGTTGCCGGTCATCACGCTGCCCGGCGCCAGCATCACGCTGTCATCAAATCCTTCACAGACCACATCCTGCAGCTCCTTCTCCAGCTGACGGTCGCGCTGCTGCTCGTTGAATTCGTACTGATAGTTGTAAAAAAGATGCGTAACGTTGTGCTGCTTACAGGTCTCCTGCACCGTCCGCAGCTGTGCGGCAAAATCACTCACCTCTTTATAGAGAAGCGGTATGCCTTTTCCAGCAAGCGAATGCTGCAGTTCGGCCAGATACGCACGCAGCAAGGCCGCCTGGCGTGGCGCCATATCATGCTGCCGCCACTGCCCGGGCGTAGCCACAAACAGAGCCAGTACGTTAGCGTCTTTGGCGCGGCAGGCCGCCGCGAGGGCGATATTGTCATGTACGCGCAGATCCGCGCGAAACCAAACCAGATGGGTGGGCATAAAACTCCAGGCTATTGTCCATTATGTCCGTAAGGGCATGCTGTAAAAGGAAAAAGCATGCATTGAACTACTTTGCCATGAAGTGTAGACGGGATGAAATAAAAAAGGCCGTGCGAGATGGCGGAAAGGGACGCTGCATAGTAGTTGGCCCTGGCGTAAAACGTAATCCACCGAAAAGGTTTTTAAGAATATATTTAGGGAGTTGCAGTTTGATTACTTAAGGACCCGAGATATTCTTTTAAGCCTCTGACGAGGGCTTGAAAACCACCCAACGGACCGCGAATCCCGAGGGACAAAAAAACCGCCACATTACTGTTGGCGGTTTTTTTATTGCTGTGTGTAGTCTTAGTAGAAGTCGCAGGTCGCTTTCTCGGCCTGATCCATCCATACCGGCTTCTCGCTGGTTTTTGCCCAGACGCGGTGCAGATAGCTATAAAAACGTGCACGATCTTTCCAGAACAGCATCACCGGCAGAGCCAGCACGCCAGCCACTACGGCGAAAGCGCGGCGCATGAACACGATATGAGCCGGATACTCTTTATAAAGATCCATATTTTTCTCCCCTATAGTTGGCCGGAAACGTCATCCGGAAAATTCAAAATCTGTGACCTGGCTAAAATAATATCGCTTTGTTTGTAATTTTACTACTCATCCGACCACTTATTTTCGTCCGTTTAGCAAAAATTTACACTCACACCGTAATTTAGTTACAAAAAAGTTAACGATTTACTTACCAATAGTTAAATTGTGGGCTTTGCCATTTTTATACTTTTTTTACACCCGCCCTTCTCATTTTTGCGAAATCTTTGCGCCATAAATCCTACCGTTAGCACAACAACAAAAGTCACCCGGAGGTGGATTGTGAGTGCAGGTCTTATTGCCGGCATCGTGCTGGTGTTCCTGTTATTGGGTTATCTGGTTTATGCCCTGATTAATGCGGAGGCATTCTGATGGCTGCTCAGGCGTTTTTGCTTATTGCCAGTTTCTTAGTGGTGTTGTTCGTCCTGGCAAGGCCGCTGGGCTCGGGGCTGGCACGGCTAATCAATAACGTTCCCCTGCCCGGCACGGGAAGCGTTGAAAAAGGGATCTGGCGCGTACTGGGAATAGACGATCGGGAAATGAACTGGCGTGACTATCTGATCGCCATTCTGCTGCTGAATATCGTTGGTCTCATTGCGCTTTTTGCCATGCTGATGTTGCAGGGCATTCTGCCGCTGAATCCGCAACAGTTACCGGGCCTGTCCTGGCATCTTGCGCTGAACACGGCTGTCAGTTTTGTCACCAACACCAACTGGCAGTCCTATTCCGGTGAAACCACGCTCAGCTACTTCAGCCAGATGGTCGGGTTAACCGTGCAGAACTTCCTCTCTGCCGCGAGCGGTATTGCGGTGATCTTCGCGCTGACGCGTGCGTTTGCGCGCCAGAAAGTGAGCACGCTGGGTAACGCGTGGGTGGATCTGACGCGCATTACGCTGTGGATCCTGCTGCCGATTGCGCTGCTGATCGCGCTGTTCTTTATTCAGCAGGGCACCCTGCAAAACCTGATGCCTTACACGCCTTATACCTCGCTGGAAGGCGCAAAACAGCTCCTGCCGATGGGGCCGGTGGCGTCGCAGGAAGCCATCAAAATGCTCGGGACGAACGGCGGGGGCTTCTTCAACGCCAACTCCTCGCATCCGTTTGAAAACCCTACCGCTCTGACCAATTTTGTGCAGATGCTGGCGATTTTCCTGATCCCCGCCGCGCTCTGCTTTGCCTTTGGAGACGTAGTCAACGATCGCCGTCAGGGGCGCACCCTGCTCTGGACCATGTCGCTTATCTTCGTGGTCTGTGTTGCGCTGGTGATGTGGGCCGAATGGCAGGGTAATCCGCACTTCCTGACACTGGGTGCCGACAGCGCAATCAACATGGAAGGTAAAGAGAGCCGCTTTGGCATTCTTGCCAGCAGCCTGTATGCGGTGGTCACCACGGCTGCCTCGTGCGGGGCGGTCAACGCCATGCACGATTCCTTTACGGCGCTGGGTGGCATGATCCCGATGTGGCTGATGCAGATTGGCGAGGTGGTGTTTGGCGGCGTAGGCTCTGGTCTGTACGGCATGCTGCTGTTCGTGCTGCTGGCGGTGTTTATTGCCGGTCTGATGATTGGCCGCACCCCGGAATATCTGGGTAAAAAAATCGACGTCCGCGAGATGAAATTAACCGCGCTGGCGATTCTGGTCACCCCGGCGCTTGTGCTGCTCGGCACCGCGCTGGCCCTGATGACCGAGGCCGGACGCAGCGGCATCTTTAACCCTGGCATTCACGGTTTTAGTGAAGTGCTGTATGCCGTCTCCTCTGCCGCCAACAACAACGGCAGCGCCTTTGCAGGCTTAAGCGCCAACTCACCGTTCTGGAACTGCCTGCTGGCGTTCTGCATGTTCGTGGGTCGCTTCGGGATCATCGTGCCGGTTATGGCGATAGCCGGATCGCTGGTGAACAAAAAAATCCAACCGACCACCACCGGGACGTTACCGACCCACGGCGCGCTGTTTATCGGCCTGCTGACGGGCACCGTGTTACTGGTCGGCGCCCTGACCTTTATCCCCGCCCTCGCGTTAGGCCCGGTCGCGGAATACCTCTCTTTACGCTGATTTTGCGGAGAAATTGTCATGAGTCGTAAACAACTGGCCCTGTTCGAACCGTCATTAGTTCGTCAGGCGCTCATGGATGCGGTGAAAAAGCTGAGCCCGCGCGTGCAGTGGCACAACCCGGTGATGTTTATTGTCTGGGCGGGAAGCGTCCTGACCACCGGCCTGGCGATTGCCATGGGAACGGGCCACATGCCGGGGAATGCGATGTTTACCGGTGCCATCAGCCTGTGGCTGTGGTTTACCGTGCTGTTCGCCAATTTTGCGGAAGCGCTGGCGGAAGGCCGGAGTAAAGCCCAGGCCAACAGCCTGAAAGGGGTGAAAAAAACCGCCTTCGCGCGCAAGCTACGTGAACCGAAATACGGCGCGCAGATGGACCACGTTCCGGCGGATGAACTGCGTAAAGGCGATGTGGTGCTGGTGGAAGCCGGTGACATCATCCCTTGCGACGGCGAAGTCATTGAAGGGGGAGCATCGGTGGATGAAAGCGCCATCACCGGCGAATCCGCGCCGGTGATCCGTGAGTCCGGCGGCGATTTCGCCTCCGTGACGGGCGGGACGCGCATTCTTTCCGACTGGCTGGTGATACAGTGCAGCGTTAACCCGGGTGAAACCTTCCTCGACCGGATGATCGCCATGGTGGAAGGCGCCCAGCGCCGTAAAACGCCGAACGAGATTGCCCTGACCATCCTGCTGGTGGCCCTGACCATCGTCTTCCTGCTGGCAACCGCGACGCTGTGGCCATTCTCTGCCTATGGCGGTACCGCGGTCACCGTCACGGTACTGGTGGCGCTGCTGGTTTGTCTGATCCCAACCACCATTGGCGGCCTGCTGTCGGCCATCGGCGTGGCCGGCATGAGCCGTATGCTCGGTGCCAACGTTATCGCCACCAGCGGGCGTGCGGTGGAAGCCGCCGGTGACGTGGACGTCTTGCTGCTGGATAAAACCGGGACCATCACCCTCGGCAACCGTCAGGCGTCAGATTTCTTACCCGCCCCGGGCGTGGATGAAAAAACGCTGGCAGATGCCGCGCAGCTCTCATCCCTTGCCGATGAAACCCCGGAAGGCCGCAGTATCGTGATCCTCGCCAAGCAGCGCTTTAACCTGCGCCAGCGCGACGTTCAGAGCCTGCACGCCACGTTCGTGCCCTTCACGGCGCAAACCCGCATGAGCGGCATTAACATTCAGGATCGCATGATCCGTAAAGGCTCGGTTGACGCCATCCGCCGCCACATCGAGGCTAACAACGGTCACTTCCCGCCGGAAGTGGACAGCCTGGTCGAAAGCGTGGCCCGTCAGGGGGCGACGCCGCTGGTGGTGGCCGAAGGGGCCCATGTGCTGGGGGTAATTGCGCTGAAGGATATCGTCAAAGGCGGCATCAAGGAGCGCTTTGCCCAGCTGCGTAAGATGGGGATCAAAACGGTAATGATCACCGGGGATAACCGTCTTACCGCCGCGGCGATTGCCGCCGAAGCGGGCGTGGATGATTTCCTTTCCGAAGCCACACCGGAAGCCAAGCTGGCACTGATTCGTCAGTATCAGGCGGAAGGCCGTCTGGTGGCGATGACGGGTGACGGGACCAACGATGCCCCTGCCCTGGCGCAGGCCGACGTGGCGGTGGCAATGAACTCCGGTACCCAGGCGGCAAAAGAGGCGGGCAATATGGTCGACCTCGACTCTAACCCGACCAAGCTGATCGAAGTGGTACACATCGGCAAGCAGATGCTGATGACGCGCGGGTCGCTGACCACGTTCAGTATCGCCAACGACGTGGCGAAGTATTTCGCCATCATTCCGGCCGCGTTTGCCGCGACCTATCCGCAGTTAAACGCCCTGAACGTGATGCACCTGCACTCTCCGGCCTCGGCCATTCTGAGCGCAGTCATCTTTAACGCCCTGATTATTGTCTTCCTGATCCCGCTGGCGCTGAAGGGCGTGAGCTACAAGCCGCTCACGGCGGCCGCCATGCTGCGCCGTAACCTGTGGATTTACGGCCTGGGCGGGCTGGTGGTGCCCTTCGTCGGTATCAAGGTTATCGACCTGCTGTTGACGCTGTTCGGCCTGGTTTAAAAGGTGAATCAAATGACCATGTTACGCCCCGCTATACTTCTGTTTATTCTGCTGTCTCTCATTACCGGCGGGCTGTACCCGCTGGTGACCACCGCGCTGGGCCAGTGGTGGTTTAAGGATCAGGCTAACGGCTCGCTGATACTGCAAAACGGTGAAAACCGCGGTTCTCACCTGATTGGTCAGAACTTTACGGATGCCCGCTACTTCCAGGGACGCCCTTCCGCCACTGCCGAAAGCCCGTATAATCCGATGGCATCCGGCGGCAGCAACCTGGCGGGCAGCAACCCGGAGCTGGACAAAGCCGTCGCTGAGCGCGTGGCAGCCCTGCGCGCCGCGAATCCACAGGCCAGCCGTGACGTTCCCGTGGAGCTGGTGACCGCCTCGGCCAGCGGGCTGGACTACAGCCTGACGCCGGCAGCCGTGGCATGGCAGATCCCGCGCGTCGCCGCCGCCCGCCAGCTGACCGTCGAACAGGTGAGCCAGCTGGTTGCAGAGCACACGCAAAAGCCGCTGGTCAGCTTCATCGGCATGCCCGTGGTAAATATTGTTGAGCTGAATCTGGCGCTGGACGCGCTAAGGAAAAACTAAATGACCGACGAGCCCATGCGCCCGGATCCGGACAGGCTGCTTGAACAGACGGCTGAAGCCCATCGTGGCAAACTGAAAATTTTCTTCGGCGCCTGCGCGGGCGTCGGGAAAACCTTCGCCATGCTGACGGAAGCCCAGCGGCTTCGGGCGCAGGGGCTCGATATTTTGATCGGCGTGGTTGAAACCCACGGACGTAAAGAGACGGCATCGCTGCTGAAGGGGCTGGCTACCCAGCCGCCCCGCCGCATCAGCCATCGCGGTCGGTTAGTCACCGAATTCGATCTCGATGCCGCCCTAGCCCGCCGTCCCGCCCTTATCCTGATGGACGAACTGGCGCACAGCAATGCGCCTGGCTCACGCCACCCAAAACGCTGGCAGGATGTTGAAGAGCTACTTGAAGCCGGCATCGATGTGTTCACCACGGTTAACGTTCAGCATCTTGAAAGTCTGAACGACGTGGTCAGCGGCGTGACCGGCATTCAGGTGCGCGAGACGGTGCCCGACCCCTTCTTTGATTCCGCGGACGAGGTGGTGCTGGTCGACCTGCCCCCCGATGATTTGCGCCAGCGCCTGCACGAAGGCAAAGTGTATATCGCCGGCCAGGCCGAGCGCGCCATCGAACATTTCTTCCGTAAAGGCAACCTGATAGCCCTGCGCGAGCTGGCCCTGCGCCGAACCGCCGACCGGGTGGACGATCAGATGCGCGCCTGGCGCGACCTGCAGGGTCAGGAACGCGTCTGGCACACGCGGGATGCTATCCTGCTGTGCGTCGGCCACGGCAGCGGCAACGAAAAACTTGTCCGCACCGCCGCGCGCCTGGCGGCCAAATTTGGCAGCGTCTGGCATGCAGTGTATGTCGAAACGCCGCAGCTGCACGCGCTGCCCGAAAACCAGCGTCGCGCGATCCTGAGTTCGCTGCGCCTGGCACAGGAGCTGGGTGCCGAAACCGCGACGCTTTCCGATCCGCAGGAAGATAAAGCCATTCTGCGCTACGCGCGCGAGCACAACCTGGGGAAAATCGTCATTGGCCGTCGCCAGCATCGCCGCTGGTTTAGCCGCGAATCCTTTGCCGACAAGCTGGCTCGTCGTGCGCCGGATCTGGATCTGGTGATCGTGGCGCTGGATGACAAACCTACCCCCTTACCGAATCGCGCGCCGGACAGCCGCACCTTCAGCGATAAATGGCGCATTCAGCTTCGCGGCTGTCTTGTCGCCGTCGTGCTCTGCGCCCTGATTACCGTCATTGCCAGCCAGTGGCTGATTGCGTTTGATGCCGCCAACCTGGTGATGATCTACCTTCTTGGCGTGGTGGTGGTGGCGCTCTTTTACGGGCGCTGGCCGTCGGTACTGGCGACGGTTGTCAACGTCATCAGCTTCGATCTGTTCTTTATTGCTCCCCGCGGGACGCTCGCCGTCTCGGACGTGCAGTACATCCTTACCTTCGCCGTGATGCTCACCGTCGGGCTGGTGATCGGGAATCTGACGGCGGGCGTACGCTACCAGGCGCGCATCGCCCGCTATCGCGAACAGCGTACCCGCCATCTCTATGAGATGTCGAAATCGCTGGCGGTGGGCCGTACGCCGCTGGATATCGTGCAGACCAGCGAGCAGTTTATTCGCTCGACGTTTCATGCCAGCAACCTGATTTTACTCCCGGACGAACACGGTAAGCTGCGCCCGCTGACCTCGGCCACCGGCATGACGCCCTGGGACGAAGCCATCGCGCGCTGGAGCTTTGACAAAGGCTTACCGGCAGGCGCAGGCACCGACACCCTCCCCGGCGTGCCCTATCAAATTCTGCCGCTGCGCAGTGCCGATAAAAATCAGGGGCTGGTCATCGTAGAGCCTTCCAACCTGCGCCAGCTGATGATCCCCGAACAGCAGCGACTGCTGGAGACGTTCACGCTGCTGGTTGCCAGCGCGCTGGAACGACTGGCTCTCACCGCCAGCGAGGAACAGGCCCGTCTGGCGAGCGAGCGGGAAAGCATTCGTAACTCGCTGCTGGCGGCGCTCTCGCACGATCTGCGTACCCCGCTCACCGTCCTGTTTGGTCAGTCAGAAATCCTGACGCTGGACCTGGCGGCGGAAGGCTCTAAACACGCCCTTCAGGCCAGCGAGATCCGCCAGCATGTGCTGAATACCACGCGCCTGGTGAATAACCTGCTCGATATGGCGCGTATCCAGTCAGGCGGTTTTAACCTCAAAAAAGAGTGGCTCACGCTGGAAGAGGTGGTGGGCAGCGCCCTGAAAATGCTCGAACCCGGCCTGGGTGGGCGACATATCGCGCTGAACATGCCCGAGCCTCTGACGTTAATTCACGTCGACGGTCCGCTGTTTGAGCGGGTGCTGATCAACCTGCTGGAGAACGCCGGCAAATATGCGGGCTCCAGCGCCCGGATTGGGGTGGATGCGACGGTGGACGATGGTACGCTTCGTCTTGACGTCTGGGATACTGGCCCCGGCATCCCAGCCGGGCAGGAGCTGGCTATTTTCGAAAAATTCGCACGCGGCAATAAGGAGTCGGCCATTCCAGGCGTCGGGCTGGGGCTGGCGATTTGCCAGGCGATCATTGACGTCCATGGCGGGACCATTTCCGCAGAGAATCGTCCGGAAGGCGGCGCGCGGTTTTGTGTTACACTTCCTCTGGAAACCCCGCCAGAACTTAATGAATTACCAGAGGATTTGTGATCAACGTTCTGATTGTTGAAGATGAGATCGCCATTAGCCGTTTTCTGCGCGCTGCGCTGGAAGGAGACGGTCTGCGCGTTCATGATGCGGGTACGCTTCAGCGGGGTTTAATTGAAGCCGCTACCCGCAAGCCGGACCTGGTGATCCTCGATCTTGGCCTACCGGACGGTGACGGCATCGATTTTATCCGGGAAGTCCGTCAGTGGAGCCAGATGCCGATCCTCGTGCTCTCCGCCCGTACTGAAGAGACGGATAAAATCGCGGCGCTGGATGCCGGGGCGGATGACTATCTGATTAAACCTTTTGGGATCGGCGAACTACAGGCCCGCCTTCGCGTGGCCCTGCGTCGCCACAGCGCAACCACGCCTGCTGACCCAACCTACACGTTTGGGGATATCCGGGTTGACCTGGCCGCGCGGCGCATTGTGCGCGGCGATGAGGAGATTCACCTCACGCCGATAGAATTTCGCCTGCTCGCCGTACTGCTCAACAACCACGGTAAGGTTCTCACCCAACGCCAGCTGTTAAGTCAGGTGTGGGGACCCAACGCTGTGGAACATAGTCATTATTTACGCATATATATGGGACATCTTCGTCAGAAACTCGAAGTCGACCCCGCTCGCCCTCGCCATCTATTAACTGAAACCGGTATCGGTTATCGGTTTATGCTTTGAATAACTATTCATTTTATTTCTAAATAAAACTAAATCCCTCAGAAAATATTTCACAAATAACCCATACGTTATTTTTACGGGTTATTTTTGCTCATTTAAAACATTGATAACACAACCCATTAACGCAGCATCAACAAATCAGAATTTTGATCTGCGATATTCATCTAAAACGAATATTTATTTCTGATTTGATCGATTATCGGTGATCTACCTCACGGTTAATCGCCTTTTCCTGGATAAAATGACCATGCTTTCAATTACTGAAAGGAAAATGAATCATGGAAAACAACAATCGCTTAATGCCCCATATAAGGCGGACAACACATATCATGATGTTTGCCCACCGAAACTGCTTTGACTTTCATCTCTTTAATGCCCGGTAGTCCTTCGACTTCTGGCGCACTCGCTTACAGGTCATCCTGAAACATCTTATTTTACAGGCTTTTGCCTGTGAACCCGTGCGCTCATTCATCTTGATTCAGACTCATCCGCACCGGGCGGACTGAATTTCAATCATCAAAAAAGCAATTCACTGATTTAAATCAGCGGCCACCCTTTGCTTTTTTTCCGGAAAATTATCGATTTCTTTCTTGCAAGAAATCGAGGGACGCTTATTACCTAAAATAAAGAGAGAAAGATGAAAAGTTTAAAAATCGCAGCCAGCCGTGCCTGTCCGGATTGCTTTACCACCCAGCGTGAACTGGTGGATGTCCGCGCTTCTGATTATATTGATGTTGCCGCCATTGTTCTGGCGGTAACGGATATTGCCAGCGGTATCCTGGACGAAATAGAAGCCACCGGTTTTGGCATTCCTGTTTTTGTCGCGACGCATAAAGAAGAGATCATTCCGGCAGACTATTTATCGCGCATTCATGGCGTATTTGAGTATTCAGACACCAGCAACGACTTTTATGGACGCCAGCTGGAAGCAGCGGCCCTGAAGTACGAAACCCAGCTGCGTCCGCCGTTTTTCCGCGCCCTGGTCGACTATGTGAAGCAGGGTAACAGCGCGTTTGACTGTCCTGGGCATCAGGGCGGTCAGTTCTTCCGCCGTCATCCTGCCGGTAATCAGTTTGTCGATTTCTTTGGTGAGACGCTTTTCCGCTCCGATCTGTGTAACGCCGACGTCGCAATGGGCGATCTGCTGATTCACGAGGGCGCGCCGTGCATTGCGCAGCAACATGCGGCGAAGGTCTTTAATGCCGATAAGACCTACTTCGTGCTGAACGGCACCTCGTCATCCAACAAAGTGGTGCTTAACGCCCTGCTTACCCCGGGCGACCTGGTGCTGTTCGACCGTAACAACCACAAATCTAACCATCACGGTGCCCTCCTCCAGGCTGGCGCAACGCCGGTCTATCTCGAAACCGCGCGTAACCCGTACGGCTTCATTGGTGGCATTGACGCCCACTGCTTTGAAGAAAGCTATCTGCGCGAGCTGGTAGCAGAGGTGGCGCCGGGCCGTGCACGCGATGCGCGTCCGTTCCGTCTGGCGGTGATCCAACTGGGTACCTACGATGGCACCATCTATAACGCCCGTCAGGTGGTGGATAAGATTGGGCACCTGTGTGATTACATCCTGTTTGACTCGGCCTGGGTGGGTTACGAGCAGTTTATTCCGATGATGGCCGACTGCTCGCCGCTGCTGCTGGAGCTGAACGAAAACGATCCGGGGATCCTGGTCACCCAGTCCGTGCATAAACAGCAGGCAGGCTTCTCCCAGACCTCGCAAATTCACAAGAAAGACAGCCACATCAAAGGCCAGCAGCGCTATGTCCCGCATAAGCGGCTGAATAATGCCTTTATGATGCACGCCTCCACCAGCCCGTTCTATCCGCTGTTCGCTGCGCTGGACATTAACGCCCGTATGCATGAAGGCCAGAGCGGCCGCAACATGTGGATGGACTGCGTGGTGAACGGTATCGAAGCGCGCAAGCTGATCCTGGAGAACTGCCAGTATCTGCGTCCCTTCGTGCCGGAGACGGTGGATGGTCGTCCGTGGGAAAGCTGGGACACGGCGGAGATTGCAACCGATCTGCGCTTCTTCCACTTCGTACCGGGTGAAAACTGGCACGCTTTTGAAGGCTACGCAGAGCATCAGTATTTTATCGACCCATGCAAGCTCCTGCTGACCACGCCGGGCATTAACGCCCGCACCGGGGAGTATGACGACTTCGGCGTGCCCGCCACTATCCTCGCCAACTTCCTGCGTGAAAACGGCATCGTGCCGGAAAAATGCGATCTCAACTCGATCCTGTTCCTGCTCACGCCTGCGGAAGATATGGGCAAACTGCAGCAGCTGGTGGCGCAGCTGGTGCGCTTCGAAAAACTGCTCGAGAGCGATGCTCCGCTGAAAGAGGTCCTGCCTTCTCTCTACAAACAGCATCCGGAACGTTACGCGGATTACACCCTGCGCCAGATCTGCCAGGAGATGCATGACCTGTACGCCCGCCACAACGTGAAACAGCTGCAGAAAGAGATGTTCCGCAAGTCTCACTTCCCACGCGTGATGATGAACCCGCAGGACGCGAACTACGCCTATCTGCGCGGTGAAGTTGAGCTGGTCTCCCTGCGCGACGCGGAAGGCCGCATCGCCGCCGAAGGCGCCCTTCCTTATCCGCCGGGGGTACTGTGTGTTGTCCCAGGGGAAGTCTGGGGCGGTTCCGTGCTGCGCTACTTTGCCGCCCTGGAAGAAGGCATCAACCTTCTTCCGGGCTTCGCGCCGGAGCTGCAGGGTGTGTACGTCGAGGAGTGTGAGGGCCGCAAACAGGTTCGCTGCAATGTCATCAAACAACCCACCGCTCAGCCCACGCTGCTGAAAGGAGAGAAATTATGAGTAAGTCCAATAAGATGGGCGTGGTGCAGCTGACCATCCTCACCATGGTGAACATGATGGGCTCCGGGATTATCATGCTGCCCACCAAGCTTGCAGAGGTGGGTACCATCTCTATCATCTCCTGGCTGGTGACGGCAGTCGGTTCAATGGCGCTGGCGTGGGCGTTCGCCAAGTGCGGGATGTTCAGCCGTAAGTCAGGCGGGATGGGGGGCTATGCCGAATACGCCTTTGGCAAGTCGGGCAACTTTATGGCCAACTACACCTACGGCGTGTCGCTGCTGATCGCCAACGTGGCGATTGCCATCTCCGCCGTAGGTTACGGTACGGAGCTGTTTGGCGCGACGCTCAGCCCGGTACAAATTGGGCTGGCGACCATCGGGGTTCTGTGGATCTGCACCGTAGCTAACTTTGGCGGCGCGCGTATCACCGGACAGCTCTCCAGCATCACCGTCTGGGGTGTGATTATCCCGGTTGTCGGCCTGTGCATCATCGGCTGGTTCTGGTTCAGCCCGACGCTGTACGCCAACTCCTGGAACCCGCACCATGTGCCGTTCTTTACCGCTGTGGGCTCTTCTATCGCTATGACGCTCTGGGCTTTCCTGGGGCTGGAATCCGCCTGCGCGAACGCGGAAGTGGTGGACAATCCTGAAAAGAACGTGCCGATTGCGGTCCTTGGCGGAACGCTGGGCGCGGCGGTGATCTATATCGTCTCGACTAACGTCATTGCGGGCATCGTACCGAATATGGATCTGGCTAACTCCACGGCGCCGTTCGGGCTGGCCTTCGCGCAGATGTTCACTCCGGAAGTCGGGAAAGTGATCATGGGTCTGATGGTGATGTCCTGCTGCGGTTCACTCCTTGGGTGGCAGTTCACCATCGCACAGGTGTTTAAATCCTCCGCTGATGAAGGTTACTTCCCAAAAATCTTCTCCCGCGTGACCAAAGCGGATGCGCCGGTGCAGGGCATGCTGGCGATTGTTATCTTCCAGAGCGGATTGTCGCTGATGACCATTAGCCCGTCGCTGAACAGCCAGTTCAACGTGCTGGTCAACCTGGCGGTCGTGACAAATATCATTCCGTATATTCTGTCGATGGCGGCGCTGGTGATTATTCAGAAAGTCGCGAAGGTGGATCCACGCAAGGCGCGTGCGGCGAATATCGTGGCGCTGATTGGCGCGATTTACAGCTTCTACGCGCTCTACTCATCCGGTGAGGAAGCGATGCTGTATGGCGCGATGGTGACCTTTATGGGCTGGACGCTGTACGGTCTGGTGTCACCACGGTTTGAATTGAAGAATAAGCACAGTTAGGTAAAAGCAAAACGGCAACCCAAGGGTTGCCGTTTTTATTGTTTTCTCCCTCTCCCTGTGGGAGAGGGCCGGGGTGAGGGCATCAGCCCGGCACACAAACCGCACTTACGCGTTTTTCAGCACTTCGCTGACAATCTCTACCGCTTCTTTCTCAATCTGCTGACGGTGCTCAGCGCCGAGGAAGCTTTCGCAATAGATTTTATACGCATCTTCCGTACCGGATGGACGCGCGGCGAACCAGCCGTTTTCGGTCATCACTTTCAGCCCACCAATGGAGGCACCGTTGCCCGGTGCCGCCGTCAGACGCGCGGTGATCGGGTCACCTGCCAGGGTGCTTGCGCTGACCATCTCCGGAGAGAGTTTGGACAGGGCCGCTTTCTGAGCTGACGTCGCGCTAGCCTGAATACGGTTATAGCTTGGTGCACCAAAGCGTGCCGCCAGATCATTGTAATGTTCCTGCGGGTTTTTACCGGTGACCGCGGTGATCTCCGCCGCCAGCAGGCACATGATGATGCCGTCTTTATCGGTTGACCATGGCGTGCCGTCGAAACGCAGGAAAGAGGCCCCCGCGCTCTCTTCTCCACCGAAACCAAAGCTGCCGTCGTGCAGACCGTCAACGAACCATTTGAAGCCCACCGGCACTTCCACCAGCTTGCGGCCCAGCGCCTCGACCACCCGGTCGATCATCGCCGAGGAAACCAGCGTTTTACCGACGGCCACCTCTTTGCCCCACTGCGGACGGTGCTGGAACAGGTAGTTAATCGCAACCGCCAGATAGTGGTTCGGGTTCATCAGCCCGGCAGGGGTGACGATACCGTGACGGTCATAATCCGGGTCGTTAGCAAACGCCAGATCGAATTTATCACGCAGCGCCAGCAGGCCCGCCATTGCGCACTCGGAAGAGCAGTCCATACGGATCGCGCCGTCTTTATCCAGGTGCATAAAACGGAAGGTCTGATCGACGTGATCGTTCACGATGGTCAGATCCAGCTTGTAGTGCTCGGCGATACGCTTCCAGTATTCGATACCAGAGCCGCCCAACGGATCCACGCCCAGCTTCAGGCCGGCTTTCTGAATGGCCGCCATATCGACGATATCCGCCAGCCCTTCCACGAACGGCTGAACCAGATCCTGCTCTTTTACGTGGCCGGACGCCATGGCCGCATCCAGAGAAATGCGCTTCACGCCTTTCAGGCCGTCAGCCAGCAAGGCGTTCGCACGATCTTCGACCACTTTGGTGACGTTGGTGTCCGCCGGGCCACCGTTAGGCGGGTTGTATTTGATGCCACCGTCTTCCGGCGGGTTGTGGGATGGCGTGATAACGATACCGTCAGCCAGCGCGCCACCTTTTTTGTTGTGTACCAGGATGGCGTTAGAGACCGCAGGCGTTGGGGTGAAGCCATTGTTCTCCTGAACAATGACATCGACGCCGTTTGCAGCCAGCACTTCCACAACAGAGATGAACGCCGGTTCAGACAGGGCATGGGTATCTTTCCCCACGTAGCACGGACCGGTAACGCCGTTTTTAGCGCGCTCTTCCGCAATGGCCTGAGCAATGGCCAGAATGTGCGGTTCGTTAAAGCTGTGGCGCGCCGCGCTGCCGCGGTGACCAGATGTACCAAACTTCACTGCGTGTTCTGCGTTGCCCACGACCGGCTTCAGCACGTAATACTGCGCGGTCAGCTGAGCGACGTTAATCAAATCGCTTTGTTGTGCAGGTTGGCCTGCACGGCTGTGATTTGCCATTACCGGGTCCTTCTGATGCAAGGGTTAAATTGTACCGCAAACCTTTTCAATCAATTCCGCCGGGAACTGCATGGACTGCATGATGTGTTCAATCATGCTGCACTTGCGGCCCGTATTGGTATTGGTTATCACCCAGTATGGGGTGCCAGGAACATGTTTGGGTTTGGTTTGATTGCCATTTTGCAGCAGCGTCTGCTCGTCGCCCGCGAAATAGACGCGAGTACGACCGTGCAGCGACTCGGTCGCTTCAGCAAACGCTTTGTTATCCAGTGAATAAAGTGTAGACAGCACCAGCATAAAGCGGTTAACCGCCTTTTTCTGTTCCGCGTATTCATCGGAGAGCAGCAGCTCGCGCATCGCGCGCACTTTATCTTTTGCCGGCGTCACGGCAGGTTTTGCTTGTGCAACAACGCTCGGCTGAGACACGACATCTTTGGTGACTGGGGTAGCAGGCTGTGAAGCGGCGGAAATTTTAAGCATGCGCCGTAAAATGTCGGACGCGCTCTCCCCGATATGCCGCGTCTGGCTGGCAATATACTGATAGAGTTCGTCATCAACTTCGATTGTTTTCATCTTAATCCAGTGCGATATCTTATCTGAATACAAGTCATTGGGATTATAAGGTCAAATCCCAACAGCGGATAGCGTCAAACCAGGTTGGCGGCAAAAGTCAGATTAAACTGGAACCTTGCAGCCGGGCGGCAGAATGGTCAACATGATACCCTAACCTGACATACGTAAAAAAAGAACTTTGCCATGAAATTGAATACCCGAGCGCAAACTGCACAATCGCCGAACAATAATTCTCCCATCGTACTGGTTCACGGGCTTTTTGGCAGCCTGGATAACCTGGGCGTGCTGGCACGCGATCTGGTTACCGACCACGATATTTTACAGGTCGATATGCGCAATCACGGTCTTTCCGGGCGTTCCGACGAGATGACCTACGCGGCGATGGCGCAGGATCTGCTGGATACGCTGGACGCACATAGCCTGCAGAAGGTAACGCTGATCGGGCATTCAATGGGTGGTAAAGCGGTGATGGCCCTGACGGCACTGGCCCCGGACCGTATTAGCGGCCTGGTGGTAATTGACGTCGCGCCCGTGGATTATGACGTCCGTCGTCACGACGAGATTTTTGCCGCCATTAATGCGGTCACAGAAGCGGGTGTCGCGACACGCCAACAGGCGGCTGCCGTCATGCGTGAGCATCTTGATGAAGAAGGCGTCGTGCAGTTCCTGCTGAAGTCGTTTGTTGACGGGCAATGGCGTTTTAACGTGCCGGTGCTCTGGGACCAGTACAACAACATCGTGGGCTGGAAAACCGTCCCCGCCTGGCCGCACCCTACCCTCTTTATTCGCGGCGGAAACTCACCTTACGTAACCGACGCGTACCGCGACACGCTGCTGGCCCAATTCCCGCAGGCTCGCGCCCACGTTATTGCCGGTGCCGGGCACTGGGTGCATGCGGAAAAACCTGACGCCGTGCTGCGCGCCATTCGCCGCTATCTTGCTGATACTGCAAATTGATTAAAAAGAGAGCGACTGGAAGGCTGCAGGCGTCCAGTCGTTGGCGTGCCGTTTTTGGTGATGTATGATGGCGCGCTTATCGCCCGGGCATTAGCAGGGCGGCGTGTTTCCCCCGAAGTCTCAGAATCATGGCCAAAGAACAAACGGACCGTACGACACTAGATCTGTTCGCGAATGAGCGTCGCCCGGGACGACCCAAGACGAATCCGCTTTCGCGCGATGAACAGCTGCGTATCAATAAACGCAACCAGCTTAAACGCGATAAAAATCGTGGGCTTAAGCGTGTCGAACTGAAGCTTAACGCCGACGCCGTCGATGCGCTGAACGAGCTGGCCGACGCGCGAAATATCAGCCGCAGTGAACTCATTGAAGAGATGTTGATCGCGCAGCTTGAAACGTTACGCGGCCAGGCATAAGTCTGAAAATCCCCTTTATCGCCCTTTTCATGTAGCACAGAGTGCAGTCCTGCGCGATAGCTGTTTCCGCAGGGTTGCCAGTTCTGCTATTATTGCCCTTATCCGTGGCCGAATTGCGCCACCATACTATTAAGTTTCAAGAGGTTATTTTACTCATGGCAATCATCGGCATTTTCTTTGGCAGTGATACCGGCAATACCGAAAATATCGCAAAAAACATTCAAAAACAGCTCGGTAAAGACGTTGCTGATGTGCATGACATCGCCAAGAGCAGCAAAGAAGATCTGGAAGGCTATGACATTTTGCTGCTGGGTATCCCAACCTGGTACTACGGTGAAGCCCAGTGCGACTGGGATGATTTCTTCCCGACGCTGGAAGAAGTCGACTTCAACGGTAAGCTGGTCGCCCTGTTTGGCTGTGGCGATCAGGAAGACTACGCCGAATACTTCTGTGACGCGCTGGGCACCATCCGCGACATCATTGAGCCGAATGGCGCGGTTATTGTAGGCCACTGGCCGACCGCCGGTTACCACTTCGAAGCGTCTAAAGGCCTGGCCGATGACGATCACTTCGTGGGTCTGGCCATCGACGAAGACCGTCAGCCAGAACTGACCGCCGAGCGTGTTGAGAAGTGGGTGAAGCAGATCCGTGAAGAACTGCACCTGGACGATATTCTGAACGCCTGATTATTTCGCGGCGCAACTGCGGTTGCGCCCATGCCCCAGGTCAAACCGATTAAATTAATCGCTACAATCTTTTAACTTTTTCGCCCAGACCTGTACAATGTCTCCCTGATAAATGTGGTTTTCCATTGAGCAAGTTTGTTGGTGATACCCCATTTTTATAAGCATATTTTGCCTGAGACTTGCAGTTTTCATTTAGCCATGGCAGTTCTATAATGAGACGCATTATCCCAGGTGCATTTTCTGTCACTTCCTACAGAAGTGAATCGTTTAGCAACAGGACAGATTCCGCATGACTGACAACAATACCGCATTAAAGAAGGCTGGCCTGAAAGTTACGCTTCCTCGGTTAAAAATCCTTGAAGTGCTTCAGGGTCCAGACAATCACCATGTCAGTGCGGAAGACCTTTATAAACGTCTTATCGACATGGGTGAAGAGATTGGGCTGGCTACCGTCTATCGCGTGCTGAACCAGTTTGATGACGCGGGCATTGTTACCCGTCATAATTTCGAAGGCGGTAAATCTGTTTTCGAACTGACCCAGCAGCAGCACCACGATCACCTGATCTGCCTCGATTGCGGCAAGGTCATTGAATTCAGCGATGATTCCATCGAATCACGCCAGCGTGAAATCGCCGCGCGTCATGGCATCCGCCTGACCAACCACAGCCTGTACCTTTACGGTCATTGCGCTGAAGGCGATTGCCGCGAAGACGACCACGCGCACGACGCGAAATAAACAAGTGTTCATACTCTGAGCCAGCCGTAAGGTTGGCTTTTTTTTGCCTAAAAAAATGCCCGGTAGCGCAGCGCCACCGGGCATGATAACAGCGAGTTACTTACTGTTATTGCTTCGAATTTCTTTCCAAATCTGGTCGCAACGCTTCGCCACTTCCTGATCGTTACCGGTTTTACGCGCCTGGATACAGGCCTGGTAATCCATTACGCGGACATTTTCCTGCGTCGCGAACTGCTCATGCGCTTTCTCTTTCTTCAGCACGTTTAGCACGCTCTGGCAGGCTTCAATTTTCTCCGGCGATCCTTCCGCAGTATTAATGCAGGCGCTATACGCCTCCTTCAGGCGGGAGTCCTCTTTTGGTGCCTGAGTCTGAGCACACGCCACCAGCCCTGATGCCAGCAACGCGACGACTACGATTTTTTTCATCATATACGGTCTCCATACCGGCGGGACTCAGCCCGCCGGTGCGTTTATCAGAAGATGGTGAATGGGGCGATAACCATGAATTTCACGTCACGTTCATCCTGGAAAATGTTGCCGTAACCGCCCGCATAGCTCGGGATATCGGAGTGATTGTCATACTGGGTGAAGTGCAGTTTGAACATCGTGCCTTTCGCGCGGCCATCCTGCAGGGTATAGATTGCATCCAGGCTGTAGGAAGACTCTTTCAGGCGATAGTTGGGATCGTAGTATGCGTCCGGTGTTGCCATATCGGCAGGTTTTGCGTCCCAGGCGTAAGCGTAAGAAGCGCCCACCGCCCAGCCAGGCAGGTTCCAGTTTTTCAGGTCGTACATTGCACCGAAGAAGACCGCTTTCTCGCCGTCGGCGTTGAAGTCTGAGCGGTTATCCCACCAGATATCAAGACGGCCGTTGGAGGAGGCGTAGGTCGGAGTCATACGCTGCAGGAAGTAGCCCTGCTGCCCTTCCGCCTTCACCCATGTGCCTTCCAGACGCAAATCAACCTGACCAACCTTGTAGCCGAAGGTGAGTGCCTGCAGCCACGCGGTGCCGTCATAAATGTCATTGACCCCACCGTTACTGACTTTATCGCGCGTACCGTAGAACTGGTAGCTAGTACTCAGCGGGCTACCCGCGACATCAAACTTATAGCTGGCCTTAGCAAAGTACTGATCGATATAGCCTTGTGCCTGACCAAATGCCGCTTCAAGCACCAGATCGTTTTTGAAGTCGTATTTCGCGCCCAGCGAGTGCAGGTAATCGACTTTGGTTTTTTTATCGTTCTGGTAGAACTTGTCCATCTCGATGTGCCAAGGCGCTTTGTACTCGTTGGTCCACATATAGGAGAAGCTCAACGCACCCGCATCACCGTAGTCAAAGTTAGCTCCCGCTTCCGCACCCTGATAGGTACCCGGCATAAAGCTCCAGTGCGGCGCTAACAGAGTCTGGCCAGTTGGCTGAATATAACCGCCGCGCGCCCATACCGGACCGTATTTAAATTTCGCCGCGGCTTTGTAAAGGCTTATACCGCTCTTATCCCCGGACCAGTCTTCATCATAGGCTTTGTTGCTGGAGGAGAAGGCGATTTCGTTCGGGTGGCCGCTGTCGCCGTTTTCCGCCATTTCAATCGCGGTAAACGCAGCAATATCCAGACCGAACATATCCGCGGCATAGCCTGACTGGAAGTCCAGGTTGGCGTTCCAGGTGGAGTGAGAAAGGTTGGTTTTGTATTTATCTTCAGTGACGTCTTTACGGTCACGCTCACGCTGCCAGTAATAAATACCGCCCGTGAGGGTAGAATCTTCGATGAAACCCGCTGCTTTTGCCTCTGGCGCAATCACAAGTCCCGACATTGCTGTCACACCGGCAATAGCCAGCGCCAGCGCACTACGTTTGCCACTGAACGTACGCATAGATTATTCCTCTTTGACGAATTAAAACGCCTGAAACGGCGTAAATAAAAAAGACCAAATGGTCAGGGGTAGTTTTAAATACCCTCGAATTAACTACCGTCTTTAGGTTATTTTTCGCGACGCGAATTATCAATGCTTTTTAGCGGACAAAAGTCAGGATTATGACGAAGTGCACATAATTGGTAGTGCTTTGTAACATTTACGGGAAGGCGAGGAATGACGGGGAATTATCAGGTATTTCAGTGGGTAGACGTGGTATCTCTTTCCTTTTATGTAACATTTTTGATTTTCGCAATGGCACAAACTTTTTTTTAAAAAATAAGTAGCACCTCATTGACCTGATATTTTCATGACGCCTCTTTAGGCCCTGGCTTAATACCCTGATCGTTATATAAAAAAACGCCGCACAGTGCGGCGTTTGTCTCTCATTGACCAGAGCAGCAATATTATTCGCCGATCTTCGTCCAGGTATCACGCAGACCTACAGTACGGTTAAATACTGGTTTTTCCGCGGTGCTGTAACGGCTGTCCAGGCAGAAGTAACCTTCACGTTCGAACTGGAACGCTTTGCCCGCTTCAGCAGCTTTCAGAGAAGGTTCCGCATAACCCTGCTTGATCACCAGCGATTCCGGGTTGATGGTCGCCAGGAAGTCTTCCGCCGCACCCGGGTTAGGCACGCTGAACAGACGATCGTACAGACGAATTTCTACCGGCAGCGCGTGGGATGCGCTCACCCAGTGGATAACGCCCTTCACTTTACGGCCGTCAGCAGGATCTTTGCTCAGCGTTTCAGCGTCATAAGAACAGAAGATGGTGGTGATATTCCCTTCCGCATCTTTTTCAACGCGCTCGGCTTTGATGACGTAAGCATTACGCAGACGCACTTCTTTACCCAGCACCAGACGCTTGTACTGCTTGTTGGCTTCTTCGCGGAAGTCAGCGCGGTCAATCCAGATCTCGCCGCTGAACGGCACGTCACGGCTTCCCATTTCCGGTTTGTTCGGATGGTTAGGCATGGAGACCAGCTCGCTTTCACCCTGCGGATAGTTTTCGATGACCAGTTTCACCGGGTCGATAACCGCCATCGCGCGCGGGGCGTTTTCGTTGAGATCTTCACGAATGCAGGATTCCAGGGAAGCCATCTCAATGGTGTTATCCTGCTTGGTCACGCCGATACGTTTGCAGAACTCACGAATAGACGCGGCAGTGTAACCACGACGACGCAAACCAGAAATGGTAGGCATACGCGGGTCATCCCAGCCCTCAACGTGCTTGTCGGTCACCAGCAGGTTCAGCTTACGCTTGGACATCACGGTGTATTCCAGATTCAGACGAGAGAACTCGTACTGGCGCGGGTGCACAGGAATGGTGATGTTATCCAGCACCCAGTCGTACAGACGACGGTTATCCTGGAACTCCAGCGTACACAGCGAGTGAGTGATGCCTTCCAGCGCATCGCTGATGCAGTGGGTAAAGTCGTACATCGGGTAGATGCACCACTTGTTACCGGTCTGGTGGTGTTCTGCGAACTTGATGCGGTACAGCACCGGATCGCGCATCACGATGAACGGAGACGCCATGTCAATTTTGGCACGCAGGCACGCTTTGCCTTCTTCGAAGCCACCGGCACGCATTTTTTCAAACAGCGCCAGGTTCTCTTCCACGCTGCGATCGCGGAACGGGCTGTTTTTGCCCGGCGCGGTCAGCGTACCGCGGTATTCGCGGATTTCGTCAGCAGACAGCTCGTCGACATACGCCAGACCTTTGTTGATAAGCTCTACCGCATAGGCGTACAGCTGATCGAAATAGTCAGAGGAGTAGCAGATATCGCCAGACCAGTTGAAGCCCAGCCATTGGACATCGTTCTTAATGGACTCAACGTATTCGATGTCTTCTTTTACTGGGTTGGTGTCATCGAAACGCAGGTTGCACTGGCCCTGGTAGTCCTGGGCAATGCCAAAGTTCAGGCAGATAGATTTTGCATGCCCGATGTGCAGGTAGCCGTTCGGCTCCGGCGGGAAACGGGTATGGATTGTGGTGTGCTTACCACTGGCCAGATCTTCATCGATGATCTGACGAATAAAGTTACTCGGGCGGGCTTCTGCCTCACTCATCGTGGATTCCTCAAAGCGTAAACAACGTATAACGGCGTATGATCTTATAAGCCGGACGTAGTGACAACCCTTAAAACGTCTCTGAAGAAAATAATGGGGGCATTTGCTGCAAAAAAAAGCGGCGGAGGATATCCCCCGCCGCTTAAGGCATGACTCTACTCAGGAGCGATTACTTGCCTTTAATCTCATATAGCGGTGTTTGACCCGCAACAACCTGACCTTTCGCCTGGATGACCAGACCGCTGAAGTCGTCAATGTTGCTGCAAACCACCGGGCTTATCATGGAGCGCGCGTTGGCGTTCAGGAAGTCCAGATCCATTTCCAGAATCGGCTGCCCTGCCACCACTTCAGCGCCCTCTTCCACCAGGCGAGTAAAGCCCTGACCGTTCAGCGCAACGGTATCGATACCCATATGGACAACGATCTCCGCACCATTTTCGGTTTCGAGGCAGAACGCGTGGTTGGTGTTGAAGATTTTCACGATGGTACCGGCCGCCGGAGACACAACGGTTTTTTCCGTTGGTTTCACCGCCACACCGTCACCGACCGCTTTGCTGGCGAAGGCTTCGTCAGGCACTTGCTCAATCGCAACGACTTCACCGGTTACCGGTGAAACCAGCGCGGCTACCGTTTTGGCGTTGGGTACCGCCTGCGGTTTTGCAGCCGCTGGCGCGGCGGCAGGTGCGGCAGAAGCTTCTGCTGCGGCTACCGGACCGGTGGTTTTCATGGCGTTAGCAATTTTCTCTGCCACGAAGCCAACGATAATCTGCACGCTGGTTTTGTTCAGGCGGATAACACCGGAAGCACCCAGACGTTTGGCCAGCGCTTCGTTCACCAGGGAAGAATCTTTCACGTTCAGACGCAGACGGGTGATACAGGCGTCGATACCGGTCAGGTTGTCAGAACCGCCGACAGCGGCGATGTACTGACGTGCCAGACCTGAAACGTCCTGGTCCTGAGCACCGCTCACGTTCACATCCTGACCATCCGCTTCGCTACCGGCCACGGCCAGCTCACGACCCGGGGTCATCAGGTTGAATTTGGTGATAGTGAAACGGAACACCATGTAGTAGATAGCGAAGAACACCAGACCTTGTGGAATCAGCATCCACCAGTGGGTCGCCAGCGGGTTACGGGAAGAAAGCACCATATCCACCAGACCCGCACTGAAGCCGAAACCGGCAATCCAGTGCATGCTGGCAGCGATAAACACGGAGATACCGGTCAGCACAGCGTGGATCACATACAGAACTGGCGCCACGAACATGAAGGAGAACTCCAGCGGCTCGGTGATACCGGTGAAGAAGGCCGCGAACGCCCCCGCCATCATGATACCCAGCACTTTCGCTTTGTTCTCTGGACGCGCGCAGTGGTAGATAGCCAGCGCAGCTCCCGGCAGACCAAACATCATGATCGGGAAGAAGCCAGCCTGGTAACGACCGGTGATACCGACAACCGCTTTACCTGCTTCGATGGACTGTGCGCCACCCAGGAAGTTAGGAATATCGTTAATACCGGCAACATCGAACCAGAATACAGAGTTCAGCGCGTGGTGCAGACCGACCGGGATCAGCAGACGGTTAAAGAACGCGTACACGCCCGCACCGACAGAACCCAGTTTCTGGATGTGCTCACCGAAGTTCACCAGACCGTCGAAGATCATCGGCCAGACGTACATCATGATGAACGCAACAACGATCATCACAAACGAGGTCAGGATGGGGACCAGACGGCGGCCGCTAAAGAAGGAGAGCGCTTTTGGCAGCTCTACGCTGCTGAAGCGGTTATACAGTTCAGCGGAGATGATACCCACAAGGATACCGACAAACTGGTTACTGATCTTACCAAATGCCGCCGGAACCTGGTCCGCCGGGATTTTTTGGATCATGGCCACCGCTGCCGGTGAGCAGAGAGTGGTTAACACAAGGAAACCGACAAAACCGGTCAGCGCAGCGGCGCCGTCTTTGTCTTTGGACATACCATAAGCCACACCAATAGCAAACAACACGGACATGTTGTCGATAATGGCAGAGCCCGACTTGATAAAGAACGCCGCCAGCGCGCTGGTATTACCCCAGCCGTTGGGGTCGATCCAGTAGCCGACACCCATCAGGATGGCTGCGGCAGGCAGCGTGGCGACCGGCACCATCAGTGCGCGACCAACCTTTTGTAAATAACCTAGAATACTCACTTTCTTCCCCCTATGAGACCCCGTTTAAGGCATGTTCTCAGCTCTGTTTTTTTATTGTGTCACGAACTATAGATACAGTTGATGATTCACTGGCATTGTGAGTGTGTGAAAAATTAATTCGTATCGCAAATTAAACGCGTACTTTTTGTGATTTTTGTCACCAAATATCGTTATTCACCCTCCCTTATACTGGCTAACAGCGAAAACTTATTTTATCATTCAAAAAATCAAGACGGATTGATCCGGCCTGAAAGTTTCCAGGTTACGCTTAAGTATCAGGTTCCGATAGCCATCCGCCCACTCTTCTACTTTAACTCTCGAGGTGAACAATGAGACTGATTCCCCTGGCAACTGCTGAACAAGTTGGTAAATGGGCCGCTCGCCATATCGTAAACCGCATTAACGCATTCAAGCCGACTGCCGATCGTCCTTTCGTTCTTGGACTTCCAACAGGCGGCACGCCGCTGACAGCCTATAAGGCGCTGGTTGAGATGCATAAAGCAGGCCAGGTTAGCTTCAAACATGTTGTCACCTTCAATATGGATGAATACGTTGGCTTACCGAAAGACCACCCGGAAAGCTACCATAGCTTTATGCACCGCAATTTCTTTGATCACGTTGATATTCCATCTGAAAATATTAACCTGCTGAATGGAAACGCGCCGGATATTGACGCAGAATGCCGTCAGTATGAAGAAAAAATCCGTTCTTACGGTAAGATCCACCTGTTCATGGGTGGTGTAGGTAATGATGGTCATATCGCGTTTAACGAACCGGCGTCATCTCTGGCTTCCCGCACCCGTATTAAAACGCTGACCCATGACACGCGCGTGGCAAACTCCCGCTTCTTTGACGGCGATGTTAACCAGGTTCCAAAATACGCCCTGACCGTAGGCGTAGGCACCCTGCTGGATGCCGAAGAAGTGATGATTCTGGTGCTGGGCGGCGTGAAAGCGCAGGCGCTCCAGGCTGCCGTTGAAGGCAACGTTAACCATATGTGGACCATCAGCTGCCTGCAGCTGCATCCGAAATCCGTCATCGTCTGTGACGAACCGTCCACGATGGAGCTGAAGGTAAAAACGCTGAAATACTTCAACGAGTTAGAAGCCGAGAATATCAAAGATCTGTAATTGAATAACCGCCTCTTCATCAGGAGGCGGCCGCTTTTTTTAACCGGGGGTCGTTATGTACGCTTTAACCCACGGTCGGATTTATACCGGCCATGAAATTCTGGATGACCATGCGATTGTTATCGCTGATGGCCTGATTGAACGTGTTTGCCCGCTGGCAGAACTGCCGCCGGAGATTGAACAGCGCTCACTCAATGGAGCAGTAATCTCCCCCGGTTTCATCGACGTTCAGCTCAACGGCTGCGGCGGTGTGCAATTCAATGATACCGCCGAGGCGGTAACGGTCGAAACGCTGGAGATCATGCAAAAAGCCAATGAGAAATCGGGCTGCACCAGCTATCTGCCAACGCTCATCACCAGCAGTGATGAGCTGATGAAGCAGGGTATCCGTGTGATGCGTGAATATCTGGCCAAACATCCTAATCAGGCGCTGGGTCTGCACCTTGAAGGGCCATGGCTGAACATGGTCAAGAAAGGAACGCATAACCCGAATTACGTGCGTAAGCCTGATGCGGAGCTGGTTGACTACATGTGTGCCAACGCCGATGTGATCACCAAAGTGACGCTGGCACCTGAAATGACGGGTACGGATGTCATCAGCAAACTTGCTGCCGCCGGGATTATCGTTTCAGCCGGTCACTCAAACGCGACGCTGAAAGAAGCGAAAGCCGGTTTCCGCGCGGGCATTACCTTCGCGACGCACCTTTACAACGCCATGCCGTATATCACAGGCCGTGAACCGGGTCTGGTCGGGGCGATTCTGGATGAGCCAGACGTCTACTGCGGTATTATTGCTGACGGCTTACACGTTGATTACACCAACATTCGCAATGCTAAGCGGCTGAAAGGTGACAAGCTTTGTCTGGTGACGGATGCCACTGCACCGGCAGGTGCAAATATTGAGCAGTTCATTTTTGCCGGTAAAACAATATACTACCGCAATGGACTGTGTGTGGATGAAAACGGTACGCTGAGTGGTTCCTCTTTGACCATGATTGAAGGGGTGCGTAACCTGGTTGAGCATTGCGGGATTGCGCTTGATGAAGTCCTGCGTATGGCAACCCTTTATCCGGCTCGCGCAATGGGCGTGGATAAACAGCTCGGCGGAATTGCACCAGGTATGGTTGCAAACCTGACGGCATTCACACACGATTATAAAATTATTAAGACCATCGTTAATGGTAACGAGGTCGTCACTGAGTAAGTAAAAGTATGACACCTGGCGGACAAGCTCAAATCGGTAATGTCGATCTCGTTAAACAACTTAACAGTGCGGCGGTATATCGCCTGATTGACCAACACGGACCCATCTCGCGAATTCAGATAGCCGAACAAAGCCAGCTTGCACCCGCCAGCGTGACAAAAATTACCCGCCAGCTTATTGAGCGCGGTCTGATCAAAGAAGTCGATCAGCAGGCCTCCACCGGCGGCCGTCGCGCCATCTCCATTATTACTGAAACCCGTAATTTTCAGGCAATTGGCGTCCGTCTGGGCCGTCATGACACCACGCTCACGCTATACGATCTGAGCAGTAAAGCCATCGCGGAAGAGCACTACCCTCTTCCGGAGCGCACCCAGGAGACGCTGGAGCATGCGCTGCTGAATACCATCGCGCAGTTTATTGAAAGCTGTCAGCGCAAGATCCGCGAACTCATCGCTATCTCCGTAATTCTGCCCGGCCTGGTCGACCCGGAAAGCGGCGTGATCCGCTATATGCCGCACATTCCGGTTGAAAACTGGGGGCTGGTCGATGCGCTGGAAAAGCGTTTTAAAGTGACCTGCTTTGTGGGCCACGATATTCGCTCGCTGGCGCTGGCGGAGCACTACTTTGGTGCGAGTCAGGACTGTGAAGACTCTATTCTGGTGCGCGTTCACCGCGGAACGGGCGCGGGCATAATCTCTAACGGCCGTATTTTTATTGGTCGCAACGGTAACGTCGGTGAGATTGGCCACATTCAGGTTGAGCCCCTTGGGGAGCGCTGCCACTGCGGCAATTTCGGCTGTCTTGAAACCATCGCCGCCAACACGGCCATCGAGCAGCGCGTCCGCCATCTGCTTGAACAGGGTTACCAAAGCCGCGTCACGCTGGACGACTGCAAAATAGGCACCATCTGCAAAGCCGCTAATAAAGGCGACGCGCTGGCCTGTGAAGTAATCGAGCAGGTGGGGCGCCATCTGGGGAAAACTATCGCCATCGCCATTAACCTGTTTAACCCACAAAAAGTGGTGATCGCCGGTGAAATTGTGGAAGCGGAAAAGGTGCTGCTCCCCGCGATTGAAGGCTGTATTAACACCCAGGCGCTGAAAGCATTCCGCCAGAATCTTCCGGTGGTTCGTTCAAAGCTTGACCATCGCTCGGCGATTGGCGCGTTCGCGCTGGTCAAACGCGCCATGCTCAACGGAATTCTGCTGCAGCATTTGCTGGAAAGTTGATCGGACCTTATAGTAACGCCTTCTTTTTTTAATGTCGGACTGTCCATGACCATTAAGAATGTAATTTGTGATATCGACGGCGTGCTGATGCACGACAACGTTGCCGTGCCGGGTGCTGCGGAGTTTCTTCACCGCATCATCGACAAAGGAATGCCTCTGGTTCTTCTCACGAACTACCCTTCTCAGACCGGTCAGGATCTGGCAAACCGTTTTGCCACGGCAGGTGTCGACGTCCCGGACAGCGTGTTTTATACCTCGGCGATGGCCACGGCGGATTTTCTGAAGCGTCAGGAAGGGAAAAAAGCCTACGTGGTGGGTGAAGGTGCGCTGATCCATGAGCTATACAAAGCGGGCTTTACCATCACCGACGTCAACCCGGACTTTGTAATTGTTGGCGAAACGCGATCCTTTAACTGGGAGATGATGCATAAAGCTGCATACTTTGTCGCCAGCGGTGCGCGCTTTATCGCTACCAATCCGGATACCCACGGCCGCGGTTTTTATCCGGCCTGCGGCGCGCTGTGTGCCGGTATCGAAAAAATCTCTGGTCGTCAGCCGTTCGTTGTCGGGAAACCGAGCCCGTGGATCATTCGTGCCGCACTGAACAAAATGCAGGCCCACTCTGAAGAAACCGTTATTGTCGGCGACAACCTGCGCACCGATATTCTGGCCGGTTTCCAGGCGGGTCTGGAGACGATTCTGGTCCTCTCTGGCGTCTCTCAGCTTGATGACATTGATTCGATGCCGTTCCGGCCAAGCTGGATTTACCCCTCCGTCGACGAAATCGACATTATCTGATTCCGAACCACGCCTCAGGGCGTGGTTTTTTATTTTCTCGCCTGTAAAACACAATCGCATCTAACGGAAAAGCACTTTCATTGCATAATCATCAATAAAAGTGCTCACGACATACGCATTTTTCACAGATCGGCAACCGCCATTGCACTATTTCCGTTTTCACCCGTAAAACGCTTGCGCGCCCTGCCCCTTTGCGGCATTTTCATAAGCAAGCAACATTACAAAGCAACAGGGTTAACGGAGAAGGTTATGTGTTCAATTTTTGGCGTACTGGATATTAAAACTGACGCAGGCGAACTGCGTAAAAAGGCACTCGAACTGTCCCGCCTGATGCGCCATCGCGGACCGGACTGGTCAGGCGTTTACGCCAGTGACAAAGCGATTCTGGCTCACGAACGTCTGTCTATTGTTGACGTCAACGCCGGTGCACAGCCGCTGTATAACGAGAAAAAAACGCACGCGCTGGCTGTCAACGGTGAGATCTACAACCACCAGGCGCTGCGCGCCGAATACGGCGACCGCTACGCGTTCCAGACCGGTTCTGACTGTGAAGTGATCCTGGCGCTGTATCAGGAGAAAGGGCCTGAGTTCCTGGACGACCTGCAGGGTATGTTCGCCTTCGCGCTGTACGACAGCGAAAAAGACGCTTACCTGATTGGCCGCGACCATATCGGCATTATCCCGCTGTACATGGGCCACGATGAGCATGGCAACTTCTACGTTGCTTCTGAAATGAAAGCCCTGGTACCGGTCTGCCGCACCATCAAAGAGTTCCCGGCAGGCAGCTACCTGTGGAGCAAAGACGGCGAGATCCGTCAATATTATCAGCGTGACTGGTTCGATTTCGACGCGGTAAAAGACAACGTCACGGACAAAGCCGAGCTGCGTCAGGCGCTGGAAGATTCCGTGAAAAGCCACCTGATGTCCGACGTGCCGTACGGCGTGCTGCTCTCTGGCGGTCTGGACTCCTCCGTGATCTCCGCGATCACCAAGAAATTCGCGGCCCGTCGCGTGGAAGATCAGGAGCGCTCAGAAGCCTGGTGGCCACAGCTGCACTCCTTTGCCGTGGGCCTGGAAGGCGCACCTGACCTGAAAGCCGCGCAGGAAGTGGCAAACCACCTGGGGACCGTGCACCATGAAATTCATTTCACCGTGCAGGAAGGTCTGGATGCGATCCGCGATGTGATCTATCACATTGAAACCTATGACGTGACCACCATCCGCGCCTCGACCCCGATGTACCTGATGTCACGTAAGATCAAAGCGATGGGCATCAAGATGGTGCTCTCCGGTGAAGGTTCTGACGAAGTGTTTGGCGGCTACCTGTACTTCCACAAAGCGCCGAATGCCAAAGAGCTGCACGAAGAGACCGTGCGCAAACTGCAGGCGTTGCACATGTTCGACTGTGCGCGTGCCAACAAAGCGATGTCCGCCTGGGGCGTGGAAGCGCGCGTGCCGTTCCTGGATAAGAAATTCCTCGACGTGGCGATGCGCATCAACCCGCAGGACAAGATGTGCGGCAACGGCAAAATGGAAAAACATATCCTGCGTGAATGTTTTGAATCCTACCTGCCGGCGAGCGTGGCGTGGCGTCAGAAAGAGCAGTTCTCTGATGGCGTAGGTTATAGCTGGATCGACACCCTGAAAGAGGTCGCGGCGAAACAGGTTTCTGACCAGCAGCTGGAAACCGCAAGCTTCCGCTTCCCGTACAACACGCCGGGTTCGAAAGAAGCGTATCTCTACCGTGAAATTTTTGAAGAATTGTTCCCGGTACCGAGCGCTGCGGAGTGTGTGCCGGGTGGCCCGTCCGTCGCCTGCTCGTCTGCCAAAGCGATTGAATGGGATGAATCGTTCAAATCCATGAACGATCCGTCAGGACGTGCGGTAGGCGTTCACCAGTCAGCCTACAAATAATCGCGTATTTCATCATCAGGCCCTGCGGGGCCTGATTTTTTTTGCCCCGCTTTTGCACAGCTAAAAACGATTAATAACCAATAATTGCCGAATATTCGGTCACGCTGTTCGCAACCTAACCAAACAGTCACATTCCGGCTATTTTCGTTGAAAAAGGTGTTGACGCTGCAAGGGTCTATACGCATAATGCGCCCCGCAACGCCGATAAGGTAACGCGAAAAAAGATGGCTACGTAGCTCAGTTGGTTAGAGCACATCACTCATAATGATGGGGTCACAGGTTCGAATCCCGTCGTAGCCACCATCTTTTTTGCGGGAGTGGCGAAATTGGTAGACGCACCAGATTTAGGTTCTGGCGCCGCAAGGTGTGCGAGTTCAAGTCTCGCCTCCCGCACCATTCCCGGGTAAGCGTTGCACGGATGGGGTATCGCCAAGCGGTAAGGCACCGGTTTTTGATACCGGCATTCCCTGGTTCGAATCCAGGTACCCCAGCCATCGAAGATTGCAGTACTGGCTACGTAGCTCAGTTGGTTAGAGCACATCACTCATAATGATGGGGTCACAGGTTCGAATCCCGTCGTAGCCACCAAATTTAGATTATCGATGTTGTTCGGTAATGAAAAAAATTGTTGGGGTATCGCCAAGCGGTAAGGCACCGGATTCTGATTCCGGCATTCCGAGGTTCGAATCCTCGTACCCCAGCCAATTTAAAAAAGTCGTTAAGCAGTTTGTTTAACGCAATTGGGGTGTCGCCAAGCGGTAAGGCTCTGGTTTCTGATACCAGCATTCCGGGGTTCGAATCCCTGCACCCCAGCCACTTAGTAACAAAAAAGCCCGCTCTGCGGGCTTTTTTGTTTTTGTACAGAATTGTGCGGCCTGATGCCCTCACCCTGGCCCTCTCCCACGGGGAGAGGGAAAAAAGTTTAGAGTCCGAGGGCGTACTTCAGGGCCTGACGCTTCAGACCACCGGCGCGTTCCGCTGCCATCAGGCCAATATTACGCAGAATGCGCACCGGGGCTACGTCATTGCTAAACCCGGCATAGAACAGATCCATCCCCGACTGCATGATGAAATTGTCCGCCATGCGCCGCGTCTGGTAACGCTTTAGCACCTGATGGCTGGCCCAGTTTTCCGCGTGTCCGCGGGCGCTGCCCAGCACATCCAGTAACGCATCGACATCTCGATACCCCAGGTTCACGCCCTGCCCGGCCAGCGGATGAATGGTATGTGCCGCATCGCCCACCAGCGCCAGCCCTTCACGGGCATACTGCAAAGCGTGACGGCGCGTGAGCGGGAACGCCCCTGCTGCGACCGGCGTAACGTTGCCCAGACGGCTCGGGAAGTGCAGGCGGATTTCCCGCTGCAATTGTTCCATTGAAAGCCCCTGCAGCTGGCGAATACGCGCCGGTTTGTCGTACCACACCAGTGACGCCCAGTTATCAAACAGCGGTAAAAAGGCGTGCGGGCCGTTCGGCGTAAAGTGCTGCCAGGTGCTCTCTCCCGGCGCATTCTCGCACTCGACGGTAATCAGCATGCAGGACTGCTCATACTGCCAGGCATGAACCCCGATACCCGCCATCTGTCTGACCTGCGAGTTAGCGCCGTCCGCCCCAACGACCAGCTTCACGGCCAGTTCATCGCCGCTGTCGAGCGTCAGTAGATAGCCGCTCTCGTGAGGATGCAGTGCCTTAATCGAGGCCGGAAAACGCAGCGTCACCTTCGGATGTGTCTCCAGCGCCTGCCAGAGCGCCAGCTGGAGCACGTTGTTTTCCACCATATAACCCAGGCGCGGCAGCTTCAGCTCAGCGGCATCAAACGCAACGTGGGCATTTTCCCACTCCCAGGTTTCAAGACGGCTGTAAGGATGGGCGCGCATTGCCAGCACCGCCTCCCAGACGCCCAGCCCGCGCAGCAGATCGACGGAAGCCGCGCTGATCGCGGAAATGCGCACATCCGGTTTACTGGCGGGATCGAAGGCCGGCGGTGCAGCCTGTTCAATTACCGTTACCTCAAATCCCTGCTGCGCCAGCCCCAGCGCCAGCGCGCCGCCGACCATACCGCCGCCGACAACGGCAACTTCGGTGTGTAGGAGTGTCATGGTCAATTTTCCTTATTGGAGAATCCCTTAAGTTTACCGGATTTTTGCGGTCCTGAGACACATAACCTTCATACTGGTCACAACCCCACCAAAGCATTACAATACGCGGCTTGCAATCCTGAGCTGAGCAAGTCGATGACTAAAAAACTCCATATAAAAACCTGGGGCTGTCAGATGAACGAATACGATTCATCCAAGATGGCCGATCTGCTGGATTCAACCCACGGATACCAGCTGACAGAAAATGTGAAAGAAGCGGACGTGCTGCTGCTGAACACCTGTTCGATTCGTGAAAAAGCGCAGGAAAAAGTCTTTCACGTGTTAGGCCGCTGGAAGCTTCTCAAGCGAAAAAATCCGGACCTGATCATCGGCGTGGGTGGCTGCGTTGCGTCGCAGGAAGGCAAGCTGATCCGCCAGAGAGCCCCGTATGTGGACATTGTCTTTGGCCCTCAGACCCTGCACCGTCTGCCCGAGATGATCAATCAGGTCCGCGGTAACCGTAGCCCGGTCGTTGACGTCAGCTTCCCGGAAATCGAAAAGTTTGACCGTCTGCCTGAGCCGCGCGCCGATGGCCCGACCGCCTTCGTCTCGATCATGGAAGGCTGCAACAAATACTGTACTTACTGCGTGGTACCGTACACCCGTGGTGAAGAGGTCAGCCGCCCGGCAGATGACATTCTGTTTGAAATCGCGCAGCTTGCCGCGCAGGGCGTTCGCGAAGTGAATCTGCTGGGCCAGAACGTTAACGCCTGGCGCGGGGAAAACTACGACGGCACCACCGGCAGCTTTGCCGAACTGCTGCGTCTGGTGGCCGCGATTGACGGTATCGACCGCATTCGCTTTACCACCAGCCATCCGATGGAATTTACCGACGACATTATTGACGTCTATCGCGATACGCCAGAGCTGGTGAGCTTCCTGCACCTGCCGATTCAGTGCGGCTCTGACCGCGTGCTGAACCTGATGGGCCGCCCGCATACGGTGCTGGAGTACAAGTCCACCATCCGCAAGCTGCGTGAAGCGCGTCCGGATATCCAGATTAGCTCCGACTTTATCGTCGGCTTCCCTGGCGAAACCGCTGATGACTTCGAGCGCACCATGAAGCTCATCGGTGAAGTGAATTTTGACGTCAGCTACAGCTTCATCTTCTCTGCACGTCCTGGAACACCTGCGGCAGATATGGTTGACGATGTTCCGGAAGAAGAGAAGAAACAGCGTCTGTATATTCTGCAGGAGCGTATCCTTCAGCAGGCCAACGCCTGGAGCCGCCGCATGCTCGGCACCGTTCAGCGCATTCTGGTGGAAGGCACCTCACGCAAGAGCATTATGGAACTGTCCGGTCGTACCGAGAACAACCGCGTGGTGAACTTTGAAGGCACCCCGGATATGATCGGTAAATTCGTAGACGTCGAGATTGTTGAAGTGCTGACCAACTCGCTGCGCGCGAAGGTAGTCCGCACCGAGGACGAAATGGGCCTGCGCATTGCCGAGTCACCGGAATCCGTAATCTCGCGCACCCGAAAAGAAAACGATTCTGGCGTTGGGATTTACCAGCCTTAATCCTCATGGCCTGCCCTTCCGGCAGGCCTTGTATTTCCTCTCATCGTCCCCAATATCTTCCGCAACGCTTGCGCCTTTATTCTGTGGCGTGAATAATTTCGGTAATGACCGTTTTATTACGTCCTGTCGCAACGGACCGGTTAACCAATTAAAGAGGAACAGTTTGAACATAGATACGCGTGAAATTAGCCTTGAGCCAGCAGACAACGCTCGCCTGCTGAGCCTGTGCGGGCCGTTTGATGACAATATCAAACAACTGGAGCGACGTCTGGGTATCGAAATCAATCGTCGCGATAATCATTTCAAACTTACCGGACGCCCTATCTGCGTCAACGCCGCTGCGGATATTCTGCGTAGCCTGTATGTTGATACCGCCCCAATGCGCGGCGAAACGCAGGATATCGAACCGGAACAGATCCACCTCGCGATTAAAGAGGCGCGCGTGCTTGAGCAGAGCGCGGAGAGCGTCCCGGACTACGGCAAGGCCATTAACATCAAGACCAAACGTGGCGTCATTAAGCCGCGTACGCCAAACCAGGCGCAGTACATCGCCAATATCCTCGACCACGACATCACCTTCGGGGTGGGTCCGGCGGGGACGGGTAAAACCTATCTCGCCGTTGCCGCGGCGGTCGATGCGCTGGAACGCCAGGAAATCCGCCGTATCCTGCTGACCCGTCCGGCCGTTGAGGCGGGTGAAAAACTGGGCTTCCTGCCAGGCGATCTGAGCCAGAAGGTCGACCCGTATCTGCGTCCTTTATACGATGCGCTGTTCGAAATGCTGGGCTTTGAGAAGGTCGAGAAGCTCATTGAACGTAACGTTATCGAAGTTGCCCCGCTCGCCTACATGCGCGGCCGTACGCTGAATGATGCGTTCATCATTCTCGATGAGAGCCAGAACACCACCATTGAACAGATGAAGATGTTCCTGACGCGTATTGGCTTTAACTCGAAAGCGGTGATTACCGGCGACGTCACTCAAATTGACCTGCCGCGCAGCACCAAATCCGGTCTGCGCCACGCCATTGAGGTGCTGGCCGAGGTCGACGAAATCAGCTTCAACTTCTTCCACAGTGAAGACGTGGTACGCCACCCGGTGGTCGCGCGTATCGTTAATGCCTATGAAGCCTGGGAAGAGGCGGATCAGAAGCGTAAGGCCGAACTGGCCGCAGAACGTAAGCGCGAAGCGCAGGAGCAAGAACAGAAATGAGTCAGGTGATCCTCGATTTACAGCTGGCCTGTGAAGACAATTCCGGCATGCCAGATGAGGCACAGTTTCAGAAATGGCTGGATGCCGTTATTCCTCAGTTTCAGGAAGAATCAGAAGTTACGATTCGCCTGGTGGATGAAGCGGAAAGCCATGAGCTTAACCTGACCTATCGCGGGAAAGATAAGCCGACCAACGTGCTCTCTTTCCCGTTCGAAGCGCCGCCGGGCATCGAGATGCCGCTGCTGGGCGATCTGATCATCTGCCGTCAGGTGGTTGAGCAGGAAGCCAAAGAGCAGCAAAAGCCGCTTGAGGCCCACTGGGCGCATATGGTGGTACACGGCAGCCTGCATCTGCTCGGCTACGATCATATTGAAGACGACGAAGCGGAAGAGATGGAGTCCCTCGAGACAGAGATAATGCTTGCTCTGGGCTATGAGGATCCGTACATTGCCGAGAAAGAATAGTCCGTCACCTGACGGACTCCCCTGCCGCCACGAAAGGACATCGCGTGGCGGTAAACGTTGAACTAACAAGAGAACCCTTAACAAACGCCATGAGCGACGACAATTCACACAGTAGCGACACGACAACCAGTAAAAAGGGATTTTTCTCCCTCATTCTGAACCAGCTTTTCCACGGCGAACCGAAAAACCGTGATGAACTGCTGGAGCTGATTCGTGATTCCGGGCAGAACGACCTTATCGACGAAGATACGCGCGAAATGCTCGAAGGGGTTATGGACATCGCCGACCAGCGCGTTCGCGATATCATGATCCCCCGCTCGCAGATGATCACCCTGAAACGTAACCAGACGCTGGACGAGTGCCTCGATGTGATCATCGAATCCGCCCACTCGCGTTTCCCGGTCATCAGCGAAGACAAAGATCACATCGAAGGGATTTTGATGGCGAAAGATCTGCTGCCGTTTATGCGCAGCGATGCCGAAGCCTTCAGCATGGAAAAAGTGTTACGCCAGGCCGTGGTTGTGCCGGAAAGTAAACGTGTGGATCGGATGCTGAAAGAGTTTCGCTCTCAGCGTTACCACATGGCGATTGTTATTGATGAATTTGGTGGCGTTTCCGGTCTGGTCACAATCGAGGATATCCTTGAGCTGATCGTGGGCGAAATCGAAGACGAGTACGACGAAGAAGAGGATATCGACTTCCGTCAGCTTAGCCGCCACACCTGGACCGTGCGCGCGCTGGCCTCCATCGAAGACTTCAACGACGCCTTCGGAACCCACTTCAGCGATGAAGAGGTCGATACCATTGGCGGGCTGGTGATGCAGGCCTTTGGCCACCTCCCGGCGCGTGGAGAGACCGTTGACATCGACGGTTACCAGTTCAAAGTAGCCATGGCCGACAGCCGACGTATTATACAGGTTCACGTCAGAACGCCGGACGACTCACCGGTGCCAAAACTGGAAGATTAATGTAAATGGCATTTGCCCCATTGCTTGAACGCCAGCGCGTCCGTTTGCTGCTGGCGCTGTTACTCGGAGCCAGCGGTACGCTGGCTTTTTCTCCTTACGATATCTGGCCCGCGGCCATTCTCTCCCTGATGGGGCTTCAGGGTCTGACCCTGAACCGTCGTCCGGTACAGGCTGCCGCTATCGGCTACTTCTGGGGGCTGGGGCTGTTTGGCTCAGGCATCAACTGGGTTTATGTCAGCATCGCCCAGTTTGGCGGTATGCCTGGCCCGGTAAACGTCTTCCTGGTGGTACTGCTCGCCGCCTATCTCTCGCTCTATACCGGTCTGTTCGCCGGCATCCTTTCTCGCCTGTGGCCCAAAACCAACTGGCTGCGCGTCGCCATTGCCGCGCCGGTGGTCTGGCAGGTAACCGAGTTCCTGCGCGGTTGGGTGCTGACCGGCTTCCCGTGGCTGCAGTTCGGCTACAGCCAGATTGACGGCCCGCTGAAAGGCCTGGCACCGGTAATGGGTGTTGAAGCTATCAACTTCCTGCTGATGGTCGTGAGCGGCCTGCTGGTATTAGCGCTGGTCACGCGCGGCTGGAAACCGCTGGCTGTGGCGCTGGTGCTGTTCGCCCTGCCCTTCCCGCTGCGCTATATCCAGTGGTTCACGCCTGAGCCCGATCGCGCCATGCGGGTTTCCATGGTGCAGGGGAATATCCCGCAGTCCATGAAGTGGGACGAAAAAGAGCTGCTGAATACGCTGAAGATCTACGCCAACGCCACCGAAGAGGTGATGGGTAAATCGCAGCTGATTATCTGGCCGGAGTCTGCGATCCCCGATCTGGAAATTAACCAGCAGCCGTTCCTCAATATGATGAACGATCTGCTGCTGGCCCGCGGCAGCACGCTGATCACCGGGATTGTCGATGCGCGTCTGAATCAGCAGAACCGCTACGACACCTACAACACCATCATTACGCTCGGCAAAGACAGCGAATACAGCTACCACTCCACTGACCGGTACAACAAGAACCACCTGGTGCCATTTGGTGAATTTGTGCCGCTGGAATCGATTCTGCGCCCGCTGGCCCCGTTCTTTGATTTGCCGATGTCCTCCTTCAGCCGCGGACCGTACGTTCAGCCTCAGCTGCACGCGCACGGCGCTACCCTGACGCCGGCCATCTGCTACGAAATCATTCTCGGCGAGCAGGTGCGCGATAACTTCCGCCCGGATACTGACTATCTGCTGACCATCTCCAACGATGCCTGGTTTGGTAAGTCAATCGGCCCGTGGCAGCACTTCCAGATGGCACGTATGCGCTCCCTGGAGCTGGCGCGTCCGTTACTGCGCAGCACCAACAACGGCATCACCGCCGTGATTGGTCCTCAGGGTGAAATTCAGGCGATGATCCCGCAGTTTACCCGTGAGGTACTGACCGCTAACGTCACGCCAACCACGGGACTGACGCCATACGCCCGTACCGGCAACTGGTCGCTGTGGATACTGACCGTGCTGTTCGGCTTTGGCGCAGTGCTGATGAGCCTGCGTCAGCGTCGTAAATAACCTTCCCTTCTGTTGCCGGGTGGCGCTGACGCTTACCCGGCAAATCCTCCCAAACTCCCATTCTGGCACGCCTATTGCTTTGTTTATTCAGATAAACGCAGTTTGGCTTAACGTGCAACTTTGTCGCACCAGCGTAGATCATCGGTAGCACCGAAACGGTGCAACGGGAGATATTTGCCTCTGAATGGTGCGGCGCGCTTCGCAAAAATAAACAATAACGCAGCAAAATCTTTACATTAAGCCAGACTAAATGTTAACAAGCTTGCATAACACTGCACTCGCATTGCGCGAGATATAACAACATCACAATGGGTATCAATGCGTCTCTGGCGCTGATAAAAAAGGAGTTGGGTATGCAATTACGTAAACTGGCCACAGCAATGCTGGTTATGGGAATGTCTGCTGGCGTGGTTCACGCTGAAGATGCGCCTGCAGCAGGCAGCACTCTCGACAAGATTGCCAAAAACGGCGTCATCGTGGTCGGCCACCGTGAATCATCTGTCCCGTTCTCTTACTACGACAACACGCAAAAAGTCGTGGGCTATTCACAGGATTACTCCAACGCTATCGTTGAAGCCGTGAAGAAAAAGCTGAACAAACCTGACCTGCAGGTGAAGCTGATCCCTATCACTTCACAAAACCGTATTCCACTGTTGCAAAACGGCACCTTTGACTTCGAGTGTGGCTCCACCACCAACAACCTCGAGCGTCAAAAACAGGCTGCCTTCTCTGACACCATCTTTGTTGTAGGCACCCGCCTGCTGACGAAGAAAGGCGGTGAGATTAAAGACTTCGCTGACCTGAAAGGCAAAGCGGTTGTTGTCACCTCCGGTACCACGTCAGAAGTGCTGCTGCACAAGCTGAACGACGAGAAAAAAATGGATATGCGCATCATCAGCGCGAAAGACCATGGCGACTCCTTCCGTACCCTGGAAAGCGGTCGTGCCGTCGCGTTTATGATGGATGATGCCCTGCTGGCGGGCGAGCGTGCGAAAGCGAAGAAACCTGACAACTGGGATATCGTCGGCACCGCGCAGTCAAAAGAAGCCTACGGCTGTATGCTGCGTAAAGACGATCCGCAGTTCAAAAAGCTGATCGATGACACCATCGCTCAGGTGCAGACCTCTGGCGAAGCGGAAAAATGGTTCGACAAATGGTTCAAGAACCCGATTCCACCTAAAAACCTGAACATGAATTTTGAACTGTCTGACGACATGAAAGCGCTGTTCAAATCTCCAAATGACAAGGCTCTTAACTAATTAGAACAACAGGGGCGGGATCTCCTGCCCTCTCGATTGTCGGGAAGCATGGACAGACTATACGTTGAGTGGTCGTTCCCCACTCAGCGCGAAAAATGAGCTTCTCACCAATCTTCGAGGGTAGCGCTGCTACCCTTTTTTTTCTGGAGTTTATTATGTCAATCGACTGGAACTGGGGCATATTTCTGCAACAAGCCCCGTTCGGCAACACCACCTATCTTGGCTGGCTGTGGAGCGGCTTTCAGGTCACCGTGGCATTATCGATAACGGCGTGGATCATCGCGTTTCTTGTCGGTTCTTTGTTCGGTATTCTGCGCACCGTCCCTAACCGTTTTCTTTCAACACTCGGCACCCTGTATGTGGAACTGTTCCGTAACGTTCCGCTGATCGTGCAATTCTTTACCTGGTATCTGGTTATCCCGGAACTGCTTCCGGAAAATATTGGCATGTGGTTCAAGTCGGAACTGGATCCGAACGTACAGTTCTTTGTCTCCTCCATGATGTGTCTGGGGCTGTTTACCGCTGCGCGCGTTTGCGAGCAGGTGCGTGCCGCCATTCAGTCATTGCCCCGTGGACAAAAAAATGCGGGTCTGGCGATGGGGTTAACCCTGCCACAGACCTACCGCTACGTGCTGCTGCCTAACGCCTACCGCGTCATCGTTCCGCCGATGACCTCCGAGATGATGAACCTGGTGAAAAACTCGGCCATCGCCTCGACCATTGGCCTGGTCGATATGGCTGCACAGGCGGGCAAGCTGCTGGATTACTCCGCTCACGCGTGGGAATCCTTCACCGCGATCACGCTCGCCTATGTTCTGATAAACGCTTTCATCATGCTGGTGATGAACCTGGTTGAACGCAAAATTCGCCTGCCGGGCAACATGGGGGGCAAATAATGTACGAATTTGACTGGAGTTCTATCGTTCCATCCATGCCTTACCTGCTTGATGGCCTGATGATTACCTTAAAAATCACCGTCATTGCCATCATCGTCGGTATCGTCTGGGGCACCCTGCTGGCCGTTATGCGTCTGTCGAGCTTTAAGCCGCTCGCCTGGTTCGCGACCGCTTACGTTAACGTATTCCGCTCCATCCCGCTGGTGATGGTGCTGCTGTGGTTTTACCTGATCGTGCCCGGCTTCCTGCAGAACGTGCTGGGGCTGTCGCCGAAAACCGATATCCGTCTGATCTCGGCGATGGTAGCGTTCTCGATGTTTGAAGCCGCTTACTATTCAGAGATTATCCGAGCGGGCATTCAGAGTATCTCCCGCGGACAGTCCAGCGCCGCGCTGGCGCTGGGGATGACGCACTGGCAGTCCATGCAGCTCATTATTCTGCCGCAGGCGTTTCGCGCCATGGTTCCGCTCCTGCTGACCCAGGGTATCGTGCTGTTCCAGGATACCTCGCTGGTCTACGTTCTGAGCCTGGCAGACTTCTTCCGTACCGCGTCAACCATCGGTGAGCGTGATGGTACGCAGGTTGAGATGGTGCTCTTCGCGGGTGCGGTCTATTTTGTGATTAGTTTAAGCGCGTCGCTGTTGGTCAGCTGGCTGAAGAAAAGGACGGTATAATGATTTCCCTGAAAAATGTTTCTAAATGGTATGGGCACTTTCAGGTGCTGACCGACTGCTCCACCGAAGTGAAAAAAGGCGACGTGGTGGTAGTGTGCGGGCCGTCAGGTTCCGGTAAATCGACGCTGATCAAAACCGTCAACGGACTGGAGCCAGTGCAGCAGGGTGAGATCGTCGTCAACGGTACTAAAGTCAACGACAAGAAAACCAACCTCGCCCAGCTTCGCTCTCACGTTGGCATGGTATTCCAGCATTTTGAGCTGTTCCCTCACCTCTCTATTATTGAGAACCTGACGCTGGCGCAGGTAAAAGTGCTTAAGCGTGATAAAAAAGCGTCGCGCGAGAAAGGTCTGAAGCTCCTGGAACGCGTTGGGCTTTCTGCGCATGCCGATAAGTTCCCGGCGCAGCTTTCTGGCGGCCAACAGCAGCGTGTGGCGATCGCCCGCGCGCTGTGCATGGATCCGGTGGCGATGCTGTTTGATGAGCCCACGTCGGCGCTCGATCCGGAGATGATCAACGAAGTGCTGGACGTGATGGTCGAACTGGCGCACGAAGGGATGACCATGATGGTGGTGACCCACGAAATGGGCTTCGCCCGTAAGGTGGCCAACCGCGTGATCTTTATGGACGAAGGGAAAATTGTCGAAGACTCACCGAAAGAAGAGTTCTTCGCTAACCCGAAATCCGAGCGCGCCAAAGACTTCCTCGCCAAAATCCTGCACTAATCTTCCCGGTGCGCAATCTGCGGATTGCGCACTGCTTCACGCTTTCACTCACTTCCTCTCGTCGGCGTCACATTGCAGCGTTAACCTTGTCACAAAATAACGCTACGTATGGAGAACGCTATGGCACAGCCTATTATTCTCGATTGCGATCCGGGTCATGATGACGCGATCGCGCTCGTCCTTGCACTTGCCTCCCCTGAACTCGACGTCAAAGCCGTCACCTCTTCTGCCGGAAACCAGACGCCGGATAAAACGCTGCGTAACGTTTTGCGTATGCTGACGTTGCTCAAGCGTACCGATATTCCCGTCGCTGGTGGAGCCCTCAAGCCCCTGATGCGTGAATTAATTATCGCGGATAACGTGCATGGTGAAAGCGGGCTGGACGGTCCGGCGCTGCCGGAGCCGGGCTTCGCGCCGCAAAACTGCACCGCCGTGGAGCTGATGGCGAAGGTGCTGCGCGAGAGCATGGAACCCGTGACGCTGGTGGCTACCGGGCCGCAAACCAACGTCGCGCTGCTGCTGAACAGCCACCCTGAACTGCACAGCAAAATAGCCCGTATCGTCATCATGGGCGGGGCCATGGGGCTGGGTAACTGGACGCCTGCGGCGGAGTTCAACATCTTTGTCGACCCGGAAGCCGCTGAGATTGTCTTCCAGTCCGGCTTACCGATTGTGATGGCGGGACTGGACGTTACCCATCGCGCGCAGATTATGGCGGACGATATTGAGCGCTTCCGTTCCGTTGGTAATCCGGTCGCGACAACCGTGGCCGAGCTGCTCGACTTCTTTATGGAGTATCACAAAGCCGAGAAGTGGGGCTTCCACGGCGCGCCCCTGCACGACCCGTGCACGATTGCCTGGCTGTTAAAGCCTGAGATATTCACCACGGTTGACCGCTGGGTTGGCGTGGAAACGCAGGGAAAATACACCCAGGGAATGACGGTGGTGGATTATTACTCGCTGACGGGGAATAAGCCGAATACTACCGTGATGGTGGACATCGACAGGGAGGCGTTTGTGGATTTGCTGGCGGAAAGACTGGCTTATTATAGTGCGGCCTGATGCCCTCACCCCGGCCCTCTCCCACGGGGAGAGGGAGCACACACTAAAAACGGCAACATGGTTGCCGTTTTACTTTTACCTTGTGCGGCCTGATGACCTCACCCCGACCCTCTCCCATGGGGAGAGGGAGCAAACCTGCGCTTTTACCTAGGGCTCAAACGGACGACGCTGGAACTGATCGTGGCCGCATTTTGGGCACAGCGACAGAACCTCCGGCGTATACACCGCAATATGGTGGTGGCAATTCTCGCACACCAGATTTCCCAGCCCGACTACCTCACCACTGTGATAGACACCATGGTGGTTCAAATCCTGAAAGACCTCACGCCACTCCAGCTGCGTTTTATCCGTAATATCGGCCAGCTCCTGCCACAGGCTCTCTTTGATCACCCGCATGAAAACGCTGTCCGTGACCTCCTCCTGGCTCTCCTGGTAGCTGCGCGCGAACTCTTCCAGATCGCGACGCACGGCGCGCGTCACCTCTTCCACTTCGGTTCGCGTTAACTCACCCGTTTGCGACACGCGGGCACGCGCCTGCTCCACCAGCGCATCGATATCGCGCTCGCCGTTACGCAGTCGTTCCGTCAGTGTCGCCACCAGTTCGCGGTAAAATTGAGCAACCTTGTTCATCATTTTGCCTCCCGGGTAAGTAACTATTTCTAATAATAGACCTTATTTCATCGCCGCTTTGTCAGGTGAAGCACAGACCCGGTAAATTCCTGCAAAGCGCATTTGTGCGAAAGGCTGTTTTGACGCGGGCGTTTGGGCTATGCTATGCGGATCTGAATGACCACATCCATTGGCTACATTTGTAGCTGTATTGAAAACAGGACCACTGGCTGCCATGCAAGAGCAATACCGCCCGGAAGAGATAGAATCAAAAGTCCAGCAACACTGGGACGAGAAGCGCACCTTTGAAGTAACCGAAGACGAGAGCAAAGAGAAGTATTACTGCCTGTCGATGCTTCCCTATCCTTCTGGTCGACTACACATGGGCCATGTGCGTAACTACACCATTGGCGATGTGATTGCACGTTACCAGCGCATGCTGGGCAAAAACGTTCTGCAGCCTATCGGCTGGGATGCGTTCGGTCTGCCTGCGGAAGGCGCGGCGGTCAAAAACAACACCGCACCGGCCCCGTGGACATACGACAACATCGCGTACATGAAAAACCAGCTCAAAATGCTGGGCTTTGGCTATGACTGGAGCCGCGAGCTGGCAACCTGTACCCCGGAATACTACCGCTGGGAGCAGAAGTTCTTCACCGAGCTGTACAAAAAAGGCCTGGTGTATAAGAAGACCTCTGCCGTTAACTGGTGTCCGAATGACCAGACCGTTCTCGCGAACGAACAGGTTATCGATGGCTGCTGCTGGCGCTGTGACACCAAAGTTGAGCGTAAAGAGATCCCACAGTGGTTTATCAAAATCACCGCTTACGCTGATGAGCTGCTGAACGATCTGGATAACCTCGACCACTGGCCAGATACCGTTAAGACCATGCAGCGCAACTGGATCGGCCGTTCTGAAGGCGTGGAGATTACCTTCAACGTTGAGAACTACGACCAGACTCTGACTGTCTACACTACCCGTCCGGACACCTTCATGGGCGCGACCTACCTGGCCGTGGCCGCAGGTCACCCGCTGGCGCAGAAAGCGGCAGAAAACAATCCGGAACTGGCTACCTTCATCGATGAGTGCCGCAACACCAAAGTGGCCGAAGCCGACATGGCAACGATGGAGAAAAAAGGCGTTGCGACAGGCTTCTATGCTAAGCATCCGCTGACTGGCGAAGCGATCCCGGTCTGGGCAGCGAACTTCGTGCTGATGGAGTACGGTACAGGTGCGGTAATGGCTGTTCCGGGCCACGATCAGCGCGACTACGAGTTTGCCACCAAATACAACCTGCCGATTAAAGCCGTTATTCTGGCCGCCGATGGTTCTGAACCAGACCTGTCCGAAAACGCGCTGACTGAAAAAGGCACCCTGTTCAACTCCGGTGAATTCAGCGGTCTGAGCTTCGAAGAGGGCTTTAACGCCATCGCCGACAAGCTGGCCTCCCTTGGCGTGGGCGAGCGTAAAGTTAACTTCCGTCTGCGCGACTGGGGCGTTTCCCGTCAGCGTTACTGGGGTGCGCCAATCCCGATGGTGACGCTGGAAGATGGCACCGTGATGCCAACGCCAGAAGATCAGCTGCCGGTGATCCTGCCGGAAGACGTCGTCATGGACGGCATCACCAGCCCGATCAAAGCCGATCCTGAGTGGGCAAAAACCACCGTCAACGGTCAGCCTGCGCTGCGTGAAACCGATACCTTTGACACCTTTATGGAGTCATCCTGGTACTATGCGCGCTACACATGCCCGCAGTATCAGGACGGTATGCTGGATTCCAAAGCGGCAAACTACTGGCTTCCGGTAGACATCTACATCGGTGGTATCGAACACGCCATCATGCACCTGCTCTACTTCCGCTTCTTCCACAAGCTGATGCGCGATGCGGGCATGGTGAACTCTGACGAACCTGCAAAACAGCTGCTGTGCCAGGGCATGGTGCTGGCGGATGCCTTCTATTACGTCGGTGCCAACGGCGAGCGTAACTGGGTTTCTCCGGTTGATGCGATCGTCGAGCGCGACGAGAAGGGCCGTATCGTGAAGGCAAAAGACGCCGAAGGTCATGAGCTGGTCTACACCGGCATGAGCAAGATGTCCAAGTCTAAAAACAACGGTATCGATCCGCAGGTGATGGTTGAGCGTTACGGTGCGGATACCGTGCGTCTGTTCATGATGTTTGCCTCTCCGGCGGACATGACCCTGGAATGGCAGGAGTCGGGGGTTGAAGGCGCGAACCGCTTCCTGAAACGCGTCTGGAAACTGGTTTATGAACACACCGCCCTGGGCGATGCCCCGGCGCTGAATGCCGCCGCACTGACTGAAGATCAGCAGGCGCTGCGTCGCGATGTTCATAAAACGATTGCAAAAGTGACCGATGATATTGGTCGTCGTCAGACCTTCAATACCGCAATTGCGGCTATTATGGAACTGATGAACAAGCTGGCGAAGGCTTCGCAGGACGGCGAGCAGGATCGTGCTTTAATGCGTGAAGCGCTGCTGGCCGTTGTTCGCATGCTGAACCCGTTCACGCCGCACGTTAGCTTTACCCTGTGGCAGGAGCTGAAAGGCGAAGGCGATATCGACAACGCGCCGTGGCCGCAGGCTGACGAATCAGCGATGGTGGAAAACACGACGCTGGTCGTGGTCCAGGTGAACGGCAAAGTCCGCGGTAAAATTACCGTGGCGGTCGATGCAACCGAAGAACAGGTTCGCGAGCGCGCGGGCCAGGAACCTCTGGTCGCAAAATATCTTGAGGGCGTTACCGTACGTAAAGTGATCTACGTACCGGGTAAACTGCTCAATCTGGTCGTTGGCTAAGCGCGGGAGGAAACGTGCGACAACTGGCAACAATACTCTTATCACTGGCGGTGCTTGTCACCGCTGGCTGTGGCTGGCACCTGCGCAATACCACGGCGGTGCCCGCTGAGATGAAAACGATGATTTTCGACTCACCAGATCCGAATGGCCCACTCAGCCGGGCCATTCGTAATCAGCTGCGTCTCAACGGCGTAGAGATTGTCGAAAAACAAACCCTGCGCCAGGATGTACCGTCTCTGCGTGTTATAGGTGGCGGCCTGTCGAGAGATACAGCCTCTATCTTCCAGGATGGCCGTACAGCTGAGTATCAGATGGTGTTGACGGTCGACGCGGCAGTCCTGATCCCCGGTAAAGACATCTACCCGATCAGCACGAAAGTATACCGTTCGTTCTTCGATAACCCGCAGACAGCGCTGGCAAAAGATGCCGAACAGCAGATTATCATCAACGAAATGTACGACAAGGCAGCGGAACAGCTGATCCGTAAACTGCCAAGTATTGCAGCGTCAACTAAACAAGGATCTGACATCGTTGAAAAACCGATTGCTGGCACGCTTCCTGCTGCTAACTCTCTGGGTAAATGATGATCAGGCTGTATCCTGAACAACTCCGCGCGCAGCTCAATGAAGGGCTGCGCGCGGCGTATCTGCTTCTTGGAAACGATCCGTTATTACTTCAGGAAAGCCAGGATGCCGTGCGGCATGCTGCCGCAGCGCAGGGCTTCGATGAACACCACACCGTCCAACTGGACAACAACACCGACTGGAACGCCCTCTTCTCGCTTTGTCAGGCGATGAGCCTTTTCGCCTCGCGCCAGACTATTCAGATCCTGCTGCCGGAAAATGGTCCTAACGCGGCCATGAACGAGCAGCTCGCTACGCTGGTCAGCCTGTTACACAGCGATCTGCTCTTTATTGTGCGTGGCAACAAGCTTACCAAAGCCCAGGAAAACGCGGCGTGGTTTACCCAGATCGCAGCCCACGCGGTGCAGGTCACCTGTCAGACGCCTGAGCAGGCGCATCTGCCCAAATGGGTGTCAGCGAGAGCGAAGCAGAACAACCTCCAACTGGATGATGCGGCGAATCAACTGCTGTGCTACTGCTATGAAGGTAACCTGCTGGCCCTGGCGCAGGCGCTGGACAGACTCTCCCTGCTCTGGCCGGATGGCAAGCTGACCTTGCCGCGCGTCGAGCAGGCCGTTAACGACGCGGCGCACTTCACGCCGTTCCACTGGGTGGACGCGCTACTGTCGGCAAAAAGCAAACGCGCCCTGCATATTCTGCAACAGCTGCGTCTTGAAGGGAGCGAACCCGTTATTCTGCTGCGTACGCTGCAGCGCGAATTACTGCTGCTGATTACGCTCAAGCGCCAGTCTGCCCATACGCCGCTGCGTTCGCTGTTTGATAAACACCGCGTGTGGCAAAATCGCAGGGCTTTGACCACCGAGGCCGTCAACCGCCTGAGTCATGAGCAGCTTCGTCAGGCTGTACAGCTTCTGATGCGCGCTGAGCTCACGTTAAAACAAGATTACGGCCAGTCGGTCTGGGCGGAGCTGGAAAGCCTTTCTCTGCTGCTCTGCCACAAGGCGCTGGCAGACGTTTTTATTGATGGATAGTATGCATTCTTTACAGGCCCTGTATGGCGGCACCTTCGACCCGGTACATTACGGGCACCTGAAGCCGGTTGAAATTCTGGCGAATTTGATCGGCCTTCAGCGCGTCACTATCATGCCCAATAATGTTCCGCCCCATCGTCCACAGCCGGAGGCGACCAGCGAGCAGCGAAAAGCGATGCTCGCCCTTGCCATCGAAGATAAACCGCTCTTCCAACTTGATGAGCGTGAGCTGCGTCGCGACACGCCCTCCTGGACGTCACAGACGCTTCAGGAGTGGCGCGCAGAACAGGGTCCAGACCAGCCGCTGGCGTTTATCATCGGCCAGGATTCCCTGCTGAATTTACCCACATGGCATCAGTATGAAACCATTCTGGAGAACAGCCATCTGCTCGTCTGCCGCCGCCCTGGCTATCCTCTGACCATGCGTGAAGCGCAGTACCAGCAGTGGCTGGAAGATCATCTCACCGATAATGTTGAAGATCTTCACAATCGGCCTGCCGGGAAGATCTATCTGGCGGAAACGCCGTGGTTCGATATCTCTGCAACCCTCATACGTGAGCGTTTACAGCAGGGTTTAGCCTGTGACGATCTACTGCCAGCCCCGGTGCTGGCGTATATCCATACGCACGGGTTGTATCAGAAAAGCGCAGATGAATAGCCGGAGGGCATAAAAAGCGGCTTATTGTTTATCCTGCCTTGACAGGTTAAGCCATACTGTTATTCTCCGCTGCCAGACTTTCCCGCCGATCATTGCTTTACAGAAATTGTTTTACAAAAATGGCGATGCAATCTCAGGCAGAGGGTGGGATGATACCCGCCTTCAAAAGCCCGGCCGGAGACATTTGTCCCGACACAGGCGTGAGTTCAGGTATACTGTCTGGCTACGAATTCAACGTTTTACAATCTCATTCACCCCAGGGGGAAAACTTGCAGGGTAAAGCACTCCAGGATTTTGTTATTGACAAAATTGATGACCTGAAAGGTCAGGACATCATCGCTATCGACGTTAAGGGTAAATCCAGTATTACCGACTGCATGATCATCTGCACCGGTACATCTACGCGTCATGTTGTTTCGATTGCCGATCACGTGGTTCAGGAATCGCGTGCAGCAGGACTGTTGCCACTGGGTGTTGAAGGTGAAGCAACGGCTGACTGGGTGGTTGTCGACCTCGGCGATGTAATTGTCCACGTCATGCAGGACGAGAGCCGTCGCCTGTATGAGCTGGAAAAACTCTGGGGTTAATGCGTGAAGTTGCAGCTGGTCGCCGTCGGCACCAAAATGCCGGACTGGGTACAAACCGGTTTTACTGAATATCTGCGTCGTTTTCCAAAAGACATGCCGTTCGAACTGGTGGAAATTCCCGCCGGTAAGCGCGGCAAGAACGCGGATATCAAACGTATTCTCGATAAAGAGGGCGAACTGATGCTGGCTGCCGCAGGCAAAAACCGCATCGTCACCCTCGATATTCCAGGAAAACCCTGGGATACGCCGCAACTGGCGCACGAACTGGAGCGCTGGAAGCAGGATGGCCGTGACGTCAGTCTGTTGATTGGCGGTCCAGAAGGGTTATCCCCCGCCTGCAAAGCGGCGGCTGAACAAAGTTGGTCCCTCTCCGCGCTGACGCTTCCCCACCCGCTCGTTCGGGTACTGGTGGCAGAGAGCCTGTATCGCGCGTGGAGCATTACTACCAACCACCCCTATCACCGCGAGTAATGACTGACCAGGGTAGATTAAGCAGCGGATGAAACTACAGAATTCTTTTCGCGACTATACGGCTGAGTCCGCGCTGTTTGTGCGCCGGGCGCTGGTCGCCTTTACCGGGATTTTGCTGCTTACCGGCGTGCTGATCGCCAACCTTTATAATCTGCAAATTGTCCGCTTTACCGACTACCAGACGCGCTCAAACGAAAACCGTATCAAGCTGGTGCCTATCGCCCCCAGCCGCGGCATTATTTACGATCGTAACGGCACACCGCTGGCGTTAAACCGCACCATCTATCAAATCGAGATGATGCCGGAAAAAGTCGATAATGTTCAGGATACGCTGGAAGCGCTGAAAAGCGTTGTCGACCTTAACGATGACGATATCGCGGCCTTCAAAAAAGAGCGCTCCCGCTCTCACCGTTTCACCTCCATTCCGGTTAAAACCAACCTGACGGAAGTCCAGGTGGCCCGCTTTGCGGTAAACCAGTACCGCTTCCCCGGCGTGGAAGTGAAGGGTTATAAGCGTCGCTACTACCCCTACGGCTCCGCGCTGACGCATGTGATTGGCTACGTCTCCAAGATTAACGACAAAGACGTCGACCGCCTTGATAAAGACGGTAAGCTGGCAAACTACGCGGCAACGCACGATATCGGTAAGCTGGGGATCGAACGTTACTACGAAGACGTTTTGCACGGGCAAACCGGCTATGAAGAAGTTGAGGTTAACAACCGCGGCCGAGTGATCCGCCAGCTGAAAGAAGTGCCGCCTCAGGCGGGGCATGACGTCTATCTGACCCTCGACCTTAAGCTGCAGCAGTATATCGAAACCCTGCTGGCGGGCAGCCGTGCAGCCGTTGTGGTCACCGATCCTCGTACCGGCGGCATCCTGGCAATGGTTTCCATGCCTAGCTATGACCCGAACCTGTTCGTTGACGGCATTTCCAGTAAAGACTATTCCGGTCTGCTGAATGACCCGAACACGCCGCTGGTGAACCGCGCAACGCAAGGGGTTTATCCGCCGGCATCAACGGTTAAGCCGTACGTGGCGGTCTCAGCACTGAGTGCTGGCGTCATCAACCGCAATACCAGCCTGTTTGACCCGGGCTGGTGGCAGCTGCCTGGTTCAGATAAACGCTATCGTGACTGGAAAAAATGGGGCCACGGTCATCTGAACGTCACCAAATCGCTGGAAGAATCTGCGGATACCTTCTTCTATCAGGTGGCGTATGACATGGGGATCGACCGCCTGTCAGAGTGGATGAGCAAATTCGGTTACGGGCATTACACCGGCGTTGACCTTTCCGAAGAACGTTCTGGCAACATGCCGACGCGCGAATGGAAGCTGAAGCGCTTTAAAAAACCGTGGTATCAGGGTGACACCATTCCGGTGGGTATCGGCCAGGGCTACTGGACGGCAACACCGCTTCAGATGAACAAGGCCATGATGATCCTCATCAATGACGGCGTGGTAAAAGTGCCTCATCTGCTACAGAGCACGGTTGAAGACGGCAAAAAAGTGCCGTGGAACCAGCCGCACGAAGCCCCGGTGGGTGACATTCATTCCGGCTTCTGGGAAATTGCGAAAGACGGTATGTACGGCGTGGCAAACCGCCCGAACGGTACCGCGCATAAGTACTTCACCGGTACGCCGTACAAAGTGGCCGCGAAATCCGGTACTGCGCAGGTGTTCGGTCTGAAAGCCAACGAAACCTATAACGCGCACCGCATTGCTGAACGTCTGCGTGACCATAAGCTGATGACGGCGTTTGCCCCTTATGATAACCCGCAGGTCGCGGTGGCGATGATTCTGGAGAACGGCGGTGCCGGTCCAGCTGTAGGGACCATCATGCGCCAGATCCTTGACCACATTATGCTGGGTGATAACAACACCGAACTGCCGGCTGAAAACCCGGCCGCCGCTGCGGCGGAGGACCAATAATCATGACGGATAATCCAAATAAAAAATCGCTGTGGGACAAAATCCACATCGACCCAGCCATGCTGCTGATCCTGCTGGCCCTGCTGGTTTACAGCGCCCTGGTTATCTGGAGCGCGAGCGGCCAGGACATCGGCATGATGGAGCGCAAAATCGGCCAGATCGCCATGGGTCTGATCATTATGGTGGTAATGGCGCAGATCCCGCCGCGCGTCTACGAAGGCTGGGCGCCCTACCTCTACATCTTCTGTATTATTTTGCTGGTTGCGGTAGATGCGTTTGGCGCCATTTCAAAAGGGGCGCAGCGCTGGCTGGATTTGGGGATTGTCCGCTTCCAGCCCTCGGAGATTGCCAAAATCGCCGTGCCATTAATGGTGGCACGCTTTATCAACCGCGACGTCTGTCCGCCATCTCTGAAAAATACCGCTATCGCGCTGGTGCTGATTTTCCTGCCAACGCTGCTGGTTGCGGCCCAGCCTGACCTGGGGACCTCAATCCTTATCGCGCTCTCCGGCCTGTTTGTCCTCTTCCTGTCGGGCCTGAGCTGGCGCCTGATTGGCATCGCGGTGGTGCTGATAGCGGCGTTCATCCCTATTCTCTGGTTCTTCCTGATGCACGATTACCAGCGCCAGCGCGTCATGATGCTACTCGATCCGGAAACCGATCCGCTGGGCGCGGGCTATCATATTATTCAGTCGAAGATTGCAATTGGCTCCGGGGGCCTGCGCGGTAAAGGCTGGCTGCACGGTACGCAGTCGCAGCTGGAATTTTTACCGGAACGCCATACCGATTTTATCTTTGCCGTACTGGCGGAAGAACTGGGGCTGGTTGGCATTCTGATACTTCTTGCGCTGTATGTCCTGCTGATCATGCGGGGATTGTGGATTGCAGCGCGTGCACAAACCACGTTTGGTCGCGTCATGGCTGGCGGGTTGATGCTGATTTTATTCGTTTATGTCTTCGTAAATATTGGTATGGTGAGTGGTATTCTGCCGGTGGTAGGCGTACCGCTGCCGCTGGTGAGTTACGGAGGCTCGGCACTGATCGTGTTGATGGCCGGGTTTGGTATCGTGATGTCGATCCATACCCACAGAAAAATGTTGTCAAAAAGCGTATAAAAATAAGGGGATCGGAATGCGTAAGCAGTGGCTGGAGATCTGCATCGCGGCAAGTTTACTTGCGGCCTGCACAAGTGATGATGGTCAGCAACAGGCAACCGTCGCGCCGCCGCAGCCTGCGGTGTGTAATGGCCCGATCGTTGAAATCAGCGGTGCCGATCCCGTTTATGAACCGCTGAATGCCAGTGCCAATCAGGATTACGAGCGCGACGGCAAAAGCTATAAAATTGTTCAGGATCCTTCCCGTTTCAGTCAGGCAGGCTTTGCCGCCATTTATGATGCCGAGCCAGGCAGTAACCTGACGGCTTCCGGGGAGGCGTTCGACCCAATGCAACTGACGGCGGCACACCCAACGCTGCCGATTCCGAGCTACGCCCGTATCACCAACCTGGCGAATGGCCGCATGATCGTCGTGCGTATCAACGATCGCGGCCCGTACGGGAATGACCGGGTGATCTCCCTCTCGCGCGCGTCTGCCGATCGCCTGAACACCTCGAACAACACCAAAGTTCGTATTGACCCGATTATCGTCGCGCAGGATGGTTCGCTCTCCGGACCGGGTACCGCGTGTACAACGGTGGCGAAACAGACCTATGCCCTTCCTGACCGCCCAAATCTTGACGGCGGAATGGGAAGCGTCTCGTCTCCGGCAGAGCCTGCTCAGCCGGGAGGAGAAATACGCCCGATCAGCAATGACACGCTGCAAAGCGAGGATGCTACCGGCGCACCGGTAAAGAGTAGCGGCTTTCTTGGCGCACCGACGACCTTAGCCGCGGGCGTGCTGGAAGGCAGTGAACCCACTCCAGCCCCTGCTCCCGTCGCTGCGCCAGCGACCCAGCCGGCTCCCGTAACGGCACCAGCGGCCACGCAAAGTGCGGCGGTGACAGCTCCAGCAGCGGCCAGCGGAAACTATGTGGTTCAGGTAGGCGCAGTGAGCGATCAGGCCCGGGCCAAACAGTATCAACAGCGTTTGAGCCAGCAGTTTGGCGTACCAGGACGCGTTGAGCAGAACGGCGCGGTCTGGCGCATTCAGATGGGGCCGTTTGCCAGCAAATCGCAGGCAGCCTCCCTGCAGCAGCGTCTGCAGAATGAAGCTCAACTTCAGTCATTTATCGCTGTTGCGAAATAATTAACCGGCGGTATCCGAATTGTCAGTTAGTGTAAAACACATTCACAAACTCATGCTTAAAGTCGGATGCCTGCCTGAATAGCATTTGCTATAGTAAGGCACTTTTTTTAATTCCATCACGGATGTCGTAGTTCTGACCATGAAGACCACTTTTTCTGCTCGTTTTGTGCAGCGCATGGCGCTGACCACGGCCCTTTGCGCGGCTGCTCTTTCTGCAGCTCACGCCGATGACCTGAATATCAAGACCATGATCCCTGGCGTTCCGCAAATCGATGCGGAATCCTACATCCTGATCGATTACAACTCTGGCAAAGTGCTGGCAGAACAGAATGCCGATGCCCGCCGTGATCCGGCCAGCCTGACCAAAATGATGACCAGCTACGTTATCGGCCAGGCGATGAAGGCAGGTAAATTCAAAGAATCGGATCTGGTCACCATCGGTAATGATGCGTGGGCAACCGGGAACCCTGTCTTCAAAGGTTCCTCTCTGATGTTCCTGAAGCCGGGTATGCAGGTTCCTGTTTCCCAGCTGATTCGTGGTATCAACCTGCAGTCGGGTAACGATGCCTGCGTGGCGATGGCCGATTTCGCCGCCGGTAGCCAGGATGCCTTCGTGGGTCTGATGAACAGCTACGTTACCGCGCTGGGTCTGAAAAACAGCCACTTCCAGACCGTACACGGCCTGGACGCAGACGGTCAGTACAGCTCCGCACGTGATATGGCCCTGATTGGTCAGGCGCTGATCCGCGATGTCCCTAACGAATACTCTATCTACAAAGAAAAAGAGTTCACCTTCAACGGGATTCGTCAGACCAACCGTAACGGTCTGCTGTGGGATAACAGCCTGAACGTTGACGGCATTAAAACTGGCCACACCGACAAAGCGGGCTACAACCTGGTGGCCTCTGCTACTGAAGGTCAGATGCGTTTGATCTCTGCCGTGATGGGCGGCCGCACCTTTAAAGGTCGTGAAACAGAAAGCAAGAAGCTGCTGACCTGGGGCTTCCGTTTCTTCGAAACCGTGAATCCACTGAAAGCAGGCAAAGAGTTTGCGTCTGAACCCGTCTGGTTCGGCGACAACGACCGTGCTTCTCTCGGCGTTGATAAAGACCTCTACCTGACCATTCCGCGCGGTCGTATGAAGGATCTGAAAGCCAGCTACGTGCTGAACAGCACCGAGCTGCACGCTCCACTGCAGAAAAACCAGGTTGTAGGCACGATCAACTTCCAGCTGGATGGAAAAACGATCGATCAGCGTCCGCTGGTTGTCCTGCAAGAAATTCCTGAAGGCAATTTCTTCGGCAAAATCATTGATTACATTAAATTGATGTTCCACCACTGGTTTGGTTAAAAATTGAACACTTGAAAGTGTGATTTTGATCCCCATATACTAAGTATCCTGATAACTCCCACCTGACGTGGGAGTTATTATTTTTTGACGTTACGCCGGAGCTGACATGAAAACCAAACTTAACGAACTGCTTGAATTCCCTACCCCATTTACCTACAAAGTAATGGGTCTGGCGAAACCTGAGCTGGTTGATCAGGTGGTTGAAGTGGTACAGCGCCATGCGCCGGGTGACTACTCTCCGTCAGTAAAACCAAGCAGCAAGGGCAACTACCACTCGGTTTCTATCACCATCACTGCGACACACATTGAGCAGGTTGAGACGCTGTACGAAGAGCTCGGCAATATCGAAATCGTTCGTATGGTACTGTAGTCCCTTTGCGGTTACCCGGTTTGCCGGGTAACCCTTCTCCCCGCTGTGATATACTCCCCCCACACCTTTTGTCCCTCGTCTTCGGAGACGCAGTTTTGTATCAGGATAAAATTCTGGTCCGTCACCTCGGGCTGCAACCTTATGAGCCTGTCTCCCAGGCCATGCATGACTTCACCGATTCACGCGATGACAGCACCCCAGATGAAATCTGGCTGGTCGAACACCTGCCGGTATTTACGCAGGGTCAGGCGGGTAAAGCAGAACATCTATTAATGACGGGAGATATCCCGGTTATTCAGAGCGATCGCGGCGGTCAGGTCACGTACCATGGGCCCGGGCAGCAGGTGATGTACGTCCTGCTCAATCTGAAACGCAGAAAGCTGGGCGTGCGTGAACTGGTCACTTTACTGGAACAAACCGTCGTCAACACGCTGGCGGAATATGGTATTGACGCGCATCCGCGTGCCGATGCGCCGGGCGTTTACGTTGGGGAAATGAAGATCTGCTCCCTGGGGCTGCGTATTCGAAAAGGCTGTTCATTCCATGGCCTGGCATTGAATATCAATATGGATCTCGCGCCGTTCCAGCGCATAAACCCCTGCGGCTACGCCGGCATGGAAATGACGCAAATGCGCCAGTGGGTAGAAGCCGCTACGCCCGAACATATTCGTCCCGTGCTTTTGAAGAACGTGTTAGCGCTACTTAACAATCCCCCACACGAATATATCCCTGCTTAATATATCGTACAACAGGGCTCGATAATTTGACGGGCCACTGTTTATTTACCGCTTTTGCACTTTACAATAATCCACAGATTCTATATTTTCGAAGCGCCCGAATATTACCGCTACATATTATTTAGCCTCCAGCAAGCTCGGCAAACACGGCATAAGTAACGTGAGCAATTATCACACAACTGTTTGCTTTTGATAAACAAGTGAAACAAAACCAACACTTTACGAATCTCTACAAGCATAATAAATAAATTCAACTATCATTCATATTGTGAATGTATACGGGGTGAAAGCGTGGAGTATAATAATTTACCAGCCAAACGACTGAATGAACCTGGTGGCGAAGACAAGCCGCAAATTTTTCGGACTTTACGTAATATTGATCTCAATTTACTGACTATTTTTGAGGCAGTATATGTCCATAAAGGTATCGTTAACGCTGCGAAAATTCTTAATCTCACGCCATCAGCAATAAGTCAGTCAATCCAAAAGCTACGCGCTATATTTCCTGACCCGTTATTTATCCGTAAGGGCCAGGGGGTAACGCCGACGGCTTACGCCACGCATCTCCACGAGTACATCAGCCAGGGGCTGGAGTCGATTCTGGGCGCACTGGATTTAACCGGGAGCTATGATAAGCAGAGAACCATCACCATCGGCTGTTCCCCTTCTGTGGGTGTGCTGGTGATGCCGGCGATCTTCCAGGCCGTGAAAGAGCATGCTCCGCAGCTCCTGCTTCGTAATGTGCCGCTCAATGAACCTGACATTCAGCTTGCCCAGTTCCAGACGGACCTGATTATTGAAAGCGGCAGCTTCAGTGCCAGAGCGCTGGGTCAATATGTGCTCTATTCGGATAACCTGGTGCTGGTTTGCCGGCAGCAGCATCCGGTTCTCAGCGAACCGCTGACCATCGAAAACCTGCGCAACTACGACCACTCGTCTTTCATGACCGAAGGGCAGTCTAACCACGCCCTTCGTCAGCGTATTGATGAAATTTTCCCGGAACGTCAGATCAGCTTCAGCAGTTACAATATGTTTACCACCGCATCGCTGATCGGCAGCAGCGATATGCTGTGCGTTATGCCATCGCGCCTGTACAGCCTGCTACAAAAATGCTGGCCGCTCGAGAGCATTCCACTCAGTCAGCTTAATGCGGAATCAATCGAAATTTCACTGCATTACAACAAGCTGAGTTTACGCGACCCGGTTCTGGAAAACGTCATCCGCATTATCCGTCAGGCCTTCTGACAGGTTTAGCCAGCACAAGACCCTGCACCAGGCAGGGCGAAAGGCACAAAACAACAACTATTTTACAAATTGGCGATCTGGCAGGCTGCTTTAACGACCGTTTCAATGATATACTGCCTGTCGTTCGTTCAAAAATAGTTGATAAATACAACATTCCCTTGAATTGAAACGCTTTCCTTCGATATTCGCAACTGGAACACGCACGCTATGAGTAAACCCATTGTGATGGAACGCGGTGTTAAATACCGCGATGCCGATAAAATGGCCCTTATCCCGGTTAAAAACGTGGCTACAGAGCGCGAGGCGCTGTTAAGAAAACCGGAATGGATGAAAATCAAACTTCCGGCCGACTCTTCGCGTATCCAGGGGATCAAAGCGGCGATGCGCAAGAATGGCCTTCACTCCGTATGTGAAGAAGCCTCTTGTCCGAACCTTGCTGAATGTTTCAATCACGGTACCGCGACGTTTATGATTCTGGGTGCTATCTGTACCCGCCGCTGCCCGTTCTGCGATGTTGCTCATGGCCGTCCGGTTGCACCTGATGCTAACGAACCCCAGAAACTGGCGCAGACCATTGCTGACATGGCGCTGCGCTATGTGGTTATCACCTCCGTTGACCGTGACGATCTGCGTGACGGTGGTGCTCAGCACTTCGCCGACTGTATTACGGCCATTCGCGAGAAAAGCCCTAACATCAAAATCGAGACGCTGGTGCCTGACTTCCGTGGCCGTATGGACCGCGCGCTGGATATCCTGACCGCAACGCCGCCAGATGTGTTTAACCACAACCTGGAGAACGTGCCGCGTCTCTACCGTCAGGTCCGCCCGGGTGCTGACTATAACTGGTCTCTGAAACTGCTGGAGCGTTTCAAAGAAGCGCATCCGCATATTCCGACCAAGTCTGGTCTGATGGTGGGGCTGGGTGAAACCAATGAGGAAATCATTGAGGTGATGCGCGATCTTCGCCGCCACGGTGTGACCATGTTGACCCTGGGGCAGTATCTGCAGCCAAGCCGTCACCACCTGCCGGTACAGCGCTACGTGAGCCCGGATGAGTTCGATGAAATGAAAGCCGAAGCGATGGCGATGGGCTTCACCCACGCAGCCTGCGGCCCGTTCGTTCGCTCCTCATACCACGCCGATATGCAGGCAAAAGGCGAAGAAGTTAAATAATGCTGTAATATTCTTTTACAGTAATACAAAAAAACCGGCCTCATGAGCCGGTTTTTTTTCGCAAGCCCTCAGGCGTTGCTGTCACTCTTTGTGAGAAAGCTTGTCTGCCGGGACGTCATCCTCGGCGCTTTTCTTCGCCGCTGCATCATCGTCGTTCATTGCTTTCTTAAAGCCTTTGATGGCAGCCCCCAGGTCACCACCCAGCGTGCGTAACTTCTTGGTACCAAACAGCAGGACGACCAGTGCGGCAACCACCAGCAGTTTGGTAATACTAATCTCACCCATAGATACCTTCTTTACTTAAAACAGGCTGCATTCAGCGCCAAAACCTGATTGTATTAACGGTCATTTAGCGCGTGCACACAATAGCAATCTGTAACAAGGTGAATCAAGCATTGTTGAAAAAAACATCACAATAATTGCGGTGGCGCAAACCGACGATTGCGAAGAACAGGTAGTTGCTGACGTGCAAGCGTAATTCTCTCTAAGTTTATCTCCGCCACCAGCAAATGCGGGGCTTCAGCGGCGGCGGCGATCGTCACCCCCAGCGGATCGACCACCCTGCTTTGCCCGATGTTTTTCGTGCCACATTCCCCTGCGGCAACCACATAGCAGGTTGTATCCAGCGCACGCGCCGCAAGCAGCGTTGCCCAGTGGTGCTCTTTTAACTGCCCGCGAACCCACGCGGCAGGGAGTACCAGTACGTCCGCACCCTGCAGCGCCAGATGGAGCGCCAGCTCGGGAAAACGCAGATCATAGCAGGTCATCAACCCAACCTTAAGTCCGTCAATCTCCAGAAGCGGTGGGATACTGTCTCCGGGGTCGACGCGCCGCGACTCCTGAATGCTGAACGCATCATAGAGATGCAGCTTGGTGTAGCGGGCGACAATGGCCCCGCTACGAATCGCCACCAGCGTATTGACTGCGCGACCCGGCGTTGAGGGAACATGGATCGTTAAGATCGTCGTCATCGTATTGCCCACGCTCTGGGCGAGCAGTTGCTGCAAGAACTCGCCGTCCAGCGGCTGCGCGGACTTCACCGATAAATCCGGGTCATTATCATCCCTGGCCAGCAGCGCTTCGGGGAGAACCAGCAGCGACGCGCCTTTCTGCCAGGCCTGCTTCATCAGGTTGACGCACGTGAGCGCATTTTCATGCCAGTCAGGCGTGACCGCAAATTGCCCTACCGCAACATACATATTTGTCCCCTCATCATAAACGGAGTTAAACTCGCTTCTCTTACACATCAAATAGCAGGTATTTAGCGTGTTACAACTACTTTTAGCCGTTTTTATTGGTGGGGGAACGGGTAGCGTTGCGCGATGGTTTCTGAGTATGCGGTTTAATCCTCTGCATCAGGCGATTCCTATGGGGACACTGGCCGCTAACCTGATTGGTGCCTTTATCATTGGCATGGGTCTGGCCTGGTTTAACCGAATGACGCACATCGACCCGATGTGGAAGGTCCTGATTACGACGGGTTTCTGCGGCGGGTTAACCACCTTCTCGACGTTCTCCGCAGAAGTCGTGTTTCTCTTTCAGGAAGGCCGTATCGGCTGGGCACTGGCGAACATCGCGATTAACATGCTCGGCTCGTTTGCGATGACGGGGATCGCATTTTGGCTCTTTTCCTCCGCAAGCACGCATTAACCGTCGAACCGTTAATGTTGGCTTAATTTTTCTCTGTCACTCTGAATGCAGAACTGAACGAGGGTGACAGAATGAAACAGAGTCTGATGAGCGCAGGCATGGTGTTGTTAAGCGTGCTGATCGTTGCCAGCTTCCTGAAAATGTATCTGCTTGGCTGATTCAAAACGAAAAAAACCCGCTCAGGGAGCGGGTTTTGAAATTCTTGCTGACGCGTCTGAATTACAGAGCGATTACGTTAGCAGCAGAAGGGCCTTTGGCACCGTTAGTGATTTCGAACTCTACACGCTGACCTTCAGCCAGAGTTTTGAAACCATTAGACTGGATTGCAGAGAAGTGTACGAACACGTCTTTGCTGCCATCTTCAGGAGTAATGAAACCGAATCCTTTGGACTCATTAAACCACTTAACGTTACCTTTAATCTTAGACATCAAAATTACCTTTACATTAAAAAACGACACAAATGCTGTGTCGGTTACCAGTACATCAATTGTGGGACCTTTTGTCCAGCGGATCTTTGATAAAAAGTGACTAAAGTCGCGTTAATTTTCACTGGCAGATTTTTATCGTTTATGAATCAACGCCTGCGCGTTTTTTCACCGCAATGTAACGTTTTGTCAGTTAAAACTGAAAACGCATCCAGGCAAAGTAAACGTTTCCGTTGTTGTACGTACCCGGGATGTAGGTCATCTGGAACGTTGCGGGGCCATAGCCAATAGAGGCCAAAGGCAGCAGCACCGGGATCGGGATGTAGTTCCAGTTGTCACGTGCAGTGACCCCGGCGGTATAGCCCAAACCGACGTGGAAGTTCTCGTCCGCTAGCGGACGCCAGGTTTTCTCCCAACCATACCCCCCAATCGGCTCCCATTTATTAAACGAGTCTTTGAAGGCCATCAGATAGATGCCATGCCAGTTTCCCTTTTCGTCCCAGCGAGACTGACCAAAACCCGCGCCCCACGGACGCTCGTTGTATTTATCGGTTTTCTCTTTGTCATAAGCAAAACGCGCATGCCACGTTATTGCCGGAACATAGAGATCATAATGTTCAGGAGCCGTCCAGGTCTGGGAAACATTATCCGTAAAGGTGGAGAACCAGCCTTTGTCCGTCGCGTTGCCTTCTGCCTGTGCAACAGAAGAAAACGTTAACTGCCCAAAAATAAACAACAAAACAGAGAAAAATGTATTACGTACGATCACAATGCAATTACCATTCTTAGTATTCGAGGCAAAGTTTACCATAAAATAGTTGAATCAAGGCTTAACGGCATCGGCGTTATTCCTAATTATTCGGCCATTTTCCGGGAATATTCTTAAAGAAATCGGGGGATATGCTCAAATAAGCCTACAAGAGGTGTGACTTTTTCCATTTAGCGTTCGTAATCAGTGACATGCAAAACCGCACAAAACATTAACAATTTGTTATCATTATTGGGACACATTGCGCCATTTCTGATGGTCAAGACCCTCATGGTATAAATGTATGGGCCATGGCAAAAACACGCTTGTTCTGTTCTCTAGTCGTCTGTTTATTGATTTTAATCAGCAAGAACAGGCCAATTATTCGGCACATTTCCATCCTTCTTTTTTTATTGATTTTTTGTGCTCCACTGCAGCAGAGATACAGGGGAAATCATGCTTACGTTATTCGAGCTCCTTATTGGAGTCGTCGTCATTGTCGGCGTCGCGCGCTACATCATTAAAGGCTACTCGGCCACGGGCGTATTATTTGTTGGCGGTTTAACGCTGTTGATTATCAGCGCACTGATGGGGCACCAGGTGTTACCTGCCAGCGCCACGAGCACCGGTTACACCGCTACAGATATTGTTGAATACATTAAAATATTGCTCATGAGCCGCGGCGGCGATCTGGGCATGATGATCATGATGCTGTGTGGTTTTGCGGCCTACATGACCCACATCGGCGCCAACGACATGGTCGTTAAACTTGCCTCCAAACCCCTGCAGTACATTAACTCGCCGTATCTGCTGATGGTCGCCGCCTATTTCCTCGCCTGCCTGATGTCGCTGGCCGTTTCGTCGGCTACCGGACTTGGCGTACTGCTGATGGCCACACTGTTCCCGGTCATGGTGAACGTCGGTATCAGCCGCGGCGCGGCAGCAGCCATTTGCGCGTCTCCGGCAGCGATTATTCTTTCCCCTACCTCCGGCGACGTCGTGCTGGCGGCAAAGGCAGCGGAGATGTCGCTCATCGACTTCGCCTTTAAAACCACGCTGCCGATCTCCATTGTTGCCATTGTCGGCATGGGTATCGCGCATTTCTTCTGGCAGCGCTATCTCGATAAGAAAGAAAACATCAGCCATGAAATGATGGACGTGAGTGAAATCACCACTACCGCTCCCGCGTTTTATGCCATTCTGCCCTTCACGCCGATTATCGGGGTGCTGATTTTTGACGGCAAATGGGGTCCGCAGCTGCACATCATCACCATTCTGGTTATCTGCATGCTGCTGGCTGCCGTGCTGGAATTTGTGCGTGGTTTTAACACGCAAAAGGTGTTCTCGGGTCTGGAAGTTGCCTATCGCGGTATGGCGGATGCCTTCGCTGGCGTGGTGATGCTGCTGGTGGCAGCGGGCGTTTTTGCCCAGGGTCTGAGCACCATCGGCTTTATCCAGAGCCTGATCTCTATCGCCACCTCGTTCGGATCGGCCAGTATTATCCTGATGCTGGTTCTGGTGGTGCTCACCATGCTGGCGGCGATGACCACGGGTTCCGGTAATGCGCCTTTCTACGCTTTCGTTGAGATGATCCCGAAACTGGCTCACTCCTCTGGTATTAACCCGGCCTATCTCTCCATACCCATGCTGCAAGCGTCAAACCTGGGCCGTACCATCTCCCCGGTATCAGGCGTGGTTGTCGCCGTTGCCGGGATGGCGAAAATCTCACCATTCGAAGTGGTAAAACGTACCTCAGTGCCCGTTATGGTTGGCCTGATTATCGTGATTATCGCCACGGAAGTGCTGGTTCCCGGCGCGGCCTAAGCTAAATTAGGGATATCCAAAAAGCGCCTGCGGGCGCTTTTTATGCTTTAATAACCCTCAGAAATTAATCACGCTCATTCGATCAGGAAATCATATGTTCAGGAAGGATATCGTCATCCCGTCTGGCGCAATGGCGCTTGCACTCTGTATCTTCTCCGCACAGGCGGAACCGCTGAAGGCAACCCAATATGGCGATTTCGATCGCTATGTGCTGGCTTTGTCCTGGCAAACCGGGTTTTGTCAGAGCATGGTTGAGCGCAACCGTAATGAACCTGACGAATGTCGCCTGCAAAAAGAGCGCGAGAATAAAGCCGATTTTCTGACCGTGCACGGGTTATGGCCCGGCCTGCCGAAATCTATTGCCGCACGCGGCGTGGATGACCGTCGATGGATGCGTTTTGGCTGCGCCACACGCCCCATTCCGAACATGCCGGAAGTGAAGGCCAGCCGCAAATGCGATGCCGCCGAAACCGGACTGTCGCTTTCCGCTGCCGCAAAGCTCAATGACGTGATGCCGGGCGCGGGCGGGAATTCCTGCCTGGAACGCTACGAATATGCCAAACATGGCGTCTGCTTTGGTTTTGACCCGGATGCCTATTTCGGCACGATGGTACGGATGAATCAGGAGGTTAAAAACAGTGCGGTCGGAAAATTCCTCGCCGATAACTACGGGAAATCCGTCAACCGTAGTGATTTTGATAGTGCCGTGGCCAAAAGCTGGGGCAACGAGAACGTCAAAGCGTTCAAGCTGACCTGCAACGGCAATCCGGCGTATCTCACCGAGATGCAGATTTCGCTGAAGGCAAACGCCATTAACAACCCGCTTTCTGCGACCTCATTTGCCCCGCAGCCACATCCGGGTAACTGCGGAAACCAATTCGTGATTGATAAAGCCGGCTACTGATCCGCGCCCGGGCGCACCATATCAAACCGGTTTTCATCGCTGATACCATAGTACGCCGTCGGCCCACCCGCACGCAGGATGGGCTGCGCTTTCGCCGTCTGGTATATCCCCTCTTCCAGCAGCGTTTCGGCAATATGGATACCGACCACCTCCCCCAACACCAGCCACGTGTCCACCGGCGTACCGTCGGCACCGGTAAGCTGAATGCACTGCGACAGTCGACACTCAAAATTCACCGGGCTTTCTGCAACGCGTGGGGCGTTAACCAGCTGGCTGGCCGCTGGCGTAAGTCCGGCAAAGCTAAATTCATCCCGGTCGTGGGGAAGCATCGCGGAGGTTTGGTTCATCGCTTGCGCGAGATCGCGCGTCGCCAGATTCCAGACAAACTCTTTTGTCTCAGTAATATTACGCACGCTGTCCTTCCAGCCGTTGCTGGAAAAGCCGATGATCGGTGGGCGATAGTTAAAGCAGTTAAAGAAACTATACGGCGCAAGGTTCAGCTGACCGGCCTTATCGCATGAGGAGATCCAGCCTATCGGACGTGGACCAATAATGGCGTTCAGCGGGTCATGCGGCAGGCCGTGTCCCTGAGACGGTTGATAGAAGTACATAGTGCTCTCTCGTTGGCGGGCAACGCCCGGATTCAGGACACTCAGCGTAACGTATTCCGCCAGGAATGAAGACTGAATAAATTTCAGCGAAAATTCATATGGACCATGAATGTGACTTTCATCACTTCAAACTTGCGCGCTCAGCCAGTATCATCGGGAGAGTTAAACCCTCGCTGCCAGACGGCGAGGGTTTTCTTTTGGATCAGTTTCTGCGTTAGACGCAGCATTAACGACATGGAGTAAAAAATGTCCAGACCTACCATTATCATCAATGAGCTCGACGCAGAACGTATCGACAGGCTGCTGGAAAAAGCGGAATTTGCCTCGCTCCCCGTGGCCGACGCCCTGAATGAGGAGCTCGACCGGGCACAGATGTGCACGCCTGAGACGATGCCGCATGACGTAGTCACTATGAATAGCCAGGTGAAATTCCGCAATCTGACCACCGGTGAAGAGCTGACCCGCACGCTGGTTTACCCGGCGCAGATGACCGACAGCAGCGCACAGCTTTCTGTGCTTGCGCCTGTGGGTGCCGCACTGCTGGGACTGCGTACGGGGGATACGATCCACTGGGAATTGCCGGGCGGCGCTTCGACCCATCTGGAAGTGCTGGAGCTGCTCTACCAGCCAGAAGCCGCAGGCGATTACCTGCGTTAATCTCTTCTGAATAAGCGCCTATCCGCTTTGCACAGAGGATGCCACCGCATCCTCTTTCCGCAAATTCACACGATTTTCCTATACCGCGCAAAATGGCCTTAATCCACGCTTAATCTGTTTTAGTGCCGCGGGGACGGTCATGAGTGAGATAGGCGTTATCACACTTATCTTTCTGATTTTTGTGGCGATTATCGTCACGGCCGTGCTCTATCTTGAACGCCACTGGTAAGCGAACATTCTCAGGCCACCCCACCCGGGAAGGCATTCACCAGGCCCTTAACGGTCTGCTCTGCGGCTTCGGGCGTGTCTGCCCCCGGGACCAGAATCACCTTCCGGCACTCCTCCTCCCGTTTTTCGAAAATCTTATAGGCGCGTTCCGCATCCGCAAGGGGGAGATAATGGGTCACGATCTCTTCCGGCGTAAGCAGCCCTTTTTCGATCAGCGGTAACAGTTCACCCAGCCAGGCATGGACGTGCGTCTGACCCATCTTAAACGTCAGCCCCTTATCAAAGGCATCGCCAAACAGGAAGCCATGGATAAACCCGGCGTACACGCCGGGTACGCTAACTACCCCACCGCGCCGCACGGCAGCAATGCATTGACGCAACGCTTTGCCGCTGCTGCCTTCAATTTTTAGATTGCTGAGGATCGTTTCCGTGGTGCTGCCTTTCGCTTCAAACCCGACCGCATCAATCACGGCGTCAACGCCGCGCTGGCCCGCGGTCTGCTCGATGATTTTTTCCGCGGCGTCGTTGTCATCATCAAAGTTGATGGGAATTGCGCCGTATCGTGCCTCGGCAAATCGCAACCGGTACGGGTGGTGATCGATAACAAAGATCTGCTCAGCCCCCAGCAGCCGTGCGCAGGCAATGGTCAGTAGCCCCACCGGCCCGGCGCCGAAAACGGCTACGCTTGAACCTTTTGCAATCTGCGCATTTTTTGCCGCCTGCCAGGCCGTGGGCAAAATGTCGGAAAGGAAAAGTGCTTTATCATCAGAAAGAAGCTGCGGGACTTTAAACGGCCCGACGTTCCCCTTCGGCACGCGAACGTATTCCGCCTGTCCCCCCGGCACATCGCCGTAGAGGTGGCTATAGCCAAACAGCGCGGCCGGCGCGGGGATTTGCTTTTTGTTCAGCGCGGCGCCCTGCCCGGCATTGGTATTCTCACAGGCCGCGTATTGCTGCAGACGACAGAAGAAACAGTCCCCGCATGCGATGACAAAGGGGGTCACCACGCGATCGCCTTTTTGCAAATTCTTTACCTCTGCACCGCACTCGACGATTTCCCCCATAAACTCATGGCCAAAAATATCGCCGTGCTGCACCTTCGGGATCTTTCCGCGATAGAGATGCAAATCGGAGCCGCAGATCGCCGTGGCCGTGACGCGCAGAATGATATCGTCGGGCTGTTCGATGATGGGGTCAGGGACATTCTCGACGCGAACATGGTGTGGACCGTGATACGTAAGTGCTTTCATGCGACCTCCGAAAGGTTCCAGGTAAGTCTATAAGGGTAGCTACCCCTGAAGGTCTGCCCCGTAATACGGTTCTTTTGAGATTTATCCTGGCGAGATAAGAAAACTGACGGGGCGCTTACAGAAACCATTAATATTTTGTGGTTGAATGAGTACAGCGTTTATAAACAAGGAGAAACGGGTATGTATCAGAGAATCATTATGCCGGTTGATGTTTTTGAGATGGAGTTGAGCGACAAGGCCGTTCGCCACGCGGAGTTCCTGGCGCAGCAGGACGGTGTCATCCATCTGTTGCACGTGCTCCCGGGCTCAGCCAGCCTGAGCCTGCACCGCTTCGCTGCCGATGTGCGCCGCTTCGAGGAGCATTTGCAGCATGAAGCGGAAACGCGTCTGCAAACCATGGTCAGCCACTTCAGTATTGACCCTTCACGGATCAAAACGCACGTCAGATTCGGCAGCGTACGTGATGCGGTAAATGAACTGGCGAACGAGCTGAAGGCAGACGTGGTGGTCATCGGTTCGCGCAACCCTTCAATTACCACACATCTGCTGGGCTCTAACGCCTCCAGCGTGATCCGCCACACACACATACCGGTGATGGTCGTCAGATAAAAAAAGAGGCCACCTTTCGGTGGCCTCTCGCTATTGCACGTATCGCCTTACTTTCTTCTATTATGCGGTTTTGGTGCGAATCAGATAGTCAAACGAACTCAGCGACGCCTTCGCCCCTTCGCCCGTGGCGATGATGATCTGTTTGTACGGTACGGTAGTACAGTCACCCGCCGCAAACACGCCCTTCACGCTGGTTTCACACTTCGCATCGATGATGATTTCGCCCATGCGGTTGCGCTCAATCGCGCCTTCCAGCCAGGTGGTGTTTGGCAGCAGACCAATCTGCACGAAGATCCCTGAAAGCTGAACGCTGTGCACGTCGCCGCTCACGCGGTCGCGGTATTCCAGGCCGGTCACCTTGCTGCCGTCTCCCTTCACTTCCGTGGTCTGCGCGTTCAGTATGATGTCGACGTTTTTCAGGCTGCGAACTTTGTCCTGCAGAACCTGGTCGGCCTTCATCTCTGGTGCGAACTCCAGAAGGGTGACGTGTTCAACAATCCCCGCCAGGTCGATAGCCGCTTCCACGCCGGAGTTCCCGCCGCCGATCACCGCCACGCGCTTACCTTTAAACAGCGGGCCGTCGCAGTGCGGGCAGTAGGTCACGCCTTTGGTGCGATACTGATCTTCACCCGGGACGTTCATGTTGCGCCATTTCGCACCGGTGGCAATGATGATGCTGCGTGCTTTCAACACCGCGCCGGAGGCGGTTTCAATGTGGTGTAAACCACCCTCAACCGCAGCAGGTACCAGCCTGCTGGCGCTCTGGCTGTCGATCACGTCCACGTCGTAGTCGCTGACGTGCGCCTTCAGCGCCCCCGCCAGCTTCTGGCCTTCGGTTTTCGGCACGGAGATATAGTTTTCAATGTCCACGGTATCCAGTACCTGGCCGCCGAAACGCTCGCCCATCAGGCCAGTGCGGATCCCTTTACGAGCGGAGTACACCGCCGCCGCCGCGCCCGCCGGACCGGAACCGACGATCAGCACGTCGTAGGCATCGCGTTTGTTCAGTGCTTCCGCCGCACGTTTTTCGGCACCGGTATCCACTTTGGCGACGATTTCCGTCAGCGTCATACGACCCTGACCGAATTCCTGACCGTTCAGATACACCGCCGGAACGCCCATCACGTTGCGATCGGTGATTTCATTCTGGAAGGTACCGCCGTCAATTGCCGTGTGCTTGATGCGCGGGTTGAGGACCGACATCAGGTTCAGCGCCTGCACCACGTCCGGACAGTTGTGGCAGGAGAGCGAATAATAGGTTTCAAACTCAAAATCGCCGTCGATATCGCGGATCTGCTCCAGCAGCGCCTGCGCCTCTTTCGATGGATGACCACCGGTCCACAGCAGCGCCAGCACCAGCGAGGTAAATTCGTGCCCCAGCGGCGAGCCGGCAAAACGCGGCCCCAGCTCAGAGCCTGGGTTCGTAATCAGGAAAGAAGGCTTACGGACGTTAAGCGAGTTATCTTCTTTGAAGGTCACTTTTGGCGACAGTTCGGCGATCTCAGCCAGCAGTTCCTTGATCTCTGCCGATTTCGCGCTGTCGTCCAGCGTGGCAATCAGCTCAACGGGTTTGGTCAGTTTCTCAAGATAGGCCTTGAGCTGGGTTTTCATATTAGTGTCGAGCATTATTCTTCCCTCTCTTAAAACGTCATCATGCAAGCTGCCTTTAACGGGCGGCCTGAATGCAACTTGCATCATGGAGTTAGATGAAATGGGCGCGGGGGCGCCCATTGATTGCCGGGTGGCACTTCGTTTACCCGGCCTACGATACTGTAGGCCTGTGCAAGCGCAGCCCCGCCAGGCTTTACAGACTTAGATCTTGCCGACCAGGTCTAAGGATGGAGCGAGAGTCGCTTCGCCTTCTTTCCATTTCGCCGGGCACACTTCGCCTGGGTGAGAAGCCACGTACTGCGCTGCTTTCACTTTACGCAGCAGGTCAGACGCATCACGGCCGATACCTTCAGCGGTAACTTCGATAGCCTGGATAATACCCTGCGGGTCAACAACGAAGGTGGCGCGGTCAGCCAGGCCTTCATCTTCACGCATGTTGTCGAAGTTACGGGTCAGGGCGCCAGTCGGGTCGCCGATCATCGCGTATTTGATTTTTGCGATGGTTTCAGAGCTGCTGTGCCATGCTTTGTGGGTGAAGTGGGTATCGGTAGACACAGAGTAAACGTCTACGCCCAGCTTCTGCAGTTCGTCATAATGGTCAGCCACGTCGCCCAGTTCGGTCGGGCAAACGAAGGTGAAGTCAGCCGGATAGAAGAAGAAGACGCTCCAGCGACCTTCGGTATCTTTCTCGGTTACTTCGATGAACTCACCGTTTTTGAACGCCTGGTTTTTGAAAGGTTTAATTTTAGTGTTAATCAAAGACATCTGTACTTCCTCCGTGTTTTCGTTGAGATGTAAGGTAACCAACTTTATCCATCGGGGCTAATGCGTATGCTTTATCAAATCAATCAGCCAAACCTTACAACGTCGACAAGACAACAAGGTGAACCTTTTACAGGAAAGCCTGAAAGTAAAAAGGCCGCCTCAACGGGCGGCCCTGATACCTGAATTCCCCGCAGGTACATTCAGTGCCAGCCGAAGCTGGCGTTGCGTTGCGCTCTACAACCCTTTATATCAAGGGGTAACAGCCCTTTGATTACACCACCCGTTCAGGAATTGGGCAATCCATAAGAGAGGTATTCCTGCCTATGGCTGCGATAGGTTTTGCCAAACATCATTTCGGGACGTTATAAATTTATTTTCATTATAAAAATACCTCAATATATAAATGACAATTGTTATTTAAAATGCTCACTCCAACATCTGAGATAAAATTATCTTAATGTTCCTTGAAGCACTATTTCAATAATCTGGCGTCATGATATATTAAGGTGAATTTAATTTAAATTTAAGAGGGTTAATCGAAAGGATTGTAAATGGTTAACTTCAAACTATAGTTATCAGTGATGTGATAACCACAGCAAACACAGCATCCTCAGGACGAAACATGGCAAACCTCTACGACCTTAAAAAATTCGATCTTAATCTGTTAGTCATTTTCGAGTGCATTTATCAACATCTTAGTATCAGTAAAGCCGCCGAGACGCTGTATATCACACCCTCTGCCGTGAGTCAGTCACTGCAACGCCTGCGAGGACAACTCAACGATCCTCTGTTTATCCGTTCCGGTAAAGGGATCACGCCCACGACCGTCGGCGTCAATTTGCATCATCATCTGGAACAGAACCTGAACCAGCTTGAGCAGACTATCAATATCATGCACAGCAGCGGGTTGAAGAAGAATTTTGTCATTTACTGCCCGCAGTTTATGAGCACCAAAACGATGCTTGAGCCAATGAAACTGCTCATGAACAAGTATAACTATTCGGTTGAATTACATGATGTTTTTCTTGCCCCTGATTCAGCAGAAGATCTCCTGGCTTACCGAAAAGCCGACCTGATATTTTCTTTTTCCTCCTCAAGCAGCCGCTCAATTGCCTCCAGCCTTTTCCATAAGCTGCCTTTTGTGCTCGTTTGCCGGAATGATCATCCCCGCTTGAGCGGAAATCCCACGCGTGAAGAGATTCTGAATGAACAGTTCACCGCCTACCTGAGCGATGAGAACAGCGTCAAAGACTACCAGGAAAAAGCCGAGAGCCTGTTAACCGAAAGAAATATCGTTTATCGAAGCGACTCTTTTATATCCCTTCTGTCGGTGATCAGTTCATCCGACCTCATAGGGTTAGCGCCCACGCCGGCCTTTGAACAATATGGTCCAGCGCTTAACCTGCGCAAAGTAGAGACAGACATTCAATTTCCCAGCATTGATATTTACATGATGTATAATCGCTCCGCACTGAATAGCTCAGCATTCGCGAGTTTTATTGAAGAAATAACTTTATCGTGAGATGTTAGCGTGGTTTTCCCACAGGATGGGAACCACCTTTTCCAGAAACATACACCATCGTTATATAAACATTCAGCATTAACTTTATACACATCATAAATTATTGACTGATATCATTCTCACTCTAGTATTGACACTAACGTCTGGTATTTATTCCTCAGGATGAGAATAAGCATGTCAATTTATAAGTACCCTCTTAATCAGGATGTTCTTTCTGCGGCTCGGGAACGAATAAAATGGACTCTCGAAAATTTACCGAGGATCTGTGTCTCTTTTTCAGGAGGTAAAGACTCCACCACTATGCTGCACCTGGTTGCCCGGCAGGCGCGACAGATGAATATTAAAATAGACGTTCTCTTTATCGACTGGGAAGCGCAGTTTAGCCATACCATCACCCATGTTGAACGTATGCGCGAGTTATACAGCGATATCATCGGCCATTTCTGGTGGGTCGCGCTTCCCCTGACAACGCAAAATTCCCTGTCGCAATTTCAGCCGGAATGGCAATGCTGGGAACCCGGCACCCGATGGGTCCGCCAGCCCCCTGACGGTGCGATAACCGATCCCGCTTTTTTTCCCTTCTACCAGCCCGGCATGACGTTTGAAACTTTTGTTCGCAGCTTCTCCGACTGGTTCTCTCACAATCGCCCGGCGGCGGTGATGATTGGCATCCGCGCCGATGAATCTTACAACCGTTTTCTGGCTATCGCGTCAGCACGTAAACAACGGTTTGCCGATGATAAACCCTGGACAACCGTCGCCCCGGGGGGACATGCCTGGTATATTTACCCTCTCTATGACTGGAAAACCGCCGATATCTGGACCTGGTTCGCCAAATCGGGATGTTGCTATAACCCACTCTATGACCTGATGTTCCAGGCTGGCGTGCCGCCCCGCTATATGCGTATTTGTGAGCCCTTTGGTCCGGAGCAGCGTCAGGGATTATGGCTCTACCATGTTGTTGAGCCCGATCGCTGGGCGGCCATGTGCGAGCGCGTGAGCGGCGTGCGCAGCGGAGGAATTTACGCCGGGCACGATAACCACTTTTATGGTCACCGGAAAATCCTGAAACCCGATCACCTCTGCTGGCGCGAATATGCCCTGCTGCTGCTCGACAGCATGCCGCAAAATACGGCTGAGCATTACCGCAATAAAATCGCCATTTATCTGCGCTGGTATCAGAAGAAAGGCATAGAGGATATTCCCGACACCCAGGACGGTGATATTGGCGCCAAAGACATCCCCTCATGGCGCCGTATTTGTAAGGTTTTACTTAATAATGACTACTGGTGCAGGGCGCTGTCGTTCAGCCCAAATAAACCCAAACATTATCAGCGCTACAGTGAAAGAGTGAAGGCGAAACGCAAGGAGTGGGGCATATTATGCGACAACGATTAATCACCGAGATCGAAACGTACCTTCAGTCTCTTCCCGAAGAGGATCGGATTAACGCCATCAATGCTTTTCGTGAAGCGATCCATCGAAACAGTCCTTTTCGTGAGCAACCGATAGACTGCGTGCTTTGGATCAAACAGGACGCGATTACCGCTAACGACTACAACCCCAATAACGTTGCTCCTCCAGAAAAACGGCTGCTCAGCAAGTCGCTGGAACTCGATGGATTCACCCAACCTATTGTCGTGACGGAAAGTGAACCGCAACATTACGAAATTGTGGATGGTTTCCACCGCCATGAAATCGGCAAAACTCGGGCGACGTTGAAGCGTCAGCTCAGGGGATATCTCCCCGTCACCTGCCTGCGCCAGGATCGACAGGAAAAGCATGACCGTATGGCCGCCACGATCCGTCACAACCGGGCGCGGGGTCGGCACCAGATTAACGCCATGTCGGATATCGTGCGCGAACTGGCACAGCTCGGCTGGAACGATGAGCGAATTGGCAAAGAGCTGGGGATGGACAGCGACGAGGTTCTGCGTCTCAAGCAAATCAACGGTCTGCTGATGCTGTTTGCAGACCGTCGCTATTCCGAAGCCTGGACGGTGAAATAATCAGAGCGTGTTCAAACGCTCTGCCGCCGCCAGCAGCGTCGATTCCTGCTTCGCAAAGCAAAGGCGGATCAGCTTATGCGGGAAGGGATCGGCGCAGAACACCGACAGCGGAATGGCGGCCACACCCACCTCTTTTGTCAACCACTGGCAAAAGCTGACGTCATCCTGATCGGAAATTGCACTGTAGTCCGCGAGCAGGAAATAGGTTCCTTCAGACGGCAAAATTTCCAGGCGGCTTTTACTCAGCGCCGTCACGAACAGATCCCGACGTTCACGGTAGAAACGCGGCAGCGCGCGATAATGCTCGGGCTCCGCGCGCAGCATATCCGCCAGCGCCAGCTGAGCCGGCGTGTTCACGGCAAAGGTCAGGTACTGATGCACCTTGCGCAGCTCAGCGCTAATGGCGGCCGGTGCGACGCAGTAGCCCACTTTCCAGCCGGTCATATGGTAGGTCTTACCGAACGACGAGACGGCGATAGCCCGCTCGCGAAGCTGCGGATGGGCCAGCACGCTGGCGTGTCCCTCTTCTGCAAAGCAGATGTGCTCGTAAACTTCATCGCTCAGCACGTAGATTTCACGTTCGGCAATCGCCTGCCACAGCGCGGCGAAGTCCGTTTTCTGCCACACCGTCGCGGACGGGTTGTGCGGGGTATTCAGGATCACCAGACGGGTTTTGTCGCTCAGCAGCGCAGCAAACGCCTGCCAGTCAGGGCGGAAATGCGGTGGCTGTAACGCCACGCGTTTCACCACGCCGCCGGAGAGTTCAACCGCAGGCGCATAGCTGTCGTAGCTCGGGTCAAAGCAGATGACTTCATCGCCCGCCCGCACCAGGGCGGTGATGGCCGCATACAGCGCTTCGGTCGCCCCTGCCGTCACCGTGATGTCGCTGTTGGCATCGGGCTTATGGCCGTACAGCTCAGCCGTTTTGTCCGCAATGGCTTCCCGCAGCGCCTGCACGCCCGTCATCGGCGCATACTGATTCGCCCCCTGCGCCACGTGGTACGCCAGACGCTCCTGCAGATAGGTCGGCCCGTCGAAATCCGGAAATCCCTGAGAAAGGTTAATGGCGTTGTGCTGCTGCGCCAGGGCGCTCATCTGCGTAAAGATAGTGGTACCGAGATTGGGAAGTTTACTTTGCGGAATCAATGCGTTAATGCTCATTGTGCTGTGCCTGCTTGTAATACTTATGTTGCTGCCACTATAACACGATGTTAGTCTTTGGCAATCAAGACGCTTAGACGTCTAAACAATATGAATATTCCTGTCCGAGAGGGTAAAAGGAAAATGACAGACAACCTGCAACTCACGCATCTGGTCGACGCCTGCCGCTGGATTGGCGCCAAAGGCTGGGCACCCGCCACCGGAGGCAACATGTCGGTGCGTCAGGATGAACGCCTCTGCTGGCTCAGCGAATCCGGCAAAGACAAAGGCAGCCTGACGACGGAGGATTTTCTCCAGGTGGAGATCGCCACCAACCGCGCACCGTCTGGTCGTAAGCCATCAGCCGAAACGGGGCTACACACCCTTATCTATCGTCTGTTCCCGGAGGCCAACGCCGTCCTGCACGTTCATACGGTCAACGCCACGGTGCTCTCGCGTTTGGTCAAAGAAGCCGAGCTCAGCATCAGCGGCTATGAGATGCAAAAATCCCTCACCGGACAGACCACGCATCTGGATACGGTGGCTATCCCGGTCTTCGATAACGATCAGGATATTGACGCCCTCGCCTCGCGAATCGCCCATTACGCGCAGGAACGCCCGCTTAATTATGGTTTTCTTCTGCGCGGCCATGGCTTAACCTGCTGGGGACGCGATGTGGCCGAAGCCCGCCGTCATCTGGAAGGACTGGAATTCCTGTTTGAATGTGAAATGCGTTTACGACAACTGGAGAGAGTATGATTCGCGCAATTGTGACGGATATTGAAGGCACCACCAGCGATATTCGTTTTGTCCATGATGTTTTGTTCCCCTACGCGCGTGAGCGGCTGGCGGCCTTCGTCACCGCGCAGCAGTACGCCGAGCCGGTCACATCCATTCTGGACAACCTGCGTGATGAAATCGGTAATCCGCACGCCAGCGTCAGCGAGCTTATCGACGCCCTGTTTGCCTTTATGGATGAAGACCGCAAATCTACCGCGCTAAAAGCGCTGCAGGGGATCATCTGGCACGACGGCTACGTCAACGGCGACTTTACCGGACATCTTTACCCGGACGTGCTGCCCGCGCTGGAAAAATGGAAAGCGCAAGGGATTGATCTCTATGTTTATTCCTCTGGCTCCGTTGCTGCGCAGAAACTGTTATTTGGCTACAGCGACGAAGGTGATATTACTCATCTGTTCAGCGGCTATTTCGACACCCACATCGGCGCCAAGCGCGAGGTGCAGTCGTATCAGAACATCGCGGCGCAAACGGGCATCGCCCCGTCGCAGATCCTGTTCCTCTCCGATATTCATCAGGAGCTGGACGCGGCTGAACAGGCAGGTTTTCGCACCCTGCAGCTGATTCGCGGTGATGATGACGGCGCAAGCCACCACCATCAGGTCCACCAGTTTGACGAGATTAACCCGGAGCAGATCCCTTCATGAGCGCATTGACCATTTATTCCGATAAAGACGCCAGTCACCACCAGTGGCACAGTACCGACGCCGCCGAGATTGCCCAACAGCTCAACGCGAAAGGCGTGCGGTTTGAACGCTGGGCGGCGGATCGCGATTTAGGACACGATCCCGCGCCTGAAGCCGTGATCGCGGCGTATCAACATGCGATCGACAAACTGGTCGCAGAGAAGGGTTACCAGAGCTGGGACGTGATCAGCCTGCGTGCCGACAATCCGCAGAAAGAGGCGCTGCGCGCGAAGTTCCTGAACGAGCACACCCACGGCGAAGACGAAGTGCGCTTTTTCGTGGAAGGCGCAGGCTTGTTCTGCCTGCATATTGGCGATGAGGTGTATCAGGTACTGTGCGAGAAAAACGACCTGATCTCCGTTCCTGCGGGCACGCCGCACTGGTTTGATATGGGTTCAGAGCCGAACTTTACGGCGATTCGTATTTTCGACAATCCGGAAGGCTGGGTGGCCCAGTTTACGGGTAACGCCATTGCGGATGCGTATCCGCGCCTCGCTTGATCTTTTCTCCCTCTCCCTGTGGGAGAGGGTCGGGGTGAGGGCAGCAGGCCGCTCGAGCTTCAACGCTTCAACGCTTCAATCCCTTCACATACTCCACCAGCTGATCCAGCACAATCCCCCACCCTTCGTGGAAGCCCATCTGCTCGTGCTGCTCGCGGATTTCCTTCGTGGGGTGACGCGCAATCGCCGTATAGCGCGTTTTGCCCTCCCCGACATCTTCCAGCAATAAAATCGCCGTCATAAACGGCTTCTCGACCGGTTTCCAGCCTTCGGTATAGCCGTCGGTAAAGACCAGCTTTTTCCCCGGGTCGATTTCAAGGAACACACCCCGGTTATCCATCCGCTGACCGTCCACCTCAAACACGGTGTTGAACCGTCCGCCCACGCGCAGATCGAGGTCGCATTCGGTCACCTTATGGGGAGCAGGAATGAAGAAGTTTTTGATGTGTTCGGGCGTAGTCCAGCAGAGCCACAGCAGGTCGCGCGGGGCATCCACCACGCGCTCCAGTTTTAAGTCTGTTTCAGGATCGAGCGTCACGATATTGTCCTCTCAGGGAAACCCCTTAAAGAATAGCCGGACTCAGGCGAATTTCCCGTTTGCCACCGCTTCCGGCGTGACCACACCCGTATCCAGCACCCAGCCGCTAATCAGCGAGGCTGGCGTAACGTCAAACGCCGGGTTGTAGACCTGCGCGTTTTCCGGCGCCCACTGCACCGCGCCAAAGCTTCCGGCGACGCCCGTCACCTCGCTGGCGGCGCGCTGCTCAATCGGGATCGCGTCACCGTTCGGGCAGTCCGGATCGAGGGTCGTTTGCGGCGCGGCCACATAGAACGGAATGCCGTGGAATTTCGCCAGCACCGCCAGAGAATAGGTGCCGATCTTATTCGCCACGTCGCCGTTAGCCGCAATGCGGTCTGCGCCCACCCACACGGCATCCACCAGCCCTTTCGCCATCAGGCTGGCGGCCATGGAATCGGTAATCAGCTGATACGGCACGCCCAGTTCGCCAAGCTCCCACGCGGTCAGTCTGCCCCCCTGCAGCAGCGGACGGGTTTCATCCACCCAGACGTTGCTGACCTTGCCCTCCTGATGCGCGCGAGCAATCACGCCCAGCGCCGTACCGACGCCCGCCGTTGCCAGCCCGCCGGTGTTGCAGTGGGTGAGCAGGCGGCTGCCGGGCTTCACCAGCGCGCTGCCCGCTTGCGCAATCGCGTCACAGAGCCGTTTGTCTTCGTCGATCAGGCGCAGCGCCTCCGCGACCAGCGCCGGAACATACTCTTCCTGCCACAGCGCAATCTTCATGCGGTCAAGGTTGTTCATCAGGTTTACCGCCGTCGGGCGGGATGCGCGCAGGGTTTCCAGCGCCACCGCCAGCTCGTCGCGGCTTTTGCCGTTTTCCGCCAGCAGCGCCAGCAGCAGACTTGCAGAGAGACCAATCAGCGGCGCGCCGCGCACCCGCAGGGCGTGAATATGCCCGACCAGTGCCTCTACCGTTGAGGCATCAAGCCAGCGTTTCTCCTGCGGAAGGGCCTGCTGGTCGAGAATAAAGAGCTGATTATCCGCTACCCACAGGCTGGTCGTCTGTAATGTTTGCATGTCGTTAATTCCCTGTTGCGTTGTTGTAGCACATTGTGTCAGGATGAAATCCAGATGTATAGACGTCTACATGTCTTTATTAGCAAACCGTGAGGAGCAGGCCATGTCGCAATACCGTACCTTTACCGCTCAGGACGCCGTGGAGTATGCCAGGCAGTTTGGCGGCCTTGACGATCCTTCATCGCTGGTGGAGGCGCAGGAGGTAGGCGACGGCAACCTCAATCTGGTGTTCAAAATCTTCGACAGCGCGGGCGTGAGCCGCATCATCGTTAAGCAGGCGCTGCCCTACGTGCGCTGCGTCGGCGAGTCCTGGCCGCTGACGCTGGACCGCGCCCGTCTGGAGGCGCAAACCCTGGTCGAGCACTACCGGCACAGCCCGCAGCACACGGTGAAAATCCATCACTTCGACCCGGAGCTGGCGGTGATGGTGATGGAAGATCTCTCCAGCCATCGCATCTGGCGCGGCGAGCTGATCGGCAACATCTACTACCCTCAGGCGGCGCGTCAGCTGGGTGAATACCTCGCGCACGCGCTGTTCCACACCAGCGATTTCTACCTGCACCCGCACGAGAAAAAAGCGCAGGTGGCGAAATTTATCAACCCGGAGATGTGCGAGATCACCGAAGATCTGTTCTTCAACGATCCGTACCAGATCCACGAACGCAACAGCTACCCGGCCGAGCTGGAAAATGACGTCGCCGCGCTGCGCGACGATGCCCAGCTGAAAATTGCCGTGGCCTCCCTCAAGCACCGTTTCTTTTCTCAGGCGGAAGCCCTGCTGCACGGAGACATTCACAGCGGCTCGATTTTTGTGGCCGACGGCAGCCTGAAGGCCATCGACGCCGAGTTCGGCTATTTCGGCCCGATTGGCTTTGACGTCGGCACCGCTATCGGCAACCTGCTGTTGAACTTCTGCGGCCTGCCAGGGCATCTGGGCATTCGCGATGCCGCCGCCGCCCGCGAGCAGCGCCTGACCGATATTCAGGAACTGTGGAACACCTTCGCGGAGCGATTCCAGGCGCTGGCACACGAGAAAACACGCGACGCCGCGCTCGGCGCGCCGGGCTATGCCTCCGCCTTCCTGAAAAAGGTCTGGCATGATGCCATCGGCTTCTGCGGCACCGAACTCATTCGCCGCAGCGTCGGGCTTTCCCACGTCGCGGATATCGACACCATTCAGGACGAGGCGATGCGCCACGAATGCCTGCGCCACGCGATAACGCTCGGTAAAGCGCTGATTGTCATTGCCGACCGCATCGACAGCGCGGAAGAGCTGGTGGCACGGGTGCGACAGTACAGCTGAGTGCATTTGCCCGGTGGCGCTGCGCTTACCGGGCCTACGGGTGCAAAATGTAGGCCGGGTAAGGCGAAGTCGCCACCCGGCAAAAACTCACCCCAAATACTCAATCACCGACAGCCCACCGTTATAATCCGTGCTGTAGATAATCCCCTGCGCATCCACAAACACGTCACACGACTGGATCACCTGCGGGCGATTCGGGCGGGTATCCATCATTTTCTCCGGTGCAGCAGGCACCAGCGCGCCGGTTTCCACCGGACGATACGGATTGGAGATGTCATACGCGCGCACGCCCGCGTTCTGATACGTGGCAAAAATCAACGTGGAGCTGACAAAGCTCCCCGGCCGGTTCTCGTGCAGGTTATGCGGCCCGAAATGCGCCCCTTTCGCCACGTAGTCAGTTTCGTCCGGCTGCGGGAAGGTCGAGATGCTTACCGGGTTCGACGGCTCGCGAATATCAAACAGCCAGATCAGCTTCTCGCCGTCTTCCTGGTTATCCAGCACCGCTTCGTCCAGCACCACCAGCAGATCGCGGTCCGGCAGCGGCAGCGCGGTGTGCGTCCCGCCGCCAAACGGCGGGCTCCAGTTACGGTGGCTAATCAGCTTCGGCTGGGTACGATCCTTCACGTCCAGCAGCGTCAGGCCGCCGTCGCGCCAGCTGCCGTACGCGGTATCGCCGGCAATAATCGCATGGTGGAGCGCGTAGCGTTTCCCTTCCGGCCAGTTCGGCTGTTCCCCTTCGGCCTGGTTCATCCCCGGCAGCCACCATCGCCCGGCCACTTCTGGCTTACGCGGGTCCGCCAGATCGATGGTCAGAAAGATGTAGTCGGTAAAGCCGTCGATCAGCGCCGACACGTACGCCCAGCGGCCGCCGACGTACCAGATGCGGTGAATGCCAATCCCGCTCAGCGACAGAAAGCCGATTTCGCGCGGCCTGTCCGGCGTGGAGATATCAAACACGCGCAGCCCGGCGCTCCAGCCTTTGTCCTGCACGTCGCGGACGGTCTCCCCCACCTGGCGGGTGTAGTAGACCTTCTCGTCGGCAAAGCGGGCATCGGCAAACAGATCCCGGGCGTTAATCACCAGCAGCAGGTCGTCATGCGCCTGCAGGTGCACGTTCCAGGTGCCGGGCGGCGCGGGCACGTAGCCCGCCCCTTTCGGGTTCTTCGGGTCGCGCACGTCGACAATCGAAAAGCCCTGCGACACCATATGGCCGATCCAGGCGAAACCGCGGTGCACCATCAGCTGCACGCCGTCCGGGCGACCGCCCTGGTCGCTATGGCCAATCAGCCGCATATTGCGGCTGTATTCGGGAGGGGGTAAATGACTCACCGTTAGCTCCTGTTGGTTTTCCCCCTCTCCCCGTGGGAGAGGGCCGGGGTGAGGGCATCAGGCCGCACCTGACGCCACCCGGCTTGGTTTTATTTATTCTTCGCTTCCAGCGTCGCAAACCACGGGGCGATAAAATCTTCCGTCTGGCCCCAGCCCGGAATGATTTTCCCCAGCGACGCCACGTTCACCGCGCCCGGCTGGGCGGCCAGCAGCGCCTGCGGAATAGCCGCGGCTGTGAAATCGTAGGTCGCAGGCGTCGCTTCCCCGGCAATCTTGTTCGCCACCAGACGCACGTTGGTCGCGCCAATCAGCTTCGGATCCACCGCCACGCTCACCTTCCACGGGCTGCCCGGCTCGCGCATCAGCTGCAGATCCTGGTTGGAGATGTCGATGCTGTAGAGTTTGATCTCGGTGCGGCCGTTCTCTTTCAGCGCTTTGTACGCGCCCTGGCTGAAGGCGTCCCAGGTGCCCCAGATGGCGTCGATCTTGCCTTTCGGGTATTTCGCCAGGATCGCACCCACTTTGTTAGCGGTGTCGCCCTGCACGTCAGAGGAGACCGCGCCGATGGACTCCAGCTCTTTGATGTCCGGATACTGCTTTTGCAGCTCTTTATAGGCCGCCTGACGACGCTCCATCGGCGGGAAGCCCGCTACCCACAGCTTGACGATATTGGCCTTGCCGTTGAAATCTTTCGCTAGCTGGCCGAAGGAGAGATTCGTCAGGGAGGCGTCGTCCTGCTGGGTGACGGTCACGCCCGGGATCTCGCCGTTAACGGCGGTATCAAATACCGCGACCTTAATCCCGGCGTCCACCGCCTTCTTCACCAGCGCGGTGGAGTACGGATCGCGGCCCTGAGACAGGATAATCCCGTCGTACTTCTGGCTGATAGCCTGGTTCACGAAGTCCTGGAATTTGGCATCGTCCCCGTTGCTTAAAAAGGTGCTGACCTTAAAGCCAAGCTTCTTCCCTTCCTGAATTGCCCCGGCAATAAACTGCGTGGTGTTGTCGTCTGAGCCAAGGTTACGGATCACCGCGATGCGGATCGGGCCGTCATGGTTGGCAATGGCCGCCGGAAGCGGCGCGGGCGTAGCCGCGAAGCCAGGCAGAGCGGTGAATAACCCTAATGCCACCAAAGAGAGTGCAATTTTTTTCATTTTTTATCCCGTTGTGTTGTCAGCGTTTTTGTATGTACGTAATCGCCAGCGCTACCGCGAGCACCAGACCTTTTATAATGTCCATGGCGTAATACGGCACGGAGAGCATCACCAGCCCGTTCGACAGCACGCCGAGAATAACCGCCCCGACCAGGGTTCCCAGCGCATTCGGCTTGCCGGACCCGGCCAGCGAGAAGCCAATCCACGCCGCCGCCACCGCATCCATCAGGTAACCGCCGCCCGCGTTCACCTGCGACGAGCCAATGCGCGAGGCCAGCAAAATCCCGCCCAGGCCCGCCAGCAGGGAGGCAATCACGTAGGCCGCCACCTTGTAGCGGGTGGTGCGAATCCCCGAGAGACGCGCGGCTTCCGGGTTACCGCCGATGGCGTACATCCGACGACCGTGAGTGGTGAGCGACAGCCCCAGCTGCGCCAGAACCGTCACCACCAGCATGATGATCACAATCGTCGGCACCTGCCCCAGCAGGCTGAACGCCGCCGGAATGGTGCCTTCCGCCATGTCACCGCTCGGCAGCACCATGTTCTCGGTAATCGACCCGCCGTAGCTGTAGGTCATCGCCACGCCCTGAATGACAAACAGGCTGGCCAGCGTCGCGAGCATGTCCGGAATGCGCAGGATGACGATAAGAAAGGCGTTAAACAGCCCCACCAGCGTGCAGAGCGCGAGGGTGATCAGAATCGACTCGGTGGTACCAAAGCCGTGCCAGACAAACAGGGAAATCACCAGCGCATTCGCCAGTGAGGCGGTCGATCCCACAGAGAGATCGAACCCGCCAATGGTCAATGATATCGACACGCCAACGGCAATCACCGTCACGATGGCGATTGAGCGCAGAATATTGATGATGTTGTTCGGATCGAGGAAGCTGTCCGACGCCAGGCCAAAGACGGCCACCAGCGCGACGACGGTTAACAGCATGCCCCACTTGTAGAGAAAATCGAAAATCTGCTGACGGCCAGACGCCGCCGCGTTCACTGAAAGGGCCTTGCTCACGACGCCGTTCCTCCGGTTGAAAAATAAAGTAGTGTCTCTTCGCGGGCCTCGGCTCCGGCGATTTCCGCCACGATGCGCCCGTCCCACAGCACGCAGATGCGGTCGCACAGCCCGACCAGCTCGGCAAACTCGCCCGAGGCGTAAATCACCCCTTTGCCCTCGCGCGCCAGACCGTCGATCAGCTGGAACAGATCGGTTTTGGCCTTCACGTCCACGCCTTTGGTTGGCTCGTCGAAGATCAGCACGCTCGCATCATTGCGCAGCCACTTGCCGATGGCGACCTTCTGCTGGTTGCCGCCGGAGAGACGTCGCAAAACCTGCCCGGGACCGCGGGCGCGCACGCCGACGCGGGCAATCACCTCCTCCGCCCAGCGCCACGCCTGACGATGGCCAAACAGGCTCCAGCGCGAGAAGCTGTTATCGGCGCACACGGCAAGGTTCATGCTCACCGGCTCGTCGATAAAAATGCCCTCTTTGCGCCGCTCTTCCGGCACCAGCGCCAGGCCGCGCAGCACCGAGTCGGCCGGGTCGCGCGGTTGCCAGGATTGATGATTCAGCTCACCGCGCGCCACGCGGCTTTTGCTGGCGCCAAACAGCGCCTTACAGAGTTCGGTTTTCCCCGCCCCCGCCAGCCCGGCAATACCGAGAATTTCGCCTTTGCGCAGGTGCAGGGAGATATCTTTCAGCAGCGCGTCGTCATGCAGACCTTCCACCCGCAGCAGCGTTTCGTCGCCGTGCGGCGGCCGCGCGGGCGGGTAGATATCGCTCAGCACGTGGCCGAGCATCTTCTCGACGATCGCTTCGCCGCTAAGATCGGCCATCGGGCCGGACTCGATCAGCTTGCCGTCGCGCAGCACCGTCAGGGTGTCGCAGATGGCCTTCAGCTCGTGAATGCGGTGGGAGATAAACACCACGCCGATGCCCTGCTGCTTTAACCGTCTTACCACGGCAAACAGACGCTCGCTCTCGTGCGCGTCCAGCGGCGCGGTGGGCTCATCAAGAATCAAAAAACGACAGTGATGAGACAGGGCGCGCGCCAGCAAAATCTGCTGCTTTTCGGCAAGCGTGCAGCTGTCGATGGAACGGCGTACGTCCATAGAAACGTCCAGCTGCGCCAGCGCCTGTCTCGCCTGCTGGCGGATCGCGCGCCAGTTAAAGCGATGCCCCGGCTGCGCCAGCTGGTCGAGCATAATGTTCTCGGCGATGCTTAACCCCGGGATCAGCGCCACGTCCACTTCCTGCTGCACGAGGTGGATCCCCAGCCGTTTGGCATCGAGCGGCTCGCGGATGCTTACCGGCTGGTTATTAATGGAGATTTCGCCCTCATAGTGGTCGTGCGTCCCGCACAGCACCGCCATCAGCGTCGATTTCCCCGCGCCGTTGGCGCCGGTCAGCGCATGTACCGATCCGCCGGTTAAGGTGAAGTTCACGCGCGACAGCGCCTGAAAGCCGGAAAAGGCCAGGCTGATACCGCGCATCTCAAGGCGACTGGAAACCATCCGCGTAAATCCTTCATAACTCTTCTGATTTATCGAATTTTTCACAGCTCCGGTTGACTGACAACGACGGAAAAGGCATAAGTTAAAGCGAAATATTATTAGCCATCCGGATGTCCAGACATAACATCGGGTTAGCGCTTGCTAAAAAAGGACAACACCATGAGCAACACCGATATCCGCGTCGTGCCTGGCCCGGCGAACTACTTCTCCCACCCCGGAAGCCTTGCGCATCTGAATGACTTCTTTACCCCGGAACAGCTTTCCCGCGCGGTGTGGATCTACGGCGAGCGCGCTATCGACGGCGCGCGCCCGTTCCTGCCGGAGAGCTTTCACGCGCCGGGGGCGAAACACCTGCTGTTTAAAGGCCACTGCAGCGAGCGCGACGTCATCCATCTGGTGAACGAATCCGGCAGTGACGCCAGCGTGGTGATTGGCGTGGGCGGCGGTGCGGTACTGGATACCGTCAAGGCCGTGGCGCGTCGTCTGGGCGTGCCGTTCGTGGGCATCCCCACCGTTGCCGCCACCTGCGCGGCGTGGACCCCGCTCTCCGTCTGGTACAACGATGCAGGTCAGGCGCTGCATTTTGAGATCTTCGACGACGCCAACTACCTGGTGCTGGTGGAGCCGCAGATCGTCCTTAACGCCCCGGCGGAATACCTGCTGGCGGGTATCGGCGATACGCTGGCAAAGTGGTACGAAGCGGTTGTGTTGGCACCTGAGCCGGAGAACCTGCCGCTGACCGTGCGGCTGGGCATCAACGGCGCGCTGGCGATCCGCGACGTGCTGCTGGAGCACAGTGAGGAAGCGCTGGCCGACCAGCAGCGCGGCGAACAGACGCAGGCGTTCCGGGACGTGGTAGATGCGATTATCGCTGGCGGCGGGATGGTCGGCGGTCTGGGCGAACGCTATACCCGCGTGGCGGCGGCGCATGCGGTGCACAATGGTTTAACCGTGCTGCCGCAGACGGAAAAATACCTCCACGGTACCAAGGTGGCCTACGGCATTCTGGTGCAGAGCGCCCTGCTCGGCCAGGACGACGTGCTGGCGCAGCTGGTAACGGCGTACCAGCGCTTTAACCTGCCGACCACGCTTCGCGAGCTGGACGTCGACATCAATAACCGGGAAGCGCTGGATAAGGTCATTGCCCACACCCTGCGCCCGGTGGAGTCGATTCACTATCTACCGGTTGCGTTAACGCCTGACGTTCTGCGCGCCGCGTTTGAGAAAGTGGAATCCTTCAGCCGTTAATCGCGCCGACAGGCTATACCTAATGATGATTCTTTCTACTCTTGCAACGAGGTCATCATGCAGATCGATTTAACAGGTAAAAAGGCGCTGGTTACCGGTGCCAGCCGCGGGTTGGGTCGGGCTATTGCACTCTCGCTGGCGCGCGCCGGTGCGGATGTGATTATTACGTATGAAAAATCTGCCGATAAAGCCCAGGCGGTCGCCGATGAGATTAAGGCGCTGGGACGACACAGCGAAGCCGTGCAGGCGGACAGCGCCAGCGCGCAGGCGATTCAGGATGCCGTCACCCATGCTGCACGTTCCCTTGGCGGGCTGGATATTCTGGTCAACAACGCCGGGATCGCGCGCGGCGGCCCGCTGGAGTCCATGACGCTGGCAGATATTGACGCCCTTATCAACGTCAACATCCGCGGCGTGGTGATCGCCATTCAGGAAGCGCTGGTGCACATGTCCGACGGCGGGCGCATTATCAACATCGGCAGTTGTCTGGCAAACCGCGTGGCGATGCCGGGCATTGCCGTTTACTCGATGACGAAGTCCGCTCTTAACTCCCTCACCCGCGGTCTGGCCCGTGATTTAGGACCGCGCGGCATTACCGTAAACCTGGTGCACCCCGGCCCCACCAACAGCGATATGAACCCGGAAGACGGCGAACAGGCGGAAGCCCAGCGCCAGATGATTGCGGTCGGTCACTACGGCCAGCCGGAAGACATCGCGGCGGCGGTCACCTTCCTCGCCAGCCCGGCTGCCGGGCAGATCTCCGGTACCGGTCTCGATGTGGACGGTGGTTTGAACGCCTGATCGCACATTTCCTGCAAGCCTCTGTCGTCCGGCAGAGGCCTTCCCGAGCACCCTCGACGGTTCCCGTTTTGCCGCTTTCTTCCGGTTTTTCTCCGCTCTACAGTACCCCATTAGAAATTCGGAATTTATCTAATAGTCTTATTATTTCCTTATATTCTGTGTGGGCGTACAGTGGAGGTACGGATGAAGATTGTCTGGTCAAAAACAGCAGAGAAGCAATTTTCTAAAATCGATACGCGATATCAGAACCGCATTAAATTCAGGCTGGAGAAGATGGATGATAAAACATCACCTGCCGCGGATATCAAGAAATTATCTTCTCCCGAAAACCACTACAGGTTGCGATTAGGTGATTACAGGGTCATTTACACCTTCGGAGACCCGCCAGGTGATACCTGTTACGTAGTGGCGGTAAAACGCCGGACAACCACCACCTACCTTCATGAGGAGCATACGGAATATGACTATTCAGTTCATCAAGGATGAAGAAGGAAAAAAACAGTATGTTGTCATTCCCTACGGTGAATATTTTCGCATGCGTTTAGCCATGCTTGAGTATGATGACGATGATGAAAACGACTGGGAAGACATCCCTTACGAATCAGATATCTACGATAACGTAGGTTTACCGGGTGAAGTGTGCGACATCATGCATAGCGAGAACGTCAGCCTGCAGGCCGCGTGGCGTATTCTGCGTGGGTTATCCCAGCAGGAGGTGGCGGAGAAACTCGGCATCAGCCAGTCCGCCGTGTCACAGCTGGAAGCGCTGGACTCCCGTCCGCAAAAGCGCACCCGTGAAAAGCTGGCGGCGATCTACGGCTGTAAGCAGGAGCAGATCAGCCTCTATCTCCCGAAAGAGGGTTAACAGCACTTCGCCCCGCCCTTGCCGCCGTAGCGGGCGTCCTGGCGGTCACGGAAAAATTCTTCATAGGTCATTGGCGTCTGGTCCGGATGGTTGACGCGCATATGCTCGACGTAGTTGTCGTAGTCCGGCACGCCAATCATCATTTTAGCGGCCTGGCCCAGGTACTTACCGGCTTTGGAAAGGGTGTCGAACATGATTCTGATCTCACAGGGAATGTAGGCCGGGTAAGGCGAAGCCGCCACCCGGCACAAAGGTTAGTGCGCCCCTTTCGCCTGGGTCACAATCTCTTCCAGGTTTTCAGGCATTGGCTCGTACGGCGTCTCTTTCGCCGTTGGCTTATCGTTTTTCAACGCCGCCAGCGCGGTCTTGAGAGAATACAACGCCAGCACCACGACCACCACCATAAAGAAGATGGTCAGCCCGGCGTCCAGACGGTTGTTAAACACCAGCTGCGACAGCTGCGACTCGGTGTACTGCGCCGGGATCTTACCGCTGTCGATCATCGCCTGGAACTTGTTGGCGATCGCCAGGAAGCCCACTTTGTTGTCCGGGCTGAAGGCTTTCTGCCAGCCCGCCGTCAGGGTACAAATCAGCAGCCACGCGGTTGGCACTAATGCCACCCAGGCGTAACGCTGGCGCTTCATCTTGAACAGCACCACCGCGCAGAGCATCAGCGCCATGCCTGCCAGCATCTGGTTGGCGATACCAAACAGCGGCCACAGGGTGTTAATCCCGCCCAGCGGATCGACCACGCCCTGATGCAGGAAGTAGCCCCATGCCAGCACGCACAGCGCCGTCGCCAGCAGGTTAGCCGGGAGCGAATCGGTACGCTTCAGGTTCGGGGAGATCACCCCCAGCAGGTCCTGCAGCATAAAGCGCGCCGCACGGGTTCCCGCATCCACCGCAGTCAGGATAAACAGCGCCTCGAACAGGATGGCGAAGTGATACCAGAACGACACGTCCATCAGCCCGCCCAGCGCGCCGTGCAGGATGTAGGCCATGCCGACCGCCAGCGTCGGCGCCCCGCCCGCACGGGAGATAATCGACTGCTCGCCCACTTCACTGGCGATGCTCGTCAACGTATCAGGGGTAATCGCAAAGCCCCAGCCGCTCACCACCTGCGCGGCGGATGCCACCACGTCAACGGTTCCGGCAGGCGCCAGCACCGCCATCGGGCTGTTCATCGCGAAGTACACGCCCGGATCGATAATGCAGGCCGAGACCAGCGCCATGATGGCGACGAAGGACTCCATCAGCATACCGCCGTAGCCAATCAGGCAGGCCTGATTTTCATTCGCCAGCATCTTCGGCGTCGTCCCGGAGGCGATCAGCGCGTGGAAGCCGGACACCGCGCCGCAGGCAATGGTAATAAACAGGAACGGGAACAGGTTACCGGTCCAGACCGGGCCGGTGCCGTCGATAAATTTGGTTAATGCCGGCATGGTCAGGGTCGGGCGCATAATCAGAATGCCGATCGCCAGCCCGACGATGGTGCCGATTTTCAGGAAGGTAGAGAGGTAGTCACGCGGGGCCAGCAGCAGCCACACCGGCAGCACCGCCGCCACAAAGCCGTAGCCCACCAGCATCCAGGTCAGCTGTACGCCGGTAAAGTCGAAGAACGGCGCCCAGGTCGGGCTTTCCGCCACCCAGCCGCCGGAGATAATGGCGAACACCAGGAATACCAGACCAATCACCGACACTTCACCAATGCGCCCCGGGCGCAGATAGCGAATGTAGATCCCCATGAACAGCGCCAGCGGAATGGTGAAGGCAACGGTATAGGTTCCCCACGGGCTGTGGGTCAGCGCTTTCACCACGATCATCGCCAGCACCGCGAGGATGATTACCATGATCATAAAGGTCGCCACCAGCGCAATCACCCCGGCGGTGGCCCCCATCTCCTCTTTCACCAGCTCACCCAGCGAACGTCCGTCGCGGCGGGTGGAGACAAACAGCACCATAAAGTCCTGTACCGCCCCCGCCAATACCACCCCGGCGAGGATCCAGATCATCCCCGGCAGGTAACCCATTTGCGCCGCCAGCACCGGACCCACCAGCGGGCCTGCCCCGGCAATCGCCGCAAAATGGTGACCGAACAGCACTTTCTTGTCGGTCGGCACGTAGTCCAGCCCGTCGTTGTGGCGGACGGCTGGCGTCATGCGCGTCGCATCAACGCCTAACACGTTCTTTGCGATATAGCGGCCATAAAAACGGTACGCGATCAGATAAATGCAGACGGAGGCGACAACGATCCAGAGCGCGTTGATCTGCTCCCCCCGGTTGAGGGCGATATAGCCCAGGGCAAAGGCTCCCACAACGGAGAGCCCTGCCCATGTAAGGTATTTCCCTGAGTTGTTCATAGTTGTTGTCCGTTGTTGTGAAACAGTGAGATGTTACATTTTGTTTCTAGAACAACAGGAAAAATTTAACAACTTTGAAACGCAATAATGCGTGGTCAAACCAGAGATTTACACCACAGTGTTAAGCCGATCACTTTGATCTGCCTGGGCTAGCCCAGCACCATTGTACTCAACCGGCACGTACAGCACCGCCGCCCCTGCTCGTCGAAGACCACGATCTCCCAGCTTTGGCTCGAACGCCCAAGATGCAGCGGCTGGCACACCCCGCGCACCTTTCCATGCGACACCGCGCGGTGATGCGTGGCGTTAAGCTCCGTTCCCACCACGCTCTGCCCGTCGCGGGTCATAAGATACCCGGCCATCGAGCCGAGCGTTTCCGCCAGCGCCGCCGAGGCCCCGCCATGCAGCAGGCCAAACGGCTGGTGGGTGCGCGCATCCACCGGCATCTCCGCTTCCAGCGTGTCGTCACCGATACGGGTATAGACAATGTCGAGATGCGCCACCAGGGTGTTCAGGCTGGTCGCGTTCAGCTCCTCGAGCGGTATGTGACGTTTCCAGATCATCTTACGCCCCCAGCGTGGAACCGCCGTCCACCACAATATCCTGGAGGGTGATATGGCTGGCGGCATCGGATGCCAGGAACAGCACCGTGCTGGCAATCTCCTGCGGACGGGCGATTTTGCCCAGCGGAATGCCGAGCTTAAACTGCTCGCCGAAGCCGCGGATGCGCTGCTGCTCCGCATCGTCGCTTTTCCACAGGGTGCGCTGCATATCGGTATCCGTTGAGCCCGGCGACACCAGATTACAGCGAACGCCGCTGCCTGCCAGCTCCAGCCCGACGGTCAGAGCCAGGCTTTTCAGCGCCGCTTTCGATGCGCCATAGGCGCTCATGCCGATGCGCGGCGTGTGTGCCGCGTCGGACGCCACGGTAACTATCGCCCCGCCCTGCTGACGGCGGAACTGGCCCATGGTCAGCTGGAACAGATTGAACGCGCCGCCGACGTTGACCGCGAAGGTCTGCTGCCAGTCCTCCTGCGAGAGCTGGTCAGTTGCCCCCATGCGCAGAATGCCCGCCGCGTTGACCAGCACGTCCAGATGCTCAAGCGTTGTCAGCACGCGCCCGCACACCTCATGCACCTGCGCGGCGTTCGCCACGTCCAGCGTTTCGGTGGCGAACGGGTAATCATCCTGCGGAAACGCCAGATCGAACCCGGTCACCTGCGCGCCGGCTTCGGCGAACGCCAGAGCCGTCGCGTAGCCAATCCCCTTCCCCGCGCCCGTCACCCAGACGGTTTTACCGGTGAAATCCAGTCCCATCACTTCACCTCGCGGGAAAGCAGCGCCCACCAGGCGTCGATTGTTGGATTTTTTGCCAGCATCACGAAGTCGATATCGCCGTGTACTTTGCGCCAGCGGGCGGCCAGCGCCATCATGCGTACCGAGTCCAGGCCGTAGTCGATCAGGTTTTCGTCATCCATCGGCTCGTCGGACTCGTCCAGCAGCGGCAGAATCAGCTCGCGCAGCGCGGCCTTCGATGCCGGAATGGACGGCAGCAGCTCGTCGGTCATCACCACGCGGCCCGAGCGTCCGGCCACATAGTTCAGCGACATCAGATGTTCGTCACGGGTAAAGTCCGCCAGCGCGTCGGCAATGAAGAACGGCTTAATGTCGCGCATAAAGGCGTCGGTGGCGGTGGTCATGCAACCGATGTGGGCGTACACGCCGGTAATCAGCAGCTGGTTGCGGCCCGTCTCTTTCAGCATCTGCTCCAGCGGCGAGCGGTGAAACGCGCTGTAGCGCCACTTCACCAGCACCGTGTCCGCTTCGTCCGGCGCCAGCTCGGCGACGATGCGCTGCTGCTCCGGCGAGCGGGTCAGGCCCGGCCCCCACATGTCGTTCAGCAGGGCGCGGTCTTCGTCGCTCTGCTCTTTCGGCTGAGCGGTGTAGTACACCGGGATATTGTGCGCTTTACAGTAAGCGCGCAGTCTGGCGATATTCGCTACCACCTGCTGCATCATCGCGCTGTTTTCGCCCCAGAAGTTCAGGAAATACTCCTGCATATCGTGGATCAGCAGCACCGCGCGCTCGGGCTCAAACGCCCAGTTCACCTTGCTGGTCGGCAGCTCTGCGGCGGTCGGCAGCGCGTAAGCGGTTAATTTTGGAATGGCCATACTCTGTTCCTCAGCCCCGGGCGCGTTCAGCAAGCCACAGGCGCAACTGTTTCTTATCGACTTTGCCGACCGGCGTCAGCGGGAGCGCATCCACGCTCTCTACGCGATCCGGCAGCTTGAATTCGGCGACGCCCTGCTCGCGCAGGAAGCGGCGCACCTCAACCGCGCGCAGGGGCTGTTTCACCACCAGATACGCGCAGCTTTTTTCGCCCAGCAGGCTGTCCTCCATGCTCACCAGCGCGGCGTGGATCACCGCCTCATGGCGCAGCAGCAGGTTCTCGATCTCTTCGGCAGCGATCTTCTCGCCGCCGCGGTTGATCTGATCCTTCTCGCGTCCCTGCACGGTGATGTAGCCCTGCTCGTCAATGGCGATAAGATCCCCGGAGCAGTAAAAGCCGTCGGCGTCGAAGGCGCTGGCGTTGTGTTCCGGGCTGTTGAAATAGCCGCGGAAGGTATACGGACCGCGCGTCATCAGGCGTCCGACTTCCCCGCGCGGCAGCGGGTTGCCGTGCTCGTCCGCCACCCACACTTCGTCGTCCGGACACATCGGGCGGCCCTGGGTGTTGATGATGCGCTCCGGCGCGTCGTCGAGCGCGGTGTAGTTCACCAGCCCTTCCGCCATGCCGAACACCTGCTGAAGCTGGCAGCCGATTTCCGCCGGAATGCGCGCCGCGAGCGTGGCGGAGAGGCGTGCGCCGCCCACCTGCAGCAGCTTCAGGGAGTTAAGCTGCGCGTTGCCCGCGCCGTCGGCAATCGCCTGCAGCCAGAGGCTCACCGCCGGAGGGACCAGCGAGGTGACGTTAATCTGATAGCGTTCAATCAGCGGGAAGCAGAGCGTCGCGCTCGGATCGTTCGCGAGCACCACGCAGCCGCCCGCCGTGAAGACACCCAGAGAGCCCGGCGAACTCATGGCGTAGTTATGCGCCGCGGGGAGCGCGTTCAGATAGCGGGTGTGCGCAGTAATGCCGCAGATCTCGTTGCTGCGGCGAATGCTGTAGTCGTAATCGTTGTGCGTGCGCGGGATCAGCTTCGGCGTGCCGGTGCTGCCGCCGGAGAGCTGGAAGAAAGCCACTTCGTCGGCGGGCGTCGGGTTAGGGATGAAGTTGTCAGCTGGACGCGCAATCGCCGCTTCCAGGGCGTAGTCACCCTTATCGCCGCGCAGGAGTACGACCCGTGCCGAGCGGTGCGCATCCACAAAGGCGTTGAGGAACTCATCGTCCGCGAACAGCGCGTGGTCGCGATCGGCAATCAGCACGGCGGGTTTGATCTGCTCCGCGTAGGCGTTCAGCTCGCTGCGCTGATGGCTAAAGAGCGCGTTGACCGGCGCGACGCCGATTTGCAGCAGCGCGAAGAAGGTGATGTAGAACTCGGCCACGTTGCCAAGCTGCACCAGCGCCGTCTCGCCGCGGTGCAGCCCCTGAGCCTGAAGGGCGGACGCCAGGTTGTTCACCGCCTTATTAAACGTGCGATAGGTGATGTGCCGCTCGCCGTCGATTATCGCCACGGCATCGCTATCCGCACGATCCGTCAGGATGTGGGTCAGCGGCAGATCCTGCCAGTAGCCTTTTTCGCGGTAGCGGCGGGCGAATTCCTCAGGCCAGCGGGTAAAAGGGATGGTCATGAGTCTTCCTTAGTGCAAGCCAAACACGTTGAGCATGGTGGAAAGCTTCACGCCGGTTTCGCGCCACTCGCCCACCGGCGAGGAGGCAGGCACAATGCCCGCACCGGCAAACAGGCGAACGGTATTTTCGCGAAGACGCGCGCAGCGGATGGTCACCACCCACTCGCCGTTGCCTTCGCTGTCGCACCAGCCGACGATGCCGCCGAACAGCTCGCGGTCGAACGGCTCCAGCTCGGCGATCAGGTCTTTCGCCACCTGATGCGGGAAACCGCTCAGCGCCGGCGTCGGGTGCAGAAGGCAGGCCAGGGTCAGGGCGTTTTCGTTTTCACGCACGTCACCTTCAACCGGCGTCGCCAGATGCCACAGCGTCGGCGTGGTAATCAACTGAGGCGAATCCGGCATGCTGAGATGGTGGCTGCGCGGTGCCAGAATGGCTTTCATCGCCTGGGTCACCAGGTCGTGCTCGTGACGGTCCTTTTCGGAGGCCAGCAGCTTGTTGCCTGCTTCACGATCAAGCACGTCGTCCGGCTGACGACGCGCGGAGCCTGCCAGCGGCAGCGAGCTAAAGTGCCCACCCTCTTTGCGCAGCAGCAGCTCCGGGCTGGCGCCGAGCAGTACGCCGCCGTCTTCCAGCGGCACGTGGAAGTTAAAGCTCGCCGGGTTCTGGGCGATCAGGCGCTCCATCAGCGCGCCGCTGTCCATGCGTTTGTCGGTCGCGATATCAATCAGACGAGACAGCACCACCTTGTTCACCTGCGGCGTGGCGGTCAGCGACGCGGCGCGAGCGACCATCTCTTCGAAGACGGGCTGCGGCGGGATCTCGGTGCGTTGTGCCACCTTCAGCGCCTGCGCGCCGGAAAAATAACGTGCGGACTGCTGACGTGCGGGACGAGAAAAGGTTTCCCAGCGTTGCGGAATAAATAGCGACGAGGGCTTGCGGGTGTCGAACGGGATCGCCCCCACCATCACCGGGTGAGCAATACCTCTGGCTTTTGCCGTGCGGAAGGCCTGGGCTAATTTTTGCTGGAAGCGACCCGCCGGATCGTCACCGCCGACGGCGGGTTCACTGAAGCGGGCAAAGCAGCCGGACGTGGTAAAGCTGCGGTAAGGCGACATAAAGAAAAAACGGTCTGATTCCAGCGTGGTTGCGGCGTGCTGAACTTCCTCAGCCAGGGACGTATCCATATCATCCTCCTCAAAATGATAAAAGAAGCAATAATGATTATCATTTATATTTTCGTCGGCTAACCTAATCCCACATCGCTTCGCTGTCAACCGTCGGACAAATAACTTGTGCGACAAAAGCTTGCATCCCGGTGCGGCAACCATGAAAATGAGAAGCATTATCTTCAACAAAAACAGGATGTCGCGCTGTGAAATTCCCCGCTGTTTTCCGTAATCCCCTGCTTTTATTCGCACTTTTTGTTTTAGGACTTACCTCAGCCGCTGCCGCCGACTGGCCGCGTCAGGTAACCGACAGCCGTGGAGTACATACCCTTGAGCACAAACCGACGCGCATTGTCTCCACCAGCGTGACCTTAACCGGCTCCCTGCTGGCGATTGACGCACCGGTCGTCGCCAGCGGCGCGACCACGCCGAATAACCGCGTGGCCGATGGGCAGGGCTTCCTGCGCCAGTGGGGTGATATCGCGAAGCAGCGCAAGCTGGCCCGGCTGTACATCGGCGAGCCCAGCGCTGAAGCGGTCGCCGCGCAAATGCCGGATCTGATTTTGATCAGCGCCACCGGCGGGGATTCCGCGCTGGCGCTGTACGATCAGCTCTCCGCCATCGCCCCGACGCTTATCATCAACTACGACGACAAGAGCTGGCAGGCGCTGCTGACCCAGCTGGGCACCATCACCGGACAGGAAAAGCAGGCCGCAGAGCGCATTGCCGCGTTTGATAAACAGCTCGCGCAGGTGAAACAGCAGATGAAGCTGCCGCCGCAGCCGGTGAACGCCATCGTCTACACCGCCGCCGCGCACAGCGCCAACCTGTGGACCGCGGAATCCGCGCAGGGCAAGCTGCTGCACCAGCTGGGCTTTGCGCTGGCGGAGCTGCCTGCCGGATTGCAGACCTCAACTAGCCAGGGTAAGCGCCACGACATTATCCAGCTGGGCGGGGAAAACCTGGCGACGGGGCTGAACGGCGAAGGGCTGTTTGTGTTTGCCGGTGACGAGAAAGACGTGGAGGCGATTTACGCCAACCCGCTGCTGGCGCATCTGCCGTCGGTGAAGAACAAGCGCGTCTGGGCGCTGGGAACGGAGACGTTCCGCCTGGATTATTACAGCGCGATGTTGGTATTAGACAGATTGAATGCGTTGTTTAAGTAGGCATTTTCCCTCCCTCTCCCCGTGGGAGAGGGCCGGGGTGAGGGCATCAGGCCGCACCGTCGTTCAACACACTCTCCTGCCTGAATCGGCGCAATTCCACCAACGCCACTAACAAAATCCCACCAACCATCGCTAACGCAAACCCGCTGCTGCTCGCCGACGCCGCCGGGGTCATTATCGCCCCCAGCCCGCCGAGGATCGCCGCGCCGATGGCATCACCCGTCACGTTCTGCGCCGTCCACAGGCCGTTGATGCGCCCGAGCATCCCTTCCGGCGTCTGGGTCTGGATCAGGGTGTACTGCAAGAGCGAGCTGATGGCGCTCAGCCAGCCGAAAATCACCAGACACAGCACCCCGAGCGCCCAGACCGGCATCAGGCTAAAGAAGCCGATGGCGATAAACGAGGCCAGCGTGGCAAGCAGCATAATCAGCCCCGGACGCGCGCTTTGCGCCAGGTTGCCGCTGGTCAGCGCCCCGCACGCCGCGCCGAGCGGAATGGCGGCGTAGAGAATGCCAATCTCCGAGGCGCTCATCTGCCACTCTCCTGCCAGCGCCGGGTAGAGCACGCGCACTGCGCTCGCCATGGTCAGCAGGCCGCCGAGCAGCGCAATGCCGCCAATCAGCGGGTTGCTGAACAGGAAACGAATAGCGGCCATCAGTGATTTCAGCGGATGCTCGCGCGGCTGCGGCGGAGGCGGCAGCAGCGGCAGGCGCAGCAGCGTCAGGGTGGTGATAAAGGTCCCCGCCGCCGCCAGCCCGTAGTTCCACGCCACGTTGCCGGTTGCCAGCAGCAGGCCGCCCACCATCGGCGAAATCACCGAGCCCAGACGCACGGTGAGCATGGTGATCGCCCCCGCCTGCATCAGGTTATCGCGCCCGACCAGCGCGGGCGTTGCCGCCAGCAGCGCCGTCACGCCTAAGGAGGCAAAGAAACCGTCCCACAGCCCGAGGGCATAAATGGCGATCAGCGACGGCTCCGGCAGCATCGCGTTCAGGCACAGCCCGATAAAGCCCACGCCGCAGGTGCCGCGCGCCAGCAGGATCATCTTCTTGCGCTCGTAGCGGTCCGCCATTACGCCGCCGACCATCAGGCCGATAAACATCGCTCCGCCGGTTAACGTCACCGATAACCCCACCAGCCAGCTGGAGTGGGTCATAGTCTGTATCTGTACCGGCACGGCCACGCCGAGCAGGCCGAGGGATAAAATGGAGATAAAACGAGCGATAAAAACGGCGCGATACGCCGGGTGCGTTTTGAGCAGGCTGAGGTTGAGCAGCCAGGATTTTTGATTCATGACAAAGCCTTGAGTGTAATTCTACCCATTCCATGGGCGCACATGCTAACATAGCCAAATAAGATAGATAACGATAATCACTATCATTATCAAATCATGGATGTTGCTATGTCGTTTTCCTCTTCTTCGGTGCGCGCCGTTGCCGTGCCCGTTTTATTGCTGCTATTGAGCCTGGCGATTGCACTCAGCCTGCTGGTTGGCGCGAAGCCTCTGCCCGCGTCCGTTATCGTTGATGCGCTCTCCGGTACCTGCCAGAGCGCCGACTGCGTCATTGTGCTCGACGCCCGCCTGCCCCGCACCCTTGCCGGACTGCTGGCCGGTGGCGCGCTCGGCCTTGCCGGTGCCCTGATGCAAACCCTCACCCGTAACCCGCTGGCCGACCCCGGCATTCTCGGCGTGAACTCCGGTGCCAGCTTTGCCATCGTGCTCGGTGCGGCGCTGTTCGGGTTGACCTCTCCGTCCGAGCAACTGGTGATGGCCTTCTGCGGCGCGCTGGCCGCCTCGCTGGTGGTGGCGTTTACCGGCAGCCAGGGCGGCGGACAGCTGAGCCCGGTGCGCCTGACGCTGGCGGGCGTGGCGCTCGCGGCGGTGCTGGAAGGCTTATCCAACGGCATCGCCCTGCTCAACCCGGACGTTTACGACCAGCTACGCTTCTGGCAGGCCGGTTCGCTGGATATCCGCACTCTTGAAACCCTGAAAGTGGTGGCGATCCCGGTGATGATTGCCGCTGCCGTGGCGCTGTTTTTAAGCAGGTCGCTCAACAGCCTGAGCCTCGGCAGCGACACCGCGACAGCCCTCGGCAACCGCGTGGCACGCACGCAGCTGATTGGTCTGTGCGCCATCACCGTGCTGTGCGGCAGCGCGACCGCCGTGGTCGGGCCGATCGCCTTTATTGGCCTGATGATGCCGCACATGGCGCGCTGGCTGGTAGGTGCGGATCACCGCTGGTCGCTGCCGGTGACGCTGCTGGCCACCCCTGCCCTGCTGCTGTTTGCCGACGTACTGGGCCGCCTGCTGGTGCCGGGTGAATTGCGCGTCTCGGTGGTCAGCGCCTTTATCGGCGCGCCGGTGCTGATCTTCCTGGTACGACGCAGACGCGGGGGTGGCGCATGATGGCCCCGTCCCGTCGTTTACTCACCAGCGTCGCTCTGCTGGTCGTCACCAGTCTGCTGCTGGCGGTCTGGAGCCTGCAAAGCGGTGCCGTAACGCTTGATTTCGCGCAGGTCTTTCATGCTCTCACCGGCAGCGCGCCGCGTAACATCACCATGGTGGTCACCGAATGGCGACTGCCGCGCGTGGCGATGGCGATCCTGGTTGGCGCGGCGCTTGGCGTCAGCGGCGCGATATTCCAGTCGCTGATGCGGAACCCCCTCGGCAGCCCGGACGTGATGGGCCTGAATACCGGCGCGTGGAGCGGCGTGCTGGTGGCGATGGTGCTGTTCGGGCAGCATCTCATGGCCATTACCTTTACGGCGATGGCGGGCGGCATTCTCACCTCCCTGCTTATCTGGGCCCTGGCCTGGCGCAACGGCATCGACACCTTCCGCCTGATCATCATCGGGATCGGCATCCGCGCGATGCTGATGGCGTTTAACACCTGGCTGCTGCTGCAGGCCTCGCTGGAAACGGCGCTTTCCGCCGGGCTGTGGTACGCAGGTTCTCTCAACGGCCTGACGTGGGGCAAAACCTGGCCCGCCGCGCCGCTGATTGTGCTGATGTTTATCGGCGCGCTGCTGCTGGTGCGACGCATGCGGCTGCTGGAGATGGGCGACGACAGCGCCTGCGCGCTGGGCGTGGGCGTTGAGCGCTCGCGCCTGATGCTGATGCTGGTGGCGGTATTGCTGACCGCCGCCTCCACCGCCATCGCCGGGCCGATCTCGTTTATCGCCCTTGTCGCGCCGCATATCGCACGACGTCTAAGCGGGACGGCGCGCTGGGGATTAACTCAGGCGGCGCTGTGCGGCGCGCTGTTACTGCTGGCCGCCGATCTCTGCGCCCAGCGGCTGTTTATGCCTTACCAGCTTCCGGTGGGCGTGGTGACCGTCAGCCTCGGCGGGATTTACCTTATCGTCTTGCTCGTTCAGGAGTCTCGCAAGAAATGACAGATTCAACCACCCGCTTGCGCGGCGAAAATCTCACTCTCGGCTACGGCAAAAAAATCGTTGCCCGTGATTTATCCGTCGCCATTCCGGACGGCCACTTCACGGCGATTATCGGCCCGAACGGCTGCGGTAAATCGACCCTGCTGCGCACGCTGAGCCGCCTGATGACGCCGGCTGAAGGCAGCGTATTCCTCGACGGGGAGCAGATCCAGCGCTTCGCCAGCAAAGAGGTGGCCAGGCGCATCGGGCTGCTGGCGCAAAACGCCACCACGCCGGGGGACATCACGGTTCAGGAGCTGGTCTCGCGCGGACGCTATCCGCACCAGCCGCTGTTTACCCGCTGGCGCAAGGAAGATGACGAGGCGGTGAACCGCGCGATGCGGGCGACGGGCATTACCGATCTCGCTCAGCAAAGCGTGGATACCCTTTCCGGCGGACAGCGTCAGCGCGCGTGGATCGCGATGGTGCTGGCGCAGGAGACCTCCATCATGCTGCTGGACGAGCCGACGACCTGGCTGGATATCAGCCATCAGATTGACCTGCTGGAGCTGCTGAGCGAGCTGAACCGCGAGCAGGGGTACACCCTTGCGGCGGTGCTGCACGATTTAAACCAGGCGTGCCGCTACGCCACGCACCTGATTGCCTTGCGCGACGGGGAGATTGTGGCGCAGGGCGCGCCGAAAGAGATTGTGACGCCGGAGCTGATCGAGCGGATCTACGGCCTGCGCTGCATGATTATTGACGACCCGGTGGCGGGTACGCCGCTGGTGGTGCCGCTTGGAAAACGTGCGGTCTGATGTCCCCTCACCCTGACCCTCTCCCCAAAGGGGAGAGGGGACGATTACACCCTCTCCCCTTTGGGGAGAGGGCTGGGGTGAGGGGCTTTTGACGTTATCCCAATATCTCCCTCAAAACCGGCCCTATCTTCTCAAACGCCTGCGGTGAAATGATATCCACGTGGGCGCAGTCCTGGCTGTACACCTCAAGCTCCGCCACCCACGGCGCCCAGGCGGTCTGCGGATCCATCGTTCGGGTGCGCTCGGCGACGAACAGCGTCGCTTTGCCGTCAAACCGCGCGCTGTGCGCCGTGGTGAGCAGCCGCACCGCGTCGGCGTAGTTGCCTTCGATAGCATTAAACAGCTCGCTGGAGCCCTGCCCCTGCTGGGCGGCGATAAACGCCTGACGTTCCCGCTCGATCTCTGCCAGCACCGCCGGGTCCAGGCCGTTGGCCTCTTTCTCCGCCCAGTTCTGGGTTTCCGGCGGCCAGGTATCCAGCAGGCCGAGGAAGGCCACCTCTTCACCCAGCTCGCGCAGACGGGCGGCAATCCCTTGTGCCAGCGTACCGCCGAGGGAATAGCCGAACAGATAATACGGACCCTGCGGCTGCTGCGCCCGTAAGGTGTTCAGGTGATGGTCGATGACTCCATCCAGATCCGCACACTGCTGCATCGGCCCGTCCGGGCGCGGCGACTGAATGCCGACGATTGACCAGCGCGGACTGAGGTAGCGCGCCAGCACGCTAAACTGCCAGGCGAAGCCGGACGCCGGATGGAAGCAGAACAGCGTCGGGCCGTCGCCCTCACGCAGCGGCAGAAGCGTTTCATACCCCAGACGCTGCGCCTGCTCGTCGCTCATCTGCGAGTCCAGCAGCGTGCTCAGCTTGCTCACCGTGGAGGCGACCATAATCTGCCCCGGCGTAACCTTGCGCTCGAACGCGCGGCTAAGCTGCGCCGCCAGACGCATCGCCAGCAGCGAGTGTCCGCCGAGGGCAAAGAAGTCGGCCTCAATGTCGTTGACCTCGCAGCCCAGCAGCGCGGCAAACGCCTGCGCGACGGCAATTTCGGATTCGCTTTCCGGCGCACGTCCGGAGATTTTGCTGGTCAGCTCCGGCAGCGGCAGCGCCTTGCGGTCAAGCTTGCCGTTGGCGCTCAGCGGCAGCGCGCTGATTTGCAGCAGCACCACCGGCACCATATGCGGCGGCAGCTGTGCCTTGAGCGATTCGAGCAGCGCGTCGCGGTCCAGCGGTAAGCCGGTTTCAGAAACCACGTACCCCACCAGCTGCCGGGCATCGCCACCCGTTGCCGCCGCCCGGTTGAACACGCAGGCGTGCGCCACGGCCTGAGCCACGCCCGGCAGCGACAGCATCGCCCGGTCGATTTCACCCAGCTCGATGCGCTGGCCGCGGATTTTAAGCTGGTCGTCGCTGCGGCCCAGGTATTCCACCGCGCCGTTGTCCAGCCAGCGGGCAACGTCTCCGGTGCGGTACATCCGCTCGCCCGGCGCAAACGGGTCGGCGATAAAGCGGCTGGCGGTGAGGTCCGGACGGCCCAGATACCCCTGCGCCAGCTGAATGCCGGTGAGATAGAGATCGCCCGCCACGCCGAACGGCACCGGGCGCATCATCGCGTCCAGAATGCGCAGCCCCGTGTTCCACACCGGGAAGCCGATCGGCACGCTGTTGCCCTCCACCGCCGCCAGCTCGGGACCAAACGCCGGATACCAGCTCACGTCCACCGCCGCTTCCGTCGGGCCATAGAGGTTGTGAAGCGGCGCATGGGTCAACTGCTCCCACTCGCGGCACAGTTCGGTTGGCAGCGCTTCGCCGCTGCAGAACACCTGCTTAAGGGTTTTACAGCACGCCACGTTTTCCGGCGTCAGCGAGGCAACAAACGCCGCCAGCATCGACGGCACGAAGTGGGTGGTGGTCACGCCGTACCGGGTGAAGAAGCTCTGCATCGCCTGGGGATCGCGGTGCGCGTCCGGCTCGGCCATCACCAGCTTCGCCCCGGCGATAAACGGCCACCAGAACTCCCACACCGACACGTCAAAGCTGCACGGCGTTTTCTGCGCCACCACGTCCGTCGCGTCCAGCGGGTAATGATCCTGCATCCACTTCAGGCGGTTAACGATGGCGGTATGGCCGACCATGACCCCTTTAGGGCGCCCCGTCGAGCCGGAGGTAAAGATGATGTACGCCGTCTGCTCCGGCGTCGCCAGCCGCAGCGGCTCAGCACCCGCGGTCGGTAACAGTGTGTTGTAACTAAACGTCGTAATCGGCAGATCGCTAAAGCGCGGAAGCTGTTCGTCGGTAGTAATGAGCAGGGACGGCTTCGCGTCCTCAAGCATCATCCGCAGGCGGTCGTCCGGATAGCCGGTGTCGAGCGGCAGCCACGCGGCGCCCGCCTCCACAATGCCGTGCAATGCTAACGTCAGGAATACCGAGCGCGGCAGGGCCACCGCCACGCTGTCGCCCGGCTTCACGCCGCGCGCGCGCAGCAGGTTTGCCAGCGCGACGACCTGCTCACGCATCTGACGATAGCTGAGTTCAACGTGCGCATCCGCCAGCGCGGGCGCGTCCGGCGTTTTGCTCGCCTGCTCCGCCACCAGATCCGCGAGCGTGGTGGACGGCAGCGCCAGCCCGGTATCGTTGATGCGCGCCAGCTGCTGATACTCCTGCTCTGAAACGGTTTCCACTTCGCCACAGCGCAGGTCCGGATTAGCCGCAAACTGCCTCAGCATCGCGTTCAGACGCGCGACGTGTCGGGAAAGCGTCACTTCATCGTAGCGCTGCTTATTGGCGAGGATCTCAATGCTCAACCCGCCCTGCTCGTCCGGGAACAGCGCCAGCTCAAGGTCGTTCACCGGGCCGGTTGCCAGCGTGTGGGTAATGGCCTCCACATCGTCGATATCCAGCTGATAGTCGAACACCTTGACGTTCAGCACCGGGCCAAACAGCGCTTCATCACCCGCCGCTTTCCCGCTGTCGCGCACGATCTGCTCGGCGTCATAGCGCTGGTGGCGGCGCATTTTTTTCAGCTGGTTCGCCAGGCGCAGCGCCAGCGAGGGCAGGCTCTCCTGCGGATCGATATTGACCGCCAGCGGCAGGACGTTAAGCACCGGCCCGGTCGCGGTCAGCGCCGCGGAGCCCAAGCGGCGCATAAAGATAAACCCGGCGGCATAGTCCAGCCTCCCGGTCAGGCGGCCCAGCCACAGTGCCACCAGCGCAAGGGCCAGGTCGGTGCGCTGTACCTTTTCTGCCGCCTGCGCAAGCTGGCTAAAGGCGCGGCCGTCGGCGGCAACCTTTAGGCGAAGAATATCGGTCGTGGCGGCGCGTCCAGGCAGGGGCGCGGAGGAGAGCGAGACCGGAGAAGGCAGCTCCTTGCGCTGCTCTGCCCAGAAGGCGCCGTCGCGCGCGTACGCCTCGCTGTCGCGATAGCGCTGATACTCGTCCACCACCTCGGCAAACGGCGTAAACGGAGATGCGGGCGTAGGTTCGCCCTTTTTCCACGCGGCGTAAATCGCGGCGATCTGGCGGGTAATCGCCGGGAAACTAAAGCCATCCACCACCAGATGGTGATAGCGCTGATACCAGTACCAGTGGCTTTCACCCACCTGAATCAGCTGGTGAAACGCCAGCGGCTGACCGCTGTCGACGCGCAGGTTCTGGTCAAGATCGGATTCCATCAGCGTCATGGCGTCGTCGTGAGAGTTAACGCGAACGATGGACGGCTCAGGCAGGATCGTGGACTCGTCCACCCACTGCCACACCTCGCCGTTCTCCTCGGCAAAACGCATCCGCAGGGTATCGGCCTGCATCATGCCTTCAGCAATCGCTTTTGCCAGCAGCGGCGCGTCGATATCGCCTTTCAGCTCGGTGTAGTGCGCCACGCTCCAGGCGTTTGGCAGCGTGGACAGCTGTTCCGCCATCCAGATCCCCGGCTGGGCGGCGACGAGAGGAAGACGGTTCATGCGCTTCCCTCCGCAAAATGGGACGGGACAAGCGTTTGCCAGTGCCCGACAAGCCACTGCTGGCACGCCTCCTGAGACTGTGCTTCACACACCACGTGCCACCCCGCCGGCAGTTCGCACTGCTGCGGCCACAGGCTGTACTGCCCCTGGTCGTTTTGCAAAATGGCGAACTGTCCCTGCGGATTATCGAAAGGATTGCTGAATTCCATACAGACTCCGTTAGTGAATGAGCGGCTGCCAGAGGGTCATCAGCCCCTGCGTCAGCCCACCGCGCCAGCAAAGCGCATCGTGTCCGCCGTCAACCTGACGCCAGATAACCGGTTGGTGCGTGTGCAGCTCGGCGTAAATCGCCTGATTCGCGCGGAAGATGAGCGGCTCGTTGCGCCCGGCTTCAAGAATGATGCGTAGCCCGCGAGGGGATATTTCACCGGCTTTAAGTTGTTCGATTAACAGCCCGTCCTGCTGCCCACCGCGGTGCGGCCACCAGAAGGATCCGGACTGGCTGAGCACACAGCCAAAACGCTGCGGCCAGTGGAGGCCAGCATAAAGCGACGCGAGACCGCCAAAGCTCTGGCCTGCCACCACCGTACGGTCGGCGCGGTCGCTGAACGGCGCGTGTTTCTGGACAAGGGGGAGAAGTTCTTCCTGCACCGCCAGCCAGAAATCGGGATTGCACGGCAGCTCGCGGTTGCGATGCTCCATGTCGATAACATCGATTAAGACGTAGACCGCAGGCGGCAGTTTGCGCTCGCTGGTGAGCGACGCCAGCGCAGGCCAGACGGGCATGCTTTCGGCCCAGAACTGGCCGTCGAGCAGCACCGCCAGCGGGCGTTCCGGGTTATCGTCCCCGATGGTGAAAATCCAGACGCGGCGGCGGTTGTTCAGGCGCGCGCTTTCCCACTCAATGCAGACTGGCGGCTGATACGACGTATCGGGATGATTCCACCCCGGCTGAACGGGCGCATCCGGCATTTCCAGCGCCGAGACGGCATGACCGCGCCCGCCGCGCCAGCTCTGCGGATTCAGCGGATCAGACACCGCGTGCGGCAGCAGTTTGCGCCAGCCTTCGCGCAGCGCCATGCGGTCCGGCTGCTGGCCTTCGAATACCGCGTCGGCAAAATCAATTTCATTCACGGAGGGGATAAAACAGTAGCTTCCGCGCCACTCGGGGCTGAACTCGCCCTGCCACTGCCAGACGTCGGTATCGGGAATGCGTTCGAGGGACTGCGGGCGGGCATTTTTGTGGTGATCGGTCACGCCGGTGACGTAGAGCCAGACGCGTTTGATCGGTGACGTTCTTTGCGTTCCTGCCGGGTCACGCCACCAGAACGTGACGCGATAGTTTCCCTTTTCCGGCTTCCATTCAGGCCCGTTTTTCGACTGCCACCACGCTTCACTTCCCGTTGTTAACGCCGTCACCCTTATAACCTCATGTTTAACAGTCTTTTTTGTTTCAGAGCAAATTTTATTGATAATATTATTGATAACTATTTGCATTTGCAATAGCGTAGTGCCCGCGCTGTGGGAAGCGCTCATAAAACAACCACAAAAGCAGGACGTACAATGAATAAGAAGATTCACTCTCTGGCCTTGCTGGTCAATTTAGGGATTTACGGCGTCGCGCTGCCCGCTCTGGCAGACGACAACACCGCCTCTGCGCAGCACGAAGACACGATGGTGATCACCGCCGCCAAGCAGAATCTGCAGGCGCCGGGGGTATCAACCATCACCGCCGATGAGATCCGTAAAAACCCGCCCGCGCGGGACGTGGCTGAAATCATCCGCACCATGCCGGGCGTTAACCTGACCGGTAACTCCACCAGCGGCCAGCGCGGGAACAACCGTCAGATTGATATCCGCGGCATGGGGCCAGAAAACACCCTGATCCTGATCGACGGCAAGCCGGTCACCAGCCGAAACTCCATCCGTCTGGGCTGGCGAGGCGAGCGTGACACGCGCGGCGATACCGGCTGGGTGCCGCCGGAGATGATCGAGCGCATCGAAGTGATCCGCGGTCCGGCCGCCGCGCGCTACGGCAACGGCGCGGCTGGCGGCGTGGTGAACATCATCACTAAAAAATTCGACGACCAGTGGCACGGCTCCTGGAACACCTACCTGAATGCGCCTGAGCACAAGGATGAAGGGTCTACCAAGCGCACCAACTTTAGCCTGAGCGGCCCGCTGGGCGGCGACTTCAGCTTCCGCATGTACGGCAATCTGGACAAAACCCAGGCCGACGCGTGGGACATCAACCAGGGTCACCAGTCTGACCGAACCGGTGCCTACGCCGACACGCTGCCCGCGGGCCGCGAGGGTGTAGAAAACAAAGACATTAACGGCGTGGTGCGCTGGGACTTTGCGCCGATGCAGTCTCTGGAATTTGAGGCGGGCTACAGCCGCCAGAATAACCTCTACGCAGGCGACACGCAGAACACCAACAACGACAACAGCTCCAGCGGTCTGGTGAAAAAGAACTACGGCAAAGAGACCAACCGCATCTATCGCCAGAACTTCGCGGTGACCTGGAACGGCGGCTGGGATAACGGCATTACCACCAGCAACTGGGCGCAGTACGAGCACACCCGCAACTCCCGTCTGGGAGAGGGGCTGGCGGGCGGTCTGGAAGGTCTGTTCAACAGTAATAAATTCACCGACACCGATCTGGCCGACGTGATGCTGCACAGCGAAGTCAACCTGCCGATTGATTTCATCGTCAACCAGAACCTGACGCTCGGCACCGAGTGGAACCAGCAGCGCATGAAGGACTCGACCTCCTTCACCCAAACCCAGCAGGGCGGCACCATTCCGGGCATGAGCAACGACCGCAGCCCGTACACGTCGGCAGAGATTTTCTCCCTGTTCGCCGAAAACAACATGGAGCTGACCGACAGCACCATGCTGACCCCTGCCATGCGCTTCGACCATCACACCATCGTCGGCAACAACTGGAGCCCGTCACTTAACCTGTCGCAGGGGCTGGGGGATGACTTCACGCTTAAGATGGGGATCGCGCGCGCCTATAAGGCGCCGAGCCTGTACCAGACCAACCCGAACTACCTGCTCTACAGTAAAGGCCAGGGCTGCTACGCCAGCTCCGACGGCGTGGGCTGCTACATGATGGGTAACGACGACCTGAAGGCCGAAACCAGCATCAACAAAGAGATTGGTCTGGAGTGGAAGCGCGACGGCTGGCTGGCGGGCGTCACCTGGTTCCGCAACGACTACCGCGACAAGATTGAAGCGGGCTACGCGCCGATTGGTCACACCTCTTCCGGTAAAGTGCAGACCGACATCTACCAGTGGGAAAACGTACCTAAAGCAGTCGTCGAAGGGCTGGAAGGCTCCCTGAACGTGCCGGTCAGCGACACGATTAACTGGACCAACAACATCACCTACATGCTGCAGAGCAAGAACAAGGAGACCGGCGACCGTCTGTCGATCATTCCGGAGTACACGCTGAACTCAACCCTGAGCTGGCAGGTGCATCAGGACGTGTCGCTCCAGTCGACCTTTACCTGGTACGGCAAGCAGCAGCCGAAAAAGTACAACTACAAAGGTCAGCCGGTGACCGGGTCTGAAAAAGACGAAGTCAGTCCGTACAGCATCGTTGGCCTGAGCGCGACCTGGGACATGACCAAAAACGTCAGCCTGACCGGCGGCGTGGACAACGTCTTCGACAAACGCCAGTGGCGCGCGGGTAATGCCCAGACAACCGGAAATACCACCACCGGTGCGTATATGTACGGTGCGGGTGCGTATACGTATAATGAACCGGGTCGCACCTGGTACATGAGCGTGAATACGCGTTTCTGATACAGGCAGTAACTCCCCCTCTCCCTGTGGGAGAGGGTCGGGGTGAGGGCATCAGGCCGCACTATTTGCTGATAGAGGAAAAACATGCACACCACCCACAGCACGCTCATTCTCGCCGGCCACACCGTCCACCACGTCACCTTCGACCCAACCACCTTCACCGACACCGATCTCCTTTGGCTCCCCCACCACGCTGAGCTTTCAAACGCCGGGCGCAAACGCAAAGCCGAGCATCTGGCAGGCCGCATCGCCGCCGCCCATGCCTTACCTGACCACACCGTGCCCGGCATCGGCCCCAGCGGTGAACCGCTCTGGCCGGAAGGCGTTTCAGGAAGCATCACCCACAGCGGCACGCAGGCGATGGCGCTTGCCGTCCGTCATCCAGATGCGCTTGTGGGTATTGATTCCGAAGCCATTCTTCCTGACCGTGAAGCCCGCGAAATCCAGGACGGCATCATTGATGCACAGGAAGCGATGTGCCTGAAGCGTTCGGGCTACCCCTTTGCGCTGGCGTTGACGTTGGCATTTAGCGCCAAGGAAAGTTTGTTTAAAGCCCTGTTCCCTACGGCAAGGCACTACATGGGATTCGACTGTGCACGGGTCACGGCGTTGAATCAGCAAACTATCGCGTTGACGCTCAGCCATCCGGCGGGCCGTTATAAGCAGGGAAAATGCTTTAGCCTCGCCTGGCAACGTGTTAATGGAGAGGTATATACCTTGATTGTCGTTCAGGAATAATGCTGCCCTGTTTATTGCTCCCGGCAATTAAACACTAAAAATAACGAAACTCTCACTTCCTACCATTTATAATAGCCACCAAAATCTTCCTGAAGCATTTAAAAGTATGCGAGCGAATTTTTTCATAACAGAATTTGGTCATAAAACCTCGAGCCAGATCAAAAACATGAGGATAAAAAATCAATAAATACAAAATAAGTTATTTCAATTTTATATTTTCAGGAACATTATTTCTTCGCTTTTCTACATTAACTCGATGTGACTAAGGAAACATGACGTACTCAACTAACGCCACTAACAGAACAACATGAGCCCAGCCAGAAATGAAACATTGTCTGATACCGAGAATAAAACCTATCAGCAAGCAGATAATTATTACTATCCTCGCATTTTTCGGCTGTATCTTTTTCGCTCATGCTAACGAAAATCCCTATGAGGACGGCATGGATCCTTATCATTGGATGGAAACTCACCCCCAACAGACTGCTCGCTGGTTAAATCAACGCTCAAACCAGACGGTTAAGACACTCCACGCCCTTCCATGGAGAAACGCGCTGGCGAAAAGGTTGAGCGAGTTAGTGAATACGGCCCCCACTATTTCAGACATTTATGATGCGGGAGACAATCGTTTTTATCTCCGCTCATCGGTCGAACATCCCTACCTGCGGCTGTTTGTAAAACAAGCGGGAAAGCCTGAACGTGTGCTCATCGATCCGCCTGTGGGTTATGGGATTAACTTTTTCATTCCTTCACATGATGGTCGCTTCGTTGCCGTTGGGCGCTCACGAAATGGAACGGAAAGCACGGATATCACGGTGATCAGAGTGGCTGATAACGTGGTATTAGACACTCGCATCCCCGCCGTTCGCTACCCCAATGTTGTCTGGGCCGCAGATAATCAGTCCTTTTATTACAGTCTGAACACTACAACTCAGGATTCAGGACGGCAGACCTGCGGCAAGGTCTATCTCCACCATATAGAAAGCAACAACGATATTATGACGTTTGACTGGCGCACCATTCCAGAACTCGCACAGCAATCCTGCGAAAACGTTAATCTTTACGCCTCCCCTGATTCTGACTACCTGATTGTTAACGTGTCAAAATCCATTAGCGGTTATGGCAGCTCTCTTTTTTCCGCTAAAAAAGCCCCGGATGACAACAGCACATTCACCTGGAACAAAATTGTTGATACCGATAAAAATGTTTCTGCCTTTGTTTATTCCGGGGAGTGGATTTATCTGGCGAGCTATAACGCCTCCTCAGGCTATGATATTTCACGCATCAATCTGGCGGCTCCTGCCTCCACCAAAGAACCCGTGATGAGCTGGTCTAACGGAGAGTTAACACAATTAAGCCTGAGCAGGGATTCACTTTATGTGGCTTATCATGACGCCGGCAGCAGTAAATTCATGCGTATTCCGTTTGTTGAAATCAATAAACACCAGACAATTCCGGTCCCTGCAGATGAAGACGTGAGTGCGATATTTGCCAGTAGTGACAGTAAGGACATTCTCTTCACTCGCCAGGGCTGGCTGAAGCCCCCCGTCATTTATCATTATCAACCTGCAGATAACATCATCCAGAAAACAGAGTTAATACCGCCGTTAAGCCAGCCCCTGACAGACTATGTGACGGAAGAAAAATGGGTCACTACAGCAGACAATATTCGCGTCCCACTGACCCTCATATACCGTAAAGGCATTGCGCGCGATGGTTCGGTCCCTACCTGGTTGACGGCTTATGGCGCGTATGGCGTGAGTACGTTTCCTTCATTCGATCTGACCCGTCTGCTCTGGCTGGAACAAGGCGGTATTCTCGCTATCGCGCATGTACGCGGAGGCGGTGAAATGGGCCCTGAATGGCACGAAGCAGGAAGAGCAGATAAGAAAGAAAATTCCATTACCGATTTTATCCGTTGCGCGGAATATCTTATCGACAGTCGCTACACCTCACCGTCAAAACTGGCAATCGGGGGTGAAAGCGCGGGGGGAATTATCGTGGGTATGGCGATGACCCGTCGCCCGGAACTGTTTGCCGCAGTGGCCATAGACGCCGGGATGCTCAATACCAGCCGACTGGATAACATTCCGATAGGCGTGATGAACTATGACGAACTGGGATCGCCGCTGACGCCGTCTGGCAGGCTAAACTTACTGAAAATAGATGCTTACCGGCATCTGGTACCTGAAAAACGTTATCCTCCCGTCCTGTTAACCGTAGGCCTGCATGACCAGCGCGTTTCCCCGTGGCAAACAGCAAAATTCGCCGCCCGTTTAGAGGAAATAGGCTCGCCGCGCAGCGTGCTGGTTCTGGCTTACCGTCAGGGAGGACACAGTGCGGCAACCTATGCCGAGGCCGATTCAAAATTAGTCGACACGGTAAGCTTCTTTATTTGGAAAACCGGTCTTCACGTTCAGGATAGATGATAGCGGCACCCGTTACGGGTGCCCTGTCATTCATACACGAAATGGTTCAAACATCCGGGAACATCACGCTATTCCCCGGCGCTTCCCTGTGCAGATGGATAAAGTTCAGGTGCCGTTCATACTGATCCAGAATGTCCGTAATTACCTGCTCCTTGCTGTAGTCCATCAAATCGTTCCCCTGGCTCCCTTCCAGCAGGAAGGTCTCAAGCCGGTAGTAGGTCGATTTCCCGCTGCGCGCCCGGTAGGTAAAGCCGGGGACCGAGTACTGCTGCGGCCAGATCTGGTAGACAAAGTTCTGCTCGTCGCCCATATGCACCAGCAGATCCAGGTGCCCCAGGGTCTCGCCCTCCTCCGGCGGCAGGTTTTTCAGCTCCACGTAGGCGCCACGCAGCTTCAGCTCCTGGGCTACCTCTTCCATGGCGGGGAAGCAGACCGTCTCCATCATCTGTTTGGTGTAGCGCGTGCCCGGGTAGTTCATCAGGCGCGACAGACGTTTCTTCCAGCTCAGCCTGTCCTGCGCGCCCATCGGGCGCGGCGCGGTGTCGCGGCTGGCGCTGACGCGGCGGTAATCTTCCACCTTGAGGGACTTATACAGCCCGGCCATGACAAAGAAGATGACGAAGCTGAACGGCAGCCCCATGATCACCGTGGTGTTCTGCAGCGCCGAGATGCCGTTGGTCATCAGCATGCCGAGCGTCAGCAGGCCGATGGCGACGGACCAGAAGATGCGCAGCCAGTTCGGGGCATCGCTGTTGATGTCCTTCAGCTTCGAGGTGAAGTTACCCAGCACCAGCGCGCCGGAATCCGCCGAGGTGACGTAAAACAGCAGGCCGGTAATAGTCGCCACGGAGGCGCTAAAGGTGAACGCCGGATACTGCGCCAGCAGGCTGTAGAAGCCTCGCTCCGGGTGCGCCATCGCTTCCTGCGCGAAAGTAGCATTGCCGTGGATAATCTCGTGCAGCGCGCTGTTGCCGAACACCGACAGCCAGAGCAGCGTAAAGGTGAACGGGATGATCAGCGTGCCCATCACAAACTGGCGGATGGTGCGGCCACGCGAAATACGCGCCAGGAACAGGCCAACAAACGGCGACCACGCGACCCACCACGCCCAGAAGAACAGCGTCCAGTTGTTCATCCACTCTACAGGGCGGTCGAAGGCGAAGCTGTTCAGCGTCATGCCCATAAAGCGGTTCACATAGTCGCCCACGTTGAGTACTAAGGCATTGAGCAGGAACGAGGTATCGCCCATAAACAGCACGAACAGGATCAGGCCCAGCGCCAGCGCCACGTTCAGCTCGGAGAGCACGCGGATGCCCTTATCGACGCCCGACGTCACCGAAATGGTGGCGATAATGACCGAAAGCGCAATCAGCGCCGCTTTCGCCGCCATCGAATCCGGAATATCAAACAGCACGCTCAGCCCGTAGTTAAGCTGCACCACGCCAATCCCAAGCGTCGTCGCGATACCGAAGATGGTCCCGATCACCGCCGCAATGTCGACGCTGTGGCCAATCGGGCCGTTGATCTTTTTACCAAAAATCGGGTACAGCGCGGAGCGGATGGTGAGGGGCAAATTATAACGATAGCTAAAGTATCCCAGCGCCATGCCCATCAGGGCGTACATTGACCAGCCGGTCAGGCCGTAGTGGAACAGCGTCCAGACCATCGCCTGGCGCGCGGCCTCCATCGTCTGCCCTGCCCCTTCCGGCGGCTGCATATACTGCGTGACCGGTTCCGCCACGGAGAAGAACATCAGGTCGATGCCAATGCCTGCGGCAAACAGCATCGCGGCCCAGCTCAGCAGGCTGAACTCGGGCTTTGACTGCTCAGGCCCGAGCTTCACCGAACCGAAGCGCGAGCAGGCAATGCAGACCACGAAGACGATATAGAGCGTCGCCGCCAGCAGGTAGTACCAGCCGAAGGTCTTCGACACCCAGTTCAGGGTGCGCCCAATCCACTCGGCAGAAAAATCGCGAAAGAAGATCGTTGTCAGGGAAAACAACAAAATCAGCCCGGCAGACGTATAAAAAACGACCGGATTGATTTTGTCTTTTTCTCTGTCCTGTGAAAGGTCTGTCATCCAGTATCCCCACTGTTTTTGTAACTATTAAAATCCAAATCCGCAACAATTAAGACACATTTTATATTGAACGTCCAATCAAAAACCGCTTTAATGGTTAACCAACGCTGATGAATGGAGTGGCAATAATGCCCAAAGTGGGGATGCAGCCGATCCGGCGCAGGCAGCTTATCGACGCCACGCTGGAAGCAATAAATGAAGTGGGAATGCATGACGCGACGATCGCGCAGATCGCCCGTCGGGCAGGCGTTTCCACGGGGATCATCAGTCACTATTTCAAAGACAAAAACGGTCTGCTGGAAGCAACCATGCGCGACATCACCGGCCAGCTGCGCGACGCGGTATTGAGCCGCTTACGCGCCCTGCCGGACGCCAGCGCGGAGCAGCGACTGCAGGCGATTGTCGGCGGCAATTTTGATGAAACCCAGACCAGCGGCGCGGCAATGAAGGCCTGGCTGGCCTTCTGGGCAAGCAGCATGCACCAGCCGATGCTCTACCGCCTGCAGCAGGTGAGCAGCCGCCGCCTGCTGTCGAACCTGGTGTACGAGTTCCGCCGCGAACTGCCGCGCGAACAGGCCGAAGAGGCGGGCTACGGCCTGGCGGCGCTGATCGACGGGCTGTGGCTGCGCGCCGCGCTAAGCGGCAAGCCGCTGGATAAAACCCTGGCACAATCGCTCACCAGCCACTTTATCAGCCAGCATTTACCGACCGAATAACCGAGGAGAATTTATGTCCCGAATGGCAGAACAGCAGCTTTATATCAATGGTGGTTATACATCGGCCACCAGCGGTCGCACCTTCGAGACCATCAACCCGGCCAACGGTGAAGTCCTGGCGAGCGTACAGGTCGCCGGGCGCGAAGACGTCGATCGCGCCGTAGCAAGCGCAACGCGCGGGCAAAAAGTCTGGGCGGCGATGACCGCCATGGAGCGCTCGCGCATCCTGCGTCGCGCCGTCGATATCCTGCGCGAACGCAACGACGACCTGGCAAAGCTGGAAACCCTCGACACCGGAAAAGCGTTTTCTGAAACCTCAACCGTGGATATCGTCACCGGTGCGGACGTGCTGGAGTACTACGCGGGGCTGATCCCGGCGCTGGAAGGCAGTCAGCTCCCCTTGCGCGAGAGCTCATTCTTCTACACCCGCCGCGAGCCGCTGGGCGTGGTGGCGGGCATCGGCGCGTGGAACTACCCGATCCAGATCGCCCTGTGGAAATCGGCCCCGGCGCTGGCGGCGGGCAACGCGATGATCTTCAAGCCAAGCGAAGTGACGCCGCTTACCGCTCTGAAGCTTGCCGAGATCTACACCGAAGCGGGCCTGCCGGACGGCGTGTTTAACGTCCTGCCGGGCGTGGGCGCGGAGACCGGCCAGTACCTGACCGAGCATCCGGGCATCACCAAAGTCTCCTTTACTGGCGGCGTCGCCAGCGGCAAAAAGGTGATGGCGAACGCCGCGGCGGCCTCCCTGAAAGAGGTGACGATGGAGCTGGGCGGCAAATCGCCGCTGATTATTTTTGACGATGCGGATCTGGATCTCGCTGCGGACATCGCCATGATGGCCAACTTCTTCAGCTCCGGCCAGGTGTGCACCAACGGCACCCGCGTGTTCGTGCCCGAGAAATTTAAAGCCGCGTTTGAGCAGAAAATCGTTGAGCGCGTGGGCCGCATCCGCGCGGGCGATCTGTTCGATGAAGCTACCAACTTTGGTCCGATGGTCAGCTTCCCGCACCGCGACAGCGTGATGCGCTACATCGCCAAAGGCAAAGAGGAAGGCGCGCGCGTGCTGTGCGGCGGCGACGTGATGAAGGGCGAAGGCTTCGATAACGGCGCGTGGGTGGCCCCGACCGTGTTCACCGACTGCACCGACGAGATGACCATCGTGCGCGAAGAGATCTTCGGCCCGGTGATGTCCATCCTGACCTATGAGTCCATTGAGGAAGCGATTCGCCGCGCCAACGACACCGACTACGGGCTGGCGGCAGGCATCGTCACGGCCGACCTGAACCGCGCCCACGGCACCATTCATCAGCTCGAAGCGGGCATCTGCTGGATCAACACCTGGGGTGAATCCGCCGCAGAGATGCCGGTCGGCGGCTACAAGCACTCCGGCATTGGCCGCGAGAATGGCGTGATGACGCTGCAGAGCTATACCCAGGTGAAGTCCATCCAGGTTGAGATGGGTAAATTCCAGTCCATATTTTAACCGGGAGGTTTATTTGCAATTTGACTACATCATTATCGGGGCCGGCTCTGCCGGCAACGTGCTGGCTACACGACTGACTGAAGATCCGAACACCACCGTCCTGCTGCTTGAAGCAGGCGGACCGGATTACCGCTTTGACTTCCGCACCCAGATGCCCGCCGCGCTGGCGTTCCCGCTGCAGGGCAAGCGCTACAACTGGGCGTACGAAACCGAACCAGAGCCGTACATGAACAACCGCCGCATGGAGTGCGGGCGCGGCAAAGGGCTGGGCGGCTCGTCGCTGATCAACGGCATGTGCTACATCCGCGGTAACGCGATGGACCTCGACCACTGGGCAAAAGAGCCGGGTCTGGAGCACTGGAGCTACCTCAACTGCCTGCCCTACTACCGCAAGGCAGAGACCCGCGACGTGGGGCCGAACGACTACCACGGCGGCGACGGTCCGGTGAGCGTCACCACTTCGAAACCGGGCGTGAACCCGCTGTTTGAGGCAATGGTGGAGGCGGGCGTGCAGGCGGGTTATCCGCGCACCGACGATCTCAACGGCTACCAGCAGGAAGGCTTCGGCCCGATGGACCGCACGGTCACGCCGCAGGGCCGACGCGCCAGCACCGCGCGCGGCTATCTGGACCAGGCGAAACCTCGCCCAAACCTGACCATCCGCACCCACGCCATGACCGATCGCATCCTCTTTGAGGGCAAGCGCGCGGTGGGCGTCGAGTGGCTGGAGGGTGAAAGCACCATCCCATCCAAAGCGACGGCAAAAAAAGAAGTGCTGCTGAGCGCCGGGGCGATTGCCTCCCCGCAGATCCTCCAGCGCTCCGGCGTGGGCAACGCTGACCTGCTGAAACAGTTCGATATCCCGCTGGTACACGATCTGCCCGGCGTGGGCGAAAACCTGCAGGATCACCTGGAGATGTACCTCCAGTACGAATGCAAAGAGCCGGTCTCCCTCTACCCTGCCCTGCAGTGGTGGAACCAGCCGAAGATTGGCGCCGAGTGGCTGTTTGGCGGCACCGGCGTGGGCGCGAGCAACCATTTCGAAGCGGGCGGGTTTATCCGCAGCCGTGAAGAGTTTGAATGGCCGAACATTCAGTACCACTTCCTGCCGGTGGCGATTAACTACAACGGCTCGAACGCGGTGAAAGAGCACGGCTTCCAGTGCCACGTCGGCTCCATGCGATCCCCGAGCCGTGGACACGTGCGCATCCAGTCGCGCGATCCGCACCAGCATCCGGCGATCCTGTTCAACTATATGTCCCACGAGCAGGACTGGCAGGAGTTCCGCGACGCGATCCGCATCACCCGCGAGATCATGCACCAGCCCGCGCTGGACAAGTACCGCGGCCGTGAAATCAGTCCGGGTATTGACTGCCAGACCGACGAGCAGCTGGACGAGTTCGTGCGCAACCACGCCGAAACCGCCTTCCACCCGTGCGGCACCTGCAAGATGGGTTACGACGAGATGGCGGTGGTTGACGGCGAAGGCCGCGTTCACGGACTGGAAGGCCTGCGCGTGGTGGATGCGTCGATCATGCCGCAGATCGTCACCGGCAACCTGAACGCCACCACCATTATGATCGGCGAAAAGATTGCCGACGCCATTCGTGGACGCGAGCCGCTGGCGAAGAGCACGACCGCGTATTATGTGGCGAACGGGGCACCGGTTCGCCGCTGAGGATATTTCCCCTCACCCCATAGGGGAGAGGGGATCAACCTCCCCTTCAAAAATTTATTTTTATTTTCCTGCATCCAGTTTCCACCCGCCCCTCGTATATCAGTCTGTGAGCAACCCCTTTGCTCCCCAATCCGAGGAAAGATGATGAAAAAGCTAACCCGTGTTGCATTCGTAACCAGCGCTTTACTCTTCTGTGCAGGCGCATCAGCCGCCATGACGTCAGGCTCCGTGATGGTGGGCGGAGCGGAAATGTTCCCGAGCAAAAATATTGTTGAAAACGCCATAAACTCGAAAGATCACACCACGCTGGTAGCCGCCGTCAAAGCGGCAGGACTGGTGGATACGCTTCAGAGCAAAGGGCCGTTCACCGTGTTTGCGCCGACCAATGCGGCGTTTGCGAAATTGCCTGCCGGCACGGTCGAGAACCTGGTCAAACCCGAAAACAAAGCCACGCTCACCAGCATCCTGACCTACCACGTGGTCGCCGGTAATTACGATATGAAAGCGCTGGAGCAGAAAATTAAACAGGGCGGCGGCCACGCGGAGCTGAAAACCGTTAACGGTCAGCCGCTGTGGATCATGAGCAACGGCCCGCACAATATTCAGCTTAAGGATGGTAAAGGCAATGTGGCGAACATTAGCACCTATGACGTTCATCAAAAAAACGGCGTGATCGATGTGATTGATACCGTCCTGATGCCTAAGTAGTTGTCTATACTTCGGAAGTGTGACGTTGCCTTCCGGGAAAAACATGGATAACGCGCTGGCTGAACAGCAACTGAAATTAATGCAGGCGGTCGCAAACGGCGATCGCCGTGCATTTGAACAACTTTATCGACTCACGTCGCCACACCTGTTTGCCGTCGCGCTGCGCATGCTGCGTGACCGCGCGTGGGCAGAAGAGATCCTTCACGACTGTTTTATCACCGTCTGGAGTAAAGCCGAAACCTACAACGCTGCAATGAGCTCCCCGATGACCTGGCTTACGCACATTGTGCGCAACCGCTGTATTGACTGGCTGCGCAGCGGGCAAACCCGCGCTGCCGACCGCGAGACGGCGTATAACGAAGCGATTCTGCCTTGCGAGAACGATGAGCAGAATAACTGGCACGACGATGTGCAGGCAGAACGGCTCAGGCAGTGTCTCGAACATTTGAGCAGCGAACAGCGCCAGAGCATTACGCTCGCCTACTATCAGGGAATGTCTCACAGCGACATTGCCGACTGGCTCCAACAGCCTCTGGGCTCGGTGAAAAGCTGGATACGTCGGGCAATGGACCATCTTCGGGAGTGTGTCGGGCTATGAATGATGCAGAAAAACGCGACGACATGCTGGCAGCAGAGTATGCCCTCGGCACGCTGCGGGGAGGAGCGCGGCTTCAGTTCCAGAAAAGGGTCCTCCATGAACCCGCTCTGGCTGCCCGCGTGGCGTACTGGCAGGAAATGTTCAGCACGCTGGATAGTCATCTTGTGCCCGTCTCTCCACCCGAGACGGTATGGAAGAGAATCGCCCTCGATCTGCCGCCCAAAAAGCCTTTACGCAAAAGTCGGCCTTATGTCGGCTGGATGGCTGCGGCCTCCCTCGCCGCCCTGTCGGTCGTTGCCTGGTATGCCATCCGTACCCCGGAACTTGCTCCGCTGATGGTACTCAACGATACCCAACAGCACGGACAGTGGGTCGTCAGCGCGGACGCCAGCCGTCAGCACCTGAGCATTGCCCCTCTTCGACCAACGGCCGTCGCGGCGCAACACAGCCTGCAGCTTTGGCTGATCCCAGGCGGGCAGGCGCCGGTATCCATGGGGCTGTTGCATAACGATATACCCACACGCGTCACCCTCAGGAACACAACGCTCCCTCCTGACGCTACGATAGCCATAAGCCTTGAACCAGAGGGCGGATCGCCCACTGGACTCCCCACAGGCCCGGTGCTTTACAGTGGCAAATTGTAATCCTCAGGCCCTGTTCGCAGGGCCGCTATCGTGACCCCATTTCATTTATATACTATTCTCGGTTACCTATAAGAATTAAATATTAAGTCTGCAATTAATTTAATTATTAAAAAACGACATTGACAGACTCTTCCGCACTCCATTAAGTTTTAAACGAACATCATTTTATTCCCGATACACAATATATCAAAAAACCGCGTTAATGAATTTATCATTATTCATTAACGCTTCTCTGCCTTTTATTTTTTGCATCACTCAATAGCGAGATAAGATCATGAATAATAGTGCAAACAAGGTTGTTGTCATTACCGGTGCCAGCAGCGGTATTGGTCAGGCGATTGCCCTCCATTTAGCGAATAACGCGTTTTCGCTGGTGCTGGTGGCGCGCCGTCTGGACAGAATTAATGCCCTGGTGGATCAGATTATTCAGCAAGGCGGCAAGGCTATTGCCGTGAAGGCCGATGTCACCCGTCAGGAAGAGGTTCAGCGCGCCATTGACGCTGCTGTTGCCGCCTACCAGCGCGTGGATGTGCTGATCAACAACGCGGGCTTTATGGCTATCGCCCCCCTCAGCGAGCTGAAAACCGACGAATGGGACAAGATGATTGATACCAATCTGAAAGGGGTACTGTACGGCATCGCTGCCGCTTTCCCGGTGTTCCAGCGTCAGGGCAGTGGGCATTTTATTAACGTTGCCTCCGTCGCGGGCATCAAGGTGCTGGCACCTGGCGGCGTGGTGTACAGCGCCACGAAATTCGCCGTCCGCGCGCTGAGTGAAGGCTTACGTCAGGAGGCGGGTAAAACCCTCCGCACGACGCTTATTTCCCCCGGCGCCGTTGAAAGCGAACTGCAATTCGGTAGCTCTGACGAAGAGAGCAAAAAATTTCTCCATGAGTTTTATAAGCAGGCTATTCCGGCTGACGCGATTGCCCGCGCGGTTTTATTTGCCATAGAACAGCCTGGCGACGTTGATATTAATGAAATTGTTGTTCGTCCGACGCAGGAAGAATTTTAGCCGGCGTTAAATAATGCTGAATGAGGTGTCAGTATGATTAAATCATTAACGTCCTTATCAGATCTCAATATGCGAACGGGTGCCGATATTCTCCTTGAAGTGCTGGAGAGTGAAGGCGTGGAATATATTTTTGGCAACCCCGGTACCACCGAGCTTCCACTCATTGATGCCCTGCTTCGCCATGAAAATATTCACTATATTCTGGCGCTTCAGGAAAGCACCGTAGTGGCGATTGCTGACGGCTATGCGAAAGCATCCGGCAAAACGGGCTTTATCAATTTGCATACCGCCAGCGGTCTGGGGCACGGCATGGGGAATCTGATTAATTCGCGGATCATGAAAACCCCGCTGGTGGTCACCGTTGGACAGCAGGATACGCGGCACTACGTCCGCGATCCGCTGCTGTATGATGATATTGTTTCCATTGGCTCCCCGGTCATGAAATGGGCGCAGGAGGTCACCAGCGCCGACCAGCTCCCGGTGCTGGTACGCCGCGCGTTTCACGCTGCCAGCTATCCTCCAGCCGGTCCGGTGCTGCTCTCTCTGCCAATGAACGTGATGGAAGAGCTCAGCGACGCCGGGATACAAACCGCCTCTAAAGTGAACTACCACACCGTGGCGGGCTCGCTGGACGAACTGGCCGAAGAACTGAGCCAGGTTACGCCCGGCAGGATCATGATTGTGGCGGGCGATGAGGTGCACTCCAGCGGCTCGACGCAGGAGATTGTCCAGCTGGCGGAAGCGCTCAGCGCCCACGTCTATGGCTCCTCCTGGCCGCTGAATTTGCCTTTTCCCACTCAGCACGCGCTCTGGCGGGGCAATATGCCCACCACCGCCAGCGAAATCGCCAGCATCATTAACGCCTACGATGCCGTATTCATCATCGGCGGCAGAAGCCTGATCACCATTTTGTACAGCGAGGGCGAGGCCATTCCGGCGACCTGCGCGGTGTATCAGCTCTCGGCGGATATGCACGAGCTTGGCCGTACGTATGCCACTCGCCTTTCGGTGATGGGGGATATCAAGCTCTCCCTGCACGAACTGTTGCCGAAGCTTGAGCAGCGCCTGATCGCCAGCACGCTGGCCCACCAGCGGCTGCTGGTTGCGGCCCGCGACGAACGGGAGAAGGAGTGGCAGCAGCAGGAGGAACGTCTGGCCGCCGAGCGGCTACGCCCGGCAATCTCCCCGATGGTCGCAGCCTGGGAAGTCATCCGATCCATTCCGGCGGGTACCACAATCGTTGATGAGGCGATAGCGACCGCCAGGCATGTCCGCCGGTTCATCTCTGACCAGCAGCACCAGCGCTACTACTTTATGCGCGGCGGCGGACTGGGCTGGGGGATGCCTGCCTCAGTAGGGCACTCGCTGGGACGCGGACGGGAGCCGGTGGTCTGCCTGATAGGTGACGGAGCCTCCCTGTACTCGCCGCAGGCGCTCTGGACGGCGGCACACGAAAATCTGCCGGTCACCTTTATCGTCATGAATAACAGGGAGTACAACATCCTGAAAAACTTTATGAAGAGCCAGGCCGACTACAGCTCAACGCGGCTGGGGCGTTTTATCGGGATGGACCTGGTGAACCCGCATATTGATTTTCAGTCGCTGGCCACCGCCATGGGCGTCCACTGCTGCCGGGTAACCGAGGCTGCAGATATCGCCGAAGCGGTAGCGCGCGGGCTACAGTCAGGAAAAACCAACCTGATAGAAATCGCGATTTCCGCGGATTAGCCGCGCGTTTACGCTGTACCCTACATAAAAAACTTATAACCGAAACGCCTCAAGACGCTTTATCTGACGCCCGTCGTCGTCAAAATTCTCCGCCGCCAGCCAGGCGCGCAGCTCCGCGTCTCTTTGCGGCCATTCGCCGTCAATAATAGAAAGCATATCGCTGTCGCGGTTGCGCCCTTTGCGCACCAGCTTCTGGCGCAGGCGCCCTTCCCAGACAAACCCCAGCCGCTCCGCCGCCCTGCGTGAGGCAACGTTCATCGAATCGCACTTCCACTCGAGGCGCCGGTAGCCGTGCTCAAACGCATTTTTCAGCAGCAGCCACACCGTTTCGGTGCCGATGCGGGATCCTTTCATTTTGCGCGACCAGGTTACGTGCCCGATTTCCACCGACCCCAGCAGCCGCTCGTTGGCCATATAGCTCACCAGCCCCACCGCACGCTCGGTGCGTAAATCAATGACGGCAAACGGCACCAGCTCATCGTCCATCACCTTCGCCATGACCCAGTGCGCGGTGGCTTCCACGCTCGCTGGCTGCGTGCTGGCAAGCCACGTCCAGTCGCTGTCGTCGCCCAGCGCGTAGGCCTCATAGAGATCGGCCGCGTGGCGATCGGCGTCCAGCGGCTCCAGGCGGCAATACTGGCCGAACAGCGGCGTGCGGGTTAACGCGCGCGCGCCTTTCCAGTCGGGTACGAGATCGTTAACGGTTTGACCATGTTGATTGATTTCGGGCACGGCGGTGACTCCCTGAAAGGTAAGGCATTTGTTATAGCAGGTTAAAAAGCGCGCGAAAAGCAGCGTGTTTTAATAGCCCGAGCGCATGCGATATTCCCGGAAGGCATAAGCAAAGCTGAATTTCGACTTTGCGGAATGTCATAGTCGACCTAACGTAGCGGAGCATAAAACAATCACAATATATTCTTCTCAGGGATCGCTATGACGAAAAAACTGTTGCCGTTACTGGTGCTGGCTGCGCTCTCAGGCGCTACCCACGCCGCTACTCCGCCCAACACGCTGGTGGTTGCCCAAGGGCTTGATGACATCGTGAGCCTCGACCCGGCTGAAGCCAACGAGCTTTCCAGCATCCAGACCGTGCCGAGCCTCTATCAGCGTCTGGTCCAGCCGGACCGCGATAATCCGGAAAAAAACACGCCGATCCTGGCGGAAAGCTGGGAAGCGGACGCGGCAGCAAAAACCCTGACAATCAAGCTTAAACCCGATGCGAAATTCGCCTCCGGCAACCCGCTGCGCCCGGAAGACGTGATTTTCTCTTACACCCGCGCCGTGACGCTGAACAAATCCCCGGCCTTTATCCTCAACGTGCTGGGCTGGGACGCGAGCAACATCGCCAGCCAGCTGAAAAAGGTAGACGATCACACCCTCCAGCTGCACTGGACGGCGGACGTCAGCCCGTCGGTGGCGCTGAATATTCTCTCCACGCCGATTGCCTCTATCGTCGATGAAAAAGAGGTCGCCGCGAACGTGAAGGATAATGACTTCGGCAACGCGTGGCTGAAAATGCACTCGGCGGGCAGCGGCGCGTTCAAAATGCGCGTCTATCAGCCGCATCAGGCCATCGTGCTGGAAGCTAACGACTCCGCGCCCGGCGGCGCGCCGAAGCTCAAAAGCATCATCATTAAAAACGTCCCCGATCCGGCTTCACGCCGCCTGCTGATCCAGCAGGGTGATGCGGATGTGGCGCGCGATCTGGGTGCAGACCAGATTAGCGCGCTCGACGGCAAGCCGGGCGTGAAGGTGCTGAGCATTCCGTCCGCCGAGCAGAATTACCTGGTGTTTAACACCGGCAACAGCGCTAACCCGCTGCTGAATAACCCGGCCTTCTGGGAAGCGTCGCGCTGGCTGGTCGATTATGACGGCATCACTAAAAATCTGCTGAAAGGCCAGTATTTTGTTCATCAGAGCTTCCTGCCGGTCGGCCTGCCGGGCGCGCTGGAAGACAATCCGTTTAAGTTTGACCCGGCAAAAGCGAAAGCCATTCTCGCCAAAGCGGGCATTAAGGACGCGCACTTCACGCTGGACGTAGAGAACAAGCCGCCGTTTATCACCATCGCCCAGTCGATGCAGGCGAGCTTTGCGCAGGGTGGCGTGAAGGTGGATCTGCTGCCTGCCGCCGGGAGCCAGGTCTATGCCCGCGTGCGCGCTAAGCAGCATCAGGCGGCGATTCGTCTGTGGATCCCGGACTACTTCGATGCGCACTCTAACGCCAGCGCCTTCGCGTGGAACGACGGGAAGTCCAGCACCGTGGCCGGCCTGAACGGCTGGAAAATTCCGGAGCTGAACAAGGTCACGCTGGCGGCGGTAGCTGAGCCGGATCCGGCGAAGCGTCTCGATCTGTACAAGAAGATGCAGGAACAGCTGCAGCAGAGCTCGCCATACGTATTTGTCGATCAGGGTAAAACCCAGATCGTGGTACGCGATAACGTGAAGGGGTATCAGCAGGGGCTGAACGCGGATATGGTCTGGTACGATCGCGTTACGAAGTAGCCCTTGTCTTTCTCCCTCTCCCGTGGGAGAGGGTTGGGGTGAGGGCAACATCGCGCAGCAGAGCCGCCTGTTTCCCCTCACCCCCGCCCTCTCCCAAGGGAAGAGGGGGTCGTCCGTGCATATTTTCAGGATAACGATTTTCCCATGCCACATCTTTCCACCCGCGTGCTTCAGGGCCTGCTGACCCTGCTGCTCACGCTCTTCGGGCTGCTGCTCGTCACGTTTGCGCTCTCGGCGTTTTCACCGGTCGATCGCGTGCTGCAGATCGTCGGCGATCACGCCAGCCAGTCCACCTACGATCAGGTTCGCCACCAGCTTGGGCTGGATCGACCCCTGCCCGTGCAGTTCTGGCACTACCTGCAAAACCTTGCCCATGGTGATTTAGGCACCGCCAGCGCCACCGGGCAGCCGGTGCTGCAGGACCTGCTGCACGCCTTCCCCGCCACGCTGGAGCTGGCGACGCTGGCCTTAATCATCGGTGCCGTACTCGGCGTGATTGCCGGGGTGCTATGCGCCCGCTACGCCGGTTCGCCACTGGACTTAGCGATCAGAACGCTCACCCTGCTCGGCAACTCGGTGCCGATTTTCTGGCTCGGCCTGCTGATGCTGGCCCTGTTCTACGCGAAGCTGCAGTGGAGCGCGGGTCCCGGCAGGCTGGACGATATCTGGCAGTTCACCGTCGAGCCGCGCACCGGCTTTGCGCTGGTGGATACCTGGCTTTCCGGCGACCGCGAGGCGTTTCGCAACGCCATCAGCCACCTGGTGCTGCCGGTGCTGCTGCTGGCCTATTACTCGCTGGCGAGCATTACCCGCCTGACGCGCTCCGCCTGCCTCGGCGAAATGAACAAAGAGTACATCCTGCTCGCCCGCGCCAAGGGAGCCGGGGAGATGACCATTCTGCTGCGCCACGTGCTGCCAAACATTCGCGGCACCCTGCTGACGGTGATCGCCCTCGCCTACACCAGCATGCTGGAAGGCGCGGTACTGACCGAAACCGTCTTCTCATGGCCGGGGATCGGGCGCTACCTCACCACCGCCCTGTTCGCCGGAGACACCACCGCCATCATGGGTGGCACGCTGCTGATTGGCGTCTGCTTTGTGCTGATCAATAACCTTACCGACCTGCTTGTGCGGGCGACCGATCCCAGGGTGCGCTGATGCCGTTTTATCTTTTCTTACGCCGCCTGCGCCGCTCCCCTGCCGCGTTTTGCGGGCTGGTGGCCATCGCGCTGCTGGTGTTTATCGCCCTGTTCGCCCCCTGGCTCGCGCCGCTTGACCCGAACTGGCAGGACGCCGCCGCGCGCTTACAGGCCCCGAACGGCCAGCACTGGCTGGGTACCGACAGCTACGGGCGCGACCTGCTCTCGCGCCTGATTTACGGCACCCGTCCGGCGCTCGGGCTGGTGGCGCTGGTTACCGTTATCACCCTGCCTGCCGGGCTGCTGGTGGGGATTTTGTCCGGCTACTACGGCGGCTGGATGGAGCGCATCCTGATGCGCTTCACCGACGTGGTGATGTCGATGCCGCGCCTGATCCTCGCCTTCGCGTTTGTGGCGATGCTCGGTCCGGGGCTGGTCAACGGCGCGCTGGCGCTGGCTTTAACCACCTGGCCTGCCTATGCGCGTCAGGCGCGGAGCGAGATTCAGCGTCTACGCCACAGCGATTATCTGGCCGCCGCCGAGATGATGGGGATCCGCGGCCTGCGCCTGCTGGTCGGCCATATTCTGCCCCTGTGTCTGCCGTCCGCGATTGTGCGCCTGGCGCTGGATCTGGCGGGGATTATTCTGGCGGCCGCCGGTCTGGGCTTCCTCGGCCTTGGCGCACGGCCGCCCATGGCCGAATGGGGGGCGATGATTGCCGACGGCATGCAGGTCATTTTCGACCAGTGGTGGATTGCCGCCATTCCGGGCGGGGCGATTCTGTTTGCCAGTCTGGCCTTTAACCTGTTAGGCGACGGCCTGCGCGACGTACTGGAGCCACAGCATGACTGAACACCGCGTCATCGTCGATGCGCTGAATATCGACTACCCCGCCGCGCGCGTGGTCAACAACCTGAGCTTCACGCTTGGCAACGAGCGGCTGGCGCTGGTGGGGGAATCCGGCTCCGGCAAGTCGATGTCCGCCCGCGCCCTGATGGGGCTGGTGCGTAAGCCCGGCATCGTAAGCGCTAACCGGCTTAACGTGCTCGGCAACGACCTGCTGACCCTAAGCCCCCGCCGCTGGCAAGCGCTGCGCGGCAACGGGATTGCGATGGTCCTGCAGGACCCACGCTACGCCCTTAACCCCGTGAAAACCGTCGCCGCCCAGCTTGATGAGGCGCTTACGCTGCATCAGCGGCTGCCGCGTTCAGAACGGCAGGCACGCATTCACGACATCATCCGCGCCGTCGGACTCAACGAACATGTCCTCCAGCGCTACCCCGGTGAGCTTTCCGGGGGCATGGGCCAGCGGGTGATGATTGCAATTGCGCTCGTCAACAACCCGCAGGTGCTGATTGCCGACGAACCGACCTCCGCGCTGGACGCCCGCCTGCGTAGCCAGATCCTCGAACTGCTGGTGCAGCAGTGCGAAGAACGCCGGATGGCGATGCTGTTAATCAGCCACGATCTGCCGCTGGTAGCGGAGCACTGTGACCGCGTGCTGGTGATGTATCAGGGCGAAAAGGTGGATGAGATGGCGGCGAGCCAGCTTCCGCAGGCAACGCATCCGTACACGCGCACCCTGTGGACCTGTCGTCCAGACGTCCATACTTATGGACAGATGCTGCCAACGCTCGACCGTTCGCAGCCGTGGAAGGAGGCCAATAATGGCGCTCGTTGAAGTAAAGGATCTCCAGGTGAGCTTCGGGGAGAAAACGGCGGTGTCCGCCGCCAGCTTTGTCATCGAGAAAGGTGAAACCTTCAGCCTGATAGGTGAATCCGGCTGCGGGAAATCGACGATTCTGCGCGTGCTGGCAGGGCTGCAGCGTGAGTGGCGCGGCAATATTGCGCTGCTGGGGGAAACGTTAACGCCTGGGCGACGTTTTGAAGGCGAGCTTCGCCGCAACGTACAGATGGTGTTTCAGGATCCGTGGGCGTCGCTGCACCCGAACCACACCATTGCGCGCACGCTGTCGGAGCCGTTAAGCATCCATGGCGAGACACAAATCGCGGAAAAGGTGGCCAATGCACTGCACGAGGTGGGGCTTTCTGCCGACGCGGATAAACGTTATCCGCACCAGCTTTCCGGCGGCCAGCGCCAGCGCGTGGCGATTGCCCGCGCGCTGCTGCTGCGCCCGCAGCTTCTGCTGCTGGACGAGCCGACCTCGGCGCTGGATATGTCCGTGCAGGCGGAGATCCTGAACCTGCTCAACCGCCTGAAGGCCGAGCACGAGATGACCTATCTGCTGGTGAGTCACGATGCGGACGTGATTGCCCATATGTCCGACCGGGCGGCGTTTATGTCGCACGGGGAGATCCAGAAGGTGTTTGACCGTGAGGCGATGTTACGGGGCGAGCACAGGATGGGTTAAGTTTTCCAGGCCGGGTAAGGCATCGCCGCCACCCGGCAAAAAAAATCACTTCAGCAGCTTCACCGTGGCATCAATGTCGATCTCATCTTCGGTGAAGATCAGCGTCGTGTTCTGGAAGGTGGTGATTGCCAGCTTCTTCACCGTGCGCATTTCGCCCGGCTTTTTATCAGATTTCGGCTTGATGCTGTTCATCAGCAGCCCCACCGACAGCACCGCATTCTCTTTGTCGATTTTGGTATCAACCGGCTCTTCTTCGTTAAACACCACGAAGGATTTGATGGAGGTGAGCTTCACGCGCTCGCCCGCAATAAAGAGATGTTTGCTTTCCGGGATCACCTTCACTGCGTAGGCGGAAAGGCCTTTGTTGTTGGTGGTTGGCTCGAAGGTCACCGCGGCATCTTTCTTAATCAGATCGGGGTTCGCGACCTTAATCACATGAAAATAGCGGTTATCGCCGTTTTCATCTTTGATAAATCCAAAGCCTTTATCTTTAAACCACGTTGTGATTGTACCGTTCATCGCTGTTACCGCCTGTCAGATCGTAATGACTAAAGTTTTGCAGCGCGCAGTGTAATGCACAATGGCGGAGGAGACAAAAAAAAGCCCCTGCACGGGTGCAGGGGAAAACTCATGTCAGAGCTTATTAGAATTTAGTTGAACACCATCCCACCATCAATTAAGAGCGACTGGCCGGTCATGTAGTCGGAATCCGGCCCAGCCAGGTATGAGACGCAGGCGGCGACATCTTCCGGTTCGGACAGGCGGCCAAGCGTAATGCGTTTGGCAAAGGTTTCAGTCCCGTAACCGAGCGGTTTACCCGCCGCCTCGGAGACCTGACGGTCAATCTCTGCCCACATCGGCGTTTTAACGATGCCCGGACAGTAAGCGTTAACGGTTATCCCCAGCGGCGCGAGATCCCGTGCCGCGGTCTGGGTTAAGCCGCGCACCGCGAACTTGCTGGAACTGTAGACCGCCAGCTCCGGGTTACCGGTGTGGCCCGCCTGGGAGCAGGCGTTGATGATCTTGCCGCCGTGCCCCTCTTTGCGGAACGCGTCAATCGCGGCCTGGATCCCCCAGATCACCCCTTTCACGTTAATGTTGTAGACCTTGTCGACAATATCCGGCGTGATGGATTCAATTGGGGTAGACGGCGCAATCCCGGCGTTATTGACGATCACGTTGAATCCGCCCAGCGCGGTGCGGGCTTTCTCCACCGCCGCAAATACCTGTTCGCGGTCAGAGACATCCACCTTCACGGCGACGGCGTTCCCGCCGTTACGGATGATTTCATCGGCGACGGCTCTTGCCGTCTCAACGTTATAGTCGGCGATGGCGACGGCAAAGCCATCTTTCACCAGGCGAAGCGCGATCGCTTTACCAATCCCCTGGCCTGAGCCTGTTACGAGAGCAACTTTTTGCATTTCTCTGTCCTTATGTTGATTCACAAAATCTGGCTGAGATGGAGCTGGCCCATCAGCAGCGGGTTATCGCTGTAGTCGACGGGAATGGCCACTACGGCCGGGCCATCCACATCCATCGCCGCACGCAGCGTGGGTTCGAGCGCGTCGGCGCTCTCCACGGCAAAGCCTTTCGCGCCAAAGGCGTCGGCATAGACTTTGAAATCGACCGGGCCAAACTCGACGCCGGAAAGACGCTGGTATTTTTTCTCTTCCTGAATGGCAACCATGTTGTAGCCGTTATCCACCCAGATGATGTGCAGCACGTTAGCGTTGAGGCGCACCGCGGTTTCCAGCTCCATGCTCGACTGCAGGAAGCCGCCGTCACCGGAGACCGAAACCACCTTGCGGCTCGGGTTGACCAGCCACGCGCCAATGGCCCACGGCAGCGCGACGCCCATGGTCTGCTGACCGTTGGAGATCATCACCTGACGCGCCCGGAAGCTGTAGAGATAGCGGGCGATCCAGATGTGGAAGCTGCCCATGTCGACGGTGAGCGTCACGTCGTTATTCACGATGTCCTGCATGGCGCGCACGATGCGCAGCGGATGCAGGGCAAACTGGTTGAGCGAGGCGCCGCGACGATCGAGCAGATCGCGCTGATGCTGGCGATCGACCAGAATTTCGGAGGCCCGCTGGCTTAGCTCAAGCTTATGGTCGATACGGTTAGCGAGCTGATTCAGCGTTTCGGCGATGTCCCCCACCAGCTCCAGATCCGGCACGTAGTTTCGTTCTTCATAGGCAGGCAGCACATCGATGTGCACCAGCGTGGCGTCGCCGCTGTTCCACATGGACGGCTCGTACTCCACCGGGCTGTAGCCGATGCAGATAATCAGATCCGCCAGATGGAGCAGCCGGTCACCCGCCTGGTTATTGAACAGACCGACGCGTCCGGCGAAGCGGGTGAAGTGCTCCTGGTTCACCGCCCCGGCGGCCTGATAGGTGCTGGTGACCGGAATGCGGCTTTTCTCCAGCAGCTTGCGCAGCGCGGCGCTGTTGGCTGGCTGGCTCGCCATCAGCCCCAGCAGAATGACCGGGTTTTTGGCCTTCTCGATAAGCTTCGCTACGTCGTTGATGGCGGATTCCGGTGCCGGCCCCATCAGCGCGGGACCGCTGGCGGGTAAAATCGCCCCCGTGGCGGGCTGATCGACAATATCCTGCGGCAGGCTGACGAATGCGCCCCCCGGCCTGCCGTGCTCGGCGGCGCGAAACGCGTTGGAAACCACCTCAGCAATCGCGTCCGGCGCACTCACCTCCACGGCGTATTTGGTTACCGGGCTGAACATGGCGACGGTGTCCATGCTCTGGTGCACCAGCTTGGCTTTATCTGCCCGCTTCACCGCCCCGCCCAGCGCCACCACCGGGTCGCCTTCGCTGTTGGCGGTGGCAATGCCGGTAATCAGGTTGGAACAGCCCGGCCCGGAGGTGACCAGCGCCACCCCGGCCTTGCCGGTCAGACGCCCTACCGCCGCCGCCATAAACGCCGCGTTGGCTTCGTGACGCACCGGAATAATCTCGATGGAGGAATCCAGCAGGGAGTCAAAGACCTTGTCGATTTTCGCCCCCGGGATCCCGAACACCTGCTTCACGCCCTGCGCTTCCAGCTGGCCAACAACCAAATCGGCGCCGTGCGCCCACTGACGTGACTGTTTCTCACTGTTCACGGTAGTTCTCCTGTTAGTTTTCGACGGCACGGATCGCCGCATCCAGATTGCTGGGGTGAAGGTTGGCCTGTAAAAAGGCGCTGTCGGCGGGCAGATCGATCATCAGCTTGTGAATTTCACCGAAGGTGAGGACGCCGCTCTCCAGCTGGTAGTCGAGCAGATGGCCCCCGCCCTGACGGTCGTCGGTGATGAAATGCTCGTGATAGCCCGCCACGTTGATGCCCTGCATATGCTGCGGCGTACGGAACCCAACCAGCACACCCTCGCGCTGGTTAAAGCGGAACACCGGCTGGTCGTCCAGCACGTCGGTCATCGCGCGGTACGGCGGCTTCTGGCGCGGTACGGTGCGGGTGTGGGCGTGACGGAAGTTGCCGTCGATGCGCAGCGCGCAGAACAGGTTATCGGAGGGGATCTGCTGGTCGATGACGTCGTGGATCTGCTGACGGCTCACCGGCGCATCGAAAGTTTTGCGATACTGCGGCTGGAACCAGGTCATCACCGCAAACGGCGTTTTTTGCTCCGGCTTCGCGGCCCGGGCGCTGCCGTCGGCGCGCAGCTGGTACACCTGGCTGCTGAAGGCAATCATTTCGCCGTCCAGCTCGTTGAAGGTACCCAGACCAAAATCACCGTGTGCCAGCAGATCGGCGATGGTGGTCTCTCCTTCATACACGCCGCTTAACAGGGCGCTCATTAGCGATGTCTGATAGATCACGCTGTCAGGATGCTGGGCGGAGAACCCGCGCAGGGTCTCACACAAACTGGCCTCACAGTCGCAGGCAGATGAATGCATCATCATGCTCGTCCTCTTCAACTTTATTTAGAAAGGTTAAATAAATGTTGACCCGATTCAGCAGAGAGTTCCAATATAGAAACCATGCTGGTTTGAGACGTTTTAGATATGGAACTTCGTTATCTGCGGTATTTTGTCGCGGTGGCACGCGAGCGACACTTCACCAGAGCGGCCGAAGCGCTGGGTATTTCACAGCCTCCTCTGAGTCAGCAAATCAAACGGCTCGAAGAGGAAGTGGGTACGCCGTTGTTCAGACGTCTGACGCGGGGCGTGGAGCTGACCGAAGCGGGAGAAGCCTTCTACGAGGATGCCTGCAAGATCCTGGCGCTGAGCGATGCCGCGCTGGAGAAAGCCCGCGGCATCGCGCGCGGGCTGAACGGCAACCTGTCGATTGGCATTACCAGCTCCGACGCTTTTCATCCCAAAATTTTTACCCTGATTCGCCAGTTTCAGGTGCAGAACATGGCGGTGCAGGTTCACCAGGTGGAAGCCAATATGTCGTCGCTGACGACGATGCTGGCAGAGGGTGAACTGGATATCGCCTTCGTGCGCCTGCCGTGCGAGAGCAGCAAGGCGTTCGAGTTAAAAATCCTCGACCGGGAGCCGATGGTGGTGGCGCTGCATCGCGATCATCCGCTGGCGGCGTGCGATTCGCTGGCGTTAGAGCAGCTTCGGGAAACGCCGGTGGTGTTGTTCCCGCAGGAGGTCGCGCCGGGCCTGTATGACCGGGTTCACGGCTGCTGCGAGCGGGCCGGGATTGACGTGCAGCACGCGCTGCAGTCGTCGCAGCTTTCGTCCTCCCTGAGCATGGTCTCCGCTGGCGGCGGGTTCGCGCTGGTCCCCAAATCCATGGCGGCCATTTCACCGCCGAATGTCACCTATCACACGCTGAGTTCACCGGAGCTTTATACCGATATTGCGCTCTGCTGGCGGCGTTTTGAACGTTCGCGGACGGTGAAGCGGTTTTTGACGATGCTGAGCGAGGGGTGACGGCCGTGCGGCTGTGCCCGGCGGCGCTTCGCTTGCACGGGCCTACGGTTCGTGTCGCTTTTCTTTTTGCTCTTGTAGGCCGGGTAAGGCGCAGCCGCCACCCGGCAATGCCAGCCTCTGTCGTCAAATCACGGGATCTTAGAACGGTAAAGGTCTTGTTGATGCACGCTTCGGTACTACGTTTTCCTGGTAATTGTCTGCCGCAAACCATCTGTTACTCTGGCTGTGCTCAAAGGATGACAAGGAAGAACAATGCTGAACCCCGGATTCGTTACCCGCAAAGCGCTTGCTCAGTGGCGGGATGTTCCTGCTTTTCTCCCCCAGTTCCAGTTTCATGAAAAACACCGAGCGGTCATTCATACTGCGCATCCTGAAAATATTCTGCCGTTGATTGCCAACTTTGACGTCCGGCAAGATGCCGTGATTCGTCGGCTGATGTCTTTGCGGCAATTGCCGCAAAGATTTCTGCGCAATCAGCAGGCTAACTCAATCAGCAACTTTGGGCTGCACAGCTTTACGCTTTTGAAAAGCTCAGCCTCTGAGCTCAGCTACGGCTTAAAAGGCCAATTCTGGAGGACTGATTTCGGTCTGGAAAACGCACCGGATGCCATTGCTTTTCAGTCTCCAGCCGCGCCGGGCAGCGCAAAACTGTTGCTCCGCTACCAGGTAACGGAACTGGCGCCGGGTCAACATGAACTCTGTACGGAGACCTTCGTTTATTGTCCGGACAAACGAACTCACCTAAAAATGGTAGCCTACTGGCTGGCAATACGGGCCGGGAGCGGCTGGATCCGAAGAAGGACGCTGAAAGCGGTTAAGTCGAATATTGAAGGGCTGGAATGAGCGAGGAGCAGCGCTATGCTGCATAGAAAACAGTCTTACCTTTGGCCTTTATCATAATGATCATCAGATTGGTTTCGCGCATCTGATAACCCCCTGTTCAGCTCCCCGTTGACTTATTCACTCTGTGTTTTCATCATCCGTCTCTGAGACAACGCGAACCCGTTCGGTCTGTGAAGATCGAACGTAAGTTGACAACAGCAGCGCTAACCTTAAAAAGCGGGACTATTTGCTATGAATCCAAGGGAAAATATTGTCAGTACATTCAGTGAGTTGTCTGCAGAATTACAGCGTGCTGCCGAGTTCTCTCTCCAGAATACCAATCAGCTGGTCGTGCTATCGATGCGTGCCTTCGCCAGTGAAGCCGGTGTAAAACCCGCCACGCTGCTGCGGTTAGCGCAACGATTGGGTTACAACGGCTGGGGTGAACTCAAGAACGCATTCATTGATGAACTCGGACTGCGCAATGATACATATGTATCCAAAGCCGAGAAATTGATTGCCAAAGGCACTCAGCCGCAGCTGTATGAAGAGGTGTTTCAGGCGCATCAGGCAAATTTGGCTTTCACACAGCATGAAAACCATCAGGCCATGGAGCAGGCTGTATCGCTGCTGGACGCGGCTGAGAATGTCTATATTTGCGGCTTCCGGGCCAGCTTTCCTATCGCCTGGTCGCTGTTTTATGTCTATCGACTGTTCAATCGGCAAGCATCACTCATTGATGGTCTGGCGAGCAATATCGAGGTGTTCACCCGCGAATTAACAGCACAAGATTGCCTGTTACTCACCAGTTTTGCCCCCTATTCGCGTGAGTCGCTCGATGTCCTGCGCGCGGCCCAGCAGGCAGGCGCGACAATCGTCGCCATTACGGACTCTCCCGTCTCGCCATTAGCCCAGGCTGCCGATTGCACGCTGCTGTTTTCCATAGACAGCCCGTCGTTTTTTCCTTCCGTGGTGTCCGGTATGGGGCTCGCCGAGTGTTTACTGGCGATGCTGGTCGCGCGCCATGGTCGGGATGCAGTCAATAAAATCGAAAATGCTGAACGCTATCTTATCGACTCTGGCGCCTATGTGGTGCCCGCAAAATCCTGAAAAATAATTCATTTGCATCCGGCATAAGAAAACAGAATGCATTTGGATCAAAATGAAATTGACGTGATACAAATGAATCCTGCAAGATGCGCTTTATTAGCACAGCGTATTCAGGAGCAGGACCCGCATGACCCATATCATTCACCGCAGTCTACGCAACACGCCCGCCGTGGCGGTACGCGCCCAGGGAGCGTACATTTTTGATGCACAGGGAAAACAGTATCTGGATGCCTGCGGTGGCGCCGCCGTTTCCTGTTTAGGCCACGCGCATCCGGACGTTCTGGCTGCGATGCATCGCCAGATCGATCAACTGGCCTATGCCCACACCAGTTTTTTTACCAGCGACACCGTTGAACAGCTTGCTGAACAGCTGACGCGCACGGCGCCTGGCGATCTTAACTATGCCTATTTCGTTTCGGGCGGTTCGGAAGCGGTCGAAACTGCGCTCAAGCTGGCGCGCCAGTATTTTGTTGAGATCGGCCAGCCGTCGCGCACCAAATTTATCGCCCGTAAGCAGAGCTATCATGGCAATACCCTTGGCGCACTCGCGGTGGGAGGCAACGAATGGCGCCGCCGCCAGTTTGCTCCCTTGCTGATCGACGTTATTCGCGTTTCGGCCTGCAATGAGTATCGCGACCGCCGCGCAGATGAAACCCAGCAGCAATACACCACGCGTCTGCTCAACGAGCTGGAGCAAGCCATTATTGAGGCCGGTCCCGACACCATTATTGGTTTCTGTGCAGAAACCGTGGTGGGAGCCACCACCGGCGCCACGCCGCCTACCCCGGGCTATCTTAAAGGTGTACGCAACCTGTGTGATAAATACGGCATCCTCTATATCGCGGATGAAGTCATGTGCGGCATGGGACGCACCGGCACATTGCATGCGTTTGAACAGGATGATGTGGTGCCGGATTTGGTGACCATCGCGAAGGGGCTGGGGGGCGGCTATCAGCCGATTGGCGCAGTATTAGCGAGCGAGAAGATTGTCTCAGCGCTGCAGGCCGGTAGCGGTCTGTTCCAGCACGGGCACACCTACATTTGTCACGCGACCGCCGCGTCCGCAGCCCTGGCCGTGCAGCAGGTGATCGCGCGCGATAATTTACTGCAGGCGGTCAGGCAACAGGGGGCTTACCTGCACAACGCATTGCGTGAAGTGCTGGGGGAATTACCGCATGTCGGTGATACGCGTGGACGCGGCTTGTTTGCGGGCGTTGAGCTGGTACGCGATAAAGCCAGCAAAACCCCCTTCGATCCTGCCCTGAAACTGCACGCAGCAATCAAAGCAAACTGTATGTCACGTGGGCTGATGGTCTATCCAATGGGTGGAACGATTGACGGGCAATATGGCGACCATATCCTGATCGCCCCCCCGTTTATTGTCACGCCTGGCCAGCTCGACTTTGTAGTGGACACGCTGAACACCGTCATTCGCGAAGAGACCGGCAAATTATGATCAATCGTTTACCCCCACTGGCGGAGCATGAATGGGACGACCAGCAGCGTGCTTTGGCCGAAGAGATAATCAATGGGCCCCGCGGTGCGCTGCTGCCACCTTTCGAGCCGCTGCTGCGCAGTCCCGAGCTGATGGCGCATGCGCAACGCATGGGCGAATACCTGCGTTATCGCAGCGCGCTGGGACAGCGCCTGTCGGAACTGGCGATTTTGATGACCGCGCGGCACTGGTCACAGCCTGTGGAGTGGGCGATTCATGCGCCGATAGCGCGCGAGAAAGGTATTTCTGCCGCGGCAGTGCAGGCGATTAATGAAAAGCGTCTTCCAGAGGATCTGCAGCCGGATGAATGGGCGGTCTATCACTTTTGCAAGGAGTTACAGGAGCAGCAGAAGGTCAGCGATGCCACCTGGCAGCACGCTATCGCGCTGTGGGGCGAGAAAGGCGTGGTGGATCTAATCGGAATTAATGGTTATTACAGTTTTCTCTCGATGGTAATGAACGGCGCACAGACGCCGGTGCCCGACACCCGGGATGAGATTATTCCCGCATAAGTATCGTTTTAATTTTGGCACATGAAAGTGCGCCCTGCATATCAACTTTTTTATTTCCCCACCCTGCCGATATATTTCGCCGGGTGACATTCATGCACGCTACTTCACTGACGCCGAGGGTTATCATGTCTGGATTATTCACTAAATTAAAAGTTACGTTAGCGCTGGTCGCTTGCTCCGCCAGTTTTGTGGCAGAAGCGCAGGATAAATTAACGGTTGGCGTTGATACCGCCTTTGTCCCCTTTGAATTTAAACAAGGCGATAAATACGTCGGCTTTGATATTGATTTGTGGGATGCCATTGCTAAAAAAATGCACGTCAGCTACGAATTACGCCCGATGGACTTCGGGGGACTGATTCCGGGTTTGCAATCACGTAATCTGGATGTCGCCATGGCGGGCATTACGATAACCGACGCGCGTAAACAGGTCGTCGATTTCAGCGACGGTTATTATGATGCTGATTTATTAATGGCGGTGAAAAGCAGCGATAATACCATTACTAAATTCAGCGATTTAGCAGGAAAGAAAGTGGGATTAAAGCAGGGAACGGCGGCGGCCAGCTTTATGAAAAGCAAATATAAGGCGAACTATGTCGAATTCCCGAATATCGATAACGCCTATCTTGATTTGCAGGCAGGTAACCTTGATGCCGTGGTGCATGATTCGCCCAACGTACTCTATTACGTAAAAACGGCAGGTGATGGCAAAGTGAAATCGACCGGCGAGACTGACAGCATTCTGCCGCAGCACTACGGCTTTGCGATGCAGAAGAACAGCAGCCTGACGCCGAAGATCAACGCTGCGCTGCAGGCGCTACGTGCGGACGGCACTTACAGCAAGATTTACGTGAAGTGGTTTGCTAAACAGCCAAAATAATCCCGCCAGGTCGGAGCGATCCGACCTCGTTACATCTTAACGGGTAACATGATGAATTTCGACAGTAAATATATTTGGGAGTCCCTGCCGCTGTTGTTGCAAGGACTACAGCTGACGCTGATTATTTCATTATCAGGTTTATTGGGTGGTTTTGTTATTGGCCTGCTGGCGGGAACCTGCCGGGCGCTCGGAGGAAAAATATCAAAGACAGTCTCGTTAGTCTTTGTCGAGTTAATCCGCGGGACGCCTATTATGGTACAAGTGATGTTTATTTACTTCGCACTCCCCATGGTGTTACCGATTCATATCGATCCGGTAACCGCGGCCATTACGACTATTGTGATTAACTCGGGTGCTTATATTGCAGAAATCACCCGAGGGGCGATCCTCTCGATTAATAAAGGTTTTAGAGAGGCCAGCCTGGCAATGGGATTATCTCAGCGCAGCACGCTATGGCATGTCATTATGCCGCTGGCATTACGCCGTATGATCCCTGCGTTAGGTAATCAGTGGATTATCAGTATTAAAGACACCTCGCTGTTTATTGTGATTGGTGTGGCGGAATTGACTCGTCAGGGGCAAGAAATTATTGCCGGTAATTTCCGCGCGCTGGAAGTCTGGACCGCAGTGGCAATGATTTATCTGCTGGTGACGCTGTGCCTAAGTTTCCTGCTGAAGCAACTGGAGAAGAGGATCCATATTTTATGAGCATGGTTGAATTTAGCGCAGTGTCGAAAAATTTCGGCGCCACTCAGGTGCTGCACGACATCAATTTAAAAATTGACGCCGGCGAAGTCGTGGTGATCATCGGCCCTTCCGGTTCGGGCAAATCGACGCTGCTGCGCTGCATTAACAAGCTGGAGGAAATTTCCTCTGGCACGCTGCTGGTAGCGGGAATGCATATTACCGATCCTCACGCTAACGAATGTGATATCCGCCGCGAAGCCGGGATGGTGTTTCAGCAGTTCCATCTGTTCCCCCATCTGACGGCGCTGGAGAATGTGATGTTTGGTCCGGTTCGCGTACGCAAACAGAGCAAAGCCGCCGCGCGGGAGCAGGCGCTGGCGCTGCTGGACCGCGTTGGCTTACGCGAACGCGCCAGTCACTACCCATCAGAGCTCTCTGGCGGTCAGCAGCAACGCGTGGCCATTGCCAGAGCCCTGGCGGTGAAACCGAAAATGATGCTGTTCGATGAGCCAACCTCATCCCTGGACCCCGAATTACGGCACGAGGTGCTGAAAGTCATGCGCTCGCTGGCCGAAGAAGGCATGACCATGGTGATTGTGACCCACGAAATCGGCTTCGCCCGGGATGTGGCATCACGGCTCATCTTTATTGATGGCGGCACCATTGCCGAAGATGGTCCACCTGATATGCTGCTGAATAGCAGTCGCAATCCACGCCTGAAAGAATTTTTGCAACACGTATCCTGAACAGAAGTGAATGATAATACTATGAAAAAAATCGACATTCGTGGTTCCGCTTTTGCAGTAGGTCAGGAACTTGGCGCCTTTGGCCGCGAGGCCTGGCATGCAAAACTCACGCAAACGGCGTTGTGGCAAACCGTTACCGCCATGAAAGACGCAGAACAGACCCGAAGCATGCGCTCGCGGGTCCAGTCACACTATCCCCTGATCTGGCAGGAGCTGAAGGGATTAGCCGAGGGTCTGGATGCACCATTTGATGAGGTGTTTGCCTGGAACTGCCGCGGCGATCTGGTGCGCTCAACCTCTGATGGCTGTACCACGGTAGCGGGAAGAACCGCAGAGGGGGAGCTGATTATCGCGCATAATGAAGACGGTTTCCCGCAGCTTCGCAATGACTGCGCCATCGTCAGCATCACCCCGGATGACGGCCTGGCGTTCACCAGTTTTGCTTATCCAGGCTCAATTTGCGGACATACCTTCGCCGTAAACGAAAAGGGCGTGGTGAATACGGTGAATAACATTCGCGCTTTGCACCGTCCACGCGGAATGCCGCGCCAGGTATTAGCCCGCGCCGCGCTGAATGCCGCCACCTTAGATGAAGCCATCTCAATACTGACCACCGTGTCACGCGCCGGTGCATTTCATCATACGCTGGGACAAATGGGAGACAGCCGGCTGTTTAGCGTGGAAGCGACGGGAACAGGCTGTTCCGTCACGCCGCTGCGGGAGGTTTTCGCCCATGCTAATCACCTTATCCACCCTCAGCTTGCTGCGGTTGAGCAGGTGATCACCGACAGCTCCCGGTCACGCCAGCAGAGGTTAAACGCCTGGCTGGGGACGCAATCTCACCTTGATGGTGCGGCGGCACTGGGTATTCTTTCAGACCAGCATGATCCCGCGCTCCCGATTTATCGTCTCTCGCCAAACGATCCTGATGAAGAGAACACGCTTGCCACCGCCATTTTTACCCTGAGCATGTCGGAGATAAAATGGCAGATATTCACTCACGATCGGCAAAAACCCGCTTTACAGTCTTACTGAGCCGCTTCCGCACGTAATGCGGCCTGCACCGCTGGACGGGCATTAATTTTATCCCTGTACGCCAGCAGCGCAGGCCAGGGGCTCAGCTCGATGGAGAAGAACTTGCACCACCTCAGCACGGTAAAAAGATAGGCATCTGCCACGCTGAAGGTCGATCCTGTCAAATAAGCGCGAGTGGAGAGCGTTTCCTCAAGAAAACTGAACGGCCTGAAGAGCTTCTCACGAAAAATGGATTTGACCTCTTCGGGCAGCAGGCGGTTGAAAAGAGGAGCCGATCCCGCGTGTATTTCACTGGTGATAAAGTTAAGCCATTCCTGAAGCCGCACCCGCTCCCAGCTGTCTGCGCGCGGTGCCAGTCCCCTCTCCGGCTTGAGGTCAGCGAGGTATTGCAAAATCGCTGGCCCCTCGGTCAGGACATTTCCGTCATCCCGTTCAAGCGCGGCGACATAGCCTTTAGGGTTAATGGTCAGGAAGTCGCGCCCGTCAGCGGTAAGCTTGCTCCTGTTGTCCACTTTAACCAGCTCAAACTCAATCGCCAGTTCGCGAAGCACGATATGGGGTGAGAGTGAACAGGTGTCCGGGGCGTAATAGAGTTTCATAATCTCTCCGTTAAAGCTGTGAGTGATAAACATTCGGTTTGCATTCACTGTGCTTAAAACCGTTATCACTGTAAAATTAATGATTCATAAATTAACTATTAGCTGAGCTACTGATACCCATGATGAATCTGTTGCACTGGCGCCTGATGGTTGCCGTGGCGGACGCCAGTAATATTTCGCGTGCCGCTGAAGAGGTCGGCATGACGCAGTCGGGTGCCAGCCAGGCGATCGCTCAGTTAGAGGCTTCATTAGGATTTGCGGTATTTACGCGTGAGCGACGCCACGTCGGTGTTACAGCCCTGGGCGAGCGGGTTGTCAAAGAGGCAAGAAGCATGCTGGCACGGCTGGACGCCATCCGCACACTGGCGGATGAGAGCCGCGGGCTGAGTGGCGGGCGCATTCGACTTGCCAGTTTTCCGTCAGTAACGTCCACGCTTTTGCCGGGGCTGTTGCGGGACGTGAAGCGCCTGCATCCTGAAATAGAGGTGGTCGTACTGGAAGGCACGGACCAGGAGGTCGAAGAGTGGCTTGCGGCAGATACTGTTGATATCGGTGTGGTCATGAACCCTGTTCCCGGACGCGCGGATGCGATCCTGGGGCAAGATGCATGGGTCGCAGTGTTACCAGCCAACCACCGTCTGGCTCGCTATGCACGCACGCGCGGCATCACCCTTGAGGAACTGGCAGACCAGCCCTTCGTACTCGCCACAGGCGGTTGTGCCGTCAATGGAAAAAGCCTGATGGAGCAGACTGGGTTGGAACTGTCTGACGTACAGGTGACCGTCCGCGACTGGATCAGCGTCTGCCTGCTGGTACGCGAAGGCTTGGGCGTCGCACTGATACCTGAATCCGCTCTGCCGGATGAATTACGCGGTTTGTGCGTCGTGCCCGTGACGCCTTCGCTGTGCCGGGAGTTTGGGCTGGTTTGCTCCCAGGCGGGCAAATCTTCCCGCGCGACGCAGACGTTATTAGAAGGATTGATCAAAATGAAAAAGTCTGCGTAAAGAGTAACCGCGGTACAAAATGTGCCCGGCGGCTACGCCCTTCTGGAAGCCGCCTCGCAAACCTGCAAGCAACCTGATGTAATTCATGGCTATCCCTTTTTTTCCCTTCTTCGCGGTCGTAAAGTGCCTGCGTTGCGGCACATCCGTAACCGGGCGTAGGAACCCGTTAGCATAACATGACATTTTTTTGCACAACGAGGATGCTAAATGGCTACTACCCCTGAGTTTTCTTACGCGCTCTCTGCGGAAAGCGCTGTTTGTCACCTCATCAACAATTCAATTTCCGAATCTGCGGATCTCTTCCAACTGGCCGATGCCTGCACCGCCTATGTAAGCGTATTGGTGGAAACTGACGACGCGGTGACGTTTGCTACGCTCTGTAAGCGATTGCTGGCTGCGCTGAAGCGACTGCGGGAGTGCTGTGATGCTGAACTCCCGCCGTATCTGGTTGAACAGCTGATTGCGGGGGAAAAGATAACCTCCTGCGTACCGGACTGCTGGCAAGAGACAACGCTGCAGGTGGACTATGCCGTGGCATTAACGCTGGCGGTGATGGGCGGAACATTGCCTGCGAGCGTGGCGAAAGAACTCACCGGGCTTCTGCATGATATGGTCTGGCTAATGGCGGAGTTTGTGAAGGAGCCGTATATCGCGGCGCACTGAGACGAGAGATGGGAGGCCGGAAAACTGTTGAGTAAGAAGCAGGAATTTCGGCCTTACGCAAAATACAATGTTGTTTGTCGAATGTCCCTTAAGAGTGAAAGCGGACGTTATTGCGTGTATCTACAGCACGCACTTTTTCGCCAGAAACTTCATTTTTTCCATAAATAACATATAAAATAAAGGGTGTTATTGTTGCAATAAAGCGTCTTAAATATGAATCCCTATGAAGAAAAATACAGACAACTCATAGCGAATGGGGCTATAGCTTGGGCTGATAAAGGTTATTTCAGGGCAAAAGAACAGCAAGAAAAAATCTTTCAGTGGCTTGATTTTAATAATTATTTACCCCAACCTGGCGCGCCAATACTTGAAATGGGATGTGGTAATGGAGCGATGGCTGCGCAGTTTCTTGCTGAACGAGGATATTCAGTATGGGGTGTGGATTTTTCTGAAACCGCTATCAGATGGGCTGAAAGGCGTTTTCAACAAGCGGGCCTCTCCGCTCATTTTCTTGTCGGAAATGTTTGTCATATTTATCAATGCAAGGACTCAATGTTTGAGCTGGTTATTGATGGTAGTTGTTTGCATTGCCTGATAGATGATGACCGAACTCGCTTTTTCGCAGAAGCGAAAAGATTGCTCAAACCCGGCGGACGGCTTGTGATCAGCTCCATGTGTGGAAGCCCCCGTAATTCTGATGATATTAGTGTTTTTGATCCTATAAGACATCATTTACTGAAAGAAGGTCACCCCTGGCGTACCCTGAAACCTCTCCCTGCATTAACAAATGAGATACAGGAAGCACAATTTAACGTACTTGCAACAAAAGTTAATACCAACGAGTGGTGGGATCATGCCACTCTGGTATGTTCTTTGAAATAATTATCGGCTGATTGCTCGTTAAAGTTACATCCGCTTCAGTCATCGAAATTAGATGCTAGTCTGAATTCCGCTTTTAGCGAGGAGCGGAAGATGCCGACGCACATCAATTGGGCAAGAGATCGTGTGACAAACTAAAAAATGGCTACCGAAGCAGTGGTGATTCAGTCTGACATTACATGGCGCGCTTGGGTTTGATACAACGAATAAACCATGTCGCCAAAAACACATACGAAGATGATTTCGAGTCACAACTTCCTGGTCCCGTTCCATGGCAAAACAATTCATGCTGAAAGCACATTTGGGCGCAATGGACATGTTCTGATGCTTCATGGTGGCGGCAAAGATCGAACCGTTTTCTACAAATACCGGGATATTTTGGATACCCTGGGTTTTGGAACGACGGTATTTGACTTTACAGGTCATGGTGAAACGGGGGGAGACATTCACGAATCTTCTCTTTTTAATCGTACGATGCAAGCAGAGGCGGTTATCGCTTCTCTGGGGCAGACGCTTACAGGTTGTATGGGCATCAGTATGGGAGCCTATAATGCACTTCAGCTTAGTAAAGCGATGCAATTCCGATCTCTCATCCTTATGGTTCCAGGTGTCTACTCAACACTTGCATATAAAGTTAAGTTTGGCCCTGATTTCTCTGCAATAATACGCCAACCCAGGAATTGGGAACATACAGATGCATGGAACATTGCTGCTGAGTTTAACGGGAATTTACTGATTATTGCTGCCGAAAATGATGCAATCATCCCCTCAGAAATACCAGAAAAGCTGCTGTCTTCTGCATCATGCTGTAGTCAAAAGCAACTTCTGACCATTCCCAAAGCTGGACATAATAATATTTGGGAAAATGTCATGCTCTCACCTGCGCTATACGAAAACGTAAGATCGGCCTTTAAGCATTGTTTATCTGATTAAATCAATGACCGCTCCTGGCACGCAGCAGACAAGCACCATCTATTCCTCCCGCAACGAGGCCGTAGTCTTTTTGAAATGTAAGCAAAGAAAACAGTGGCTTATTAAAAACCCAATTAAAAATCATAGTTGACATATTAAACTTTAACACCCGCCTTTTTGTTAACACGTTGACTTAAAATGTTTTCATATTGTTAACATTGTGCATGCATTAGTTCTGTTTTTTATATTTTGATAACATCAATTCTGTTAAAACCATCACCAGGACAACTTTTGACTCATTAGTGGATTCTGTATCAAATTTTGTATGGAATAAATTACATAGATTAAATAACCCCATTTATGTTCCAGGGATTTTTTCTTTGAGATGTGTCGCAATATAAGCTTGTCTTCCAGAGTGAGAACTGGAAGTGAAAGGACAAGGTGTGTATAAATGAGGTGTTCTTTATATAACACTACTTGCTTATGGTGATGTAGTTGCATCTGCTGAAAAATTGATAGATGAGTAATTATAACGCCTGCTCTCAGTCGGTACTCTGGCCTTTTCATCCGGAAATTATGTTCAGGCTACCACTCTGTCTGCAAAATTACCCGGTATGTCGGCTACGATTGTCATGCCCCATGATGCTCCAGCCAAAGTATCGGCGACAAAAGTTAAGGCATCTGCCTTTTATCTAAGGAATAAGTCATGTTCAAGCCTATAAATCATCCTGTCGCGTTTGCGCTAACACTAGTATATGCCTCGCTATTTACTCATGGTTCTCAGGCTGCAACGGCCTCGCCGTCATTAACGACATATAGCCAAAAAGCGACTGAGACTCTGCCTAAATTGATGATCCTTGCTACCGGCGGTACCATTGCAGGACAGAGCACTGGTGAAGACTCCAGCTCTATCGGATACACATCCGGCGCCATCAGCCCAAGAGTATTGCTTGCAGCCGTTCCAGGATTGGATAAAAAAGCCCAGCTTAGTAGTGTCCAGGTCGCATCCATTGGTTCTCAGGACATGAATGATAAAATCTGGTTTGATCTTGCCCAGAAGATCGACGATCTGTTCAGTACAGGTGCCGCTGACGCTATTATTATTACCCATGGCACAGATACTCTTGAAGAAACAGCTTTTTTCCTCAGTCTGGTAATACATCACCCCCAGCCTGTTATTATTACTGGAGCCATGCGACCGGCGACAGCAACTGGTGCAGATGGCCCTGCTAATTTGCTTGAATCTGTGAATGCTGCTGTGGACAAACAATCGAAGGGACGGGGAGTAATGATTGTGATGAATGACACTATCCAGTCACCGATTTGGTCCACGAAATCGGATACAACCGGAGTGGCTACTTTTCAGTCACCTTACGCCGGCCCACTGGGTTATGTCGATGCGGCAGAAGTTCATTATATTACCCCGGTGCCGGCAGAATCTCGTCTGTCTCTACAATTACCTGCATCCCATAAACTTCCGCGGGTTGAGATCATTTATGCCCACAGTAATATGGACGATGTCCAAATCAACAATGCGGTGCGTGATGGTGCAAAAGGAATTATTCTCGCCGGCGTGGGAGACGGAAATACATCCGCCTCAGCGTTAGCTGCGCTCAAAGCGGCCCGGGAGCATGGACTTGTCGTGGTCCGCGCATCGCGCTCCTATACAGGAGCAGTAAAACGTAACGTCGAGGTCGATGATAACAAAGCCGGCTTTGTTGTTTCGTCGGGGCTGAATCCGGCAAAAGCACGGATCCTTACTCAGCTTCTGCTTGCAAACGGAAAGACTTCACCAGAAAACGTTCAGGCCGCATTCTGGTCAGTTACCGGCCATAAAAACTGACGTAAAAATACCCTTCGATAAGAGGCGTTTTCGATGCTTTTACAGATAATTTTTTATCTGGGGAAACGCCTGTGAAATATGGTGATCGGGCGGTATACCATAACGCATAGACATGATCCGCGCATGTTCACGTTTGACAAAATCAAAATTGACGGCAGTTTTGTTAAAGATGCCGTCGTTCGGCCGGACTGTGCCACTGTCGCTAGAGCTGTCGCTGAAGGTGTTGAAACTCAGGAGCAATTTGATCGTATCCTTGAGGAAGGTGTGCAGAGATAAAGGGTTATTTTTACGCGCCTCCCGTTCCGTGCGAAAGAGACGTTATTGCCGTGGAAAGGTTAAACAAACTCAGAGCAGGTTCCCCTGCAGCGAATACGGAACAGGGCTGCATCTGACTTCCATCCAGAGCTCAAACCCTTTCTTCTGATGACCAAACTCTCATAGAGGTACATCTAATCCCTTATCAAAGGCGATTTTTCAGGGGCGTTTGGGGTTGCAGACATTGTGAAGAGTGCGTGGGAAAAAGACGTCTCCCCAGGGGAGGAGACGTAAAGAATAAAATGCTAAACAACAACGCCATCACAGCGATAGATAATGTGTCGAAAACGGTTAAAACCAACGAAACCGTTTGCGTGGGTTATTTTCTCATAACCGCTCACCCTTAACAGCTACCAGAACGGGTAAAAACGACAGCTTGCATTTCCGTTATCCGATGAGCAGTTCTCTGTCTAACGGTTCGATCCGGTTTCTGACGTCATCAATAGTGGCGAACGTCATTCTGTGCCCCCTTAAACTGCTTCGATAGGGTCACGCTAAAGCGCAGAGCGGAACTGATAAGCCTACTGAGATGAAGTTCCGCTATGAGCGAAGAGCGGAAGTTCGCATTTGTCATGACCGCCGGGATGCATGACTAACATTGGCGTGTGATAATCAACGAGGACCAGGTCATATAATCCTGCTTCAAACAATCTTTCCGCTCGTTTAGCTCTGCTGGTATTCCTTGCAAACAAAGTGTGAAAATACTCCAGAGGCCATTCAGTGAAGTCTTTAGACCATATAACAGTCACATCAAGAATCTACATTCCAGCAAAAGAGTGTTTAAGGCGACTTACCCAGCGGAAGCAAAAACAGCTGTCCTGCTGCCGTCTCTGCTTTTCCCTTGTACCGAGCTTTCTGTTCGCATCGAAATAATACGCAAGGCAACGATATTTTATAGCCATTATTATAAGTTGGAGAGTTTTTAATAGGGACGCATAATATCATTATCAGTGCTTTAATTTTTTTTTAATAGACATTCCATTCACTGAGATTAACTCATGCTAATAATTTAATTGTCACAACCAAAACTCAACCCAATAAAATAAAACATCTTTATTTTTAAAATTTACCTATGTGTTAATCGTGGGGCGTGTCATGAATAAAGTCAAGCTTACTATTCCATTTATATTATCTGCGGTTATTTCAGGATGTGCTGAGACACAAGAACCGGGTATCGTAGCTAAAGAATGGGCAAGAAATACCCGCCAGTTAAACATATTCCCTATATTCCCCCCCAAAGAGCGCTTTTATCCTGGGGATGTGTATATTTTCCCATTCGTCTCTCCTAATATGATAAATAAAGTTCCCTCTAAGTTTTATACAATAAAACCGATCAGATTTACGAGGTTCGATGTTTCAGATCTGCTTGAAGAAGAACAAACTATACCAACGTTACCCCAGACTCAGGGTTGGGACACATTAGGAAATGCTAATTCACGGACAGGTGCATTTGTTAGCTACCCTTCAAGTGAAGCCAGACAGAATGGAGTGATTGCGTTTCCTGGCTACTCTTTTGCTTCAGTGAGTGATGTAAGCTTAGGTCTGGGGACAGTGACAAGTGCTCTTGCTCAAACGTTTTCTTTCGCCAGTAGTTCTAAACGTAATATCACTTTCAGTGTACCGTATGCAGAAGTCATTAGTCTGGACTTCAGCTCTGCTATGGATAGATTTTTATTGTATAAGGCTAGCGTTGATAAAAATGAGACATCGAAATTGCAGTATCTGGATAGGCAAATGCAGATGTTAATCGATAATTTACTTGATGATTCAAATAATAATTATGGTATAACTCCTGGTATTGTTTTTGTTACAGACGTTTATTACGCTAGGTCAATTAATGTCACTATAACTTCAACAGACGGGGGTAGTGCTTCGGAGTCTGCAACGTTGGCAAAACTAACTGCTTTAACATCTCAAAAACAGTCACTAGTCACTAAATTAAATGAATTAAAAGCTCAAAACAAAGCATTAAACGCCAAGCCTGGAAGTAATGAGGCAGCAGCAGGAGAACCATCAAAATCGGCTCAAAATTCATCAGGAGTAGCAGCCTCAAGCGATCAAAACTCAACACCTGAGATAGATTCGTTAGAAAGCCAAATCAACGCATTAGACCTACAACTGAAAGTGCTCTCTCAATCCATTGCGCCAGATACCTTAGGTTTTACGGGAAATATAACCAGAGCCTCTGGAAACAGTGTTACATTGAATCAGGTTTTTAAATATCCGGTTGCTATTGGTTATAATGGTATAACTATGCCTGTAAAGGATTTTATTGAGATGAAAGTGGATATTAAACCATCTCCAGTAGGACCCTTTAATAATCAAGTCACCCAGCAAATAGATTCATCCACAAATACCCAAAAATCTACAAACCCCAAAATGTCTACAAAACCACAAAAAAAACCTGTGGTAAAAGTAACAACTGATTGGGGTAATTTACCAAAGGATTCCAGCCAGCCCTTGAAATTACCTATTGAACCGTCGAAGAATCTTGATATTCTGTTGGATGATGAGAAGAAAAATTAATTGAACCCATGAAATTATAAGATATTATAAATTCAAAGGATTGTTAACTTATAGCCCTTCTTAATATTAAAGGGAATTATATAATTCATTTTATTGTCCTCCAATATTGATGCGGACGTATTCAATTATTTCCCATTAGCAATGAACGTTCAAACTTCATCGGGTAGGTCCTAGTTCAACGTATAGGGGGAATAGACAGTTACTATAGATCAAGCGATTAAGAGATACCGCTAGGCAACGTCCGCTTCTGGCACAAAGCGGACATATCTTTCGCTTTCACCTCATACAGTGACGTAGCAATCCTATTCGCCGTTAAACGTTGGCTCAGCACATGTGCCCTCTACTCGAAATGTCCCGCCTGCATCTTTTAAAGTTCGGGTGCTAAGATAGCCATGTAGTAGCTAAAACCTTACGGTAATTGTAGCGGCACATCACTGCCATCAAACATTTCTCTTAAATACTTTTCAAGCGATTTAAAATCTTTTGCTGCAGGAATGACCACGCGATATTCGCTGATGCCAATTTTTTTTGCGGCATCATCATTAAGCACGATCACAAGTTTGCCATCTGTGAGTTGAACGGAACGAATAGAGTCTGTTAACTCATATTCCGTTGACTCACTCTGAAATCCAATGCAGTCGTTAATAGGTAATTCATCCTCATCAAATCGTCCGATAATGATAAAGTTTTTTGGATCATGAGTGTCATCTCCTATTCCGATAGTGAGAACATCATTTTCTTCAAAGCAGTTAATATACGCTGCAATAAGATTTTTAACATTACTCATCAGTTGTCCTTGTCTTGAATCGTTTTGCTCCTGACAGATTTTACCGAAAGCATGATATTCATTAACATGTTAGTATCGTAAAAGTAGTCGAAGATTGCATCCGCACAAATATTTTTAATATTGCTCCTGTTAAAGGCAAAGTATATATTTCCGGCATAGCGAAGCGGCTGATGTGCCATCGCCATGCGATTCACAACACATGGGAAACCTTGGCTCCGATGACGTACCTCGCCAAAGCTGCCGAGCTGGCCGCTTCCGCGCACTTAGCCGCATTCGTCGGTTATCACGAAATCGATTTGACTTCTTCGGGCAGCACGAGGTTGAAAAGAGCTGTAGATACAGCGTGATTTTAAGATGAATGTTGACCTTATCTGGGATCGGTATATTCATCCTTTGGTTATGCGTCTATTCACTATGTCATTCACATAATGTTCAATCGAAATATTGTGCTCCCGATTAATTTTAGAAATGAATGCGCTAAGATGCTCTTGCGATGCATGAAGGGTAGTGGCAATAAGGTTATCAAAATCGTTCTGAGTGAATCGTTTATGTCCCTTCAACGTCGAACGCTGGAGCAAAGTGTGTGCGGTCACTTCCAGGACGGCCCGCCGGTAATGATCGGACAGCAGGACGTCAAGATCGATCTGACGAATATCAAACTCAAAATGAAAACTTACAAATCCCGATTCGACAGGTAAGGAATAAATCAGTTTGTCACCTAATTGCTCAACGTAAGGTTCATATCCTTCTCCCATTACTCGCGTAGTCTGCATATAATCCCTTTCCTCTCATGCATTAGATTAATTTCTCTTGAATAAATACACCGCATTACTATTTTAAATCTTGTTTAAAACATCCGTAAAAAGAGAACATCACCTCGCTATAAAAGAATATTTTACCGTGAGGGTTTCCTTTTAAAGAAAAAATCTATCCATAAAAATAATTATAAAACGCATTGAAGTTTTCATTACCGATAAGAGGCACAATCCTTCCCTGCAATTCATAAATAAAATCATCTTTTACTTCGTCATTATCATCTGCTATATCAAAGATATCGTACTGGCCATATACCAAATCAATAAGCTCAGCTAGAGAAAATATGAACCCAGAGAGACTACTAGCTATCTGAAACGGTTCAATTACATCACAACCTGCATAAACAGAGGAACTCCCTTCATCGATAACCGCAATTATAGGTTTACCTCCGCCTAAATCATTACCAATAACAAGATAATTATCTGGTAAGTATTCATAACCACTTTGAGCCTTCAAGAGCTCACTGGCTGAGTGAAGTTTAATTGGCGTGAAGCCTGTTTCAATCTTTAACTTTTCAGGATTATAATTTTCATATAAAAATTCCACCTCTGTCGAACGAGGTAAGTTGCACGGGAAGGCATTGTCCAGATCAGTGACGGTGCTGAAACTTCCTGACAGCGAGTGTTTATTGCAAATGACAATAAGTTGTTTTAATGCTTTTTCAATCTCATTCACAATAGTCTCAGACGCATCCATAAATATAGCCCTCAGTAATAACCAATTAATTTAGAATTACATTCTCAGTATGTACTACCTTCAAATAAGCTAAGTAAATCAATTTTTAATTAATCTCTCGCTCTTTAAATCAAAGCTCTATGAAGTTATCGTTCTCGAGATAAAAATTTGAACCTGATATGAAATCCGCTACAGATGGTTTTTCTCTTTGGATAGAGATATTATGTAATACATCTATAAATTGATCTCCATAGAAAAACAACTCTAGAGAATTATCAACAACAAAATCAGGATATACTTCCTCATCGTCATCACTAATGACAGGATAGTTATCTAAATAACAAACAAGCTCTTCTTTAGCAAATGCTTCATATTCTTTTGTATACACACAAAAATCATCTAATGTATTCCCACCCATAATTTTATATATTAAGCCATCTAACCCATACGCTTTTCTGTATTCTAGCCAACTCATACGCACAATCCTTGAGGGTTATCTTTTATACTTTGCAAAGCAAGTAGTTAATGATAAAATCATATATTGAATTGGAATTTAAATGTTTTTATAATCCGGGAAAATCATTCCCCGGACCATTTTAGCTAATTAAAATCATACTCACATTAATAAATAGGGTCAGCAAAATCTATTCCTTTCACATTATTCTTAGAAAGGAACTCTTTTAATTCATTTGAAATAATTACGCAAGATTTATATTCACTACATCTTGCCATACTAAAATCTTCAACAACATTTTCTTTGAAGACTATTTTACTAAACTTCCTTGGACCATTAGGTAAATAACTTAATATAGGTTGGCTTTCTGAAGCTTCCATATCGATGCATGAAACCTCTCTTAGTATATTAATTATTTTATACCCTTGATGTTGGGTTTCATTTACAGTTACAGTTGCGTCAATAAGTTGAACATCAGTCCGAAAAACATCGTGACAAGAAATTAGTGATGCTAGTCTGGGTGATATGAATATAGGCCCATCACTATAATAAAAATCATATGCAAGCAGTGCCTTCTCACTCACCTTAGATTTTAATTTAAAAAAATACCCCTCGTTACTTTCAATTGATTTACATTGAGAAAAAGCACTTCCAGATATGTCAGGGTGCTGGTATTCAAACCAATAACTATTGGGGTAATCAGAAGCAATTCGTAGCTCATACATACTTAGCACCTCGCTTTTCTAACCGAGTTTTTGTTAAGAATAGTTTTCCCACCGCGTAAATCGGCACGTTCATTTTTTATAATTTCACTAACAGCTTGTTTATACTCTGCTTGTTTCCAGCCGTTTTCCTTCCCGTATTCATATATAGCATCCATCTGGTCACCTATATTTTTTGTATAAACAGGGTGAGACCCACTATGGATTGTTCTTGTCGGATGGTAATCAGCTGACTTAGGTAAATAAATAACATTTTTAATATCATGGATATTAAAATCAGCCGCTTTTATTAAATCATGGCCTTTTAACTGTTGTGGAATAATATGATGCTTTTGGAAACCAGTAATACTCGGCATCGTGTTATAGGTCAGCAATCCAAGCGGATCAATCCACCCCAACGGGTTCGGCGCATACTGATAAAGGTTCCACCCACCATTCAACCCAATCGGATCCTGCACAATAAACCGCCCGACCTGCGGGTCGTAGTAGCGGAACAGGTTATAGTGCAGTCCCGTCTCACCGTCAGCGTACTGCCCGGC